>CAWJLN010000007.1:0-60976 GCA_963843735.1 uncultured Gammaproteobacteria bacterium
CGAAGTGAGCGGCGAGGCGCGCGCGGGCCTCGACCTCGAATCCCTGTTCCGCGCGGTGTTTCCGGGCGGCACGGTCACCGGCGCACCGAAGCGACGCGCGCTTGCTCGCATCGGGGGATTCGAGCGCGGGCCGCGCGGCGCCTATACGGGCGCACTCGGCTACGTCGCGCTCGGCGGTGCGAGCCAGTGGAATCTCATGATCCGCACGCTGACCGCGACGCCCACGCATCTGATTGCGCACGCGGGTCTGCGGCATCGTCGAGGGGAGCCAAAGCGAACTCGAAGCAAAGGAACTGGCCGCCAAGGCACAGGCGCAGGCGGAAGCGGCGCTGGGTCGGGGTACGCCGGCGGATCCCGCCATGCGCTGCGGCGAAGTCGAACCCGGTCCGCGCTGGCAACCGGGAAGGGCGCAGGCGGCGACGCAATCCGCGCACGTGCTCATTGTGGATTTCGAGGATTCCTTCGTGCACAACCTCGCCGACTATTGCCGGCGCCTGGGCGCGACGGCGAAGGTGGTGAGCGCGCACGCGCCGCCCGAGCCGTCATGGAAGGGCGAGGTTACGCATCTGATCCTTTCGCCCGGCCCCGGCCGGCCCGCCGATTTTCCCGCCTGGCCGCGTCACGTCGCGTTGGCCGAAGCGCGCGGCATTCCGGTGCTCGGCGTTTGTCTCGGTCACCAGGCGCTCGGCGAAGCGGCGGGCGCGAAGCTCGTCTGCCACCGCGAAACCGTGCACGGACGCGGCAGCCGTCTGCTGCGTCTGCCCGCCGCGAAAACGGATCCCCTGTTCGGCGTTTGGGACGGCGAGACCGTCGGTCGGTATCACAGCCTGGTCGTGATCGAACCGATGTCGGATATGGAACCGCTTGCGACGCTGGAGGATGGCACGCTGATGGCCGTGCGCTACCGCAGCAAGCCGCATTGGGGCGTGCAATTCCATCCCGAATCGCTGCTGACCGACAACGGTCTCGATCTGGTTGCGGCCTTTCTCGCGTGCGCGAAGACATGACGCCTTTGGCCTGGATCGAGGGATGCGTGCTGCCGCTTGCCGAAGCGCGGGTTGCGCTTGACGATCCGGGGTTTCTGGTCGGCGACGGGATATTCGAGACTCTGCGCGCGCGCCGTGGAAAATTATTCCACTGGGATTTGTACGCCGAACGATTGGCCGCCGGATTGGCCGCGGTCGGGATCGGCAATGAAGCGCTCACGGTTGCGCAACGCGCCGCACACGAAGTTGCCGCGCACGCACAAGCCGGATACGGCGACGATCTTTACGTGCGCGTGCAGGTTTCGCGCGCCGCGGAGGGCGCGGGTGTGGTGACGGCGCTCGCGCGTCCGTTGCCGCGATATCCCGAACGCCTGTATCGCGAAGGCGCCAGCCTCGGCATCGCGGCCTGGCGCCGTGATCCCGCCGATCCGCTCGTCGGCGTCAAGTCGCTGAGCTACCTTCCGCAGGTATGGGCGCGGCGCGCGGCGCAGGCGCGCGGCTTCGACGATGCGTTGATCCTGAATCTCGCCGGGCGCATCTGCGAGGCCGCGCACGGCAACGTCATTGCGCGGCGCGGGCGCAATCTTTACGCGCCGGGACCGGAGGAAGGCGCACTGGCCGGCGTGACGCGGCGCGTGCTGCTTGCGCAGATTGCCGATGACGGTTACGTGCTGCAATACAGTTTGCAGCGGGGCGAACTCGGAAGCGCCGAAGAATTCGTGCTTACCAGCACGCTTGCCGGCGTGATTCCGGTCGTGGCAATCGAAGGCGTGGACAAACGTTATGCGGCTGCGGCCGGAGAACTGTGCCGACGATTAACGCAAGCCTACGAAACCTTGCTGGATGCGGATTGAATTTTCAGACTTTTTCTTTGCTCGTCGCGCCGTGGAATTGCACGCCGTGCGCCTCCGGGCCGAACCAGGCCAGCGCGCCAGCAGCAGGGCCACCACGCCATCCAGAGGCCATCACCAGCGCATAGTTGCCGCCGTAGCTGCTCGGCCAGCCAGGACTGCGCAGTGGCGGTGATCGCGGCCAGCAGGTTGCCCAGCTGGTAGGCAAAGCCCGGCAGCGTGGCGCGTACATCGCCCGGCGACAGTTCGTTCAGATAGGTCGGCACGACGCCCCAGGCACCCTGCACCATCACCTGGATCAGGAAGGCACCGAGCGCCCAGCAGCACGAGCGAGCCGCCGTAGGTCCACAGCGGAATGCGCGGCAGTGCGAGCAGCGCGGCCATCACCATCGCGCGGCGCCGGCCGATGCGTTTCGGACCAGGCGCCGAAGGTGAGGCCGCCGACGATGGCGCCGACATTGAGCAGCATGCGTCAGCACGTGACCGTGCCGGCGCCGAAGTGCAACTGCGCCTTCAGGAACGTGGGGTACATGTCCTGCGAGCCGTGGCTGAACATGTTGAACGCCGTCATCAGCAGCATCATGTAGGCAACAGCTTCCAGTGTCCGCGCATGGACTTTAGCGTTCCGTGGCGCCGTCGTATCGCCGCCGCCTTCCAGACGGGCGACTCCGGCACCTTGGCGCGCAGGTACAGCACCAGCAGCGCGGGCAGTACGCCGACCACGAACATGGCGCGCCAGCCGAAGTGCGCGGAAGACCAGCCAGTAGGCGATCGCGCCGAGAAAATAGCCGCAGGGATAGCCGCTTTGCAGCAGCCCCGAGACGGCACCGCGCGCTTGCGGCGGGATCGTTTCCATCGCCAGCGAGGTGCCGATGCCCCACTCGCCGCCCATGCCGATGCCGAAAAGGAAACGCAGCACAAGCAGTACGGTGAGGTTCGGCGAAAAGGCGGTGGCGAATTCCAGAATCGAAAATATCGCGATGTCGACCATCAGTACCGGGCGCCGGCCGAAGCGATCCGCAAGGCGACCGAAGATCAGCGCGCCCAGCGGACGCGCGGCAAGCGTCAAAAAGATTGCAAAGGTGACTTCGGTGATGTCGGCATGGAAGTCATGCGCAATCGCGCCGAGCACGAATACCAGCAGGAAGAAGTCGAACGCATCCAGCGTCCAGCCGAGAAAGCTGGCGGCGACCGTATGGCGCTGCGCGCTGTTCAAGTCGCGAAAATTCGCCCACCATTCCTTCATGCGCTATCCCCAGGCAAGTCATGTGCGGCGCACATGAGCGAAAATGCTATCAGACGAAAGATTACCCTCAGGCCCTGCCGGACTGCAACTCCCGTGAAGCAAGCAGTGCGTCTGGGAGCGGCGACGGTGCGACCGTCTGCACCAATGCGCCGTCAATGTTCAGGGTGACGCTATCGAGCACTTCGATCCGTGTCCCTTCGACTTCCTGCGTGGAACCCGCTTCGAGCGGGGCGTCCAGCCTCAGCAGCGCGAGCGCACGCTTGACGCGCCCGAGATTCTGCGTGCGTGCGATCACTTCCTGGCCCGGATAGCAGCCCTTGCGGAAACTCACGGCGCCGCGTTCCACCAGGCCGAGCATCTGCGGCAGAAAGCGTGCGCGGGTTTCCGCGCGGATTTCCACCTCGTCGGCCATAAGCCTCGTGCGCCGCCACGCCGCCGCGTCGCCTGGAGTCGCGTGCGCCGCAAGTGCGTGCGCAGCGTCGGCAAGCGCCGTTCCCTCGCCGATCACGAGTGCGCGATCGCCCGTGAGTCCGATCACTTCGAGCGGCCCCGCGCGCACATAATTTCCCGCTTCAGGCGCCGGCAGCCCGACGGCGGTAAGTGCGGCGACGGCCTCTGGTCCGGTCACGCCGAACAGTCGCTTTTCTGGCGTCGCGGCGATGCGCACTCGGGAACGGAAAATGAAACGCGCGAGATAATCGCACAGCCATTCGGTTTCGCCGGCAGGGACCGCGAGCCGCCAGGCATCTTTCGAGCGCCAGGCGTGAAAGATCAGGAGCACGCGGCCTTTGGCATCGGCAAGCGCCGCCATCCGTACTGCGCCGTCAGATTCGTCGGCGAGCGCGGCGGTGCATTGTGCATTGAGAAAACTCGTTGCATCCTCGCCCGCAATACATAACACCGCAAGGCCGTGATCACGCACAAGAACCGTATCCTTGTGTGCGGCCTTCCCGTCATCCATAGCGGTCATGTTCCGTGTCACGTCATTACGACCCCGTTGTCCGTTGCGCCAGTCGCGAAATGGCTGAAGGCCATTTTAAACGGCCGCCTGAATCTTTTTAGATCCTTTATAGATCATTAAGTTAGAGGGTTTATCTATTATTCATCTAAGAGATGCTATAATGTACCTAATCACAACCACTTATAAGAGGACGAAAATTATGACTACAACTACAGATCAGGATATCGCCACCCTTAAGGCTGATTTCAAGGACTTGAAAAAGGACATCGGCGATCTTTCGGGCGCTATCAAGAACCTGGTGGTGGACGAATCAAAGCTCGGCTATGCCAAGCTGAAGGAAACCACGGACAAATTGATCAAGCAGGTGGAACACGAGATTGAAGAACACCCCTTTGCGAGCGTCGGCGTCGCCATGGGCGTGGGTTTTCTCATCGGCGTGTTGCTGGATCGGCTCACCCGGTAGTATCCGCGAATGCAAATGGGCTCCAACGCGAAGAGCGTGTTTCACGGCTATCTGTTCTGGTTGTGTGCGGCGATTGTTGTAACGCTGCTGCTCGCAACCGCGATGGGCTTTTGCCTGGCGGCGCTTTACCTCTATCTGATCGGCTTGCTCGCGCCGACGTTTGCGGCATTGATTACCGCCGCCGGCGCGCTGCTGCTGGGCGGCCTTCTCGTCTTCTTCGCGTGGTTCGCCTGCAGATTCTGTTGCGTGCGAGCGGGCGGTGCGCATAAATCGCGGAAAGCGTCCGCTCAGGGGGGCGAAGCGCTCAATTCGGTTCTGCTCAGTCTTGCGACGGAATGGATCGCCTCCAACGCCAAGAAGGCGAGCCTCGCGGGATTGCTTGCGGGCGTCTTGGCGGGCGCAAGCCCGGAATTGCGGCGTTTGCTGATAAAGGTTCTGCGGGAAGCCACAAGCTCGGAATAGAAGCGGGTCGAGTCTGCTGACGTTCCCCGGCCAACGGTGCATACATGAGCATCCGTTGCGGAGCCGGCACACGTGCGCTGGGTGAAGTCGTGGCTTCCCGAACAAACCTGTCCGACATGACGAAGAACCGTCATGGATCGCATCCGCATCATCTTTGTCATTCTGCCGTCAGGCCTTAGCCGGCTTCCCTTTCGGCACGTGAAACGCGGCTATGCCGCAGGGAATAGACCGTCAGAAATTCGGCGATCGGATTAAGCACCTCGATTTCCTCGCACATGATTTTGAAGCAAGCGAGCATGGGCACAGCCATGATTGCGCCGGCAATCCCCCATATCCATCCCCACACCACGAGAGCGAGGAAAACGGCCACCGGGTTCAATACGAGTCTGCGCCCGATGATGTGTGGGGAGATGAACTGTCCTTCCAGTATCGCCATCGCAAGCACGACACCGGGTACCAGTAAAATAACGCCGATATGATTGAACGTAATCAGCGCGATCAAGGTCAGCACGACGATTGAAGTTGCCGCGCCGAGATAGGGAACGTAATTGAATATCGCGATCATCGCACCCCACAGAATGGGGTTCGGCATTCCGATCGCCCACAGTATGACTCCGTCCACCAAGCCGATACTGAGGTTGATCAGGGTGATCGTCAGCAGGTATCTGGAAATATGACTCTGGATATTGCGCGCGATTTCGACGACGCGTTTTTTGTGTCGCCATTCCGGGCACGACATGCGCCAGGCTGCGCAAAAAATTGTCGCTTGCGGCAAGCAGGAAATAGAGCAGAACAATGGTGATGCCGACGCTGGTGAGTATACCTGGCGCGAAGGAAAACAAGCGATTCGCGAAGCCTTTGTTCTGGTTGACGATCTTGACGGGACTTGGCTTGCCTTCCGGACCGGAGTTGTCGCTGGACATCTCCTTTACTTTCTCTTCGGTTTTCTGGATGTCCTGAAGCGGCCTGTTGACGGAATGAATGGTGCGTTCGAGTTTTTTGACGGCTTGCGGCGCTTCCTTCACCCAGTGCGTGGCCGGGCCGGACAGACCATAGGCGCCGGCGCCGAAACCGACCAACAGGATGGCGAGTACCATCGCTGCGCCGAGCGGGTGTGGAATGTGCAGCCGCGCGAGCCAACCGACCGCCGGCGCAAGTATCAGGCTCATAGAAATGCCAAGGCCATCGGGACGAGAATCGGCGCCGCAAAATAGGCCGTGTACAGAATAGCCAGGGCGAAAATCCCGATCAATGCACCGGAACGAACTTTGTACAGGGCATCGTCGGAAGATTCTTGTTCTCCGTCATGTCCGGCCGGCGCTGTATCTTCGTTATCGGGTAGGGCATGAGAAGGTTCCTCGGGTTCTATTCCTGTCATGTACTATATGCGCGGAGCTCCTCGTAAGGGGCGCGTGATTACCGGCCCGGAGCGGACGGGTCCATCGTGCCTCCGAAGATCGCGCATAATGGCAGGAATGGCACGATCCGGTGCGGAGGAAAGCGCAAGACATGAAACGTCTGCTGATCAGCACCGATACGGTTTTTCTCGAGTATCTGCGGCGGCTGCTGGCCGCGCGCGGGATTGGTGCCTTCGTGCGCAACGCAACCAATTCCGGCTCGGCGGCGGGCGAGCTGTCGCCGATGATCGCTCCGCCGGAGCTGTGGGTGACGCCGGAGGATTTTTCTGTGGCGGAGCGTATCCTGCGCGATACGGAAGCCGCGTTTGCAACCCGCGCGGGACCGTCCTGGCGTTGCCCGCGTTGCGGCGAGACGCTGGAGCCGCAGTTCGAGATCTGCTGGCGCTGCGGGGCGGAGCGGCTGGACGGGGAGGCTCCTGGAACTGAAGGGCCGGCGATCGGTCCACAATAGGGAGGCCCCAGGTTTGCGGGGTTCAAGGAGGTAAGAGACGATGAAGAGTCTGCTACGTACCGCTTCGGTGACTGCGCTCGGTCTGGTTGCCGTTTGCGCCTTCGCCAAGGGCGGAGATCAATCCCTGGTGAGTCCGAGTCAGCCGCACGCCATCATTTCGACGTCGTTGCCGCCGGGGCCGAGCTACTACGCGGCAAAGATCGTGTGGCTGGACGGCAATTACCTGTCCACCAACCGTAACCGCAGCACGTTCTGGGTCAAGCCCGGCGTGCACAAAATCGGCTTCAGCGCGATCATCAATCCGAACAAGGGACCGGCAGTGCTGAATCGAGTCCGGCGACCAGCACGCCGCAAAACATGCCGACCCTGACGATGGATCTCAAGCAGGGTTACAGCTACTTCTTCGCGGCGGCAATACCGAAGGACCGAAATCCTTCGCAGTGGAAGCCCGTCGTCATCAAGACCGAGAAGCCCCGCAAGTAAACCGTTTTGCTCCTTCTCCCCTTGTGGGAGAAGGTTGAGATGAGGGGTGGCGCCGCGTAGCGGCGCTGGCGATTTTCTTTCCCCCTCACCCTGACCCTCTCCCGCGGAGGGGAGAGGGAATAAATATTCGATCGGTCGGGTTGGGTTATTCGCCGGTGAGACCCTTCACCTTGCCGAGCAGCGGGGCGACGAGATCGATCGGCAACGGGAAGATGATGGTGTTCGATTTTCCCGGCTGCGCGACTTCGGTGAGCGTCTGCAGATAGCGAAGCTGGATGGCCTGTGGCTGCATCGCGAGGCGCGCCGCGGCCTGGGTGAGCTTTTCCGACGCCTGCAATTCGCCCTCGGCGTTGATCACCTTGGCCCGACGCGTACGTTCGGCTTCGGCCTGGCGGGCAATCGCGCGCACCATGTTTTCGTCCAGTTCGATCTGCTTGATCTCGACGTTCGATACCTTGATTCCCCAGGCGTCGGTCTGCTCGTCGAGAATGGTCTGGATGGCGACGTTGAGTTTGTCGCGTTCGGCGAGCATGTCGTCCAGTTCGTGGCGGCCGAGCACGGAGCGCAGCGTCGTCTGTGCGAGCTGGCTGGTGGCGTCAAAGGGGTTGGCGACCTGGATGATGGCGCGTTCGGGATCCACAATGCGGAAATAGATGACGGCGTTGACCTTTGCCGAGACGTTGTCGCGCGAGATGACGTCCTGCGGCGGCACGTCCATGACGATGACGCGCAGATCCACCCGCGTCATCTGCTGGATCATTGGCACGAGGATGATGAGCCCCGGTCCCTTGGTTGCCTGGAATTTCCCGAGCAGGAAGACGACGCCGCGCTCGTATTCCTTGAGCACCTTGATGGAACTCATAATAAAAAGCAGGACGATAACGATGACAATTGCGATGGGAATCCACATGTTCATTTCTCCTCGTTGGTTGCCGCCGGGTGCACGCTGAGTATGAGGCCATTCATGGCTTCTACGACTACGGTATCACCCTTGTGCACGGGCGTGTGCGTGCGGGCGCGCCAGCGTTCGCCCTCAATATGCACGAAGCCGGTGTCGGCGAAGTCTTCGAGCGCGACGGCGGTGCGCCCGATCATGTGTTCGCGCCCGCTCACGACCGGTCTTCGGCGCATGCGGATGACGAAGTAAAGAATGCCGCCAAGCCCGAGCGCCGCGACGAATGCCATGCTGCCGATATACATCTTCGGCAAAGAGTAACCCGGCGCGTGGGTATTCATCAACATGATCGAGCCGATCACGAAGGCGGCGATGCCGCCCAGTCCCAGCGTGCCGAAACTTGTCACGAAGGCTTCGGCGACCAGCAATCCCACGCCGAGCACGATGAGCGCAAGTCCGGCGTAATTGATGGGCAGGGTGTGAAACGCGAATAGCGCGATGATGAGACAGATTGCGCCCACGGTGCCGGGCAGGAAAAAGCCGGGATGCAGGGCCTCTATCAGCAAGCCGACGATGCCGATGATGAACAGCAGATAGGCGATGGTGGGCGTCGTGATGACGCCGAGGAAGTTCTCGCGCCAATCCGGTTCGATTGCGCTCAGCGTGGCGCCCGCCGTATGCAGCGTGACCGCGGTCTTCGCGGCGGGGACGCTCCGCCCATCCAGTTTTTCGAGCAGCGCGGGGAGGTTCGGCGCGAGCAGTTCGACGACGTTCTGCTTGAGCGCGTTCTCGGCGCTCAGGCTCGCGCCCTCGCGCACGGCCTTTTCGGCCCATCCGCTATTGCGCCCGCGCAACTGCGCGAGGCTCTCGATGTAGGCGACGGCATCGTTGAGAATCTTGTTCTCTTCCGCTGTCTTCGGTTTCGCCGGCGTGCTGCTGCCGCCGGTCGGGCTGAGCGAGATCGGCGTCGCCGCGCCGACGTTGGTGCCGGGCGCCATCGAGGCAAGTCCGCAGGCGTAAAGAATGTAGGTGCCGGCGCTCGCCGCGCGCGCCCCTTCGGCGCCGACCCAGCACACGACCGGGACGGGCGAGGCGAGGATCGCCTTGATGATCGAGCGCATGGAATCGGAAAGGCCGCCCGGCGTGTCGAGACGGATGACGACGAAGGGCGCGCCAGCCTTTTCGGCCGCGCCGAGCGCGCGCTCGACGTAGTCCGCCATGGGCGGGCCGATGGCGCCGTCAATCGCGATCAGACGCGGCGCCTGGGCCGGCGCGATCGCGGAAGCCGCCGGCAGCGCGCATGCCGCGAGCAGTGTCGCCGCCAGAACACGCACTACAATGGAGCGCATCGCCGTTTCGTCCCGTCCGAAGGAGTCCCTACCGGTGCATCACAACAGAACCGGGGAACCGTTGCAAGCGCCCGCCGCCGAAACGGTGGCGGTTTTCACCACCGGCGGCACGCTCGACAAGGTCTATTTCGATGCGCTCAGCCGCTACGAGGTGGGCACGCCGGTGGTCAAGGGCATGCTTGCGGAAGCGGGCGTCGGCGTTCCCTATACCGTCACGCCCTTGATGCAGAAAGACAGCCTGGACCTGACCGACGCCGACCGCGCCGCGATTCGCGCCGCCGTCGAGCGTGCAGAAGAGCAGCACGTGCTGGTGACGCACGGCACCGACACCATGATCGAGACGGCGAACGCACTCGCCGGCATCGCCGATAAAACGATCGTACTCACCGGCGCACTCAAGCCCGCACGCTTTCGCGACACCGACGCCGTCTTCAACGTCGCCGCGGCCTTCGTCGCCGTGCAGATTCTTCCGCCGGGCGTGTGGATCGTGATGAACGGGCGCGTATTCGATCCGGCGCATACGCGCAAGAACCGCGAAGCCAACCGCTTCGAAGCCACCGAAGAATAACCTCCATCTTTCAATCATTGCAATGATAATTAGGAGGGCATCCAATCGCATCGTAGGGGATCTGTCTCCTAACTATTGGTATGATCTTGAGCGCTCTAGGGGCTTTGAAAATGGGTTCACGGCATTTGGAGTCAAGTATCCACGATCATTGGCCCAAGATTGAGGTATTTCTCGGTTCGATTTGAGTCATGGCTTAGATAGAAGTGCGGACATGGATTCGTTGACTACTCAGCAAATGATAGAAAGGTATTTCTTGGCGACCACCGAGGCGATTGGGGTGCTTATCAGTAAGAATTTTTTGGGACATGCTCTTATATTGATGTATTCGGCAATTGATACTTGTGGTCTCTTGAGTTCGCCCACTTCTCAAACATTAGCAAATGGCACTTCGTTTAAAAATTGGGTAAAAAAATACATGCTTTCTTATCCAGGCGTCGAATTTAATGAGATTGATTTATGGGCTGCACGTTGCGCGGTACTTCATACATTCACGTCTGAATCAGGTCTATCCAGATCGGGCAAGGCGCGGGAACTTATATATTATTCCGGTAACAAAAACTCCCCTAATGCGCAACGTCTTATCGCATTTTCTAAAAAGCATGAAAATGGTAAGCATATTCCAGTCAATTTTGAGGATTTGTGGGTTGCCTTTTTTAAGGCGATAAAGAAGTTTATGCCGGATTTAGAAACAAAATGCGCTTCCAGCGCCTCGTATAACGATAGGCTATGTAATATTTTTCAAATGCACAATCTTAAAATTACATTTTAATAATCAATCCGAATAGACTTACTTAAAGCCAGCGTTTGGGTTCCGGTATGGCCCGCATCTTACGGAAGGATGGTTGCCGAGTGGAGGTGGGTCTTGTCTGTGCTTTTCCTGGCGCCGGAGCTTAGCCCAGATCGAACTTGATGCCCTGGGCGAGCGGCAGTTCGCTGGACCAATTGATGGTGTTGGTCTGGCGGCGCATGTATTGCTTCCAGGCGTCGGAGCCGGATTCGCGTCCGCCGCCGCGTGGTAGCTGGTCTGTTG
Organism: uncultured Gammaproteobacteria bacterium; assembly: GCA_963843735.1. GTDB lineage: Bacteria > Pseudomonadota > Gammaproteobacteria > JAKDMP01 > JAKDMP01 > CAWJLN01. The sequence continues at coordinate 11,164 of CAWJLN010000007.1, forward strand.
TAGACTACCCCGAGTGTTGCCGTTCAGGAGAAGCACGATGACCAAGCACTTGACCTCTATTATCGAAAGGAAGGGTGACGGCTACGTCGCTCTGTGCCCGGAAGTTGATGTCGCCAGCCAAGGCACTACCGTGGATGAGGCCCGCAACAATCTCAAGGAGGCTCTCGAACTCTTTTTCGAGACGGCTTCCGAAGAAGAAATCAAGCAGCGGTTGCACGGCGAAGTCTATGTAACTAACGTAGAGATCGCTGTTGGGTAAACTGCGCGTTCTGTCGGAAAATGGATTGTTGGACCCTCACGCCCACGGTTTGGCGCTTGGTCATCTGGAGCGTGTAAAATGGACCCATGCGCTTTGAATGGAACCCGGCCAAGGCGCGGGCTAATGCTCGCAAGCACGGCGTTTCATTCCAGGAGGCTGCGAGCGTCTTCTACGATCCGCTGGCGGCCACTGGCGCCGATCCGGATCATTCCGAAGGTGAATCCAGGTGGGTTACTTTCGGTATCTCGTCCCAAGCCCGGCTGTTAGCCTGGCACATACGGAACGCGGTGATAGCGTCCGCATCATTAGTGCGCGTCTTGCAACTCGATCTGAAAGGAGCATTTATGAAGGAAACTGAACATTCACAGGATGATCTCCGCCCTGAGTACAAGCGCTCGGACTTCAAAAAGGTCGAACGCGGCAAGTACTATGAGAGAGTGCAGGCGAGTTCTAATGTCGTAGTTCTCGATGCGGAGATGGCGACCATTTTCAAGAACTCGGCCGCGGTTAACAAGGCGCTGCACTCACTGGTAAAAGTCGCCGAAAAGGCATCTGACCTGAGGCGATAGTCGGCCTGATTGCCGTCCTTTTCTCGATCGGCTTGGACGGTTCCGCAAACATCGGATCGCGGCCGGGACGACCGCTCCTACGTATGTTCTGATTACCCCAAATCGAACTTGATGCCTTGAGCGAGCGGGAGTTCGTTTGACCAGTTGATGGTCGTCGTCTGGCGGCGCATGTATTGTTTCCAGGAATCGGAGCCGGATTCGCGTCCGCCGCCGGTTTCTTTCTCGCCGCCGAAGGCGCCGCCGATCTCGGCGCCGGAGGTGCCGATGTTGACGTTGGCGATGCCGCAGTCGCTGCCGGTCGCGGAGAGGAAACGCTCGGCGTTGCGCAGGTTCATCGTGAAGATTGCCGACGATAATCCCTGCGTCACGCCATTGTGCATCTCGATCGCTTCGTCGAGATTCTTGCAGGACAGCACATAGAGAATCGGCGCGAAGGTTTCCTCGGTGACGATTTCGCTTTGCTTTTTCATGCGGATGATGGTCGGTTCGACGAAGTAGCCGGGACCGTCGAACACCTTGTCGCCGCAGAGCACGTCGCCGCCCTCCTTGCGCGCCTGCGCGATCGCCGCGCTGTAGCGTTTGACGGCGTTTTCATCGCAGAGCGGACCCATCAGCACGCCGGCGTCCAGTGGATCGCCGATCTTGACCTGCTTGTAGGCGTTCACGAGTTTTTCGGTGAGAGCGTCCACGATGGATTCGTGCACGATCAGGCGCCGGGTCGAGGTGCAGCGTTGGCCGGCGGTGCCGACCGCGCCGAAGACGATTCCCGGGACGGCGAGTTTGAGGTCCGCCGTTTCGTCCACGATGATCGCGTTGTTGCCACCGAGTTCGAGCAGCGTGCGGCCCATGCGCCTGGCGACGATTTCGCCCGCGAGCTTGCCGATGCGGCAGGAGCCGGTGAAGGACATGAGGCGCGCGCGCGGATCGGCATAGAACTTTTGCGCGAGTTCGTTGCCACCTTCGGTGAAGAAGGAGAACACGGGCGGGAAGTCGTTTCCTTCGAGCGCGTGGTTGACGAGCTTCTGCACGGCAATCGCGCACAGCGCGCCCTTGGGTGAAGGCTTCCACACCGTCGCGTTGCCGCAGATGGCGGAGAGCATCGCGTTCCAGGCCCAGACGGCGACCGGGAAGTTGAAAGCGGTGGCGACGCCGACCACGCCGTAGGGTTGCCACTGTTCGTACATGCGGTGGCCGGGGCGCTCCGAGTGCATGGTTTTACCGTAGAGCATGCGCGACTGGCCGAGCGCGAGGTCGGCGATGTCAATCATTTCCTGCACTTCGCCGTCACCCTCGGGCTTGATCTTGCCCATTTCGAGCGAGACCAGGCTGCCGAGCGCGTCTTTGTTTGCGCGCAGCGCCTCGCCGATCAGGCGCACGGCCTCGCCGCGCTGCGGCGCCGGCACTTCGCGCCAGGCGCGGAAGGCGTCCTCGGCGTCGCGCATGACCTGGTCGTATTCTTCGGTGGAAGCGCCGCGGATTTCCGCGATCGGCTTGCCGGTCGCCGGATTGATCGAGGCAAACGTCTCACCCTTGCTGCCCCAGCCGAGTGTGGGGCTCCACACGCCGGGGTTTACGGCTTCCAGATCGAGGGCTTCGAGAATTTTGGCGATGTCGGCAGGCATGGGAATCTCCGTCGGTAAGGCTGGCAGGCGAGGGTCTTCTTGCTCCTTCTCCCCTTGTGGGAGAAGGTTGGGATGAGCAACTGTGTTGAAAAGTCAAGCGGTATGAAGCGAGGCGTCGAAATGTTTCCCGTCTCTGAGCATGGCATTGAGGATGGTGAGGAGCTTGCGCATGCAGGCGACGAGCGCCACTTTCTTGCACTTGCCCGCGGCGATCAGGCGCGCATAGAAGGCGCGGATGATTGGGTTGTGGCGGGTAGCGCTCAGCGCGGCCATGTAGAGGGCGGCGCGCACATCGGCGCGCCCGCCCCACACCGAGCGCCGACCTTTGAGCGTGCCGCTGTCGCGATTGAACGGGGCCACGCCGACCAGGGCGGCGATTGCCTTGCGGTCCAAGGTGCCCAGTTCGGGCAGGGCGGCGATCAGCGTGAAGGCGGTGATCTCGCCCACGCCACTCACCTCGGCGAGCAGTTCGCGCTTGGCGAGCCATGCCGGGGAGGACTCAATGGCTTTTCTCAGCCCCTCGTCGCTGGCCTTGATCCGCGCCTCGAGCCACTTGATGTGGGTGCGAATGGATTGGCGCACCGGCTTGTTCGCCGCGGCGCCCAGGCGATTTTTCTCCATCGCAAGCATCTCGACCAGTTGACGGCGGCGGGCGAGCTGATCGGCGAGCGCTTGGGTGTGGGCATCGGGCAGGGCGCGTACGGGCGGGTTCACGGCGGCGCCGAAGCGGGCGATGGCCTCGGCGTCCAGGCGGTCGGTTTTGGCCAACCACCCCTTCGCCCTGGCGAAGTCACGTACCTGACGGGGATTGACCACCGCCACCGTCAGCTTCTGGCTCAAAAGCTTGGCGGCGAGCAGGCGCTCCAGTCCGCCGGTGGCCTCCATCACGATCAGACGCGGGGCGAGCGTGCTGAGCTGGCGGGCCAAGGCACACACCCCTGGCGCATCATGGGCGTAGCGTGCGTGGCTGGGCGGCGCCGTGTGGATATAGACATCCAAGTGCGCCTTGGAGATGTCCACACCTACCACGACCGCTTCGGCGGGCAAGCTCTGGGTTCTTTCGCTCATTGTTCTCTCCTTGCAGACGGTGATTCCTCATGGGCCCTGCCTTGCAGAATCGGGCTCGGGGCCCTGGCAACTGTTCGGGCTGCGAGGAAGACCCCCGCACCGACCCGCGCTCATCCACGGTCTCGTAACCTGAGGGGTGTCGGTCTGGTACGGGGGAATGAAAACATGCAAAATCATCTTACAAAATCATCTTACAAAATCATCTTACAAGGGGTGGCGCCGTGAAGCGGCGCTGATGGCTTTCCCCCTCACCCAGTCCCTCTCCCGCGAGGGGAGAGGGAAAATTTACTATCGGCCATATCAACCGATCCAACTTTGGTCGGTGCGGCATTTACAAATGCGAGTACCGCTCAGCTGTCTATTTTGCCAGCTTGGCCGGGGTTCCCGCCACCCGCGGGGTAAAATGAACGGGTAGCAATCGGCTGAGACGGCATGCAGGAGCAGGTGAGCGGCAAGTTGGATCGGCGCTATCCCGTGGCGCGCACGTCGCCGTGGTTTTTCGTGGTGCTGGCGTCGGCGACCGTGATCTTCATTCTGGCCGGCATTTTCAGTTTTGAGCCCGTGACCCGGGTTCTGCACTGGCTGGCGGTGGTGCTGTGAGCGCTGAATCCTTTCGCATCGGCCAGGGTTTCGACGCCCATCGCTTCGGCGACGGCGATCACCTCATGCTCGGCGGCGTGCGAATCGCTTACGTGCACGGTCTGGTCGCCCATTCCGACGGCGATGTGCTGCTGCACGCGCTTGGCGATGCGCTGCTCGGCGCGGCGGCGCTCGGCGACATCGGTGGCCTTTTCCCCGATACCGATGCGCGCTGGGCCGGCGCCGACAGCGGCGAACTGCTGGCCGAAGTGATGCGGCGGGTGCGCGGAGGCGGTTGGCGCGTGATCAATGCCGACTGCACGGTGATTGCCGAGCGCCCGCAACTCGCGCCGCATGTTCCGGCGATGCGCACAAGGATCGCGGAACTGCTCGGCGTGAAGGGGACGGACGTCAACGTCAAGGCGACTACCGCCGAAAAGATGGGATTCATCGGCCGCGGCGAAGGCATTGCCGCGCTCGCCGTTGTACTTCTTGCCGGCAGCGAGGAACGGGAAATGAACGTAGAACGCAGGGAACACGACGGCGGCGTGATCGAGCTTGCGCTCAATCGTCCGCCGGTCAACGCGCTCTCGCCCGATTTTGTCGGCGAGTTCGCGCAGGCACTCGATGCGGCAGGGAATGAGGCGCGGGCGATCGTCGTCTCGGGGCGGCCGGGGATGTTTTCGGCGGGCCTCGACGTGCCGCTGCTGCTCACGCTGGATCGCGCGGCGATGCAGGCCTTCTGGCAATCCTTCTTCGGCGTGCTCGAAACGCTGGCGCGCAGTCCCGTTCCGGTCGGCATGGCGATTACCGGCCACTGCCCGGCGGGAGGCATGGTGCTTTCCTTGTTCGGCGATTACCGCATCGCCGCCGAGGGCGATTTCAAGCTCGGTTTGAACGAGGTGCAAGTGGGGCTGCCGATGCCGCTGCTGATCTTCGGCGCGTTCAGGCGGCTGATCGGCGCCCGCGCTGCCGAGCAGCTTGCGGTTTCCGGGCGCCTGATTCCGCCGGAGGAAGCGCTGGCGGTCGGGATGGTGGACGCCCTTGCGCCCGTCGAACAGGTCGTGGGCCGGGCGGTGGCGCAGGCGCAGGCACTCGCGGCTCTGCCGCCGGGCGCAGTCGTGGCGACGCGCGAGTTGGCGCGGGCGGATCTGACGGCGCTATTCGATGATCTGGGCGCTGCCCATGAGGAGATCAACGAAGTCTGGTTCAGCACCGAAACCCAGGCTGCCATGCGCGCCCTGGTCGCACGCCTCGCCGCCAAACGATCCGGCTGAATGTTGCGCCGCGGACCGGCGTTGCATGATTTCCCCCTCACCCTAGCCCTCTCCCGCGGAGGGGAGAGGGGATAAATATTCAATCGGCCGCATGGCCGATTGGTTCGATTCTTAATCATCGTCCAAAGCTACCAATCCCGTTGGATGGCGCCGAGCGGCGCAGCCCGGCTCGGGCAAAAGCCCGCCCGCAAGGGCGGGGCGAGCCAGGGATGGCGAGCCCGCGCAGCAGGCCGTGGATAGCCCGTGTGCGCGGCTCCGAGGTGGGCAAGCAGCGAGGGAACGCGGCTGAAATCGAATCGGCTTCGATTCGATTTCAGTCAAGCGCACCATCCCCGGGCGATTTCCTTTGGTTACTTTCCTTGTTCGCACAAGGAAAGTAACTCGCCGTGCGGGGGCGAGTCCCCGCGTGGCCGAGCGCTTGCGTGCCGCGATGTTGCGCCGCGGAGCGTAATCGCGGATAATACGCGGTCAACCAGTTCTTTTCCTCCTTGCCTCACCGTCACGCAGCGGGAGGCTTTTACAACCACAAGGAGACACAATGCGTCATTACGAAGTTGTATTCATGGTCCATCCGGACCAGAGCGAGCAGGTTCCCGGCACCATGGGCCGCTACAAGAGCATGATCGAAGGCTCGGGCGGCGCGGTGCATCGCCTCGAAGACTGGGGCCGCCGTCAGCTCGCCTATCCCATCCAGAAACTCCACAAGGCCCATTACGTGCTCATGAATATCGAGTGCGACGATAAGGGTCTGGCGGAACTCAAGGAAGCCTTCAAGTTCAACGACGCCGTGCTGCGCCATTTGATCATGCGCCGCGAGCAGGCCTATACCGAGCCATCGCCGCTGGTCAAGGAAAGGGAGCTCGAGGACGCGGAGAAGCAGGCTCGCGCTGCCGCCGAGGAACGCGCCGTGCAGGCCCGCGTTGACCGCGAGGCCGCCGAAGCCGTCGAAGCCGTCAAGGCGGACGAGATCGAAGAAATCGACTTCAACGCGCCCGACGAGGATGACGAAGAAGACGAGGACTATGCGTTCGAAGACGATTCGAACTCCGATTCGGACGACGACAAGTAAGCACGGAGGCAAAGACAGATGGCACGTTTCAAGAGAGGACGCAAGTTCTGCCAGTTCACGGCCGAGGGTGTGGACGAGATTGATTACAAGGATCTCGCGACCCTGCGCCAATTCGTTTCCGAGACCGGCAAGATCGTTCCCAGCCGCATTACCGGCACCCGTTCGTATTACCAACGCCAGCTTGCGCTCGCGATCAAGCACGCACGTTATCTGGCGTTATTGCCGTACACGGATCGGCACAAAACGCTCTGAACGCGAACAATCCCGAGCGCCCGGTGGCGTCGTTCGACCGTTTTCTCGATCGCGTCACACGCGTCACGCCGGCGGGCGCGGCGCTGGTGCTGGGCTTCGGCCTGGTGCCGGGGCTGAATCTGGTGAGCGGGGCGCTGCTTGCTCTCGTGGTGCTGCTGCGCGGCTACCTCAAGGCGGCATTGGTGGGCGGCGCGGCGGTCATCGGGCTGGCCGTGATTGGATGGGCTATCGGCCAGGGGCCGGTCAGAATGTTGATCGAACCGTTCGGCGGGCCCTTGCTCGCGACCTGGGTGCCGGTTCTGCTGCTTGCGGTGGTTCTGCGTTCGAGTCGGTCACTGGCACTGATGGTGGCCGTCGGTGCGCTGGGCGCGAGCCTGGTGGTCATCGGCCAGTTGGTACTGATCGCCGAGCCGCTACTGTTCTGGCAGCATTTGCTGGCGCAGGCACTCGAACCGATCAAGGCATTCAAAGGGTTTGGCGACGTGCAGTGGCAGAAGACCATCGTTGCCATGGCACGGCTGATGCCGGGCGTGAGCGCGGCGGGCCTGCTGCTGGGCGCCGTCGCGATGGTCTTGACCGGACGCTACGCGCAGGCGCGGCTGCTCCGTCCCGGTGCCTTCGGCGCGGAGTTTCGTCTGCTGAGCCTGGGGCGTATCGTGACGGTGGCGGCATCGCTGATATTGGTGGCGCGCCTGATTCATCCCGGCCTGATGCTGGAGAATCTCGCCGTCGTGATGCTCGCGATGTTCGCGGTCCAGGGGCTTGCGGTGATGCACGCCCTGTTTCGCAGCTACGGTTGGCCGCGCTGGGTGCTGGTGCTGATTTACGTGCTGATTTTCCTGTTCCCGCTGTGGCTGCTGGGGCTGGTATCGGGAGCGGGACTGGTGGACAATTGGTTCGATTTTCGTCGCCTGCGGACACCGCCGCCGGCATAATGAATGTGATATTTCGGAAAACCTGAGAGAGCGTTATGGAAATTATTTTGTTGGACAAGGTCGAGAACCTGGGCAATCTGGGCGACAAGGTAAAAGTCAAGACAGGCTATGGGCGTAACTACCTGATACCCAAAGGTAAAGCTGCCCGTGTCACGCCGGAAAGCCTGGCTGAATTCGAGTCGAGGCGGGCCGAACTTGAAGCGGCCGCCACCGATATCCTCACCCGTGCCGAGGGGCGCAAAAAGCTGCTCGACGGCCAGCGCTTCGAAATCCGCGCGCGCGCGGGCGGCGAAGGCAAGCTGTACGGCTCGGTCGGCACCAGCGACGTCGCTGATGCGATCACCGCGGCCGGCCATGAGGTGGCGCGCAGCGAGGTGCGTCTGCCCGCCGCGGGCGCCATCCACGAGCTGGGCGAATTCGAGGTCGGCCTGCACTTGCATACGGATGTCAACGCGACCGTTACCATAGTCGTCGTGGCCGAAGAGTAGAGTCAAAATTGTCATGGCGGTGTCGGTAGAAGAAAGCGACCGCGCGCTAGAACGGCTGAAGGTGCCGCCGCACTCCGTGGAGGCCGAAAGGGCGGTGCTCGGCGGCCTGATGCTGGACAATTCGACCTGGGAGCAGATCGGCGACCGGCTGCGCAGCGAAGACTTCTATCGCCGCGATCACCAACTGATTTTTTCCGCACTCTCGGATCACGCCGAACGGATCGCGCCCTTCGATGTCGTCACCGTGGGCGATTGGCTCAAGGCCCGCGACGAACTGGAATCGGCCGGCGGCCTCGCCTATCTCATCGGACTTTCGCGCGATACACCTTCGGCGGTGAACGTGCGTGCCTATGCCGATATCGTCTGCGAGCGCGCGATGTTGCGCGAGCTGATCAGCGCGGGCGGCGAGATCGCGGGTTCCGCGTTCGCGACCGAGGGGCGTCCGCTCGCCGAGATCATTGACGATGCCGAACGGCGCGTATTCGAGATCGCCGAGCGCGGCCATCGCGGTCGCCAGGGATTCCGTCAGATCCGCACGCTGCTCAAGGACGCGGTGGATCGCCTGCATGAATTGCAAGCCTCCAAAAGCCACATTACGGGACTGCCGACCGGTATTGCCGATTTCGACGAACGCACGGCCGGACTGCAACCAGGCGATCTCATCATCATCGCCGGCAGACCGTCCATGGGGAAAACAAGTCTCGCCATGAATATCGCGGAAAACGTCGCTATCAGCGAAAAGCGCGCGACTGCGATATTCAGCATGGAAATGCCGGCGGTGCAGCTCACGCTGCGCATGGTGAGCTCGCTCGGGCGCATAGACCAGAGCCGCTTGCGCACGGGTCAGCTCGCGGACGAGGAATGGCCGCGCGTGACTTCTGTGATCGAAATGATGAGCGAGGCGCCGCTTTACGTGGACGATTCGCCCGCGCTTTCGCCGACCGAACTCAGGGCGCGCGCGCGTCGGCTCAAGCGCGAGGAGAAGGGACTCGCGCTGATCGTGATTGATTATCTGCAATTGATGCAGGTGCCGGGAACGCGCGAAAATCGCGCGACCGAAATCTCCGAAATTTCCCGCAATCTGAAAGCACTTGCGAAGGAACTCGAGCTTCCCATCGTCGCGCTTTCGCAGTTGAACCGCAGTGTCGAGCAGCGTCCCAACAAGCGCCCGGTGATGAGCGATCTTCGCGAAAGTGGATCGATCGAGCAGGACGCGGATCTGGTCGTGATGCTTTATCGTGACGAGTACTACAACGAAAACAGCCCGGACAAGGGCCTTGCCGAAATTCACATCACCAAGCAGCGCAACGGGCCGACCGGAACCGTCAGGGCCACCTTCCTCGAACGGTACACGCGCTTCGAGAGCTACATCCCGGAGGGGGCGTTGCCGGAGGGCTTCAATTGATGCGGCGCGTGAGCGCCGAAATTGACGCGGCGGCGCTTGCTCATAATCTTGGCGTCGTGCGCGAACGGGCGCCGAAAAGCCGTATTTACGCCATCGTCAAGGCCGATGCCTACGGGCATGGACTGATTCCCGCCGCACGCGTATTCGCCGCCGCGGGCGCGGAAGGCTTCGGCGTCGCCTGCGTGGAGGAAGCGCTCGAGTTGCGCGAGTCGGGAATCCGGCAGCGGATTCTGGTGCTGGAAGGCGTGAGCGAAGCGCGGGAATTAAAACTCGCGCGCGCGGCGGAACTCGAACTGGTCGTGCATGTGGACTGGCAACTCGAAATGCTCGAACGCGACGGCGCCGCGGGTTTCGAACGTCTGTGGATCAAATTCAATACCGGCATGCATCGGCTCGGGTTTCCGGCCGCGGAAGCCGAGGCGGTGCGCGCGCGCCTCGAAACCCTGCGGATTCCCGAGCCCGGACTGATGAGCCATCTCGCCTGCGCCGACGAACCTGAACGCGAGGAGACCGCGCAGCAGCTCGCGGCCTTTGAACGCTTGTGCAAACTGTTTCCCGGCCCGGCGAGTCTCGCCAACAGTGCCGGCACGCTCGCGCATCCGTCGAGTCACTTCGATTGGGTGCGTCCCGGCCTCGTGCTTTACGGCGTTTCGCCGTTTGCCGGTCGCGACGCGCAAACGCTCGGTTTGCGTCCGGCAATGAATTTTGCGAGTCGCCTGATCGCCGTGCGCGAAGTCGCCGCGGGCGAAAGCGTGGGCTACGGCGGCGATTGGCGTGCGCCGCGCGCAAGCCGCATCGGAACCGTGAGCGTGGGCTATGGCGACGGCTATCCCTGGCGTGCGGCGCGCGGCGGCGTTGCACTGGTGCGCGGCCACCGCGTACCGCTTGTCGGGCGCGTCTCAATGGACATGCTGGCGGTGGATCTCACGGAATTTCCCGATGCCCGCGTACACGATCCCGTGACCTTGTGGGGCGCAGGTCTGTCGGTTGAGGAGTTGGCGCGCGTCGTCGGCACCACGGCCTACGAACTCGTGTGCAGCGTGACCCGGCGCGTGCCGCGCGCTTACGGCGATGCCGAAGCCGCGATGAATCCGGCGGCGGCCTGAATGGCAAAGACGCACACGCTTTACGTTTGCGAAGCCTGCGGCGGCGAGTCGCCGCGCTGGGCCGGGCAGTGTTCGGATTGCGGCGCCTGGAACACGCTGGTTGAAACGCGGCCCATCGTCGCGGCGCGAAGCGGGGCAGGTGGCAAACGGGCGCAAGGCTACGCGGGAGAAACACTTGTCTCGGCGCTTGCTTCCATCAAACCGGAAGACGGTGCCCGCGTCGCGCTCGGTATGGACGAATTCGATCGCGTGCTCGGCGGTGGGCTGGTTCCCGGTTCGGTCGTGCTGCTGGGCGGCGATCCCGGCATTGGAAAATCCACCTTGCTGCTTCAAGTCGCGGCGGCGGCGAGCAAGCGCGCGCCCGTGCTTTATGTGACCGGCGAGGAATCGCTCGCTCAGGTGGGCTTGCGCGCGCGTCGTCTCGGCGTCGGAGAAAGCAATGTCGCGCTCGCTTCCGAGACGCGCATTGAGGCTGTGCTCGCTCTGCTCGAACGCGAAAAACCGGCGATGCTCGTCGTGGATTCCATCCAGACCATCTACACCGATGCCTTGAGTTCCGCGCCCGGTTCGGTCGCGCAGTTGCGCGAGAGTACGGCGTTGCTCGTGCGCTACGCCAAGCAGAGCGGCGTAGCGATATTTCTGGTCGGCCACGTCACCAAACAGGGTGCGATCGCCGGCCCGCGCGTGCTCGAACACATGGTGGACACCGTGCTTTATTTCGAGAACGACGCCGGCAGCCGCTATCGCGCAATCCGTGCGGTCAAGAATCGCTTTGGTGCGGCCAATGAACTCGGCGTGTTCGCGATGACCGAAAGCGGATTGAAGGAAGTGCGCAACCCCTCAGCGATTTTTCTCTCCCGCGAGAGCGCACCCAGTGCGGGCAGCGTGGTCACAGTGCTGCGCGAGGGTTCGCGACCGCTCCTGATTGAGGTGCAGGCGCTGGTGGACGAAAGTCCGCTCTCGAATCCGCGACGCGTCGCCGTCGGCACCGATCCCAACCGGCTCGGCATGTTGCTCGCGGTGCTGCACCGCCACGCCGGGCGCGCGTTTTACGGTCACGACGTGTTCGTCAACGTGGTCGGTGGACTCAAGGTTGCCGAGACCGGCATTGACCTTGCCATCGCCTCGGCGCTCGTCTCCAGCCTCGCCGACAAACCGCTGTCGCCCGATCTCGTCGTCTTCGGCGAGGTGGGACTCGGCGGCGAGGTGCGCCCTGTGTACGGCGGCGAAGAACGTCTGGCCGAGGCCGCCGCGCAGGGTTTCAAGCGTGCCATCGTTCCCGCCGCCAACGCACCGCGCGGCAAACGCAAGATCGGCCTCGAGGTAAAACCCGTGCGCAGCCTCGCCGAAGCCCTGGACGCACTCTAAGAAAACTCTGATTTATTCAATTTTCCGTCATGCCGGCGCACGCCGGTATCCAGTAAGAAGCTGTTTTAACCGGATTCCGGTTGTCGCCGGAATGACTAGATACAACATGAAAGAATAAATTAGTGTTTCTCTAACCCGTCCTTGTTTCGATATGTTGCGCCAACAGGGGGTACGAGATTCTTTTATTTGATCTGAATGACGCCGGCAGCCTTGAGCGCATTGAGTTCGTCGTCGCCGATGTCGAGTAGTTCCTGCAGGATAGCGCGGGTATCGGCGCCGAGATGCGGCGGCGGCAGGCGATAGTCCGGCGGCGTCGCGCTCATGCGCAGCGGATTCGCCACCTGCGGAACTTCGTCTTCACCGGCGCCTAACGACAGCTCCATTTCGCGCGCCCGGACCTGGGGATTGGCGAAGGCTTCGGCGAGATCGTTCACCGGCCCGCAGGGCACGCCGGAGGGGTCGAGCAAGGCGATCCACTCATCGCGCCCGCGCGCGGCGATGAGCGGTTCAAGCTTTGCGAGCAACGCTTCGCGATGCTCGACGCGCGCGGCATTGGTCGCGTAGCGCGGATCGCCGGCCAGTTCGGGCACGTCGGCGGCGGTGCAGAAGTTTTGAAACTGCGCGTCGTTGCCGATGGCAAGAACGAGGTCTCCGTCAGCGGCCTCGAAGGCCTGATAGGGCACGATGTTCGGATGCGCGTTGCCGAGACGCAGCGGCGGCTTGCCGGTCGCGAGATAATTCAGCGACTGGTTCGCGAGCGCCGCGATTTCGGCATCGAGCAGTGCAATGTCAATGTGCTGGCCGGCGCCCGTCGCGTCGCGATGACGCAGCGCGGCCAGTATGCCGGTGGCGGCGTAAAGGCCGGTGATGACGTTGGCGAGTGCGACGCCGACCTTCATCGGTGCGCCACCCGCTTCACCGGTGACGCTCATCAATCCGCCCATGGCCTGGATCAACAGATCGTAGCCGCCACGCCCGCGCTCGGGTCCGGTCTGGCCGAAACCCGTGATCGAGCAGTAAACGAGATCGGGTTTGATCGTGCGCAGGCTTTCGTAATCGAGACCGTAGCGTGCAAGCGTGCCGGGCAGAAAATTTTCAACGACGATATCGGAAGCGGCGGCAAGCCGGCGGATCAGTTCGGCGCCCCGCGTCTGCGAAAAATCTATCGCAACCGAACGCTTGTTGCGGTTGGCGGAAAGGAAGTAGGCCGAGCGTTTTTCATCGGATGCGCCGACGAAGGGCGGTCCCCAGCTTCGCGTGTCGTCGCCGCTGCCGGGGCGCTCGATCTTGACGATTTCCGCGCCGAGATCGCCCAGGAGCTGGCTCGCCCAGGGGCCGGCGAGCACGCGCGAGAGATCGAGCACGCGCAGTCCGGCGAGTGCACCGCGGTTCGTTCGATCTGTTTCCATGGCTCGTTTCGCGGTCATTGCCTTTCGGAACCTTTGGGCTAACGGGTAAACTAACCGATCTTTGGCAGGATCGCTCGCGTGCACGATCTGTTCAACGTCATTCTGCTCGGCATCATCGAGGGCATCACCGAATTCCTGCCGATCTCCTCGACCGGGCATCTGTTGATCGCAGAACATTGGCTGGGCGCACGCTCGGACCTGTTCAATGTCGGCATTCAGGCCGGCGCCATTATCGCCATCACGCTGATTTACTGGCGGCGCATCTGGGCGTTGCTGACGCAATGGCGTGATCCGGCCAACCGTGACTATCTCGCCAAGTTGACGGTGGCCTTCCTGATTACCGCCGTGCTCGGCTTCATCGCGGTGAAGCTTGGCTTCAAACTGCCGACGGCCATCAAGCCGATCGCCTGGGCGCTCATCATCGGCGGCGTGTGGATGATAGTCGCCGAGCGGCTGGCCGAGCGTCGCCCGGAGCGCGAGAAAGTGACCTGGCCGGTGGCGATTCTGGTCGGCATTGCGCAGATGGTTGCCGGCATCTTCCCGGGCACCTCGCGCTCGGCGGCGACGATCTTCACGGCCATGCTGTTCGGGACCAACAATCGCCCGGCGGCGACCGAATTCGCGTTTCTGGTCGGCATTCCGACCATGTATGCGGCCACCGCTTATGAGCTGCTGAAGACGCTTGCGGGCGGCTCCGCGGTGCACGAGGACTGGACCGCGTTCGCGCTCGGCTTCGTGGTCTCGCTCGTCGTCGCCTTCATCGCGGTCAAATGGCTGCTCGGCTACATAAGAACCCATCGCTTTACGCCGTTTGCGATCTACCGCATCCTCCTCGGCATCGCCGTGCTGGTGTATCTGACCGTCGCCGTCTGAGTCTTGCCTTGCCACAAGGCAGGGCAATCTCTTACAATACTCAGTCCGGTTGCGGGGTGGAGCAGTCTGGCAGCTCGTCGGGCTCATAACCCGAAGGTCGCAGGTTCGAATCCTGCCCCCGCTACCAAGTTTCCGCCGGCCGGGCGGAGGATAAGGAGCCCTCAGGGGCAAAATAATGGGCCGGATGGCCCATTTTTTTTATTCCGGCCCGGTTGCCGGGGTGTGGAGGCGAGGCGAGAGATATGCCGCGGATCGAGAGAAAGGACTTGATCGAGTGGCTGGAGCCGGAGGTTGCGGCGCTCGGCTGCGAGCTGCTCGACATCGAGTTGCAGCGCGGACGTGGCACGACCTTGCGTCTCTATATTGACGCGCCCGACGGCATCGGTCTGGACGAGTGCGAGCGGGTGAGCCGCGCGGTCGAAGGCCTCCTCGATGTGGAGGACCCGTTTGTGGAGGGCTGGCGACTGGAGGTTTCCTCGCCGGGCCCGGAACGGCCGCTGCGTACCGCCGCGCATTTTGCGGCGGCGTGCGGCGAAGAGGTTCGCCTGCAGGTGCTCGAAGCGGGCGCGGTGCGCAAGCTTCGCGGTCGTGTGGAAGCGGTGGAAGATGGTTTGTTGAAGTTGGATTGTGGCGAAGGGTCGGTCGCGATCGCAATGAACGACGTCGTGTCGGCGAAGTTGCTTGCGGTTGACGATCCGGTTTTTCCGGACGCAAAGTCCGGGCGATCGAGGTAAGAGGGAAATGAGCAAAGAATTGTTGATGGTGGTGGAAGCCGTCTCTGACGGAGAAGGGAGTTTCCCGCGACGTGATTTTCGAGGCGCTGGAAGCGGCACTTGCTTCGGCGACGCGCCGGCGTCATCGCGACGACATAGATGTGCGCGTGGCGATAGACCGCACGAGCGGCGAGTACTCGACTTTTCGTCAGTGGGCAGTGCTTCCTGATGAGGAAGAGATCGAGAATCCCGAGGCGCAATGGCATCTTGCCGAGGCCCAGGAGCGCAATCCCGCGGCCGAGGTCGGTGGCTTCGTCGAGGAGCCGATGGATTCGATTGCCTTCGGACGCATCGCGGCGCAGACCGCGAAGCAGGTGATCTTCCAGAAGGTGCGCGAGGCCGAGCGTGAGCAGGTGGCGGAGCTGTATGCCGGGCGCGTTGGCGAACTGGTGAGCGGCATGGTCAAGAGAGCTGACCGGGGTAACATCTTCATTGATCTCGGCGGCAATGCCGAAGCCCTGATTCCGCGCGAGGAATCCATACAGCGCGAGTCGGTGCGCGTGGGCGACCGCGTGCGCGGCTACCTGAAAGAAGTGCGTGAGGATCTGCGCGGCCCGCAGCTCATCGTCAGCCGCACGGCGCCGGAACTCATCATCGCGTTGTTTACCCTGGAGGTGCCGGAAGTCGGTCAGGGCTTGGTGGAGATCATCGGCGCCGCCCGCGAACCGGGCGTGCGCGCCAAGATCGCGGTCCGCAGCCACGATCGCCGGGTGGACCCGGTGGGTGCCTGCGTCGGCATGCGCGGTTCGCGCGTGCAGGCGGTTTCACGTGAACTGAACGAAGAGCGCGTGGACATCATCCTGTGGGACGAGAATCCCGCGCAGTTCGTCATCAACGCGATGGCACCGGCCGAAGTGCTGTCCATCGTGGTGGACGAAGAACGGCACAGCATGGATATCGCCGTTGTTGAGGATCGGCTGTCGCAGGCGATCGGCCGCGGCGGACAGAACGTGCGTCTCGCGAGCCAGCTCACCGGCTGGGAACTCAACGTGATGAGCACCGAAGAGGCGGAGCAGAAGAGCGTGGATGAGTCGGGCCGCCTGCGCGATCTGTTCAAGAACAATCTCAACGTGGACGAAGATGTTGCCGAAATCCTGGTGCAGGAAGGTTTTGCCTCGCTCGACGAGGTGGCCTACGTGCCGGTGGCGGAGCTGACGCGCATCGAGGAATTCGACGAAGCGATGGTCGAGGAGCTGCGCAACCGCGCCCGCGATGCTCTGCTCGCGCAGGCCATCGCCAGCGAAGAAGTGGTGGACAAGGTCGAGTTTGATCCCGATCTGCTCGAAGTCGCGGGCATGACGCGCGAACTCGCGGTGACTCTTGCCAGTGCGGACGTGAAGAGCCGCGAGGATCTCGCCGATCTCGCCACCTACGAACTGGTGGAGATCAGCGATCTCGACGAGGAGGCCGCGGCGGCTCTCGATCATGTCGGCGCGCGAGGTTTGGGCCGAGGGAACGGAATCCGTATCCGGCGAGACGGGCGAGTAACGGACTGAAGATCGAGTAAGGTCGAGAAGGAAGGAGGACACGGCATGGCGGAAGTGACGGTTCAACAGTTTGCCGATCAGGTGGGAACACCTGTGGAGCGGCTGCTGCAACAATTCGCCGAGGCCGGAGTCGAGGTTGCCGGCGCGGATACGGTGCTCACAAACGAGCAGAAGATGGCGCTTCTTTCGCATCTGCGTCAGGCCCACGGCGGAGACACCCAGGTGGAACCGCGGCGGATCACGCTCAAGCGCCGCAGCCAGAGCGAACTCAAGGTGTCGGGCGGCCAGGGTCGTGCGAAGACGGTCAACGTGGAAGTCAGAAGCAAGCGCACCTACGTCAAGCGTGGCGCGGTCATCGAGCAGGAAAAACAGCGCATCGAAGAGGCGCAGCGCGAGCGCGAGGCCGCAGAGGCGACGCGCCGCGAAGAGGAGCAGCGTCAGGAAGCGGAGCGCGAACAGCGCCGCCGCGAGGAAGAAGAAAAACGCCAGACGGAGACGGTCGAGCGTGAACGCGAGGCCCAACGCCAGGAGCGCGAAACCCAGGAGCGCGCCCAGGAAGCCGAACGGCTGCGCGCCGAGGCCGAGGCGCGCCGGGAAGAAGAGGCGGAGCAACGGCGCCAGCAGCGCGCACTGCATCCGAAGGGCGGCAAGTCGCGTGCGGGCGCCGCTCCAGTCGGCGAAGAGGCCACGCTTTCCGGCGAACTGCACGTCAAGCGTGGCGGTCGAGCGCGACGCCCGGCGCGGGATCGCGGCGGACGCCGCGGAAGCCGGGTGGCGAACATCGAAACCCAGCACGGATTCGAGCGTCCGGTCGAGCCGCAGAAACGGGAAGTCTCTATTCCCGAGGCGATCAGCGTGAGCGATCTCGCTCAGCGCATGGCGGTCAAGGGCGCGGAGCTGATCCGCACGCTGATGGGGATGGGCATCATGGCGACCATCAACCAGATGCTCGATCAGGATACCGCCGTGCTGGTGGTGGAGGAACTGGGGCACACGCCCAAGCTCGCTTCCGCCGGAGACGTGGAAGCGACATTGCTCGAAACCGAAGTCAAGCGCGGCGAAGCGAAGCCGCGCGCGCCGGTGGTGACGGTGATGGGCCACGTGGATCACGGCAAGACTTCGCTGCTCGATTATATTCGCCGCAGCAAGGTCGCCACCGAAGAAGCGGGCGGCATCACGCAGCACATCGGTGCCTACCATGTGAAGCACGCCAAGGGCGGCATCACTTTCCTCGACACACCGGGCCATGCCGCCTTCACGGCCATGCGTGCGCGCGGCGCTCAGGCTACCGACATCGTCGTGCTGGTGGTGGCGGCGGACGACGGCGTCATGCCGCAGACCATCGAGGCGATCGAACACGCGCGCGCGGCCGGGGTGCCGATCGTGGTTGCCATGAACAAGATAGACAAGTCAGACGCGGATCAGGATCGCGTCAAGAACGAACTGGTGAAGCACGAAGTGGTGCCCGAAGATTGGGGTGGCGACGTGCAGTTCGTCCCGGTGTCGGCAAAGACGGGCGAGGGCGTGGATACGTTGCTCGACGCCGTGCTGCTGCAGGCGGAAGTGCTGGAACTCGCCGCGCCTGACGATGGGCCGGCGCGCGGTGTGGTGCTCGAGGCGCGCCTGGACAAGGGCCGCGGCGTGGTCGCCACCGTGTTGATCCAGGAGGGCACGCTCAGGCGCGGCGATGTTCTGCTCGCCGGCCAGGAATTCGGGCGCGTGCGTGCGCTTCTCGATGATGGCGGACAGGCGATGAAAAGCGCGGGTCCCTCCATGCCCGCGCAGGTTCTCGGGCTTTCGGGTACGCCCAATGCAGGCGACGCGGCGCTGGTGGTGGAGGACGAACGCAAGGCACGTGAAGTGGCCGGACATCGTCACACCGTCGAGCGCGACGTGCGTCTCGCGAGCAACAAGTCTTCCCAGTTGGACGACATCTTTTCGCAGATCGGCAAGGACGAGTCGAAAACGCTCAATCTCATCATCAAGGCCGACGTGCAAGGCAGTCTGGAGGCGATCCGCGACGCCGTGACGCGGCTTGCAACCGATGAAGTGCTGGTAAAGGTGGTCAGCGCCGGCGTCGGCGCCATCAACGAATCCGACGTGAACCTCGCCGCCGCATCTAGTGCCGTCATTATCGGTTTCAACGTGCGCGCCGACAGCGTCGCACGCAAGGCGCAGCAGGAAGCGGGTCTCGACATCCGTTACTACAGCGTTATCTACGAACTCATAGACGACGTGCGCATGGCGCTGTCGGGGATGCTTTCGCCGGAACTGCGCGAGCAGATCGTGGGACTCGCCGAAGTGCGCGACGTGTTCCGTTCGCCGAAGTTCGGCGCGGTCGCCGGCTGCCTGGTGGTGGACGGCTACGTCAAGCGCGACAATCCGATCCGCGTGCTCCGCGATAACGTCGTCATCTTCGAGGGCCAGCTGGAATCGCTGCGCCGCTTCAAGGACAACGTGAACGAGGTGCGCGCCGGGACCGAGTGCGGTATTGCGGTGAAGGACTACGACGACGTGCGTCCCGGCGACCAGATCGAGGTTTTCGAACGCGTCGAAGTCGCGCGTACCCTGGAGGCATGAACAGCGTTTCCCCCGCTTCGCGTCCGGCTCGCGTCGGAACGGAAGTCGCGCACGCGCTGGCGGGCCTGATCGAGCGCCGCTGTGCCGATCCGCGCCTGCGTCTGGTGACCGTGACCGAAGTCTCCATGTCGCCCGATCTCAAGCGCGCGCGGGTCATGGTGTCCTCGGCCGATCCCGCCGCCGATCCCGAGAGCACACTCGGTGCCTTGCGCCATGCGGGGACGCGCCTGCGCCGCGAACTGGCCACGGAGATTCGCTTGCGCGTGCTGCCCAGACTCGACTTCGAGTGGGACAGGCGCGGCGAACGGGGCGCACATCTGGAAGCGTTGATCGCACAGGGCCTGCCGCGCAACGACGAAAAGGCGGAGCAATGAGCCGCCGCCGCGCGAACACGGTCAACGGGATACTGCTGCTCGACAAGCCCACGGGAATCGCTTCGACTCAGGCGCTCAACCGCGCGAAACGCGCCCTCGGCGCCTCGCGCGGCGGACATACCGGGAGTCTCGATCCGCTGGCGACCGGTATTTTGCCGCTTACTTTCGGCGAAGCCACCAAACTATCGGCGTTCCTTCTGAATGCGGAGAAGCGCTACGTGGTTGAGGCGCGGCTCGGCGTTGCCACCGATACCGGCGATGCCGATGGCGTCGTGCGCGACGAGGCGCCGGTGCCGGCGCTGAGTGAGGCGGCCGTCGAGGCGGCACTGACGCGTTTTCGCGGCGAGACCGAGCAGACGCCACCCATGTATTCGGCGCTCAAGCACAAGGGCGAGCGTCTCTACGATCTTGCGCGCAAGGGAGTGAGCGTGGAGCGCGCGCCGCGTCCGGTAACGATTCACGAATTGCGTCTGGTCGCCCTGCATGACGACCGGATGGAACTCGAACTGCGCTGTTCCAAGGGGACCTACGTGCGCACCCTGGTCGAGGACATCGCCGAGGCGCTGGGCACCCTCGCTCACGTGATTGCGCTCCGGCGCACTGCGGTGGCCGGTTATACGGAAGAGGCCGATCGCCTGGTGACACTCGCGGAACTCGAAGCCGCGCCCGAGCCCGCGCAGTTGCTGCTTGCGCCGGATACGGCCCTGCGTGATTGTCCGGCCCTGAGTCTGACCCGCGATCTCGCCTATTTTCTGCGCCATGGCCGCCCGGTGATGGTGCCGCGTGCGCCCGCCGAGGGTTGGATCCGCCTGTATGACGAGGCCGAGCGTTTCCTCGGCGTGGGCGAAATGATCGAGGATGGGCGCATCGCCCCGCGCCGCCTGTTGAGCCAGGTCGGCCCCGATGCTTGAGTATCGAGCCGTATCCATCTAAAATAGACAGGTTACGGATAGTCACAGACGAAATTACGGAGATTTTGATGCCTCTCAGCCAGGAAGAAAAGCGCCGGGTCATTGCCGAATACGGCTCCGGCGAACAAGACACCGGTTCCCCCGAGGTCCAGGTCGCACTGCTTTCCACCCGCATTGCGGGGCTCGGCGGTCACTTCGCCGCGCACAAGAAAGATCACCATTCGCGACGCGGTCTGCTGAAGATGATCAGCCAGCGCCGCCGTCTGCTCGATTATCTGAAGACGACGGATCGCACGCGCTACGTGCAGTTGATCGAGCGGCTCGGTCTGCGTCGCTGAAAATCCTTTAGAAAGACCTTGAACCTTATTTCATGGAGCTAACGTGTCAGTTGTAAAAAAGAGTTTCGATTTCGGCGGCAAGCAAGTCACATTGGAAACGGGCCGGATTGCCCGGCAGGCGGACGGTGCGGTACTTGTCACCATGGACGAGACCGCGGTATTGGTCACTGCGGTGGGTCGTCGCGAGGCGGATCCCTCGCGCCCCTTCTTCCCGCTTACCGTCAACTACCAGGAAAAGACCTATGCCGCCGGACGCATCCCCGGCGGGTTCTTCAAGCGCGAAGGCCGGCCAAGCGAGAAGGAAGTGCTCACCTCGCGCCTGATTGACCGCCCGATCCGTCCGCTCTTTCCCAAGAGCTTCAAGAACGAAGTGCAGGTCATCGCGACCGTGATCTCCATGAATCCCGAAGTGAATCCCGACATTCCTGCGTTGTTGGGTGCCTCGGCGGCACTCGCCCTTTCCGGCATGCCCTGGGGTGGACCCATCGGTGCGGCGCGCGTGGGTTATCGCAACGGCGAATTCCTGCTCAATCCAACCGCCAGCGAACTGGTCGAATCCGAATTGGATCTCGTTATCGCGGGCACCGCGGATGCCGTGCTCATGGTCGAATCCGAGGCCGGCAAGCTTTCGGAAAAGACCATGCTCGATGCCGTATTCTTCGGACACGAAGCCTCCAAAACGGCGATCAAGGCGATTGGCGAACTGGCCGCGGAAGCTGCCAAACCGGCCTGGGAATGGAACGCGCCGCAGGCGCCCGAAGGCCTGGCCGAAAAGCTCGAGTCGGATTACGGCGCGGCGATCGGCAAGGCTTACGGCATCGCGGAGAAAACGGAACGCCAGACGGAACTCGGCCGGCTGCTCGACGATGCCCGGGAGAAACTGGGCGGCGAAGAGGGCGCAGGCTTTCCGGCAGACGACATCAAGCAGGGCTTCGCCAAGCTGGAACGCGGCTTTGTGCGTGGACGCATTCTCAAGGGCGACGCGCGCATAGACGGCCGCGGCCTGAAGGACGTGCGCCAGATTGACATTCAGGTCGGCGTACTGGCGCGCACCCACGGCTCGGCGCTGTTCACCCGCGGTGAAACCCAGGCGCTGGTGGTGGCGACGCTGGGCACCGAGCGCGATGCACAGCGCATTGACGAACTCGCCGGCGAGCGCAAGGAGCCCTTTATGCTCCACTACAACTTCCCGCCGTACTGCGTCGGTGAAACCGGATTCATGGGTTCGCCGAAGCGCCGCGAAATCGGTCACGGCCGCCTCGCCAAGCGCGGCATCCAGGCGGTCATGCCGAACATGAAGGATTATCCCTACGTTATTCGTGTGGTGGCCGAAGTCACCGAATCGAACGGTTCGAGTTCGATGGCGACGACCTGCGGCACGAGCCTTGCGCTGATGGACGCGGGCGTGCCGATCTCGGCGCCGGTCGCCGGCGTCGCCATGGGTCTGATCAAGGAAGCCGACGAATACGCGGTGCTGACCGACATCCTCGGCGATGAGGATCATCTGGGCGACATGGATTTCAAAGTCGCCGGCACCAAAGACGGCGTGACGGCGCTGCAGATGGATATCAAGATAGACGGCATCACGCGCGAAATCATGGAAACTGCGGTGTCGCAGGCACGCGAAGGGCGTCTGCACATACTGGAGAAGATGAACGCCGTGCTCGCAAAGCCGCGCGACGAACTTTCCGAATACGCGCCGCGCATCATCACCATGAAGATTGATCGCGAAAAGATCCGTGACGTCATCGGCAAGGGCGGGGCAGTGATCCGCGCGCTGACCGAGGAAACCGGCGCCACCATAGACATCGAGGACGATGGCACCATCAAGATTGCATCCGTGGATCGTGCTGCGGGCGAGGCTGCGAAGAAGCGCATCGAGGACATCACCGCCGATGTCGAGGTCGGGCGCATCTACGAGGGCAAGGTCGCAAAACTCATGGACTTCGGCGCCTTCGTCACCATTCTTCCGGGCCGCGACGGTCTCGTGCACATCTCGCAGATTTCCGAGGAGCGGGTGGAGCGGGTGAGCGACAAGCTCAGCGAAGGTGACGTGATCCGCGTCAAGGTGCTGGAAGTGGACAAGCAGGGTCGCGTGCGTTTGAGCATGAAGGCCATTGCCGCCGAAGAGGAAGGCGTCACTCCGGACTGAGACAAGCCTGAAACTTCGCTCATAAGGGCCCGCCACGTGCGGGCCCTTTGTCGTTTCGGGAGGGCGCGTGCGTTGTCCCGGCGCGCCGGATTGCGCTATGATCGCGAACTAGAATCCGCCGTGAACCCTTGCGGCGCGCCGTAATCTGCACCAGGAGCCCCAGCGATGAAACGATTTTCCGCTCTCGTGAATTCCCGCATGTTTGCATTTCTGGCCGCTTCCGCGGCTATTGGTGCCTTGCTTGCGCCCGCCGTCATGGCAAACGCAGACACCGCGCCGGCACAAAATTCGGCGGCGATGCTCAAATGGCGCAGCGTCGGCCCCTATATCGGCGGACGTGCCGTCGCCGTTGCCGGCGTGCCCGGCAATGCGAACCTCTTCTACATGGGTGGCGTGGACAGCGGCGTCTGGAAGAGTACGAACTACGGCATCAGCTGGAAGAACATTACCGATGGCAAGCTTCCCGGTTCGAGCGACAGCATCGGCGCGCTCGCGGTGGCGCCGTCCGATCCCCGGATCATCTACGCGGGTACGGGCGAGAGCGACATCCGCGGCGACATGATCACCGGCGATGGCGTGTACAAGAGCACCGACGGCGGCAAGACCTGGGCGTATGCGGGGCTGAAGGATACCCACACGACCATGGGCCTGGTGGTGAATCCGAATAACCCCGACGTGGTCTATGCCGCTTCCATGGGGCACGTCTTCGTGCCCGGTCCCAACCGCGGCGTGTTCAAAACCACGGACGGCGGCAAGACCTGGAGCAAGATCCTTTACGTAAACAGCAAGACCGGTGTCGTGGATCTCGTGATGAATCCGCAGAACCCCGACGTGCTCTATGCGACGGCATGGCAGGCGTACCGCACACCCTGGCAGCTCGGCAGCGGCGGGCCCGGGAGCGGCCTCTACATGACGACCGACGGCGGCGCGCATTGGACGAACATATCCGGTCATCCGGGCCTTCCGCGCGGCACGCTCGGCAAGATGGGCGTGGCCGTGGCCGCCAGCAATCCGAACGTCGTGTACGTCACCATCCAGGCGAAGGACGGGGGGCTTTTCCGTTCCGACGACGGTGCCAAGACCTTCAAGCGCGTGAACGACAATTGGGAGCTGCGCCAACGCGCCTTCTATTACATGGCGGTGTTTGTTGATCCGAAGGATCCCGACACGGTCTACATGCCGCAGGTGCTCGCACTGTTCGTCTCGCGCGACGGTGGCAAGACCTTCAAGAAGCTGCATACGCCGCACGGCGACAATCACATCGTCTGGATCAATCCGAACAACACCAAAATTCTGCTTGAGGGCAACGATGGCGGAGCGACGGTCTCAACCGACGGCGGCAAGACCTGGAGCACTGAGCACAATCAGCCGACCGGCCAGTTCTACCACGTCAACCTCGACGACCAGTTCCCCTTCCATATTTACGGCGCACAGCAGGACGAAGGCTCGTTCGAAGGGCCGAGCGCGTCGGGTGAAGGGATGATTCCGCTCGGCGCCTGGCACTCGGTTGCTTACGGCGAGAGCACCGTCGTGGCGCCGCAGCCCGGCAATCCAAAGATCACCTATGGCAGCGGTTACTACAGCCTCTTTCTCAAGTACAACATGGCGACCGAGCAGTATCAGAGCGTGAGCCCCTGGCCCAGCTACCATGAGGGAGCCGCGGCGGGCGAACTCAAATATCGTTTTGCCTGGACGCATCCCATCGTGTTTTCGCCGGTGAATCCGAAGGAACTGCTGATCGGTTCGCAGTACGTGATGAAAAGCGACGACTACGGCGAGACCTGGAAGACGATCAGTCCTGATCTCACCCGCAACGTGGCAAGCACCGAGGCACCGAGCGGCGGATCCATCGATATTGATCATTCCGGTGCGGAAATCTATCCCGGCGTGTCGGCGCTCGCCATCTCGCCGCTCGACGACAACGTCATCTGGGCCGGTTCCAGCGATGGACTGGTGCACGTCACCAGCGACGGTGGCAAGCGCTGGCAGGCGGTAAGGCCGTCGAAATTGCCGAAATGGTCGAACATCACCTCGATCGAACCGTCGCACACCGTTAAGGGAACGGCGTACCTTACGGCAAACCGCTACATGTGGGATGACTTCATGCCGTACGTGTACAAGGTCTCCGACTATGGCAAACACTGGAAGCGGATCGTCAGCGGCCTGCCGAACGATCAATACGTGTTCGCCGTGCGCCAGGACCCGAACGACGCGAATCTGCTGTTTCTGGGTACCAGAAACAGCGTATACGCGAGCTTCGACGGCGGCTCGCACTGGCAGTCGCTCGCGCTCAACCTGCCCAAGGTGCAGGTGCGCGATGTCGCAATCAACACGCGTCAGGGCGACGTGGTCGTCGCCACGCACGGAAGAGCCTTCTGGATTCTCGGCAATCTCTCGCTGCTCGAGCAGATGACGCAAAGTCCGACGGTAGCCGCGAACGACGCTACCGTTTTCGCGCCACAGCAGGCATGGCTCACGCATGCCTATAGCACGCCGGATTTCCCTGGCGCGGGCAAGGGCGCGGGCGAGAATCCGCCCTTCGGTGCGACCGTATTTTTCCACATACCGGGGGACTACGACGGCAAGGCGCCGGTCACCCTTACTTTCTCCGATGCTCAAGGGAACGTGATCAACAGCTTCAATCTGCACTTGAAAGAAAAGAAAAACGAGAACGCCAAGAAGTCGCATGAAGACGAACTTGCCATGACGCCGGCGCAACTGAAGGCGAAGGCTGAGCGCAAGCTCACGGCGATTGAGCCGGGCATGAACCGCTTCCAGTGGAATCTGCGCTACGCCGATGCCACTGATGTCACAGGGTTCTATCCGCCGATCGCCGCGGGCGGCATGCCCGATTCGGTCGAAGGACCGGTGGTCGTTCCCGGCAGCTATCGGGTCGTGCTCGACTACGGCGGCAAGCAGAGTGTGCAGAGTTTTGATGTGACACTTGATCCGAGGATTGATACCAGTCAAAGTGATCTTGTTGCCCGTCTCGCGCTGGAGATGAAAATTCACGACACACTCGACACGCTCGACAAGACCATCAACCGCGCCATTGCGGCGCGTGACAAACTACGGTCAGTAATCGGAAACGGCAAGCCGGACTCGGCTCATGCAAAAATGTTGGCCGCTCTTAACAACGCAATCAACAACGCCGTGCAATTGAACATTCAGTCGAGCGAAGGCGATCTGCTGCACGAACCCATGCTCCACAGTCATCTGGCCTACATACAGGCCAGTGTTGGCATGGCCTACGTCAAGCCGACGGCGGCGCAATATGCGGTCTTCCAGCAGCTCACTGCAGAGGCCGCGGCGGGCGAACGCAAGCTCGAAGCGGCCACCGCCGCCGCGCAAAAGCTGATGTAGAGAAGTTCTGATCAATTCGTGGATGAACGGGCTCGATTTGCTAAACTAGTCGAAACGATGTTGCGGCAGGATCCGAGTCCGGAGAGGGCAGTCGTGGCTGGAATACGCTTTCGGAACCTGCTTGAATTTCTCACGCTGCCTGTGCGACTGATCCTGCTGCTTGCGCTAAGCCTGATCACGATATCGGCGCTGTCATCGTGCGGAGTCTCGTCCTCGTCGTCGAGTCCGGCTATCCAGGGCGCTTGCGCGCCTCTTCCGGCCGCATCCGCAGCGAACTTCGAACCGCGTCTCGAAGCATTCATGAACAATCTCTGCTATCGGCGCCAGCACTGGGAACATGATCCACAGATACGCACCAGCGACGGCGTCCATCCCTACGTCAAGGTCTGGTATTCGCCGACCGTGTGGCATTGGATTACTGTCGATAAGCGGCAAGGCAATCCACCCGACGGAGCGATGATCGTCAAGGAGCAGTACAAGACCCTGACCGCGCTGCTGAGTGAGTGGACCATCATGGTCAAAGACTCGAAGGGCTCGTGGGACGGCTGGTACTGGGCGGATCTTCATTATCCGACCGGCAGCGCCACGATTACTTTCAACCCGCAT
This sequence comes from uncultured Gammaproteobacteria bacterium, assembly GCA_963843735.1. Taxonomy (GTDB): domain Bacteria; phylum Pseudomonadota; class Gammaproteobacteria; order JAKDMP01; family JAKDMP01; genus CAWJLN01. Next base: position 38,027 of record CAWJLN010000007.1, read on the forward strand.
CCGCCGGACGGTTGCGCGGAACCGCAGGTTTCCTACGTGGGCTACGGTGCGGGCCTCTGCGTGAACTGCCATGCGTCGGCGGAGAATGACACCGGCACCTACGCGACGTCGGCGCACGTCCTGGCCGGCATCCAGGCGATAAGTGCGTACGCGCCGCCGATCCTAGACAACATCACTCAGCGCAACGCATCAACTCCGTTAATCGTCCCGCCGGCCCGGCTTGAAGCCCATCTCGCACCCCGTTTCATCACGCAAATTTCAGCTTCGGTGTTCAAGAATCTGCGCGAGTTGCGGAATGCGCACACTGCGTCCCCGCGATGCATGGTTCCCGAAGGCTTCGATCACGTAGTCGCAGGGCCGCCGCCTACGGGACCCGAGGAATTCCTTACCTCCGATCAATGCTCCGGTTGCCATGACGCTACCGGCACGCTTTCGGGGAGCGGACGTCCCGATATTCCAAGCATGCTTTACCCCGACGCCCTGTCGCCGCAGGTAAACGTTTCCTCGTACGGTGAATTGCACTACTCGATGATGGGGCTGGCTGGACGCGACCCCGTCTTCTTCGCCCAGCTCAACAGCGAGAGCACCCTCCACGATAACCTCGTCACACATCCGCACGACGCTGCGGCATTCGTCCAGGATACCTGCCTGAGCTGCCACGGCGTGATGGGCGAGCGGCAGAACGCGATCAACAGCGGCGGCACAACCCTTTTGGTACGCGCACAATTGCAGGATCCTACTTCCAGGTACGGCGCACTTGCGCGTGACGGCATCTCGTGCAATGTCTGCCATCATATCGCGGCCACTGGGCTTGGCACCCCGGCCACTTTTACTGGCAGATTCAAGGTCGGCCCGGCCGACGAAGTCTACGGGCCCTGCAACGATCCAATCACCTACCCGATGAAAAGCGCGCTGGGCATCAAGCCGGTCGGCGCCAGCCAGCTTTCCTCATCCGCGATGTGCGGCTCCTGCCACGCGATTTTGTTGCCCGTTTTCGATTCACAAGGCAACCAAGTGATGGAGAACGGGCAGCCCAAACTGTTTGACGAGCAGTCAACCTATCTCGAATGGTTAAACAGCAGCTTCAATCCCGACCAGACCTGCCAGAATTGCCACATGCCGGTCAAGTACGACAACGTGGACCTCGCTTTCAAGATTGCAAACATCGAGGACAACACTTTTCCCCCTATCGAGTTCCGTGCGCCCGATCCCGATATCACGATGCAGGTGCGACAGCCGTACGCACGCCACACTCTGAGCGGCATCAACCTCTTTGTGCTTGAGATGTTCGGCCAGTTCCGCCGCGACCTAGGACTCTATGCGCAGGATCCCAACCTGCCCTCAGCCGCGGCCGAGGTCATATCGAGCCAGCAGACCGCTATCGACTCAGCGCTTGCCGTTGCCGCTCAGACCGCGACCATCAATATTCTCACGGCCCAAATCAGCAGCGGCACCTTGCAGGCTGATGTCCGCGTAACCAACCTCGCCGGCCACGATTTCCCAACCGGAGTCGGTTTCCGGCGGGCTTTTATCGATTTCCAGGTGTTGGACGTTAGCGGCGACGTGCTGTGGGAGTCGGGTAAAACCAATTCCGCGGGTGTGATAGTCGACGGTGCGGGCAACCCGCTGACCACCGAGTTTTTTACTCCGACCCAGCAGACCTTCCAGCCGCATTACTGGACCGGCAACCCAATCACCGGCGAAGACCAGGTCCAGATCTACGAAGAGTTGGTCAGAGATCCCAGGGTCAGTTGACTACGAGCTTCTTTTCCCTCGACACTAAAGTGAAAGATAACAGGCTTCAGCCGCAGGGCTGGTCGCTGATCGGCCTCTATGCCGACGCGACCGAACCGGTGGGCACCGGTGCCGATCCGGACTACTCGAATGGCAGCGGCTCGAACACGGTGCGCTACCTAATACCGATCGCCGGCGCGACGGCGGGCGCGGCCTCGATTCGGGCAACGCTCTACTACCAGTCGATCCCGCCCTACTATCTCGCGCAACGGGGCGAGGACGCTTCGGGACCTGATACGACCCGCCTGGTGGACTATGTCTCGGAGCTGAAAGTAGCCGGCACACCGATCGATTACTGGCGGCTTGCGATCGCGTCTGCCTCGGCGCCTATCAATTGATTGCGGTTAAAGCCACTGAACAACCCTCTAGAGCATTTCCCCTATCAATGCCGCCGCGCGCCAGGCGCGGTCGCGTTCGACGGGGCGGTACTCGACATGCCCGACACTCTTGCAGTAGAAGACGAAGCCGGTTCGTCCCCCTAGCGGAGTTGTGACCCGCTCATCCATCAGGCTGTTGCCGGGTACCGTGCGGTCTCGGCCAGGGACACAACATCGGCACTTCGCGGCGGTAACGCCGGTAGTCTTCGCCATGGGCGGCAATCAGGTCCCGTTCCTCCAGTTGCAGGGCAAGCAGGATGTAGCCGGTCGTGGCAACCGCGAAAAGCAGGTGGCCAACGCTCATCAGGGGTATCGCCCAGAAGGCAATGATAAAACCGAGCATCAAGGGATGGCGGATAATCCGGTAGTAGAAATGCTCCTTGAACTCGAGCGGCGCATAGTCGCGTCCGCGCGCCCGCAGCCAGACCTGGCGTAATCCGAACAGATCGAAATGGTTGATCATGAAAGTGCCGGTCAATACCAGCAACCATCCGAACGCAAACACGGCGTAAAGCAACCAGTACGCCCAAGGCGTCTGCACGTTCCAGACCGTACCCTGCAACGGCCGCCACTGCCAGAACATCAGGGCGAGAATGAGACTCGACAGCAATACATAGGTGCTGCGTTCGGCCGGGGCCGGAAGCCAGCCCGTCAGCCAACGCTTGAAACCGCGCCGGGCCATGCCGCTGTGCTGTATAGCGAACAGCGCGAGCAGCGCAATATCAATAATCCATGCCACAGCCGCCGGACTGGCCATACCGCGGTCAAGACTTGTCGGGACGACAAAATCTCCGACAAAACCGATGGCATACAGAAACGTCAAAAAGAATACGAAATAGCACACGATACCGTATGCGAGCATTGCCATGCCTCCCATGGAGTTACCCTCCGTCTCTGGTCGAAAAACCATTTATAACTGTAGCATTGAGCATGCGCGCCGCCAATGATTTATACTCTACAATGAACACCCGAGGCGCCGAAAAAACGCCGGGAGGGGCAATGACAACCGATATATTGTCCGATGTGTTCAAGATGGTGCGCCTGACCGGCGCGCTGATGTTCCGCCTTTACGTGTCCGGCCGCTGGGCCATCGCAAACTCTACCACCACGGCCGACGATCTGGCCCGGCTGCTGCCCCCGGGTACAGATCAGGTCATCGTCTTTCACATCGTGAATGAAGGAGAGTGCTGGATGCGCCATCCGCCCGGCGACTGGGTGCACACCAGTGCCGGCGATGCCGTGGTGCTCGCGCACGGACATGCGCACCAGATAGCCAACCTGATCGAAGCCGCTCCCGTTTCCTTCCGTGAGGTGCTCGGAAAGCGCTCGTTCCCCGATCTGCGCAGTCTTTGCTTCAATCTGGGAACGGAGCCCAAGGTGCAGATCGTGTGCGGTTTTCTGGGGTGCAACAGGCGTGCGTTCGCGCCGCTGTGCGCTTCGCTGCCGGATTTCTGCAAGGTTAGTCTGGGCGAACCGGCGAAGTTGCTGCTCCGCTACGCTATTTCCGAGGCGCTGGATGAAGGCCCCGGCGCGGATACCCTGCGCGTGCGCATGGCCGAGCTGCTTTTCATGGAGGCGCTGCGTTTGTACATGAAGGATTTGCCGGCCGACGCGACCGGTTGGCTGGCTGCCGTGCGCGATCCCGTGGTCGGACGCGCCCTGCGCGCCCTGCACCAGTCGCCCGGGAGACACTGGTCGGTGGAAACACTGGCGACCGAAACGGCCAGTTCGCGCTCGAATCTGGCAGCGCGTTTCACCGCCGTGCTCGGCGAGCCGCCGATGCATTATCTGACCCGGTTGCGCATACACGTGGCGGCGGGATTATTGCGCGAGCAAACGGTTAGCGTGGCTTGCATCGCGGACGAAGTGGGCTATGGTTCCGCGGCGGCGTTCCAGCGTGCGTTCAAGCATCACTTCGGCATGCCGCCGGGTGCCTGGCGCAGAGAATGCGATGCGGCGTAATCGCGCAGAATCCGCGTTTTAATCTCCCGGAAGATCGTCATGACCGAACAGCTGCTGCTTAACGTATACGACTACGAGCGTGTCGCCGAGACCCGTCTGCCGAAGCCTGCCTTCGATTACTATGCCGGCGGCGCGCTGGACGAAATTACGCTTGCCGAGAACCGCAATGCCTGGGCGCGGATGCGGCTGCACTACCGCGTGCTCGCAGGCGTGGGCGAACGGGAAACGACGACGACGGTGCTCGGCCAGACGGTGAGCATGCCCATCCTGGTGGCGCCCACCGCTTTTCATTGCCTGGCCTGCGAGGCGGGTGAGCCGGCCGCCGCACGCGCGGCCAAACGTGCGCAGACACTCTACATTCTCAGTTGCCTGTCGAATACCGACATGGAAACCGTGTTTGCGCAAGCGGACAGTCCGAAGTGGTTTCAGCTTTACGTGTACAAGGATCGCGAGCTCACGCGCAGTCTGATTGCGCGTGCCGAAGCCGCGGGCGCGGAGGCGCTCGTACTCACCGTTGATTCGATCATCCTTGGCAACCGCGAACGCGATGCACGCAATGGCTTTCAGCTTCCGCCGGAACTGAGTGTGAAGAACGTGGCCGTGGCAGGTAAAGGGAAGTTCCCGGAGGTGCAAGGCTCGGGACTGGCCGCCTATGTAAACACTCACTTCGACAATTCACTGTCCTGGGATTATCTCGACTGGCTGTGCGCGAATACCCGGCTGCCGGTGGTAGTCAAGGGCGTTTGCCGCGGCGACGATGCACGGCGCTGCGTCGAACACGGTGCGCGGGCCGTGATCGTTTCGAATCATGGCGGACGCCAGCTCGATACCTGTCCGGCCACGGCGGAGGTGCTGCCGCATGTGATTGCCGCGCTGGATGGTGCCTGCGAGGCTTATGTGGACGGCGGCATCCGCCGCGGCTCCGACGTGCTCAAGGCCCTGGCCCTGGGCGCGCGCGCCGTGCTGCTCGGCCGTCCCATCCTCTGGGGCCTGGCGGTGGCGGGCGAAGAAGGCGCCCTTGAAGTGCTGCAACTCCTGCGCCAGGAACTTTCCGATGCCATGGCGCTCGCCGGTTGCACGACCCTGGCCGATATCGGCCCGGAGATTCTAAGTCCCTGAAAATAATGGAGAATTTGTAGGCGTGCAGCCTTCCTGTTTCGGGTCTATACTTAAAGTAAGCCCTTGGAAGCAGGTGACCGATATGAACTGGGCCATGCGAGACACGCGATTCCTGTTGGCGATGATGATCGGAGGAGTCGTTTCCTTCGCGCTCTTCCTGTTCATGCATCAACTGATTGCCACCAATCCGCAGGCATTCAAGGCGCCACCGACGATCAATCCTATTGACGTCGTCAAAGTGCAGAAGCAGAAACCAATTGTACCGACGCATCACAAATTGCCGAAGCCACCGGTGCTGCAACCTCATCCGAAACCGACGGCTAATCCCAACCCGATACCACGGCATCCCTTGCGGACAACCATTAAGTTTGGTCCGGGTATTCCAGGCGACGGACCGATCATTTCCAATCCGCCGCCGGGGCCGGGCGTAATGAACAGCGGCGACTCGTCGCTGGGCGTGGCCTTTCGCTTCACGCCGCAGTATCCGCCGCAGGCCGCGGTCCAGGGTGTCGAAGGCTACGTGAAGACCTGCTTCACGGTTGCGTCCGACGGTTCCGTGGTCGGTCCGCGTGTTGCTGGCGCCAGTTCGCCGCAGGCAAGAGAACTGCTTGCGCAATCCGCCCTGCAGACGATTCTGCGCTGGAAGTTCTTTCCGCGCAAGGTCAACGGCAATCCCGTGGCAACGCCGAATGTCTGTCAGAACATCCAGTTCACGCTGCACTGAATAACGGATGAGAAAATAACAGGCCCGTGTTCCGGGGCGGCTTAAGCCGTAACCGCGCGGATCTGTACCGTAGTTTGATCGAGGGTTTGGCGTGCGACGATGCGGCCGCCGCCGAGGCAGACATCGCCCGCATAGACGACGGCGTACTGACCGGGCGTGACCGCACGCAGCGGCTCGCGAAAACGCAGGCGCATGATTGCATCGGCGGATTCCAGCGTTGCCGCAACGGGCTTTTGCCGATAGCGCACGCGGACCTGGACTGTGGCGGGCGCCGGCGGCGCTTCGCCCGCGATCCAGTGCAGGCGATCGGCTTCCAGAGCAATGGCGAGTCCGCGCGGATGATCGGCATCCTGCGCGACGATAAGAGCGTTGCGCGAGAAATCCTTGTCCACCGTGTACCAGGGCGCCTCGCGGGCGTCGCGAAGACCGCCGATGCCGAGTCCGCCGCGCTGGCCGAGGGTATGAAAGTGCAGGCCGCGATGCTCGCCGAGCACGCGCCCGGCGGTGTCTTCGATTGGGCCCGGCGTTTCTGGCAGATATTCGGCAAGAAAGCCGCGGAACGGACGCTCGCCGATGAAACAGATGCCGGTGGAATCGGGCCGCGCGTGATTGGGTAATCCGATCTTTCGCGCGATCTCGCGCACCTCGGGTTTGGCGAGATCGCCGAGCGGGAAGAGCGTGCGGGCCAACGCCTCGCCGTGTACCGCATGCAGAAAATAGGTCTGATCCTTGTTTGCGTCGCGCGCGGTGAGTAGCCCCGGTTTGCCGGCGATTTCTTCCACGCGCGCATAGTGGCCGGTGGCGACGGCATCGGCGCCGAGTCTTCGAGACCAGTCGAGGAAAGCGCCGAACTTGACGTGGCGGTTGCAGAGCACGTCGGGATTGGGTGTGCGCCCGGCGCGATATTCAGCGAGAAAATCGGCGAATACGCGTTCGCGGTATTCGCGAGAAAAGTTCGCGCGATGCAGCACGATGCCGAGGCGTTCGGCGACCGCGCTTGCGGCGGCTTCGTCGTCCACGCGCGTGCAATAGGCGTCGTCGGCTTCCCAGTTCGTCATGTGCAGCCCCTCGACGCAATAGCCGGCTTCGAGCAGGCGATGCGCGGCGACGGCGGAATCCACGCCGCCGGAAAGTCCGACGATGACGAGCGGGGCGTTCATGCGTCTATCAGGGTGGTGATCGCGGCGAGCGGATAGCGCACGCCGGCGAGATATTCGCGCAGCGAGCGCAGGACCAGCGGACTGCGCAGCATGGACTTGTGGTCGGCGAGCGCTTCGAGCGTAAGCCATTCCGGTCCGATAATCCCTTCGTCCAGCGTCGCCGCCGGATCGTGCTCGGTGCAGCGGCCGATGAAATTGCAGCGCACGAAGGTTTCGCCGTCTTCGGGCTTGCGCCAGAGGTAAACGCCGCCGAGTGCCTCGGGCACGAAACGATAGCCGGTTTCCTCGTACACTTCGCGCACGATGGCCGCCGCCGGCGATTCGCCGTCCTCGATGTGGCCGGCGGGATTGTTGATGCGTTCCTCGCCGCCGACGTATTCGCGCACGACGAGGAAGCGGCCGTCTTCCTCGGCGACGGCGGCGACGGTTACATGCGGGTTGAAGCTGCGATCATTCATCGTTTGAAACCGGTTCGGTCTCATCGAAACGAAGCACCATGGTCTGATGAGGAATGTCGGCTTCCGTGAATTCCTTGCCCTCGCTGCGGAAGCCGTAGCGCGTGTAAAAATCGAGCGCATGAGTCTGCGCGTGCAGTCGGCAAACCGTATCGCCGCGCTTGCGCGCCACCGCCATCAAAATTTCCAGCAGGCGCGAACCGACACCGTGCCCGCGCCATTCCGAAAGCACCGCCATGCGCCCGATGTGCATGTCCGGCGTGAGCCGTCCGGTTCCGATCGGCTTGCCGTCCGCAAGCGCAAGCGCGTGCACGCAGTCGCCGTCCATCTCGTCCCACTCCAGCGCGACCGGCACGCGCTGCTCCTCGATAAACACGCGCGTGCGCACCTCGCGCAGCGCAGGCAGATCGCGCGACCAGTCCGCCAGCCGCACTTCGAATTCAGGCATCGCCGGAACCGGGTTCCGCCCCGGGGCAATACTCGCGCACGAGTTCGGCGGCAAGGCCGATATAGGCGGACGGCGTCAGGGCTTCCAATGCCTTGCGGGCTTCGGCCGGCAAGGGTAATTCTGCCACCACGCCTTGCCAGGTATCCCGGTTCAAGGCCTTGCCGCGAGTCGCCGCCTTGAGCGTTTCGTAGGGTTTTTCGACGCCGTACTTGCGCATCAGCGTCTGCGCCGCTTCGCCGAGCACTTCCCAGTGCGCATCGAGATCTTCGGCCAGACGTTCGCGGGTGACTTCGAGTTTGCCGAGGCCGCGCTCGATCGCGGCATAAGCGACGAGGCTGTGGCCGAACACGGTGCCGAGCGCGCGCTGCGCGGTGGAATCGGTGAGGTCGCGCTGCATGCGCGAGATCGGAAGCTTGCCGGCGAGATGGCGGGCGAGAGCGTTGGCGAGCCCGAGGTTGCCTTCGGCGTTTTCGAAGTCTATGGGGTTGACCTTGTGCGGCATGGTCGAGGAGCCGATCTCGCCTTCCACCAGCCGTTGGCGAAAGTAGCCGAAGCCGATGTAGCTCCACAGATCGCGGCAGAGATCAATCATTACGGTGTTGCAGCCGGCGAGCGCATCGAGGAGTTCGGCCACGCCGTCGTGCGGTTCGATCTGGGTGCTGAGCGCGAGCCAGTCGAGTCCGAGTTCTTCTACCACTTTGCGGGAAAGCGCCGGCCAGTCCACCTGTGGGCAGGCGACGTGGTGCGCGTTGTAGTTGCCGGTTGCGCCGTTCAGTTTGCCGCTGAGCGCAACCGCTTCGAAACGCCTGCAGCCGCGCTCCAGGCGCGCGGCGAACACGGCCAGTTCCTTGCCGAGAGTGGTCGGTGTCGCCGCCTGGCCGTGCGTGCGCGCGAGCATGGGAAGGTCCGCGCAACGCCGCGCCAGTTCGCCGAGCATCGTGACGATGCACGTCATCGCAGGCAGCAGCACTTCGCGGCGCGCTTCCAGCAGGATCAAACCCCAGGCGAGGTTGTTGATGTCTTCGGAGGTGCAGGCGAAGTGCAGGAATTCCCCCGCGCCTGCCAGTTCGGGTACGGCCGCGAAGCGTTCCTTGAGGTAGTATTCGACGGCCTTCACGTCGTGATTCGTCGTCGCCTCGATGGCCTTGACGCGAGCGGCGGCTTGCGCGTCGAAATCGCGCTCGATCGCATCCAGCGTCCCGGCGGCGGCGGACGTGAGCGCGGGACATTCGGGTATGTCCCGCGCGGCGGCCAGCGCCCGGAACCAGGCGAGCTCCACCCGCACGCGGGCGTGGATCAGGCCGTATTCCGACAGCAATTCGCCCAGCGGCGCGGTGCGCGCGCGATAGCGTCCGTCGAGCGGGGAGAGGGCGAACAGGGCGTCGTCGGTCCCGGAAGTCATGGCGCAGCCCGCTAAAATGCCCATTTTACGGGACTTTGCCACGTCGGATAGCCGCATGATCGAAGAAGCACACCATTCGCCGGTCCGGTCGCTGCGTGCAGCGGCATGGGCGGATCGCTTGGCCGATACCCTTGCCGGCAATACGGATGCCGCCTGCACGCCCGCGTTTACCTGGCTGCGCCGCAACGGCCTTGCGCCTGCGCCGCCGTTCAAGCCGGCGGCGGTGTTGGTCGCGCTCGTCGAACAGGAGGCCGGACCGGGCGTGCTCCTGACCCGACGTCACGACGAACTTGCGCAGCACGGCGGGCAGGTCGCGTTTCCGGGTGGCGCCGTGGAAGCGGGCGACGGGAATGCGGAACGGACGGCGCTGCGCGAGGCCGAGGAAGAAGTGGCGCTGGCGCCGGACCGGGTGCGTCTGCTCGGACGCTTGCCGCGCTATCCGACGACGACCGGTTACCTGGTGACGCCGATCGTCGCCCATGTGGCCGAGCTGCCGGCATTGCGGGCGCAGCCCGAGGAAGTGGCCGATATTTTCGTGCTGCCGTTCAGCGTTCTTCTCGATCCCGCGCGTTGGCAGACACTTCCGCTCGGAGTCGGCGAGCAACGCTTGATGTTGCCGGAATTATCCTGGGCCGGGCAGCGGGTGTGGGGTGCCACGGCGGGTATGCTGCAACTGTTGCTCGATCCCTTGCGCGAAGTGTGGAGCGAAGCATGAGCAAGCCTGCGGATTCCGCGTTGACGGTCGCGCTTGAGATTCAGAAGCGCGCCGCCGCTCTTGGGTTCGACTGGCCCGATGCAACGGGTCCGCGCGCGAAAATTATTGAGGAACTTTCCGAGTTGGAATGCGCGGCGGGAAATTCAAAGAAGATGAACGAGGAACTTGGCGATCTGCTTTTCGCCGTCGTCAATCTCGCGCGGCATCTGGACGTGGAACCGGAGCAGGCGCTGGCCGCGGCGAACGAAAAGTTTCAGAGGCGCTTCCACTACATCGAACAACAGTTGGCGGCAGCAGGCTTGCTGCCAAACGATGTCGGTCTCGCCCGCCTCGATGCCCTGTGGAATGAAGCCAAACGCCACGAGTAAAAGTTTGCCGTAACGGCAAAAGCCGGCGCTCTCCGGAAAGAGAACCCCGGTTTTTGCCCGGGCGGCCGTCAGGCGGCGAGCGCTTCGCGGGCGGGAAGGTAATCGAGTTTGAGTCCCTTTGCGACGGCCTCGTACGTCACCTTGCCGCGGAAGACGTTCAACCCGGCGAGCAGATGCGGATCGTCGGCGAGCGCCTGTTTGTAGCCCTTGTCGGCGAGTGCATGCACGAAGGGCAGCGTTGCGTTGGTGAGGGCGAGGGTCGAAGTGCGCGGCACGGCGCCGGGCATGTTCGCGACGCAGTAATGCACGATGTCTTCTTCGATGTACGTCGGATCGTCATGCGTGGTGGGATGGCTGGTTTCGAAGCAGCCGCCCTGGTCAATCGCAACGTCCACGATCACGGCGCGGCGCTGCATCCTCTTGAGCAGGTCGCGGGTGACGAGCTTGGGTGCGGCGGCGCCGGGAACGAGCACGGCGCCGATGACGAGATCCGCTTCGCGCGCAGTGGTCTCGATGCTCTCGGCCGTCGCGTACAGGGTTTCCATCTGCGGGCCGAAAAGGTTGTCCAGTTCGGCGAGACGATCCAGCGATTTGTCGAGCACAACGACGCGGGCGCCGGCGCCCATCGCCATGCGCGCGGAGTTGATGCCGACCACGCCGCCGCCGATCACGACGACGCGCGCGGGGGCGACGCCGGGCACGCCGCCGAGCAGCACGCCACGTCCGCCTTGCGCCGCTTCCAGGCAGTGGGCGCCGGCCTGGACCGCCAGGCGTCCGGCGACTTCGCTCATCGGCGCAAGCAGCGGCAGACGCCCGCGCGCGTCGGTGACGGTTTCGTAGGCGATTGCGATGGCGCTGGATTCGCACAGCAGCTTGGTCTGCTGCGGGTCGGGCGCGAGATGCAGATAGGTGAAAAGAATCTGGCCTTCGCGTAGCCGTTTGCATTCTGCCGGCTGCGGTTCCTTGACCTTGACGATCATCTCGGCCGCGGCAAAGACGGCGGCGGCATCGGGAGCGATCTCGGCGCCGGCGGCCTGGTAGCCTGCGTCGTCGAAATCTATGGCGGCGCCGGCGTTCGTTTCGACCAGCACGCGGTGGCCGGCAGCGGTGAGTTCGCGCACGCCGGCCGGCGTCATTCCGACGCGGTATTCGCGGGTTTTGATTTCCTTGGGTACGCCGACAAGCATGAGCAGAAGCCCTCAAAAAATGGTGGGAAACGGCTGGCCGAATGGCCGATAAAGCCGCTGAATTTTAGCAGATGACGCCTTCCCATGCCTCGATTCGGTATAGACTGAAAGCCCTTCGGCATGGAGCGGAAAGCGTGATTGTCACTACCACCGAGAATGTGCCCGGACGCCGGGTACGCGAGGCACGCGGGCAGGTCTACGGCGTCGTCGTGCGCAGCCGCGGCATTGCGGGCAACGTCATGGCCGGATTGCGCACGATCCTGGGCGGCGAAATCCGCGAATACACCGAACTTCTGGAGGAGGCGCGCCGCCACGCCATAGACCGCATGGTCGAGAACGCCACCGCCATGGGCGCGAACGCGGTCGTGATGATGCGCTTTGATTCTTCCGAGATCGGCCAGAGCATGACCGAAGTGGTGGCCTATGGAACGGCTGTGGTGCTGGAAGAATGATCCTGCGCAACTTCGTGCTCATCTGCGCGCTGCTGCTCACGATTACCGGCCTCGTGCTGCTCGCGCTAGGCCATAAATCCGGCTTGCAACTGGCGATCGGTGCGGGCATATTCTCGCTGCTGATTCTCGGCGAGTGCTGGCGCTACCATCGGGCGCGTCCGGGCGGCGAAACGGGCGAATTCGAGGCGACGGGCGAACGCTACCGCGATCCGATCAGCGGGGAACTGATGGAGGTCGAATTCGATCCGACCACCGGCGCCCGGCGCTATGTAAAAATCAGCGAGCCGCCCGTTATCTGACAGCCGGGAAGTTGCGACGGGTTGTTAGCCCCAGGGCGATTGCCAGGCCGCGGCGGGCAGGTGGCTGGCGATATTTCCGCTTTCGATTTCCGAGCGCAGGACGGCGATGTCGCGATCGTGACGCCGGTCGCCGGTCACGGGCGGCACGCATTTGCGCACCCGTGCATATACGCCTTCGAGTGCGGGCGTCGTCTTGAGCGGGCGCTGAATGTCCAGCGCCGCCGCGGCAACCGCCAACTCGACGGCGAGTATGCCGGCGACGTTGTCGGCGATACGCAAAAGCTTGAGTCCCGCCCACGGTCCCATGCTCACGTGGTCTTCCTGACCGGCCGAGGTGGGCACGTTGTCCGTGCTCGCCGGATGCGCAAGCGTCTTGTTTTCCGAAGCGAGCGCGGCGGCCGTCACATGCGCGAGCATGAAACCGGATTCGAGTCCGGGCTTGCCGGCGAGGAAAGCGGGAAGCGCCGGGTTCACGCGGCGCATGAAGGTATCTATGCGTCGCTCGGTGATGCTGCCGATTTCGGCGAGCGCGATGGCGAGGAAGTCCGCGACCATTGCCACCGGTTCGGCGTGAAAGTTGCCGCCGGAAATGATGGTGTCCTCGAACACCAGCGGATTGTCGGTGGCAGCGTTGGCCTCGCGTTCGAGTACGGTGGCGGCGTGGGCCAAGGTGTCCCAGGCGGCGCCGAGCACCTGCGGTTGGCAGCGCGTGGAGTAGGGGTCCTGTACCCGATCGCATTCCCGATGCGCGTACCAGATTTCGCTTTCGCCGAGGAGCGTGCGAAAGGCCTGGGCGACGGCCATCTGTCCGCGCTGCCCGCGGGCGTCATGGATGCGCGCGTCGAATGGCGCCTGCGAGCCCGCAAGCGCTTCGACCGAGAGCGCGCCGCTTACGACGGCGGTTCTCAACAGTCGTTCGCCGCGGATCAGTCCCGCGATAGCCAGCGCGGTAGAAAGCTGCGTGCCGTTCAGGAGCGCGAGTCCTTCCTTGGCTTGCAGGACCAGCGGCTCGAGACCAGCCGCATGCATGACCTCGGCGTCGGCGAGCGGCTTGCCGTTTTGCGTCGCCTCGCCTTCGCCGATGAGTGCGAGCGCAAGATGCGCGAGCGGGGCGAGATCGCCCGAGGCGCCGACCGAACCGCGCTCGGGAATGAGCGGAATGACGCCGGCGTTGAGCAGGGCGATGAGCGTTTCCGCGAGTGCCGGGCGTACGCCCGAAGCGCCGCTCGCAAGTCCGTTCGCCTTGAGCAGCATCATCAGGCGCACGATCGGTTCGGCGAGCGGTTCGCCGATGCCGGCGGCATGACTGCGCACAAGGTTGTATTGCAACGTGCCGAGATCTTCGTCGGCGATGCGTTCGCTGGCCAGCGCGCCGAAGCCGGTGTTGATGCCGTACACGGCCTTGCCGCGGGCGAGCACTTTCGCGACGTTTGCGGCCGACGCCTCCATCGCCGCGCGTGCCGACGGCGCAAGCGCTGCCGCGCAAGGTGCCTCATCGTAGCGTGCGAATTCGGCAAGCGTGAGCGAATGGCCGTCCAGTTCAAGCGTCATGGCGTTTCCCTTCGATGTAAACGGCGCGGGCTGCGATTCCGCCCAGTTGATAGGCGAGAAATTCGGGGCCGGGGATATCCCACAGCGTGAAATCGGCGCGTGCGCCGAGGCCGAGCGTTCCGATTTCACCGCTTCGTCCGAGTGCGGCGGCGCCGTGGCGGGTCATGCCGAGCAGCGCTTCGGCCGCCGTCAGGCGGAACAGGGTGCAGGCCAGATGCAGCGTCGCGAGCGGGCTCGCGATCGGCGAGGTGCCGGGATTGAGATCGCTCGCGATCGCCATTGGCACGTGCGCGGCGCGCAGGGCAGCGATCGGCGGCGCCCGGCGTTCGCCGAGAAAATAGAAGGCGCCCGGCAGAAGCACTGCGACCGAGCCTGCGCGCGCGAGCGCTTCCACGTCGGATGCTTCAGCGTATTCGAGATGATCGCAGGAGCGCACGCCGATGTCGGCCGCTGCGCGCGTGGCGCCGAGATTGCTTAGCTGGTCGGTATGCGCCCTGCAGGCGAGCCCGAGTTCTTGCGCGCGCTCGAATACGGCGAGCATTTCTTCCGTCGTGAACGCCATGTGTTCACAGAATACGTCCACGCATTCGGCGAGGTTTTCTTCCGCTGCCGCGGGCAGTGTTTCCTCGATCACGGTGCGTACATAACGCTCGCGTGGCATATCGGGTGGCAGTGCATGCAGGGCGAGCAATGTCGGGACCACGCGCACGCCGGAGATTTCCCCCAGGCGGCGGATCGCGCGCAACTGCTTGAGTTCCTGATCGGGGAGCAGTCCGTAACCGCTTTTGATTTCCACCGTTGTCGCGCCTTCGCGGACGAGTGCGGCAAGCCGCGGCAGGCTTTCGGCAACGAGTTGATCTTCGCTTGCGGCGGTGACGGCGGCGACCGTCGCGCGGATGCCGCCCCCGTGCGCGGCAATCTCGGCGTAGCTCGCACCCGCCAGGCGCGCCGCGTGTTCGTTCATGCGGTTGCCGGCGTAGCACAGATGCGTGTGGCAATCCACGAAGCCGGGCAGCAGCACGGCGCCGCCGGCGTCCAGCCGCTCGCGCGCCGGCGCGTCGTCGCTCACGCCGTGCGCGGCAATGCGCCCGTCGCTGACGGCGAGGCTCGTTTCGCGCGCAAGGGCCGCGCTCTCGACGCAGGGATGGAGGCGCGCATTATGAACGACGAGATCGTACACGCCGACGGCCGAAGGAATATCCGTTTAGCATAACAGTGCCGAGGCCGGCAGGAGCCTTGCGGAAGGGACAGATTATGCCGCGTGAACGCCGTTTGAATTTCCGTTATCTGGCGACGCCGGAGGGGCTTTCGCGCGATCGCGCCGTGGTCGTGGACGAGGCGGGCCTGATCCTTGCGATCGAGCCCGCATCGGGCCCTGGGACGGAACGCTTGCGCTGCCCGGCATGCCGAATGCGCACAGCCACGTCTTCCAGCGCGCGCTCGCGGGTTGTGGCGAGGCGCGCGGCGGCGAGGATACCTTCTGGAGCTGGCGCGAGGCGATGTACCGGCTTGCCGCGCGCGTGGATGCCGAGGCGCTGTACGCTATCGCCCGCTATGCCTATGGGGAAATGCTTGCGGCCGGATTCACTTCCGTTGCCGAGTTTCATTATCTGCATCACCGCCGCGACGGTACGCGCGGAACTGAAATGGCCGAGGCCGTGCTGGCAGCGGCGCGCGAGGCCGGCATCCGGCTGCGTCTCCTGCCGGTGCTTTATCAGCGCGGCGGCTTCATCGCCCGGCTGCCCCGGAGCAGGCGCGATTCGTGCACGAGCGGGCGGAGGATTTTCTCCGTCCTGCTGGAAACCCTGGCGCCGCCGCATCCGGGCCTGGCCTTCCATTCTCTGCGCGCGGTTGCGGCCGACGGCACTGGCGCCGACGCTGACGGCCGCCCGCGATTTGCTGGGCGACGACATTCCGGTGCATATCCACATTGCCGAACAACGTCGCGAGGTTGCGGATTGCCTTGCGGCGACCGGGCATGGGCCGGTGGAATTGCTGATGCGCTCGGTGGCGGTGGATGAGCATTGGTCGCTGATCCACGCGACTCATCGCGAACCGGCCGAATTGGAAGCCTTGCGCGCAGCAGGCGCGACGGTTGTCGTTTGTCCGCTGACCGAGGCTTGTCTCGGCGACGGAATTTTTCCGGGGCGGGATTATTTTGCCGACGACGGCCGCGTCGCCATCGGTTCCGATTGCAATGCGCGCATCGATGCGGTTGAGGAACTGCGCTGGCTGGAATACGGTCAGCGTCTTCGCCGACGAGGCGCGCGCACGCTTTGCCGATTCGCGGAAGTCTGGGTGTGCCGCTGTGGCGGCGTGCGGCCGCCGGCGGCGCGCCGCGCTCGCCCTGCCGGTCGGTGCGATCGCGACCGGCTGCAAGGCGGATTTCGTCGTGCTGGAGCCGGAAGCGGACGCCTTGCTCGGTCACGCGCCGGAAACCTGGCCCGATGCGTTGATCGTCGCCGGCGAGCCGCGGCGACGCTGGCCGCCGTGTACGTCGGCGGCGAACGGCTCGTGGAGGCCGGCGAATGGAACGGGCAAGTCGGCGATCCGCCGACCGTTACATGGATTGGTTCGAAAATTGCTGGACGAAGCATGAATGCCTACACCATTCATTCTCCCGCGGGCGATCCGCTGCCCGTCGTCGCGAGCATTCCGCACGGCGGCATTCCTTGCCGCCCGGCTATGCCGAGCGCCTGGCGTCGGATGCGATGCGCGCGCTGCCGATGACCGACTGGCATCTGCCGGCGCTGTTCGATTTTCTGCCCGCGCTCGGCGTGACGATGATCACGGCCGAGGTGAGCCGCTTCGCGATTGATCTCAATCGCCCACCCGACGGCGAGGCGCTTTACCCCGGGCGCTATGAGACCGGGCTGGTGCCGACCGAGGGTTTCAACGGCGAGCCGATATTTTCCGATCCGCCCACGGCGGCCGAGATTGCGCGCGAGCGCCGCGACATTTACGAGCCTTATCATGACGCGCTCGCGGCGATACTCGAACATCGCCGCGAGGCGTGCGGGGTGATCCAGTTCGACCTGCATAGCGTGACGCCGCATGCGAATCGCATCAGCGGGCCGCTCGCGCAGGAAATCATGCTCGGCGATCGCGATGGCGCGAGCTGCGATGCGTGGCTGACGGAAACGGTATTTGAAGCGTATGCGCAGGCCGGTTTTTCCGTGAGCCGGAACGATCCTTACAAGGGCGGATGGATTACCGAAAGCGCGGGGCGTCGGCCCGGCGTGCAGGCCTTGCAGATTGAAATGAACTGGGTGGTGTACATGGATCCGGAGCGGCCTGTTGGAGCAGTGGACAGGCCGCAGTTCGAGGTGGCGCGCAACGGCTCAGGTCGGTATTCGAGGCGCTGCTCCCGGCCGTATGCGCGCGTCTGCGGCAAGAATAAGCCAGGCCAGTGTGGCGCCGATCAACCAGCCGGCGATGACGTCGCCGAGAAAGTGATAGGAAGTCAGCATCAGCGCGACCGCAAGGGCGATGAGTGCCAGCCATCCCCACAGGCGCAGACGCGGATATACGGCGGTTACCAGCGTGACCAATGCGGTCGCGATCAGCATGTGACCGGAAGGGAAACCCAGAAAGGCGCCGTGGCCGTGCAGCCAGTGAAAATCGTGCGCCGCAGGGATGCCTGACATAGAGCCTGGCCTGGGTGCGGCCGAACAGCCATTTGGAGAGAAACTTGAGCCCCAGCGCCAGAGGTTCCGCGACGGCAATCAAGGGCGTGAGACGCACGAGACGGGGGAAGCCGCCGCGCCGCCGGGCCCAGATCCAGATGAGCAGGCTCGCAAGCGTTACCGCGGCGACGAATTCGATGAGCAGGTCGGGGACGTCCAGCGGCACGGTTTTGCCGGGCGGTAGAAGGCGGGCGATCGTGCGCGCGAGCGGACGATCTATCCAGGCGACCGCAATTGCCGTGGCGCCGACGCCGAGCGCAAAGACGAGCACGGCTATCGGCGTGCGCGCGCGTCGCGTCGGCGCCGGACGCGTCGTTTCGCCGCTATGAGAAAATAGACGTTTAGGCCGTTGCCGGGCCGATTCCGATTTCGTCAAGGGTTCGATGAGTCACCAGAAATTCACGTTGATCTTACAGTCTCGCGAACTGATCACGCCACGGGTCATGAAGTTCGGCTTTGCGCGCAGCGACGGCAAGCCCTTCGAGTATATCCCGGGCCAGTTCCTGACCCTGCACCTGCCCTGGGAGGACATGGTACTGCGCCGCAGCTATTCGATCGCGAGCATTTCGAACGGCGCGCCGAGTATGCGGGAGATAGAAATTGCCGTGACGGCGGTTGACGGCGGCCGCGCCACCGGCGTGCTCTTCGATCTGCGTTTCGGCGAACGTGTGGAGGCCACGGGACCGTTCGGACGTTTCGTCCTGCGCGACGACCCCCCTTCGCGCTATCTGCTGGTGGCGACCGGCACCGGCGTCTCCCCGTACCGCGCGATGCTGCCGGCATTGAGCGAGCGACTGCGCGGGGGCGGCTTCGAGGCGCATCTGATGCTCGGCGTGCGCAGTCCCGAGGAGCTTTTGTTCGGCGCCGATTTCGAGGCCTTTGCCGACGCCGTTGAGCATTTTCGTTTCCGGCCTTCGTTCAGCCGGCATCGGCCGGGCGCGGACGAGGCGGGCGTGCATGGCTATGTGCAGCATCGGCTCGGGGAGCTTGCGCTCGATCCGGCGCGCGATATCGTGTATCTTTGCGGTAATCCGAACATGATTGACGAAGCGGTGGCGCATTTGAAGGCGCAGGGGTTCACCAATCCGGGAATCCGGCGCGAGAAGTATGTCTCCTCCAACTGAAGTCGGCGCATCGGCTGCCGGACGCACGGTTTTTTTCGTTTCCGACGGTACCGGTGTCACCGTCGAAACGCTGGGTCACAGTCTGCTTTCGCAATTCGAGGGGCTCGCCTTCCGTCATTTCATCATTCCCTTCGTCAACACCGAGCAAAGGGCGCGCGCTGCGGTGGAACGCATCAATGCCGAGCGTGTGCGCACCGGGCAGGTTCCGATTGTTTTTTCCAGTCTCGTCAACGAGCAGACACGGGCGATTATCGAAGGGGCGGACGCCTTTACGCTCGATTTTTTCTACCGCCTTTCTGGGGCGGTTGGAAGAGGCGCTGCAGACGTCGTCGAATCACATCCTGGGCCGTGCGCACGGCGCGGGCAATTCCGGCAATTATCTGCGCCGCATAGACGCGGTCAATTTCAGTCTGGCGACCGACGACGGACTCAACACCGCGCGCTACGCGGAGGCGGACGTAATCCTGGTGGGGCTTTCACGAGTGGGCAAGACGCCGACCTCGCTTTATCTCGCGCTGCAATGCGGCGTCTTCGCCGCCAATTATCCACTCACCGAGGAAGAACTCGATCGCGACGAATTGCCGGCGACTCTGGCGCCCTGGCGCGAGCGGCTGTTCGGGCTCACCATTGATCCGGCGCGGCTGACCCGCATTCGTTCCGAACGCCGTCCCGGCAGCGCCTATGCCGAACCGGCGCGCGTGCGCCGCGAGGTCGAACACTGCGAACGACTGCTGCGTCAAAACGACGTTCCCCTGCTCGACAGCACCGCGGTATCGGTGGAGGAAATCGCCGCCACCATTCTCTATCGAAAGAATCTGACGCCCTCACTGCCATAGCCGAGCGCTGGCATCCCGTCGGCTTCGACATACAACTCGGTCTGCGGATAGGAACTCCCGCTGTGCTATCGTGCAGGCATGGAAACGCTTGTACCTTCACTGTCCGCCGATCTGCTCCGCCCACGCAGTCTTGCGATGCTGATGGGTATTTACGAGACCAATTACCAGCGCTTGCTCGGACTCCTCGGCGATCCCGCACAGTGGCCGTCGCAACGCCGGCTGCGTCTGGGTCGGCGTCCGGCGCTTCATGTGGAGGTTCGTGCACGTGCACGCTACACGACGGACTTCGTGATGAGCTACCGTTTCGGACGCGAGCGGTTGCCGGATTTGTCGGTCCGGCTGTACCGCGACGCCCGCCTCGCCGAGGCCATGCCGCTTGCGGGCAAAACGGACGCAAGCCGTCCCTTCTCGCGTCTTCCTGCGCGCTGGCAGGCCAACCTCCTGCTCTACAAATGGCTGGAATACTGTCTCGATGCGATACCCGTCAAAAAAAGAGATTATTTACAGAATAAAGTTATAAGCTATTGATAAAAATATAAAAATTATTCTTATATTCTCCGGGTTCATTGAAAGTTTACAGGTGCCTGCCATTCAGGCGTCGGCCTGCGTGCGCAGCTGATCGGAGTCTCATGGGGTGGGCGCGAGCGGTGTATCGGCATGGCGGCAGCGGAAAACCGTTCGGTCTCCCGGGGATCGTTATGATATAGGTTATCGTAGCTGTGAAATCCGCCGGAAAAGGAGCCAAGTTCATGAACCGATACGGATTGATTCTCGTCGCGATGCTGGCCTCGGCGCCCCTTGCCGCGCTGGCAGAGGGCAGTGGACTGGATGCCAATATAAGCGGCAATTCCGTGCGCATGGCCTTCGATCGGGAGATCACCCTTTCCGGCCTGGATTTGTCCTTTGAAGGCTTGCATAACAGCGATCACGGCACGGTGGCCGACGTGGGGCTCGGCCTGCGCGCGAACGCCAATCCCGGGCACTCGCCCGTGACGGTCCTGATCGGCGTCAAGGCCTTGTGGCTGAACCCGCACTACAGCGGCATTACCTCGGGCTATGCGCTTGCGCTCGGTGGCGGCGTGGATTGGCAGCTGCCAGCCTACAACCGCGTGAGCTTTGGCGGCTATGTTTACTGGGCGCCGAGCGTTTCGAGTTTCGGCAACGCGAAGCGCTTTCTCGAGGGGGAAGTGCGCGCGGGCTATCGCGTATTGCCGAACGGTACGGTGTATCTCGGCTACCGCCATGTGACTGCGAGTTTCAAGAACACCGATAGTCTGGTCATGGACAACGGCCTCAACCTCGGTTTCGCGCTGCGTTTCTGATTTCATTTTTGCATTGAATCTTTATGTCCGGACATAGCAAGTGGGCGAATATCCAGCATCGCAAGAACGCGCAGGATGCGCGGCGCGGCCGGGTATTCACGCGATTGGTACGCGAGGTGAGCACCGCAGCACGGGTGAGCGGCGGCGATCCCGACGCGAATCCGCGTCTGCGTCTCGCGCTTGAGCGCGCCAATGCCGCGAACGTGCCGAAGGATAATCTGGAACGCGCGATCAAGCGCGCGACGGGCGAGGCCGAAGGCCAGACGATCGAGGAAGTAAGTTACGAGGGTTATGCGCCGGGCGGTGTCGCCGTGCTTGTCGAATGCATGACGGACAATCGCAATCGTACGGTGGCCGACGTGCGCCACGCCTTCACGAAGTACGGTGGCAATCTGGGCGCCGACGGATCGGTCGCCTATTTGTTCAGCCGCACGGGGCAGATCCGGCTGGCGGCGGACGCCGACGAGGAACGGGTGATCGAGGCGGCGCTGGAAGCGGGCGCGGAGGACGTCGCGCGCGACGAGGACGGAGCCTTTGAAGTATTGACCGATCCCAACGATTTCGAGAGCGTGCGCGATGCGTTGCGCAAGACGGGTCTTGCAGTCGAGGAAGCCGAGGTGGCCATGCGTCCGGCGAACTGGGTGGAGCTCGATGCCGAGGCCGCCGAGAAACTGCTGAAACTGCTCGATGCGCTGGACGAACTGGAGGACACGCAGCAGGTGCACGTCAACGCGCGTTTTCCCGAGGCGCTTGCGGAGCGTTGAGCGGGGACGCGACGCCGCTCGTCATCCTGGGCATAGATCCGGGTTCGAACATCACGGGCTACGGCATCATTGAAATCAGGGGGCGTGCAATGAAGGCGATTGACTATGGCGTGGTGCGCACGCCGCGAGCCGATCTTGCTGCGCGCCTGCGCACCATCTACGAGCGTGTGGCCGAACTTGCGATGCAACACAAGCCCGACGAAATCGCCGTCGAACGCGCCTTCGTACACATCAATCCGGCGAGTGCGCTTGCGCTTGGTCAGGCCCGGGGCGCCGCGATCGCGGGCGCGCTCGCACGGCCTTGCTTGTGTGCCGAGTACGCGCCGCGTGCGGTGAAGCTCGCCATCGTCGGTTCCGGCAAGGCGGACAAAACCCAGGTTGCGCACATGGTGCGGCATCTCCTGAAACTCACCGGCCCGATTGCCGAAGACGCGAGCGACGCACTTGCCGTCGCGCTCTGCCATGCCCACAGCCGCGGCCTTGCCGCGCGACTCGCGGTGCGCGCATGATCGGGTATCTGCGCGGTCGCATCGTCGAACGCCGGCCGCCGCTGCTGGTTATCGAAGTGGGTGGTATCGGCTACGAAGT
This sequence comes from uncultured Gammaproteobacteria bacterium, assembly GCA_963843735.1. Classification (GTDB taxonomy): domain Bacteria; phylum Pseudomonadota; class Gammaproteobacteria; order JAKDMP01; family JAKDMP01; genus CAWJLN01. The sequence continues at coordinate 60,360 of CAWJLN010000007.1, forward strand.
GGAGGCGCCGCTTTCGACCTTCGGCGCCTTGCCCGCCGGCACCGGTGAGGCGAAACTTTATACGCATATGCTGATCCGCGACGACAGCCAGCATTTGTACGGCTTTGCGAGCGAGGCCGAACGCGGACTGTTTCGCGCGCTGATCCGTGCGAGTGGCGTGGGCGCGAAGCTCGCGCTTGCGATCCTTTCCGGCATGTCCGTGGACGAGTTCGCGCGCGCGATCGCGACGCGCGACGTCGCGACCTTGAAGCGTCTGCCGGGCATCGGCCAGAGAACCGCCGAACGGCTGCTGGTGGAAATGGCGGACCGACTGGAGGAACCGGGCGTCGCCGCGCCCGGCGCCGATGCGCTTGCCGAAGCCGGTCGGCGTTGGCCGCGCTCGGCTACAAGCCGCGCGAGATCGGCACGATGCTCGCCGGCGAGCGCGCCGACGGACGCCCGAGCGAGGTCATCGTGCGCGAGGCCCTGAAACGTTCGCTGGGCGGTGCGCGATGAACGAACGTCTGATCGGTGCGGACATGGCAGAGGACGAGGCGCGTGACGAACCGCGTCTGCGTCCGCAACGTCTGGCGGAGTACATCGGCCAGAAACAGGTCTGCGAGCAAATGGAAATTTTC
>CAWJLN010000008.1:0-238176 GCA_963843735.1 uncultured Gammaproteobacteria bacterium
GCGAGCGCGGCGTCAAGCTGTCCGGCGGGCAGAAGCAGCGCCTCTCGATTGCGCGCGCCGTGTTGAAGGACGCGCCGATTTTGATCCTGGACGAGGCGACGTCGTCGGGTGGACACGGAAACGGAAATCCTGATCCAGGAAGCGCTGGAACGTTTGATGGAGGGCCGGACGACGATTGTCATCGCGCACCGGCTGTCGACCGTGCGCAACGCCGATAAAATCATCGTGCTGGAAGATACACACATCGCCGAAATCGGCACACATCAGGAGCTTGTGTTCATGGGCGGCCTGTACAACCGCCTGTACACGGCGCAGCGCAAATTACAAAATCTGTCCGCTTAAGGACCGCGCAAATCGATCATGGAACTGCTGGATATACCCCGCACGTACGTTACGCCTGCGGGGTTTTTTGTGGTCAGACGTTGGGGTGGAGGGTTTTACCGCGGCCGGACCGGATGGAACGGCCTTCTACCATACCAACGTCATGTTGGCGCTGGGTCGGGGTTTGCGCTGGTAACGCTCACGGCGATCGCGGATCCGGCAGAGCGGCGCCGCATCGCGGACAGCCTGGAGGAAGGCGGCAACGAGATATTTCCGCTTTCCGCGCAACAGATTGCGGGGTTTGCGGGTAATCTACTGCATATGGAGGGTGCACGGGGGCCCGTCGTCGCAATGTCCGAAACCGCGCGCCGAAGTCTGGGGCCGGCGATTGTTGCCCGTCTCGAACGCCATGGCGAGATAGTCGCCGCCCCGATTGAAACCATCGAACGCTACGGCGGCGGCAGCGTGCGCTGCATGCTCGCCGAAATGTTTCTTCCGCGCACTTCGACATGATTCATCCCGTCTGGCACGCCGCACATTCGAGGTATGCGTCGGGCAGAACGGGCGAATCGGGCGAGCGGGCCTCCGCGGGCGCGGCGATCGCACTTCTGGCAATGGCGCTCGCGTCGTTCATGGTAGCGTCGGACATCACGTCGCTCGGCATCATCCTGCCGAAGATCGAGGCCCAGTTCGACGCCGAAGTCAGTACCGTGCAGTGGGTAGTCAACGCCTACGCGCTGGTCTTCGGCATGTTGATCATCGCCGGCGGACGGTTGGCGGACGAGCTCGGCCGGCGGCGGATGCTCTTTGTCGGTATCGCGATTTTCGGCGGCGCCTCGATAATAGCCGGTGCGTCGCCGGGCATCTTCTGGCTGATCGGAGCGCGTGCGCTGATGGGAGTCGGCGGCGCGCTGATGTGGCCACCGATGCTTTCCATCTCCTATTCCATCCTGCCGAAAAGCAAGGCGGCGCTCGCGGGCGGCATCATACTCGGTGCGATGGGGCTGGGCGCCGCTTCCGGCCCTTTGATTGGCGGCGCTCTCGCCGAATTCGCCAGTTGGCGCTGGGTGCTGTTCGTTAACGTGCCGGTCGTCGTGCTTGTCATCCTCATTGTTCGGTTCAAGCTGAACATTCCGCGCCCGCCGCGCCGCCGCGAGCGCATTGACTATGCCGGCATCGCTACCTTGTCGGTGTCGCTTCTGGCTCTGCTGCTGGCGCTCGATCAGGCCACCGATTGGGGCTTCGGCGATTACCGGATTATCGGTCTTCTCGTGCTCGCCGCCCTGTTGCTCGCGACCTTCGTCGAGATTGAACGCCGTGCTCAGAACGTCGCCCTGATTCCCGGCACCCTGCTTCGCGAACGTACCTTGAGTGTCGCTTTGGTTGCCCGCATTCTGATTGCCGGCGCTTGGTTCGTTGCCCTGGTTTATCTGCCCGGATTCATGGAAATGGTGTACGGCTATTCGCCGATCGAAGCTGGTCTCGGCATGTTGCCGATGATGCTGGGGTTTGCGATCATCGCGTTCGCCGCCGGCCCGCTCTATCCCCGCACGGGGCCGAAGCTCATGGCCGTTGCAGGGATCGTCGCGATCGTAATCGGGAGCGCTCTTCTGTTGCCGCTTACACTGCACTCCGGCTATGCCGCGTTGGTGCCCGGCATGTTGCTGCTGGGCATCGGTTACGGGTTTTGCGCTGCCGCCTTCAATACCGCCGGCGTCATGGCGGTGCCCGTTGAACATGCAAGTCTCGCCGGCGCGATGCTTTACATGTGCCAGTTGGTGGGCGGTTCGTTGGGCTTGGGAGGCGCCACTACGATCCTGACCACGACGGCGGCCGCGCATGTGCGTGCCGGCGGCTTCGCCGAAGCCCTGAACGCTCCCCAACTGCAGGCCGTCGGCCGCGTGCTGGCGGGCGGCGAATCGGGGCGGGCGCTGTTGGCTCGGTTTCCGCACTCGGCCGGCGCTTTGGAAAATCTGGCCCGCGACGCGTTTACGCTGGGTATGCGTAACGCTCTTATACTGGTAATCGCGCTGGGCCTCCTTTCCGTGCTCGTGACGGTGTTGTTCTTTGGGCGTTGGCGCCCGGGTGGTGCGAAGGAGAGCGAGTCGGCTGCCGATATACATGCGGATGCGGATCAACCCTTCTTGTCGGAGTAACCCTATGTCGATCGAGCGAAGAATCACAGCGCGGCGGAGATTCGATCGATCGGGGTACGATCATGGCGCTCGTCGCCATGGGGCTTGCGGTATTCGTTATCGCAAACGATTTCACCGCGATGAGTGTCGCACTCACCCAGATCGAGCACGACTTCAATGCCGACGTGGCGACCGTGCAGTGGGTCATCAACGCCTACGCGCTGGTGTTCGGCGTGTTGATCGTGACCGGCGGCAAGCTCGCCGACATGTTCGGCCGGCGCCGGATATTTTTCATCGGAACGGCGATCTTTGCGCTGTTTTCGGTGCTCGGCGGTGCGGCCACGAATGTGGCGTGGCTGATCGCCGCGCGGGCGATCATGGGCGTCGGCGGGGCGATGATGTGGCCGGCCATTCTCGGCATGACCTTTGCGGCGCTGCCCGAACGCAAGGCCGGTCTCGCCGGCGGGATGATTCTCGGCGTCGCCGGGATCGGCAACGCCTTCGGCCCCCTGATCGGCGGCAGCCTGACCGAAGCGTTCGGCTGGCGCTGGATACTCTTTTTGAATCTGCCGATCGCCGTCATCGCCGTCGTCGTTACCTGGGCCAAGGTGCACCAGCCTTTCGAACGCGCGTCTGAGAGGCGGCTGGATTATGCTGGCGTCAGCACGCTTTCGCTGTCCCTGGTGGCGCTGCTGATCGCGCTCGATCAGGCGAACGTGTGGGGGTTCGCGGACTTCCGTACCATTATCTTGTTCGCGATCTGCGTGGTGCTGCTCTTCGTTTTCCCCTTCGCCGAACGGCGCGCTGGTGCGAACGCGCTGCTTCCGGCATCGTTGATTCGCAACCGGGAATTCATGGCGGCCTGCATTTCGGTCCTGCTGCTTTCCAGCACGTTTTTCGCCTGCCTGCTGTATCTGCCGGAGTTCATGCAGAAGATACTCGGCTATTCCGCGCTTGAGGCAGGCCTGGGTCTGTTGCCGTTGATGGCGGTCTTCGCCCTGACTTCATTCGTCGCGGGTGCGCTTTACGAACGCCTGGGCGCGAAACTCATCACCGCCCTGGGTGCCGCCGCGATGACCGCCGGGGTGTTCCTCTTCTCAATGCTCAGTCCCGATGCAGGTTACGGCTCCATCGTCGCCGGCATGATCCTGCTCGGCGTCGGCATCGGACTTTTCATCTCTTCCACCACCACGGCGGGCATGACCGCGCTCGAGCCCTCGCAGGCAAGCCTCGCGGGCGGCGTGCTGTATCTGTTCCAGATCGCTGGCGGCTCGGTGGGGCTGGGACTGGTGACCGCGGTCTTTATTGCAAGCGCACAGGCAAACGTGCATGCCGCCGACGTCGCCAATCAGCTCAGCAATGTGCAGGAGCATGCCGTCATGGGAGTGCTGGCGGGAACCGGGACGGCGCAGCAGCTCATGCACCAATTCCCGGCGATGGCCGGGCGTATGGATAACATGGCGCGCGCTGCCTTTGCGGCCGGGATGCACACGGGCTTCGGCATTGTTGCGCTGCTCGGGGCGATGGGGTTCCTGATTGCGTTGTTTTTCGTCGGCGGGCGGTTGCGCGTTTGGCGCAGGGCGGGCACTCCCGGAGTGACCGTGCGCCGTCCGCTGGCACGTTTTCATCATCGTGCATTCCATTGGGGGAAGGTGCCGGAATAAGATGCCTGACGCGCGCAAGAATATTCACTTATAATATGCATCCCGCCGGCGTGACGCGCCGGCGATTTTGCGTGGAATCAGGAGCATTGTCATGACGCAGCGTCACAGGATCCTCATGTGCGCGCCCGAGTACTTCGCCGTGAGCTATGCCATCAATCCCTGGATGGAAGAGGAGGTGGGCGAAGTATCGTCGGTGCTTGCCCGCAGCCAGTGGGAGACGTTGCGCAAGGCTTTGGCGGTCTGTGCCGATGTGATGCTGCTTGAGCCCGCCGCCGGACTGCCGGACATGGTTTTTACCGCCAATGCGGGTGTCGTTTACGGCCGCAACGCGCTGGTGAGTCGTTTCTCTCCGCCCGAGCGCCGCGGCGAAGAACCGCACTTTCGCGACTGGTTTGCCGCCAACGGCTTCGAAGTGCGGCCTTGGCCCGAGGAGTTGGTATTCGAAGGTGCCGGTGATGCGCTGCTTGATCGTGGTGGCGCTTGGGTTTGGGCCGGTTACGGCCAACGCACCGAGCGGGCCGCGCATACGGAGTTGGCAAAGTTCTATCCCGATCGGGAACTGATTTCGATGCGACTCGTGGACCCGAGCTACTACCACATAGACACCTGCCTCGCGCCGCTCGAAGGCGGGCATCTGCTCTATTATCCCGATGCATTCGACGACGAGGGCCGCGCCGAGATCGAGCACCGCATTCCTGCCGAACGCCGCATCCCGGTGACGACCGAAGAAGCTGCGGGCTTCGCCTGCAATGCCGTGAATCTTGGCGAACACGTTGCGCTCAACCAGCCAAGCGAGCGCCTGCGCAAGGTGCTTGAGTCGGCAGGCTACAAAGTCGCCGGCGTGGATCTCTCCGAATTCATCAAGGCCGGCGGTTCGGCCAAGTGTCTGGTGCTGCGCCTCGACGAACCCTAGCAGCTTGCTAGCCGCCGCTGCGGGGTTTGAGCATTTGCAGCCAGCGGATGATGCCGGCTGCTAGCCCCGGCGCAAGCGTTGCGTTCTTCCCGGTGTCGAGCTGCTTTACGCAGCGGCAAGGCGCGACATCAAGCGCATGCCCCATGTCCGGCAGATATAAAAGCTTTCCGTGCGGCAACGCCCGCACCAACCGTTTGCCGTTGCCGGGTGGAACGTTGAAGTCCAAGCCGCCCTGGACGACGAGAGTGGGAATCTTCACCTTGCGGACGGTTGCAAGCGGCTTCTGCGCGTACCAGCTCTTCAGCAGTTGCACCTCCCACGCCGGTGTTTCCTTGCCCGCGAAATCCAGTGATTTTCCGGCCGGCGTGTTTGCGACCTTGGCGTAGAAATCCTCCTGCTCTTTCTCAATCACGATGCGTTGCGCTGTGCTTGCGCCGGGATTCATTTCCAGCACTTGTGCCGTGGTGATTTTCGTCATGGACTCGCCGGGCGCTTCGAGCAGGATCAGGCCCGCGAGCGAGGTTTTAGTGGCGAGCTTGGGGGCGATCAAGCCACCGATGTTGTGGCCGGCGACGACGATGCGTTTCGGGTTGACATGCGGATTCTTGCGCAGCGCATCGACAACTGCAATATTATCGGCGACCTGGTCAGCGAAGACGACGTCGTTGCCGTCGCCGGTCGAGGGCGGCATACCGCGCTTGGCGACGCGAGCGACGGCCCAGCCGGTCTTTACCAGCGCCGCGGCGAGTTTTCTGTAGGGACTGTAGGCGATGCCGCCGGCGTTGCCGTTGATGTTGACGGGCCGCTGCCGGGAATGATGTCTATGACCCCGAAGGGTCCGTTGCCGTCGGGCAGATCGAGTACGCCCCTGAGCGCAAAGCCGTCACGTCGCACCGTGATCGGCAGCGTCCGGGCGCCCACGGCGGCCATAGCGATCCAAGTGGTCATGTTGGTGGGCGCCTGGGTCACGGCGGCGGAACTGTTTGTTATGCGAGGCGCAGGGTGATCTCCGTTCTGTTGCAACACAAGGCCAGTGACTTTGTCATCTGCATTACGCGTGAAACTGATTTTCGCATTCACGATCTTGTAATAGAACTCATCTCTTGCGCTCGGGTAAATGGGAGCGGCGCCCTGTCCTGTGGCCTGGGCGTAGAGTTGATTGCCGTGCCGAAAGATTTTGAGGGCGAAATGCGGGGCCAGTTGGTAGCTACCGACATAGGCGTCAAGCGCCTGTGGAGCGGGATGGATGGTGGTCGGGGATTCTGGTGCGCCTTGCGACGCCTGTACGGCGAGTGCGAGGGCGGGTGATAGCAGGAGAATACCTGCGGTGAGAAAACCACGCATATGATCCTTCGCGGATGCCCGTACACGGGCGATCTTAGCCCCGTACCTCGGGGTTTTCAAATCGGCGAATCCGGGGCCGCTCTACAATGCAGCTTGATTTTCGTTTGGAGCTTGCCCTTGCTGCGCGTGCTTGCCGGTGCGGTACTGATCAGTTTCGCGGGCATATTCGTGCCGCTTGCGGAGGTCGCTTCCGCGCCAGCCGCCTTTTATCGGACGGCGATCGGCGGCGCGGCGCTGATTCTGCTCGCGCTTGCGCGCAGGGAACGCCTGCACATACAACCGCGCTTCGCAGGCTATGTGCTGATCACGGGGCTCGCCTTCGCGGCGGATCTCGTTCTCTGGCACTTGAGTATCTATCATGTTGGGCCGGGGATTGCGACACTGCTGCCCAACTTCCAGGTCGTGCTGATGGCGCTTGCCGGCTGGTTGATCTGGCGTGAACGGCTCGGGCCAAGGGTGGCGCTCGCCATTGGAATCGCGCTGGCGGGACTGATCCTGCTGCTAATGGCGGCGCCGGGTGCCGGGCAGGCGAGATTTCTCGCCGGCATCGGTTATGGATTGGGTGCGGCTGCGGCCTACACCGCCTACCTGTTGTTCCTGCGGTTTGCAGGCGGCACGGCAAGTCACACCGCACCGGCGCTTTTCATCGGCCTTGTTTCGTTGATGACCGCGGCATTGATTGCTCTGTGGCTTGGCGTCAGCGGTCAAAGTTTCGCCGTGCCTTTCGGTATGCCGTGGTTATGGCTGGCGCTCTACGGTCTCGGTTGTCAGGCCGGCGGCTGGTTCCTGATTTCCACCGGCATTACGCGCGTGCCGGCGGCGATCGCGGGTCTCTTGCTGCTCTTGCAGCCGACGCTTACCTTTGTCTGGGATCGCCTGATTTTCGGCCGTCGCTTCACGGCGCTGGAACTCGTGGGCGCCGCGCTCGCATTGGTCGGACTCTATCTCGGCGTGCGTTTTCGGGCGCGTCGCAACGAGAGACGATAGCGTCTGCGCAAACGGCAACGCGATTGGACAAGCCCGGCCCGAGTTGCTATTCTGAAGCCGTTCGAGAATAGTTGCGGCGCCGGATCGGGTGTTTCGCGAGCAAGGCCGGCGAGGATTTTGAATAGCGTAAACGCAGGACAAGCGCCACAAGCGATCAGCAAGGCGACACTGCGTCGCGCCATTGCGGCGGCGGCGCTCGGCAATTGCATGGAATGGTTCGACTTCGGCGTGTACGGCTATCTTGCCGTCACCATCGGGCGCGTTTTCTTTCCTTCGCACAATCCGACTTCCGAATTGCTGTCCGCGTTCGGGGGCTTTGCCGTCGCCTTTTTTGTACGTCCCTTCGGCGGTGTGTTCTTCGGGCCGCTCGGCGACCGCATTGGCCGCCAGCGCGTGCTCGCCGCGACCATCATCATGATGGCGGCCTCGACCTTTGTGATCGGCGTTTTGCCCGGCTATGCGAGCATCGGTATCTGGGCGCCGATTCTGCTGATTCTCGCGCGGCTGGTGCAGGGCTTTTCCACCGGCGGCGAATACGGCGGTGCCGCGACCTTCATGGTCGAATACGCGCCCGACAGGAATCGCGGCTTCCTGTGCAGTTGGCTGGAGTTCGGAACGCTGGGTGGTTTTGCGCTCGGCGCCGGACTGGTGACGTTCGTCACCTTCGTGTTGCCCGCCGATGCCATGAACGCTTGGGGCTGGCGCATTCCCTTCCTGTGCGCGGGACCGCTCGGGCTCATCGGTTTGTATCTGCGTCTAAAGCTGGAGGAGACGCCGGATTTTCAGGGTCTGCAGGATGCCGGTCAGGTGGCTGATTCGCCTCTGCGCGAGGCGTTTTCCGAACATTGGCGCCAGCTTTTGAAATGCGTAGGCATCGTGATCCTGCTCAACGTGGCCGATTACACGTTTCTCACCTACATGCCGAGCTACCTGAACACGACGCTCGGCGTCGGCGAGCAGATGGGGCGGGTGGTCCTGATCGGAATCATGCTCGCCATGATGCTGGTGATCACGCCGATCGGCGCGCTTTCCGACCGCATCGGCCGCAAGCCCATTTTGATCGCCTCCTGCGCCGGGTTTATCGTGCTGGCCTACCCGGCGTTTCTGCTTATGTCGCAGGGCAGCATCGCGCTCACGGCGCTCGGGCTTGCCATCCCCGGCGCCTTGCTGGTGATGCTGCTCGGCACGCTGCCGGCGACGCTCCCGGCCATGTTCGCCACCCGCGTTCGTTACGGGGGATTCGCGGTGTCCTACAACGTGTCCACCTCGCTGTTCGGTGGCACCGCGCCGCTCGCGATTACCTGGCTGGTGGCGATAAGCGGCAACGATTTTATGCCCGCTTTTTATTTGATGGCGGCGGCCGCGATCGCGTTTGTGCCGATTCTCGTCCTGCGTGAAAGTGCGCGCCGGCGTTTGCGCGGTTCGGTGACGGCCGGCGTCGTCACCGCCAACTGAGCAAGCCCCGACAGAACCTCTCCGGCGTCAAGAGGCTTGTTTTGCCTCGGCCGGCAAGGGATAGACGCCGGACTCGTCGTGAACTTCTTCGCCGGTAAGCGGCGGACTGAACACGCATACCATGCGCATGTGCGTGCCTTTGTTGGCGCGCAGGTAATGATCATCGTGCTCGTTCAGAGCGTAAATCGTTCCGGTCTTCAGGGGATAGACCTTGCCGTCGGCCACGGTTTCGGCTTCGCCCTCGCCTTCGATCAGGTACACCGCTTCGAGATGATGCCGGTAGTGGATATGGGTTTCCGTGCCTTCCTTGATGATGGTGTCGTGAACCGAATAGCCCATGCCGTCCCGTGCGAGCAGCAGACGGCGGCTGTTCCAGGTGGGCGTGTCAACGTCGGCGTCGGTGCCGATGATGTCCTGCAGTTGTTTGACGATCATGTATTTTCCTTTGCGTGTAAGTCGGTAAAAATAGCTGCGTCAGGCGGCGTTGCGTGCGTGACGTTTCGATGCGGCGGTAATGCTTGCCTCGACGATGTCGAGTCCCTCGGCCAGCTCTTCTTCGGTGATCGTGAGCGGCGGCAGAAATTTCAGCACTTCGCTTTGCGTGCCGGCGGTTTCGATCACGAGCTTGCGTTTGAAGGCTTGCGACGAGATTTCGCCCGCAAGGTCCGCCTTGTCGAAGGCAAGTCCGCGGATGAGTCCGCGCCCGCGCACTTCGGTGATGCAGTCGTGATCCGCGGCAAGCTTTTCCAGCCGCTTGTGCAATGTTTCGGCCCGGACAAGCGTTGCGCGTTCGAATGCATCGTCGCGCCAGAAGTCGAGCGCGGCCGCGGCGGTTACGAAGGCCGGATTGTTGCCGCGGAAGGTGCCGTTGTGCTCGCCCGGTTCCCAGCGATCCAGTTCGGGGCGGATGAGCGTCACCGCGAGCGGCAGCCCGTAACCGGAGAGCGACTTAGAGAGCGTCACCATGTCGGGTTTGATGCCCGCAGGTTCGAAACTGAAGAACGGGCCGGTGCGTCCGCAGCCAACCTGGATGTCGTCCACGATCAGCAGGATGTCATGGGCGCGCGCGATCTTTGCAAGACGTTGCAGCCATTCCGTGCTGGCAACGTTCACGCCGCCTTCGGCCTGCACGGTTTCGAGGATGATGGCGGCCGGCTTGTCCACGCCGCTGCCTTGGTCCGCGAGCACGGTTTCGAGATACGCAAGCGTATCGCCGTGTTCGCCGAGATAGCTTGCGTAGGGCATTGGAGTCACGTTGCCGAGCGGAACGCCGGCGCCCTTGCGTTTGAAGGCGTTGCCCGACAGTGCAAGTGCGCCCAGCGTCATGCCGTGAAAGGCATTGGTGAAGGCGATAACATTTTCGCGGCCGGTCACCTTGCGCGCAAGCTTTACGGCGGCTTCCACCGCGTTGGTGCCGGTCGGCCCCGGAAACTGGATGCGGTAATCCAGGCCGCGCGGCTTGAGAATGATTTCACTGAAACGCTCCAGGAACCGGCGCTTGGCGGCGGTGTACATATCCAGGCTATGCACGATGCCGTCCTCTGCAAGGTAGGTGAGCAATGCCTCTTTCAGGCGCGGATGATTGTGCCCGTAGTTGAGCACGCCGGCGCCGGCGAAGAAGTCGAGATAGCTCGCGCCGTCCTCGCCGAAGAGCCGCGCGTCGCGTGCGTGGGCGAAGACGACGGGGAAGCTGCGGCAGTAGCTGCGCACTTCGGATTCCAGCAGTTCGAAAGGTTCGGTGTTCATGTCCTTGTCCTCAATGTAATGTCAATCGCGCGCGGGCAAGGGGCCAATGCGCAGCAGCGGTTCCGGTTCATGTCCGGCAGGAAAGAGCGCCGGTTCGTAGCCTTTCCGCCTTTCCATGCGAGCATTTTCATCGCGCGCGAAGCCGGCAAAGAGCCTGTTCGAAGCTTCATTGTCGGGCGCCACGGTTGCGCTCAAATAATTGGCGTTGCGGTTGGCGGGCCGGCGGATCAGGCGCTTGAGCATCGTTTTGCCGAGTCCCTGTCCGCGCCCGGCTGGCGCGACGCCCACCTGCCATACGAAGACCGCCTCGGGATCGCTCGGTGGGCGATAGGCGGTAACGAAGCCCGCAAGCTCGCTGTCGCGCTCCGCGATAATTCCGTGCGCGGCGAAGTGGCTGCACAGCAGCACGTAGCAGTACGCCGAGTTTTCTTCCAGCACGCCGTCGTCGCGTACCGACTCCCAGATGCGGAGGCCGTCGCTCGCGCGGGGCGCGCGGAAGCGGATGTCTGCGCTCATCGAGACGCTTGCGGTGCGCTCGCCTCGGCGAAATCCACAGATTCGAGCACAAGCTCGGGTGCAAGTACGGGCGCGGCATCCAGCGTGTCGGCTTCGAGCAACGAGACGATCGTCTCCAGCGCGCTACGCAGCGAACGCCGGCGCGCGGCGGGCAGGGCGTCGAAACGGGTGACGAAGCGGTCCTGCAGCAGCGGGCCGGCGGCTTTGATAACGGCGGTTCCTTGCTCGCTGAGACTGACCAGAACCTGGCGGCGATCGTTCGGCGATCGCAAGCGTTGCACGAGGCCGCGCGTTTCCAACCGGTCTATAAGTCCCGTCACGGTTTGCGGCGAGAGCGAAAGGGCGCCCGCAATGGTGCCTGCGGTGGGCGCCTCGTGATCTTTCAGCAGCCGCAGACAAAGCAGTTGCGTGGGGGTCAGGTCGTGCCGGCGGGCGAGGTCGCGGCTGGAAAGTGCCAGCGCACGCGCGATCCGTCGCACCGCGCGCAGCGTTTCTCCAGTGTCGCTGGATGCGGTCTCGCCGTTCGGTTGCGTATCCGCAGTTTTCTTTGAAGGTTCGTTTTGCATAAGTTCCATGGTACGAAATATTAACATAGTGAAAGATTTGTCGCAAACGTGAATCGGTTTCTCCGGGCGCTCCGCCTCTGTACAATGCCGCCGAGGTGTATTCCATGTTTCTTTTCTGGGCGGCGTTTGCCATCCTGTTGGCCTACCTGCTGGGTGCGGTGCCCGGCGGACTCGTGCTCGGGCGGCTGGCCGGGATTAACCTGCGCGCGGTCGGTAGCGGCAATGCTGGCGCCACCAATGCTGTGCGGGCAGGTGGAATGCCGTTCGGACTGGCAGTATTCGCATTCGATGCCGCCAAGGGCATCGTGGCGGTTCTCCTGTTACCGCGATTGGCGGGCACGGGTGCAGAGTGGCTTGCCGCCGCCTGCGCCGCGGCGGTCGTCATCGGGCATGTATTCCCGCTGTGGTTTCGTTTCCGGGGCGGCAAGGGGTTTGCCACCGCGTTGGGCGCGATTCTCGCCTTGAGTCCGCTGGCCCTGGCGCCGGTTGCCGGGATGTGGCTGTTGGTGCTTTTGCTGACGGGTTATGTGAGTGTCGCCACGCTTGCCGCGGCGCTGACCTATCCCGTGTTTACAGCCGCATGGTGGGGCACGGAGCATCTTGCTTTGCTGGTTTTATCGATCGCGCTTGCCTTGTTCCTGTTCTATACCCATCGCGACAATGTGATGCGTCTGCGTCGCGGCGACGAGCATCGCTTTCACCGCGTATGGTTGCTGGCCCGTCTGCTTGACAAGGGTGACCGCCACGGATCGAGAGGCGCTCGGGAGAAGTGAAAAATCCGCATCGTCAATTCGCGTTCTGCACCGAGCCGGCGCTGCTCGATGCTTTGGCCGAATTGCTGCTGAGCGTATCGGCAGCCGTGCCGCGGGAGCGTTTGAGCACGGAACTGAAATGTTCTGCGGAAGGTTTGGAGGCGGCATTGCGCGACTTGCGCGCCCTCGGCGCGTCGATCGTGGAGACGACGGCGGGTTGTACGCTCGCGCTTCCCGATCCGCTTGATGAAGTCGCCATTCGCAAGGCCTTGCCGCCGGCTTGCCGCATTGCTCTTGGTCTGCGTAGGGTATGTGCGTCCACCAACGACGAAGTGCGCACCGGCACGATGCCGGTGGTATGCGTCGCGGAGGCGCAAACCGCCGGGCGGGGTCGGCGGGGGCAGGATTGGGTGCAGCCTTTCGGAGCCGGCCTGGCGCTATCTTTCGCGGCGTCGCCGCCGCGCGGTCGCCTCGATCCACTTGCCGTCGCGCTTGTAGTAAGCGTTGCTTCTGCCTTGCGGGCGCAAGGCTACGCCGGAATCGGGCTCAAATGGCCGAACGATTTATGGGCCGATGGGCGCAAGCTCGGCGGCGTATTGGTTGTTGCCGAAGGCGGCGTCGCGCCGCGCGTGATCGCAGGTCTCGGCCTGAACGTGCATGCCGCACCGAAACTTGTCGGACGCGGGACCGTGGCGCTTGCGGAGCTGGGACCGCGGCCCGTGCGCAATCTTCTGGCGGCATCCCTGATCGCGGCGCTCGCCGATGCTCTTGCACGTTATGAAGCCGAAGGCTTTGCGCCGTTCGTTCGCGAGTTCGCGGCACTCGATGCGCTTGCCGGGCTCGAGGTCACGCTGGAAGAGCGCGATCGCAAACTGCGCGGTGTCGCTCGCGGCATAGACGATGCCGGCGCCCTGATTCTCGATACCGCAGACGGCCGGCTCAGACGCACGGCCGGCGAAGTGAGCCTGGGCGCATGCGCGGGCGTCTGATCGTCAATCTCGGCAGCAGTCGGATGGTCTGGCGCAATGGCGAAGGCTCGGGCGTCGTCCATCACGCGGGCGAACTTGATCCCGCGCTGACGGCGGTTTTTGCGGATCGTGCCGTGCCCGAAGAGATTGTGGTCGGGAGTGTCGCCAGGCGTGAAATTACCACGGCTCTGCACGAATGGTGCCGGAAAAACTGGGGCGTTTTGCCGCACGAGCTGGTCGCCACTGCCGAAGCCTGCGGCGTGCGCAATGCTTACGCCGAACCGGCACGACTCGGTATTGATCGTTGGGCAGCGCTTGTCGCGGCCCGGCAGGCTTACGATGGCGGCGTGCTGATCGCCGATTGCGGCACCGCCGTCACCGTGGATTACCTCGCCTCCGACGGGAGGCACTTGGGCGGTCTGATCGTTCCGGGTTTGCACTTGATGCGCGAATCGCTCACCCGCGGCACGCGGCTCGAATTGGCACCGGAGTCGGTTTCGCCGCATTCTCTGCTCGCGACCGACACCGAGTCCGCCGTTGCGGCCGGAACGCTGGGCATGATCGTTGCCTGGCTTGCGCGGATTGCCGTTGAGATTGCTGCAAAGCACGGCGCGCCGCACGCCTTGTTGATTACCGGCGGCGATGCCCCCTTGGTACGGGAGCACCTGGGCGAGCCCTGGCAACTGGCGCCCGATCTCGTGCTTGACGGGCTCGAACGGCTTGCGGAATCGGATTCGTGAAAGTCGCCGTACTCATTCTCATACTGGCGAACTTTGCCGTCTTCGCCTGGCTCAGATGGGCGCCGCCGTCGAGCAATATGACGGATGCCGGTCTCGTGCCGGCGCCGCCTTCAGGCACACAACTCGTCCTTTTGCCCGCCGCCGCAACAGTGCCGCGCGTGGCGGCAACGTCAAGCGATCTTTGTTTTGGACCGATCGCAAGTGCGACGGCGGCCACTGCGCTCGCATCGCGTTTCGACCGGGCGGGTTATTCCGTGCATGCATCCGCGCAAACCGTGAGTCGGCCGGAGGCTTGGCAGGTGCTTCTGACCGGCTACAAGGACGTCACTGCGGCGCGGCAGGCGGCATCGAGGCTGCGCTACAAGGGGGTGCGGGATTTATTCGTGGACGAAGAAGGCGACAAAGGCGGTGTAAGTGTCTCGCTCGGATTGTTCCGCGATCTGGATCATGCCCGCCGCCGCGCCGCGCAGATTCGTGCGCTCGGCTTCCATCCGCTAATTCGGGAACGCCTGCGCAGCGAAACGCGGCATTATCTGGAGGTTTCGGCTCCGGCCAGCGTCGCGGAAATCGCTCATGTGGCCGACAATGCGGTTCCGATGGCGCGGAAACCTTGCTCCCCGCCGTCGCCTGCGACTGTCAGCGCCGCCAGTTCCATTGCAAAGGGCCAGGCATCGCCTCCGCGCTGATAAACTTGTAAGTGTGAACGGGCTGGCGTAGCTCAGTCGGTAGAGCGGCTGTTTTGTAAACAGCGGGTCGGGAGTTCGATTCTCTCCGCCAGCACCATAACCGAGGTTGGGAGAAAGCCATGAAAATAAAACGCCTTTGGGTGTTTCCATAGCGTTTAAGGTGGAGCTTAGGCTCTGCATTGAGAAAGACGGCAGCGTGAGTGATGCGGCAGTGGCCCATGCCGATCCGCCCGGGTTTTTCGACCGGGCCGCGATCGAAACCGTCGAAAACTGGCGCTTTGAGCGGCTTCCGGCCAGAATGTGCGATGTCTATGAGAGCGTTCGTTTCCCGTTGGGGAACCATTAATCGGCCGCCGGTTTGGCGGGCGGTTGCTCACCCGCCATTTTGATGCCTAATTCTTGACTTTCCAGCCGATTTTCGAGATACTACGCAGCTTGGTCCCGCGGAGGGGTACCCGAGTGGCCAAAGGGGGCAGACTGTAAATCTGCTGGCTTACGCCTACGTAGGTTCGAATCCTACCCCCTCCACCAGTATGGTGGGGGATGGATGCCGACACGGACGTGGCGCA
Organism: uncultured Gammaproteobacteria bacterium; assembly: GCA_963843735.1. Lineage (GTDB taxonomy): Bacteria > Pseudomonadota > Gammaproteobacteria > JAKDMP01 > JAKDMP01 > CAWJLN01. The sequence continues at coordinate 15,363 of CAWJLN010000008.1, forward strand.
CAAACCGGGAGATGAGCGGTGGCTCCGGCTTTCTACTTCGGGAATGAATCGGTGAAAGGGTTGCACGGCTTGAGTGATTCTGCCGGCGCAGCGCAGATGGCAGCCCGTCGCGGGTGTAGTTCAATGGTAGAACCTCAGCCTTCCAAGCTGATGATGTGGGTTCGATTCCCATCACCCGCTCCAGCATGGAGGCTCGTCTGCCCGCCCACATAGCTCAGTCGGTAGAGCACTTCCTTGGTAAGGAAGAGGTCGCCGGTTCAATTCCGGCTGTGGGCTCCAGAAGTCGGGCCGCAAGGCGCGACGATTAGGCGAGTGAGCCGGCAACGATTTTTGTGAGCTTGAACGTTTATTTAGGAGCGGAACGATGTCCAAGGCGAAGTTTGAGCGTACGAAGCCGCACGTGAACGTGGGCACGATAGGCCATGTGGACCATGGCAAGACGACGTTGACGGCGGCGATGACCAAGGTGGCGGCGGCGAAGTACGGAGGCGAATTCAGTGCCTTTGACAAGATTGACAAGCGCCGGAAGAGCGGGCACGCGGGATCACGATTGCGACCGCGCACGTGGAGTACGCGACCGACAAGCGCCACTACGCGCACGTGGACTGTCCGGGCCACGCCGACTACGTGAAGAACATGATCACGGGCGCGGCGCAGATGGACGGGGCGATTCTGGTGGTATCGGCCGCCGACGGTCCGATGCCGCAGACGCGCGAGCACATCATTGCTGGCCCGCCAGGTGGGGGTGCCCTACATCGTGGTGTACCTGAACAAGGCCGACATGGTGGACGACCCGGAGCTGCTGGAGCTGGTGGAGATGGAGGTGCGCGATCTGCTGTCCAAGTACGAGTTTCCGGGCGACGACACCCCGATCGTGACCGGGCAGCGCCTGAAGGCGCTGGAAGGCGACAAGGCGAACATGGGTGCCGGTCGATCGTGAAGCTGCTGGAGGCGATGGACAGCTACATTCCGGTGCCCGAGCGCGCGATCGACCAGCCCTTTCTGATGCCGATGGAGGACGTGTTCTCGATCTCCGGGCGCGGCACGGTGGTCACGGGGCGTATCGAGCGCGGCATCATCAAGGTGGGCGAGGAGGTGGAGATCGTCGGCATCAGGCCGACGACGAAGACCACCGTGCACGGGGGTGGAGATGTTCCGCAAGCTGCTCGACCAGGGCCAGGCGGGCGACAACGTGGGCGTGCTGCTGCGCGGGACCAAGCGCGAGGACGTCGAGCGCGGCCAGGTGCTGGCGAAGCCCGGCATCGATCACCCCGCACACCGAGTTTGAGTGCGAAGTGTACGTGCTGACCAAGGAGGAGGGCGGGCGCCACACGCCGTTCTTCAAGGGCTATCGGCCGCAGTTTTACTTCCGCACCACGGACGTGACCGGCGCGGTGGAGCTGCCCGAGGGCACCGAGATGGTGATGCCGGGCGACAACATCAAGATGAAGGTGTCGCTGATCAGCCCGATCGCGATGGAGGAGGGGCTGCGCTTTGCGATCCGCGAGGGCGGGCGCACGGTGGGCGCCGGCGTGGTGTCCAAGGTCATCAAGTAGGCGAGCGAGGCTTGCGGGTCGGCGACCGGCCGACTCCTGAACAGCACAGGCCAGTAGCTCAATTGGCAGAGCAGCGGTCTCCAAAACCGCAGGTTGGGGGTTCGAGTCCCTCCTGGCCTGCCAGCATTACACGGACGGGTAGAAGGCAGACAGATGAGCGGTACAAACCCGAATCGAGACCACGCGTTAATCCGCTCGATATCGTGAAGCTCGGCATCGCGGTGCTGCTGCTTGTCTTCGGAGTCGGCGAGTTCTACTACTACGGCGGCCATCCGCTGGTCTATGGCGGCGTGGTGCATGAGGTCGCCGGCGGCCATCCGGTTGGTGATACTGCTCGCCGCGGTGGCGCTCGCGTGTCGATCGCCGCGGCTGACCCGCCGGGCGCGAGTGCCTGGCGTTACCTGCATGAGTTCGCGTGGCGAGGTTCAGCGCGTGGTCTGGCCGAGCCGGCAGCAGACTGTGCAGACCACGGTCGCGGTCATCGTGATGGTGGTGTCGTCTGGGCGTGTTTATGTGGCTGACGGATTTTGTCGTGCAGCTTGTACTCGGCCGCATCACCGGCAGCCAGTGACAGGAGCGCAGACGGCGATGGCAATGAACTGGTATGTGGTGCATGCGTACAGCGGCTTTGAGCAGCAAGGTGAAGCAGGCGCTCGCCGACCGCATCGCGCACGGCGGCATGGAGGAGAGCTTCGGCGAAATCCTCGTGCCCACCGAGGAAGTGGTGGAGATGAAGGCCGGGAAGCAGCCGCAAGAGCGAGCGCAAGTTCTTCCCCGGCTACGTGCTGGTGCGAGATGGAGATGAACGACGAGACCTGGCACCTGGTCAAAAGCGTGCCGAAGGTGATGGGTTTCGTGGGTGGCACCAGCGACCATCCGGCGCCGATTCCCGCCCGCGAGGCCGAGGCGGTGATGGAGCGCATGCGCGAGGGCGCGGAAAAGCCGCGGCCGAAGGTGCTGTTCGAGCCGGGCGAGATGGTGCGCGTGGTGGATGGTCCGTTCAACGATTTCAGCGGCGTGGTGGAAGAGGTCAACTACGAGAAGAGCCGCCTGCGGGTGGCGGTGTTGATTTTCGGGCGTTCGACGCCGGTGGAGCTGGGCTTCACGCAGGTTGAAAAGACCTAGGGCGACCCCGATTAATTTAGGGGCCTTCCGGAAGATTCGGAATTTACAACGGGGAGCCGGTGCAGTTGCGCCGGCGTTAATACCCACCAACGAGAGGTGAATTATGGCAAGAAAGATTCAGGCGTACATCAAATTGCAGGTGCCCGCCGGTCAGGCCAATCCGAGCCCGCCCGTGGGCCGGCGCTGGGCCAGCACGGCGTGAACATCATGGAGTTCTGCAAGGCGTTCAACGCCGCGACCCAGGGCATGGAGCAGGGTCTGCCGATGCCGGTGGTGATCACGGTGTACAGCGACCGCAGTTTTACCTTCATCACCAAGACGCCGCCGGCCGCGGTACTGATTCGCAAGGCCGCCGGCATCGCCAAGGGCAGCGCCGAGCCCAACCGCAACAAGGTCGGCAGGATTTCGCGCGCGCAGCTCGAGGAGATCGCGAACACGAAGGAGCCGGACCTTACCGCGGCGGAACTGGAAGCGGCGGTACGCACCATCGCCGGCACCGCCCGCAGCATGGGCGTTGAAGTGGAGGGCGTTTGATATGACCACATTGACCAAGCGCCGCAAGGAAATTGCCGCGAAGATCGAAGCCGGGCGTGTCTATACCGCCGAGGAGGCGCTCGATATTCTGAAATCGCTGCCGCGCGCGAAGTTCGTTGAAGTCGGTGGACGTAGCAGTGAATCTCGGCGTGGATCCGCGCAAATCCGACCAGGTGGTGCGCGGTGCCTCGGTGCTCCCGCACGGGCGGGGCAAGGCGGTGCGCGTCGCCGTGTTCGCCCAGGGCGTGAATGCGGACAAGGCGAAGGCTGCCGATGCCGACATCGTCGGTTTCGAGGACCTCGCCGAGCGCGTCAAGGCGGGCGAGATGAATTTCGACGTGGTTATCGCCACCCCTGACGCCATGCGTGTCGTCGGCCAGCTCGGTCCGATACTCGGCCCGCGCGGCCTGATGCCGAACCCCAAGGTGGGCACGGTCACGACCGATGTCGAGAAGGCGGTGACGCAGGCCAAATCGGGGCAGGTGCGCTACCGCGCTGACAAGGCGGGCATCGTGCAATGTCCGATCGGCAACGTGGGTTTTGAAACGGTGCAGCTCAAGGAAAACCTGGCTGCGTTGATCGCCGATCTCATGAAGGCGAAGCCGTCCTCGTCCAAGGGCGTGTATTTGAAGAAGGTCACGGTCTCCACCACGATGGGACCGGGACTGGCAATAGATCACACCACGTTGTAAGACACGGTGTGGACTGGCGGCGGCACGGGCTGCCGCCAGTCAGGCAAGCGTTGTTTTTGTCACCGTTTGCCGCCCCCGGGAAATTCACGGATGAATTTTTCGGGGTTTACTGTCGAGGCCGGTGTGAAGCCGGCCCGTCGAAGACCGCAGGTGCCGCGCAAGCGGCTTAATGGCCTGCGCAGACGGCTCCCGAGTCAGCATGCCTGACCCGGCGTCGTCACCGGACCACGGGGTCCGGCTGCAGCGTTGCAATCAGGCAGGAGGTAGCCATGCCGCTACGTTTGGAAGAAAAGAAGGCTCTGGTAGCCGAGGTAAACGCCGTCGCGAGCGATGCATTCGCCTGTGTCGGTGCCGAGTATCGCGGTCTTACGGTCGGCGACATGGACGCCCTGCGCAAGCAGGCGCGTGCCGCGAACGTCTACGTGAGAGTTGTGAAAAACTCGCTCGCCCGCCGCGCCCTCGAAGGAACCGGGTTCGAATGCATGAACCCGGCGCTTACCGGACCGTTGGTGCTCGCCTTCTCCAGGGAAGAGCCGGGTGCCGCCGCCCGCATCGTTCGCGACTTTGCCAAGGAGAACGAGAAACTCGTCGTCACAGTGCTTGCCGTGGGCGGCACTCTTCTGCCGGCGAGCGACCTCGGACGCCTTGCGAGCCTGCCGACGCGCGAGGAAGCGTTGGCGCAGCTTGCCGGCGTACTCAAGGCGCCGGTGGTGAAGCTCGCGCGCACGCTGGCCGAGCCTCACGCGAAGCTCGTGCGTACGTTTGCGGCGGTCGGTGAGCAGAAGAAGGCGGCCTGAGCGCATTCGCGCAGCGGCCGTACTTAATCGTTTTAACCATTTGCTAATCGGGAGATCATGATGGCAGTCAAGAAGGAAGACATTCTGGAAACCATTTCCAGCATGACGGTGATGGAGGTCGTTGACCTCATCGCCGCGATGGAAGAGAAGTTCGGCGTTTCGGCCGCTGCTCCGGTAGCCGTCGCGGCCGCCGGCGGTGCAGCCGGCGCGGCTCCGGCCGCGGCCGAGGAACAGACCGAGTTCGACATCGTGCTCGAAGAGCTTCGGTGCGAACAAGGTTTCCGTAATCAAGGCGGTTCGCACGATTACGGGGCTTGGCCTGAAGGAGGCCAAGGACACCGTCGAGGGCGCCCCCGCTACGATCAAGGAAGGGGTTTCCAAGGGCGATGCCGAAAAGATGAAAAAGGATCTGGAAGAAGCGGGGGCAGAGGTCGAAATCAAGTAATTCGACCGATGCGACCCACAAAGGAGTGCGGCGGGGCGGTTCGCGAAGAACCGCTCCGCCCGTTCGCGTTTTTTTCGGCACGCCCCCGCGGCGTCTGCCGGCAAATCGGCCGATACGTTCGGCGAGGTGATACACATGGCGTATTCATTCACTGAGAAAAAGCGTATTCGCAAGGATTTCGGCAAGGCCCGAACCATCCTGCCGGTGCCTTATCTGCTGGCTACCCAGCTCGATTCCTATCGGGAATTTTTGCAGTTGGGCAAGTCCGCCGACAAGCTTGAGCCGAGCGGGCTCAATGCTGCACTCAGTTCGGTGTTTCCGATCGAAAGCTACAGCGGCAATGCCGCGCTCGAGTACGTGAGCTACCAGGTGGGCGAGCCCGTTTTCGACGTGCGCGAATGCCAGATCCGTGGCCTGACTTATGCGGCTGCGCTGCGCGTCATGGTGCGCCTGGTTTTTTACGAAAAGCAGAGCGGTGGCAACCGTCGCGTGAAGGACATGCGCGAGCAGGAAGTGTATCTCGGCGAACTGCCGCTGATGACCGACAACGGTACCTTTGTCATCAACGGCACGGAGCGCGTGGTGGTTTCGCAGCTGCACCGTTCGCCGGGCGTGTTCTTTGATCACGATCGCGGCAAGGGTCACTCTTCGGGCAAACTGCTCTATTCCGCGCGGATCATTCCATACCGCGGCTCCTGGCTCGATTTCGAGTTCGATCCCAAGGATTGCCTCTACACGCGCATTGATCGCCGCCGTAAACTTCCGGCGACGATATTGCTGCGCGCGCTCGAGTATGGCAACGAAGAGATGCTCGAGATGTTCTACGAGCACAACGTGCTGCACTTCAAGGGCGACGAGATACGTCTCGACCTGGTTCCCGAGCGCCTGCGCGGAGAAATCGCGACCTTCGACATCAAGGCGAAGGGGAAGACCCTGATCGAGGAAGGGCGGCGCATCACCGCGCGCCACATCCGCGAACTGGAAAAGGCCGAAATCAAGGAACTGGTCGTTCCGCGTTCCTATATTGATTGGCAAGGTGCTCGCCCATGACGTCGTGGACAAGGAGACGGGCGAGCTTGATCGTGCGCGCCAACGACGCGCTTGACGAGGAGAGGATCGAAACCCTGCTTGCGAAGGGCGTGGAAAGCATTCGCATGCTGTTCGTCAATGATCTGAATCGTGGCGCCTATCTCTCCGATACGCTCCGACTCGATCCCACGACGACCAAGCTCGAAGCGCTGGTGGAAATCTACCGCATGATGCGTCCCGGAGAACCGCCGACCAAGGATGCGGCGGAACAGCTATTCGACGAATCTCTTCTTCAGTCCCGAGCGCTACGATCTTTCCGCGGTCGGGCGGATGAAGTTCAATCGCCGTCTCGACCGCGAGGACATACCGGTCTGGGCGTGCTCACGCAAGGACGACATCCTGGATGTCATCAAGAACTGATCGAGATCCGTAACGGGCGGGGCAGACCGATGACATCGACCATCTGGGCAACCGCCGCGTGCGCAGCGTCGGCGAAATGGCGGAGAACGCATTTCGCATCGGACTGGTGCGCGTGGAACGCGCCGTGCGCGAGCGCCTCGCGATCGCCGAATCCGAAGGATTGATGCCGCAGGATCTTATCAACGCGAAGCCGGTGGCGGCGGCGATGAAGGAATTTTTCGGCTCCAGCCAGCTCTCTCAGTTCATGGACCAGAACAATCCTCTTTCCGAAGTGACGCACAAACGCCGCGTCTCGGCGCTCGGGCCGGGTGGGCTCACGCGCGAGCGCGCAGGCTTCGAAGTCCGCGACGTACACGCGACCCATTATGGGCGCATCTGCCCGATCGAAACGCCGGAAGGTCCGAATATCGGGCTGATCAATTCGCTTTCCGTGTTCGCGCGGGCCAACGAGTACGGCTTTCTGGAGACGCCGTATCGAAAGGTGAAGAACGGCAAAGTGGGCGACGAAATCGAATTTCTATCGGCTATCGAGGAAGGGCGCTATTACATCGCCCAGGCGAATGCCCGTCTCGGCACGAAAGGCGAGTTCCTCGACGAACTCGTTTCCTGTCGCCACATGGGCGAGTTCACCTTGACCGCCTCGGAGAAAATTAACTACATAGACGTCTCGCCGATGCAGATCGTATCGGTGGCGGCATCGCTGGTCCCGTTTCTGGAACACGACGATGCCAACCGCGCGCTCATGGGTGCGAACATGCAGCGTCAGGCGGTCCCGACCCTGCGCGCGGAAAAGCCGCTGGTCGGCACCGGCATGGAGCGGGTGGTCGCGGTGGATTCGGGCGTCACGGTGATCGCCAGGCGTGGCGGCACCGTGGATTCGGTGGATGCCTCGCGCGTGGTGGTGCGCGTCAACGACGACGAGACCCAGCCGGGCGAACCGGGTGTGGATATCTATCGTCTGACCAAGTACATGCGTTCGAACCAGAACACCTGCATCAATCACCGGCCGCTGGTGAAGGCGGGCAACAGGATCGCCCGTGGCGACGTGCTCGCCGACGGACCCTCCACCGATACCGGTGAACTCGCGCTCGGGCAAAACCTGCTGGTAGCGTTCATGCCCTGGCACGGTTACAACTTCGAGGATTCCATCCTGATTTCCGAACGGGTGGTCGAGGAGGACCGCTTCACCACGATCCATATCGAGGAACTCGTGTGCAATGCGCGCGACACCAAGCTCGGCATCGAAGAAATCACGGGCGACATTCCGAATGTCGAGCGAATCGGCGCTGGCCAGCCTCGACGAGGCCGGCATTGCCTTCATCGGCGCCGAGGTCAAGGCGGGAGACATTCTGGTCGGCAAGGTTACGCCCAAGGGCGAGACGCAGCAGACGCCGGAAGAAAAACTCCTGCGCGCGATTTTCGGCGACAAGGCCTCCGACGTGAAGGACACCTCGCAGCGCGTTCCGCCGGGCATGGACGGCACGGTGATAGACGTACAGGTGTTTACCCGCGACGGCGTGGCCAAGGACGAACGCGCGCTCGCGATCGAAGAGGCGGCGCTCGATCAGGTGCGCAAGGATCTGCAGGACGAGAGGCGTATTCTGGAGAACGACATCTATGATCGCCTGGAACGGCTCCTGAGCGGCAAGGTTGCCGAGGGCGGTCCCAAGGGACTCAAGGCCGGGACGCGGATCGCCAAGAGTTATCTTGAAGAGATTGACCACAAGAAATGGTTCGAGATTCGCTTGCGCAACGAAGAGGCGAACCTGCAGATTGAGGCCGAGCGCGCCTATCTCAAGCGTCAGGAAGAAGCCTTCGCGAAGCGTTTCGAGGATCAGAAGCGCAAGCTCACCGCGGGCGACGATCTGCCGCCCGGCGTGCTCAAGATGGTCAAGGTGTTCCTCGCCGTCAAGCGCCGGGTGCAGCCCGGCGACAAGATGGCGGGACGACACGGTAACAAGGGCGTCATCTCGCGCATTGTTCCCGCCGAGGACATGCCCTACATGGCCGACGGCAAGCCGGTGGACATTGTGCTCAATCCGCTCGGCGTGCCTTCGCGCATGAACATCGGCCAGGTGCTGGAGACGCATCTCGGCTGGGCGGCGAAAGGTATCGGAGAGCGCATCGGCGAGATGCTGGATCGCGAAGCGAAACTCGCGGAGATTCGCAAGTTCCTGGATCAGGTCTACAACGAGACCGGGGGTGCGAAGGTGGATCTCAAGTCGCTCGACGACGCCGAGATCACCGAACTCGCGACCAATCTTCGCGCGGGCCTGCCGACCGCAACCCCGGTGTTTGATGGCGCGCAGGAGAGCGAGATCAAGACATTGCTGAAACTCGCGGGCCTTCCAGAAAGCGGGCAGACGACGCTTTACGACGGGCGCACGGGAGATGCCTTCGAGCGGCCGGTGACGGTGGGCTACATGTACATGATGAAGCTCAATCACCTGGTGGACGACAAGATGCACGCACGCTCGACCGGCCCCTACAGTCTTGTTACCCAGCAGCCGCTCGGTGGCAAGGCACAGTTCGGCGGGCAGCGTTTCGGCGAAATGGAAGTCTGGGCGCTCGAGGCCTACGGCGCCGCCTACACGCTGCAGGAGATGCTTACCGTCAAGTCCGACGACGTGACCGGGCGTACGCAGATGTACAAGAACCTCGTGGACGGCGAACACCGCATGGAGGCCGGCATGCCCGAGTCCTTCAACGTGCTGGTGAAGGAAATCCAGGCGCTGGGCATCAACGTCACGCTGGAAGCCACCGAGGACATGAACTCCAAGTGAGCCGAATTAACGTACCTAACCGAGATGAGTCCCTGACCGGACAGGAGAGGTCATGAAAGAGCTTTTGCAACTTTTCAAGCAACCCGGGACGACCCAGGACTTCGACGCGATCCGCGTGGCGCTTGCCTCGCCGGAAACGATCCGTTCCTGGTCATGGGGCGAGGTCAAGAAGCCGGAGACGATCAATTACCGCACGTTCAAGCCCGAACGGGACGGTCTGTTCTGCGCGCGCATCTTTGGGCCGACCAAAGACTACGAGTGCCTGTGTGGCAAGTACAAGCGCCTGAAGCACCGCGGTGTGGTATGCGAGAAATGTGGCGTGGAAGTGACGACCGCCAAGGTGCGACGCGAGCGCATGGGCCACATAGAATCTTGCGAGTCCGGTTGCGCACATCTGGTTCCTGAAGTCGCTGCCCTCGCGCATCGGACTCATGCTCGACATGACGCTGCGCGAGCTGGAAAGGGTGCTCTACTTCGAGGCCTATATCGTCATTGATCCGGGCATGACGCCGCTTGAGCGTTGCCAGCTTCTGACCGAGGAGCAGTATTACGAGGCGATCGAGGAGCACGGTGATGGCTTCGACGCGCGCATGGGCGCAGAGGCGGTGCGCGAGCTTTTGATCGGCATGGATCTCAAGGCCGAAATCACAAAGCTGCGCCAGGACCTCATAGATACCGGTTCGGAGACGAAATCCAAGCGCATCTCCAAGCGTCTCAAACTCATGGAGTCGTTCCTTGCCTCGGGCAACCATCCCGAGTGGCTGGTGCTGAAGGTGCTGCCGGTGCTGCCGCCGGACCTGCGCCCGCTGGTGCCGCTCGACGGCGGCCGTTTTGCGACCTCTGATCTGAACGATCTCTACCGCCGCGTCATCAACCGCAACAACCGTTTGCGCCGGCTGCTCGAACTCAAGGCGCCCGACATCATCGTGCGCAATGAGAAGCGCATGCTGCAGGAATCGGTGGATTCGCTGCTCGACAACGGGCGGCGCGGACGCGCGGTTACGGGCAGCAACCGGCGTGCGCTGAAATCGCTTGCCGACATGATCAAGGGCAAGCACGGGCGTTTTCGCCAGAACCTGCTCGGCAAGCGCGTGGACTATTCCGGGCGCTCCGTGATCGTGGTCGGCCCGATGCTCAAACTCCACCAGTGCGGCCTGCCCAAGCGCATGGCGTTGGAGCTGTTCAAACCCTTCATCTTCTCCAAGCTGCAATTGCGCGGACTCACGACCACGATCAAGCACGCGAAGCGCGCCGTCGAGGCGGAAATCCCCGAGGTGTGGGATATTCTTGAGGAAGTGATCCGCGAACATCCGGTGCTCTTGAACCGTGCGCCGACCTTGCATCGTCTCGGCATACAGGCCTTCGAGCCGGTGCTGATCGAGGGCAAGGCGATCCAGCTTCATCCGCTCGTCTGCACTGCCTTCAATGCGGATTTCGACGGCGACCAGATGGCGGTGCACGTGCCGCTGTCGCTCGAAGCGCAGCTTGAGGCGCGCGCGTTGATGATGGCGTCAAACAATATCCTTTCGCCCGCGAACGGCGAACCGATCATCGTCCCCACGCAGGACGTGGTGCTCGGACTTTATTACATGACCCGCGAGCGCGTGAATGCGCTCGGCGAGGGCATGATCTTCAGCGACGTTGCCGAAGCGCATCGCGCCTACGATTCGGGGGCGGCGGCGCTGCATGCAAGCGTCAAGGTCCGGATCAAGGATTACGTGTCCGGCGAGAACGGCGAATTCACGCCGCGTGTGCGCCTGGTGGAAACCACCGTCGGACGCGCGTTGCTCGCCGAGATTCTGCCCCAGGGGATGCCCTTTGAACTGGTCAACCGGGATCTCACCAAGCGGGTCGTGAGTGCGCTATCAACGAAAGCTACCGTTTCCGCGGCCTGAAGGAAACGGTAGTGTTCGCCGATCAGCTCATGTACATGGGCTTTCACTATGCGACGCGGGCGGGCGCCTCGATCGGCGTGAATGACATGGTCATTCCGCCGGAGAAGGAAAAGATCCTTGCCGCCGCCGAAACCGAAGTAAAGGACATCGAGAATCAGTACGCCTCGGGTCTGGTGACCGTCGGCGAGCGCTACAACAAGGTGGTGGATATCTGGTCGCGCACCAACGAACTAGGTGGCGAAGACAATGATGGAGCGCCTGGGCAGTGAAGAGGTCATGGACGCCAAGGGCGAAAAGGTCAAGCAGACTTCCTTCAACCCGATCTACATGATGGCGGATTCCGGCGCGCGCGGTTCGGCGGCGCAGATTCGCCAGCTTGCCGGCATGCGCGGCCTGATGGCCAAGCCCGACGGCTCGATCATCGAGACACCGATCACGGCGAACTTCCGCGAGGGGCTGACCGTGCTCCAGTACTTTATCTCCACCCACGGCGCGCGCAAGGGTCTTGCCGATACGGCCCTGAAGACCGCGAACTCGGGCTATCTCACCCGCCGTCTGGTGGATGTTGCCAGGATCTGGTCGTTACCGACGAGGATTGCGGCACCGAAGAGGGCATTGAGATGAAGCCGATCGTGGAGGGCGGCGAAGTGCTCGAAGCCCTGCGTGATCGCGTACTCGGGCGCGTGCTCGCGCAGCCCGTTGTGGTACCCGGAAGCGGCGAGGAGTTGCTTGCGCGCGGCACACTGCTCGACGAGCAGTCGGTTACGCAGCTTGAGGAAGCCGGCGTGGATGACGGTTACCGTGCGTTCCGCCATCAGCTGTGAGACCCGCTACGGCGTCTGCTCGCAATGCTATGGCCGTGATCTCGGCCGCGGCCATCGGGTGAACATCGGCGAGGCGGTCGGAGTCATCGCGGCGCAATCCATCGGCGAGCCGGGTACCCAGCTCACGATGCGCACCTTCCACATCGGCGGGGCGGCCTCGCGTTCGGCTGCCGTGAGCCACATCGAGATCAAGGCCAAGGGCACGGTGCGTCTGCACAACTTCAAGTACGTGGAAAACACCCAGGGCCATCTGATCGCGATCTCGCGCTCGGGCGAACTCGGGCTTCTCGACGAAGTGGGCCGCGAGCGCGAGCGCTACAAGGTGCCCTACGGGGCAGCGGTCACGGTGCGCGACGGTGAGACGGTCGAGGCCGGGCAGCATGGTCGCCAATTGGGATCCGCACACCCATCCCATCATCACCGAAGTTGCGGGTCAGGTTCGGCTCGAAGATTTCGCCGAAGGTCTTTCGGTGCGCCAGGAAGTGGACGACATCACGGGGCTAGCAAGCATCCATGTGCTGGATCCGAAGCAGCGTCCGCCGACGGGCCGCGAAATGCGCCCGGTGTTGCGCGTGCTGGATGCGAAGGGCAGGCCGCTTACCTTGCCCGGAACCGATATCCCGGCGCAATATGCGCTGCCGGGCGGTGCGCTCGTCATGTTGAAGGACGGGGTGAAAGTGGCGGTGGGAGACGTCGTCGCCCGCATTCCGCAGGAGACGAGCAAGACCCGCGATATCACCGGCGGGCTTCCGCGGGTGGCGGACCTGTTCGAGGCGCGTCGCCCGAAGGAACCCGCGATTCTCGCCGAGGCCAGCGGCACGGTTTCCTACGGCAAAGAAACCAAGGGCAAGCAGCGTCTGGTGATCACCACGGAAGAGGGCGAACAGGTCGAGATGCTGCTTCCGAAGTGGCGCCAGATCAACGTCTTCGAGGGCGAGCACGTGGTGCGCGGCGAAATGATTGCCGACGGCGAATACGATCCCCACGATATTCTGCGTGTGCTGGGCGTCAGTCGACTCGCCGAGTTTTTGGTGCGCGAGATTCAGGACGTCTATCGCCTGCAGGGCGTGAAGATCAACGACAAGCATATCGAGGTGATTATCCGCCAGATGCTCAGGAAGGGCGAGATCACGGAAACGGGCGATACCGCCTTCCTCAAGGGCGAGCAGGCGGACTGGGCGCGCATTCTCGAAGCCAACGAGGCCAATGAAGCCAATGCGGAGGACGGAGCGGAGAAGCCGATTGAGGCTCGTTTCCAGCCGGTGCTCCTTGGCATTACCAAGGCCTCGCTCGCCACCGAATCGTTCATTTCCGCCGCTTCCTTCCAGGAGACCACCCGGGTGCTTACCGAGGCCGCCGTTTCCGGTTCCGAGGACCGGCTGCGCGGGCTCAAGGAGAACGTGATCGTGGGCCGGCTGGTGCCGGCGGGCACCGGTTATGCCTATCACCGCGAGCGCCGTCGCGTCCAACCGGTCGAGGATTTGAGGGCCGAAGCCGAAAGCCTGTTCGAGGGCTCCGGCGAGGCGCAGGCCGAGACTGCCGAGACGGCTGCGGAAACCGGGGAAACTTGACAGCATTCCTCGCGCCATATAACATTAACAGGCTAGGGAACTTCTGATAAATGCAGAAGTTTCCGCGGGCCACGGACGGCCCGCCGCGAACCGGGCTTTGCCTGCTTTGCGGGAGGCGATTCCGGCATGTGCCGAACTCGCCGTTATGGGGAAATTCACGGATGAATTTTCGTAAATTACCAGGGAGGCCGGCGCCGCCGGCCTCTTGATTTTCGGGTTTTAGAGGCGAATCATGGCCACCACCAATCAGCTCGTGCGCAAGCCGCGTCGCAAGCCGCGCGTAAAAAACCGGGTTCCGGCACTCGCCGGCAGTCCGCAGAAGCGCGGCGTGTGTACGCGCGTCTATACCACCACGCCGAAAAAGCCGAATTCGGCTTTGCGCAAGGTGGCGCGCGTGCGCCTCACCAACGGTTTCGAAGTCACGAGCTATATCGGTGGCGAAGGCCATAATCTGCAGGAGCACTCGGTGGTAATGATCCGCGGCGGGCGCGTCAAGGATTTGCCGGGTGTGCGCTATCACACGATTCGCGGCAGCTCTCGATTGCTCGGGCGTAAAGGATCGACGCAAGGGGCGTTCCAAGTACGGCACCAAGCGGCCCAAGTAGGAGAATCAGACCATGCCGAGACGACGCGAAGTTCCCAAACGACTGATATTGCCGGATCCGAAATACGGCAGCGAGCTGCTTGCGAAATTCATCAACATGGTGATGACGCGCGGCAAGAAATCCACTGCCGAACGCATCGTCTATGGTGCGCTTGCGCGCGTGTCGGAGCGCCAGGCCGAACCGCTCACGGTGCTGGAGCAGGCGCTGGAGAACACCCGCCCGCTGGTCGAGGTCAAGTCCCGGCGCGTGGGCGGCGCAACCTACCAGGTGCCGGTCGAGGTGCGTGCCGTGCGCCAGAACGCGCTCGCCATGCGCTGGGTGATTGATGCAGCGCGCGCGCGTTCGGAAAAGTCCATGGCGCAGCGGCTCGCCGGAGAACTCATGGATGCGGCGGAGAATCGTGGCTCGGCGGTCAAGAAGCGTGAGGACGTGCATCGGATGGCGGAGGCCAACAAGGCCTTTTCCCACTACCGCTGGTAGTTGTTGTAGAAACTCCAAGAATTCATCCGTGAATTTTGGGGTTGGTGAGTAGAACGATCGCGAGCAAGCCCGCTCCTACAGCTTGATCACGACGCTGCATTCGCGCACCGCATGGATGTGCCGAACCATAGAATTTTTCGTAATTTTGTTATTGAGTATTTAGAGGTTTAGTCAAGTGCCCCGCAAGACCCCGATCGAACGTTATCGCAACATCGGCATCATGGCTCACATTGATGCCGGCAAGACGACGACGACCGAGCGCATTCTGTTCTACACCGGCGTCTCCCACAAGATGGGCGAGGTGCACGAGGGCACTGCCGTGATGGACTGGATGGAGCAGGAGCAGGAACGCGGCATTACCATTACCTCGGCGGCGACTACCTGCTTCTGGCAGGGCATGGACAAGCAATACCCCGAGCATCGCATCAACATCATTGACACGCCCGGACACGTGGATTTCACCATCGAGGTCGAACGGTCGCTGCGTGTGCTCGACGGCGCAGTGTGCGTGCTTGATGCCAACGCCGGCGTCGAACCGCAGACGGAGACGGTGTGGCGTCAGGCTAATCGCTACGGCGTGCCGCGCATGATCTTCATCAACAAGATGGACAAGATGGGCGCGGATTTTTACCGCTGCGTCACGATGGTTCGCGAGCGCCTGGGCGCAACGGCCGTGCCGTTGCAACTTCCGATCGGCGCCGAAGACAAGTTCGAGGGCGTGGTGGATCTCATCCGCATGCAGGCGATCTATTGGAATCCCGAAGATCGCGGCGTGACCTACGAGTCGCGCGACATTCCCGAGGCGCTGCAAGCGCGCGCGGAAGAATACCGCGAGCAGATGGTCGAGGCCGCTGCCGAGGCCGACGAAGAGTTGATGGGAAAGTATCTGGAAGGCGAAAAGCTTTCCAACGAGGAGATCAAACTCGGGCTGCGCAAGCGTACGCTCGCGAACGAGATCGTTCCCGTGCTCTGCGGCACCGCCTTTAAGAACAAGGGCGTGCAGGCGCTGCTCGACGCCGTCATCGAATTCATGCCGGCGCCGATTGACGTGCCCGCGATCAAGGGCAACCTCGACGATGCGGAAAGCACGCCGGCCGAGCGTCATGCTGCAGACGATGAGCCGTTCTCGGCGCTGGCGTTCAAGATTGCAACCGATCCCTTCGTCGGTTCCCTCACCTTTCTGCGGGTGTATTCGGGCGTGCTCAAGTCGGGCGATGCCGTGTACAACCCGGTCAAGAGCAAGAAGGAGCGCATTGGGCGCATTCTGCAGATGCACTCGAACACGCGCCAGGAGATCAAGGAAGTGCGCGCGGGCGATATCGCCGCCGCGGTGGGATTGAAAGACGTCACCACGGGCGACACGCTGAGCGACGCCGAGAAGGTCATCGTCCTCGAACGGATGGAATTTCCCGATCCGGTGATCGCGGTTGCGGTTGAGCCGAAGACCAAGGCGGATCAGGAGAAAATGGGCGTCGCGCTGCAGAAGCTGGCACAGGAAGACCCGTCGTTCCGGGTGCGCACCGACGAGGAATCCGGGCAGACCATCATTTCCGGCATGGGTGAGCTGCATCTCGAGATTATCGTGGAACGCATGCGCCGCGAATTTTCGGTAGATGCCAATGTCGGCCGCCCGCAGGTGGCCTATCGCGAGACGGTACGTCACGGCGTGGAGCAGGAAGGCAAGTTCGTACGCCAATCCGGCGGCCGCGGCCAGTACGGGCACGTATGGATTCGCCTCGAACCGCGCGAGCGCGGTGCAGGTTACGAGTTCGCGAACAAGATCGTCGGCGGTGTGATTCCCAAGGAATACATTCCGGCGGTGGACAAGGGCATTCAGGAGCAGCTCGCGAACGGCGTGATTGCCGGCTATCCGGTGGTGGATGTCGGCGTCACCCTTTACGACGGTTCCTATCACGATGTGGACTCTTCGGAAATGGCGTTCAAGATCGCCGGTTCCATGGCCTTCAAGCAGGCGATGGTGAAGGGCGGTGGCTACATACTCGAACCGGTCATGAAGGTTGAGGTGGTCACGCCCGAGGATTACATGGGCGACGTGGTGGGCGATCTCAATCGCCGCCGCGGCATGGTTCAGAACATGGAAGATGTGCCGGCGGGCAAGATCGTGCGCGCCGAAGTGCCACTGGCCGAAATGTTCGGTTACGCGACTGCGATGCGTTCGGCAACGCAGGGGCGCGCAACCTATTCAATGGAGTTCAGTCATTACGCCGAGGCGCCGTCCAACGTCGCCGACGAAGTTATCAAAAAGGCCTCTTGAGGAAGGAGCGGAACGATGTCCAAGGAGAAGTTTGAGCGTACGAAGCCGCACGTAAACGTGGGCACGATAGGCCACGTGGACCACGGCAAGACGACGCTGACGGCGGCGATGACCAAGGTTGCGGCGGCGAAGTACGGAGGCGAATTCATTGCCTTTGACAAGATTGACAACGCCCCCGAAGAGCGCGCACGCGGGATCACGATTGCGACCGCGCATGTTGAGTACGCGACCGACAAGCGCCACTACGCGCATGTGGACTGTCCGGGCCACGCCGACTACGTGAAGAACATGATCACGGGCGCGGCGCAGATGGACGGAGCGATTCTTGTGGTATCGGCCGCCGACGGTCCGATGCCCCAGACGCGCGAGCACATCATTCTTGCCCGCCAGGTAGGGGTGCCCTACATTGTCGTATTCCTCAACAAGGCCGACATGGTGGACGACCCCGAGCTTTTGGAGCTGGTCGAGATGGAAGTGCGCGATCTGCTCTCCAAGTACGAATTTCCGGGCGACGACACCCCGATCGTGACCGGGAGCGCCTTGAAGGCGCTCGAAGGCGACGAAGGCGAACAGGGTGCCGAGGCGATCGTGAAGCTTCTCGAGGCGATGGACAGCTACATTCCGGTGCCCGAGCGGGCGATAGACCAGCCCTACCTGATGCCGATTGAAGACGTCTTCTCGATTTCCGGGCGCGGCACCGTAGTTACCGGGCGCATCGAGCGCGGCATAGTCAAGGTGGGCGAAGAAGTCGAGATCGTCGGCATCAAGCCGACGGTGAAGACCATCGTCACCGGGGTAGAGATGTTCCGGAAGCTGCTCGACCAGGGCCAAGCGGGCGACAACGTGGGCGTGCTTCTGCGCGGGACCAAGCGCGAAGACGTCGAGCGCGGCCAGGTGCTGGCGAAACCCGGCAGCATCACCCCGCACACCGACTTTGAGTGCGAAGTCTACGTCATGACCAAGGAAGAGGGCGGGCGCCACACCCCGTTCTTCAAGGGCTATCGGCCGCAGTTCTACTTCCGCACCACGGACGTGACCGGCGCGGTGGAACTGCCCGAGGGCACCGAGATGGTGATGCCGGGAGACAACATCAAGATGAAGGTGTCGTTGATCAACCCGATCGCGATGGAAGAGGGGCTGCGCTTTGCGGTGCGCGAGGGCGGACGCACGGTAGGCGCCGGCGTGGTCTCCAAGGTCATTAAATAAGGTTTTAGAGAGAAGACAGCTATGGCAAACCAGAACATCCGTATTCGCCTCAAGGCGTTCGATCATCGGCTCGTTGACAAGTCGGCGAGCGAGATCGTGGAGACTGCGCGGCGCACCGGTGCGCGGGTCAAGGGGCCGATTCCTCTGCCCTGCCGCATCGAGCGCTTCACGCTGCTGGTTTCGCCGCACAAGGACAAGGATGCGCGCGATCAGTATGAGTTGCGTACCTACAAGCGCCTGCTCGATATCGTGGAGCCTACCGACAAGACGGTGGACGCCCTGATGAAACTGGAATTGGCCGCCGGAGTGGATGTTCAGATCAGGCTGAGTTGAGCCTGCTGCTATAATACTTGGCTCGGTTCCTCCTTGGGAACCGGCTTGTTCGACGCCGGCGCAAATGCCGGCGTTGCCGTGAGGAAAGAGGCAATGAGTTTAGGCGTAATTGGCCGCAAATGCGGCATGACCCGCATTTTCACCGAGGACGGGGCCTCCGTTCCGGTGACCGTTATCGAGGTGCTCCCGAACCGGGTGGCGCAGTTGCGCACGCCCGAACGCGACGGGTATCGCGCGGTCCAGGTCACGACCGGCACGCGCCGCCCCAGCCGCGTCAGCAAGGCGGTTGCGGGCCATCTCGGCAAGGCAGGCGCCGGCGCCGGACGCACGATCCGGGAATTTCGTCTCAGTGCTGAAGAAGGCGGCGAACTCGAGGCCGGCAAGGAAGTCACGGTTGAAATTTTTGCCGCAGGCGAGAAGGTGGACGTCACCGGCCGCTCGATCGGCAAGGGCTTTGCGGGCGCCGTCAAGCGCCATCATTTTCATATGCAAGACGCGACCCACGGCAATTCGCTTTCGCATCGCGCGCCGGGTTCGATCGGACAGAACCAGAGTCCGGGGCGCGTGTTCAAGGGCAAGCGCATGGCGGGGCATCTCGGCGCGGCGCGCCGGACCACGCAGAATCTCGAGGTGGTGCGGGTGGACGCCGAACGCAATCTGCTCCTCGTCAAGGGCGCGGTTCCGGGTGCGCGCGGTGGCGACGTCATCGTGCGTCCCGCGGTCAAGGCGCGGGGCTGAGGGAGACACGAGGGATGGAACTCAAAATTCAAGGTGGCGCGGACAAGGCAGTCAAGGTTTCCGACGCGACCTTCGCGCAGGCCTATAACGAGCCGCTGATCCATCAGGCCGTGAATGCCTATCTCGCCGGCGCGCGCGCGGGCACCAAGGCCCAGAAGACGCGCGCCATGGTGAGCGGCGGCGGCAAGAAACCGTGGAAGCAGAAGGGTACCGGACGCGCTCGCGCCGGCAGCAGCCGCAGCCCCATCTGGCGCGGCGGCGGCAAGACGCATGCGGCCGTGCCGCGGGATCATGCGGTGAAGCTCAACCGCAAGATGTATCGCGGTGCGCTCCGGAGCATTTTCTCGGAACTCGCGCGCGACGATCGTCTGGTCGTTTTCGAACAGTTTGAACTCGCTGAGCCCAAGACCCGCGCCGTGCTGGCGCTGCTCGGGGAATACGGCCTGGGCGAAGATGCGTTGATAGTCGTTACCGAGGTGAGCGAGGCGCTTGCGCTCGCCGTGCGCAATCTGCCCAAGGTCGCCGTATGCGAGGTGGCGGAGCTGGATCCGGTGAGCCTGGTCGCTTTCGAGAAGGTGGCGCTCACGATGGGTGCGCTCAAAAAGATCGAGGAGTGGCTGGGATGAACGAGTCAAGACTGGCCAATCTTATCGTGGCGCCGCACGTCTCGGAGAAGGCGACGCGGATCGCGGAGAGCGGGCGGCAGATCACCTTCCGCGTACGTCCCGATGCGAGCAAGGTCGAGATTCGCAAGGCCGTCGAGCAACTGTTCGAGGTCGAGGTCGCGACCGTGACCACCCTGAATCAGCGCGGCAAGCGACGCGGCATGGGCGCGCAGCGCGGCCGGCGCTCGGACTGGAAAAAGGCTTATGTCACGCTCAAGCCGGGGCACGACATAGACTTCGCCGGCCCGGAATGAGAGCCTATCCATGAATAAGACACATTCGCGACGTTGGCCGTTTTTGTGCAGCGCAAGGAAGGGGCGGCGAAGTGGACCCGCCGTCCACGAGGCGCACCTGACGCAGCGATGCGCAAAAACGGCCCCGTCCCTTCGGGTGGCGCCCCATTTTCCGCCATGCGGCGTTGCGCCCTCCTTATTTGGAACGACCCAATCTCGTCGGCCGCGCCTTGCCTGGCGGAAAATGGCGCAGCCACGCGGATGCGTATTATCCATGGATAGGCTCTAGGAGCGAACAATGGCATTACGCAAGGCTAATCCGACCTCCCCAGGGCGCCGCTTCGTGGTTCGCCCCGAGACCGGTGATCTGCACAAGGGCGCGCCTGTACGCGGTCTCATCCAAAAGCAGGCGAAAAACGGCGGACGCAACAATCAGGGCCGCATTACCGTGCGCCATCAGGGCGGCGGTCACAAGCGCCGCTATCGCGCGGTGGATTTCCGTCGCGACAAGGACGGCGTGCCGGCGCGCGTCGAGCGGCTGGAATACGATCCGAACCGGAGTGCGCGTCTCGCGCTGCTTCTTTACGCCGACGGCGAGCGCCGCTATATCATTGCGCCGCGTGGGCTTGCGACGGGCGACGAAATTGCTTCCGGCGTGCATGCGCCGATCCGCATCGGCAATACATTGCCGCTTGCGAGCATTCCGATCGGTACCGAGGTTCACTGCGTGGAGCTCAGGCCGGGCGGCGGCGCGCAGCTTGCGCGCAGTGCCGGCGCGGTGACTCAGCTGGTGGCCCGTTCAGGACGCTACGCGACGCTGCGTCTGCGTTCCGGCGAGATGCGCCGGGTGCTCGCCGATTGCCGCGCGACCATCGGCGCGGTCGGCAATTCGGAGCACAATCTGCGTTCGCTCGGCAAGGCCGGTGCGAAACGCTGGCGCGGCATCCGGCCGACGGTACGCGGTGTCGTGATGAATCCGGTGGATCATCCGCACGGTGGCGGCGAAGGCCGCACCTCGGGCGGTCGCCATCCGGTGAGTCCGTGGGGCACGCCGACCAAGGGTTACAAGACCCGCAACAACAAGCGTACCGACCGCATGATCGTGCGGCGGCGCAAGCGCAAATAGGTTTAAGGAGAGTACGGTGCCACGTTCGATCAAAAAGGGTCCGTTTATAGACTCGCATCTTGCGCACAAGGTGACGGCCGCGGTTGCCGCGAACAGCAAGCGCCCGATCAAGACCTGGTCGCGCCGCTCGATGGCGACCCCGGACATGGTGGGCCTCACGATCGCCGTGCATAACGGCCGTCAGCACATTCCGGTGCTCATAAGCGAGAACATGATCGGACACAAACTCGGCGAGTTCGCACTGACCCGCACGTTCAAGGGTCACTCCGGCGACCGCAAGGCGAAGTAGGAACGAGAGTACATATGGAAACCACGGCAAAGTTTCGCTACGCACGCATTTCCGCGCAGAAGTGCCGTCTGGTGGCGGATCAAATTCGCGGCAAGGACATCGGTCAGGCCTTGAACGTGCTCGCTTTCAGCCCGAAAAAAGCGGCGGAAATGGTGAAGAAGGTGCTGGAGAGCGCAATCGCGAACGCGGAGCATAATCATGGCGCCGACGTGGACGAACTTCGGGTGACGGCGATCATGGTGGACGAGGGCCCGACGCTCAAGCGCTGGCGCGCGCGCGCCAAGGGCCGTTCGAATCAGATATTGAAGCGCACCAGCCACATCAGCGTGCGCGTCGGCGACGGCGAGACAAGGAGTTAGCGTGGGAAACAAGGTCAATCCGATCGGCTTTCGCCTCGGCGTCTCCGCGGGCTGGAGTTCGCGCTGGTACGCGGAGGGCAGACGCTTCGCCGATTATCTGTACTCGGACTGGGAGCTGCGCCGCGACCTCAAGAAGCGCCTTGCAAACTGTTCGGTCAGCCGCATCGAAATCGAGCGCCAGGGCGACAAGGTGGAAATTCTCGTGCACACCGCGCGTCCGGGCATGGTTATCGGCAAGCGCGGCGAGGATATCGAGAAGCTGCAGCAGGATTTGCGCAAGCGTCTTGGTAACAACAACGTGCGCGTCGCGGTCGAGGAAGTAAGGAAGCCGGAGCTGGATGCCCAGCTCGTGGCCGAGGCGATCGCGCAGCAACTGGAGCGGCGGATCATGTTCCGGCGTGCCATGCGCCGCGCCGTCGGTAATGCCATGCGCCTTGGTGCGCACGGCATCAAGGTGCGCGTCGCCGGGCGTTTGAACGGCGCCGAGATTGCGCGCAGCGAGTGGTATCGCGAAGGCCGGGTGCCGCTGCATACCCTGCGCGCCGAAATTGATTACGGGCTTGCCGAGGCCAACACCACCTACGGTGTCATCGGCGTCAAGGTGTGGATTTTCAAGGGCGAGATTCTCGATCCGAATGCACTCAAGGAGCGTCAGTCAGTGGTCGAATCCGAATCTGAAGCCGGGGCGCAGGGAGCCTGAGCATGCTGCAACCACGTCGTACCAAGTTTCGCAAGCAGCACAAGGGCCGCAACCGCGGTCTCGCCAGCCGCGGCAACACCGTGGCTTTCGGTGACTTCGCGCTCAAGGCTTCGGGACGCGGGCGCATCAGTGCACGCCAGATCGAGGCCGCGCGCCGTGCGATGACCCGTCACGTGAAGCGCGGCGGCAAGATATGGATCCGCATCTTCCCCGATGTGCCGATCACCTCGAAGCCGCTGGAGGTGCGCATGGGCAGCGGCAAGGGCAACGTCGAGTACTGGGTGGCGCGGATCAAACCCGGCACCGTGCTCTATGAAATGGAAGGCGTTACCGAGGAGGTGGCGCGCGAGGCGTTCCGTCTCGCCGCGGCGAAGCTTCCCATACAGACACAATTTGTGAGCAGGCAGGCGGGTTTGACATGAAAGCGGATGAATTGCGCGAAAAGGACGATGCCGCCTTGCGGAAGGAACTCAAGGAGCTGCATCGCGAAGGCTTTAAGCTGCGCATGCAGCGCGGCACCGGCCAGTTGGGCCGGCCTAGCGAAGTCAAGCGGGTGCGGCGCGAATATCGCACGGCTCATGACCGTGCTCGGCGAACGCGAACGAGCGGGTGAAAAACGATGAGCGAAACGATGGAAACTGCAACGAAAAAGGCGCCGGTGGTGCGCAGCCTCACCGCCCGCGTGGTGAGCGCGCGCATGGACAAGACCGCAAGCGTGGAGATGTCGCGCACGGTCAAACATCCGATGTACGGCAAGTTTCTGCGCCGGCGCACGAAGCTGCTCGCCCACGACGAGGCGAACGAATGCCGCGCGGGCGACGTGGTCACGATCTCGCCGTGTCGGCCGCTTTCGAAGCGCAAGTCCTGGCGCATCACCGCGATCATCGAGCGCGCGGCGGAGACTTCGGACACGAGCGGGACGGAGAACGCAGAGGAGCTTGCGCCATGATCCAGATGCAGACCGAACTCGATGCGGCGGACAACAGCGGCGCCCGGCGCCTGCGTTGCATCAAGGTGCTCGGAGGCTCCAAGCGCCGTTACGCCGGCATCGGCGACGTGATCAAGGTGAGCGTGGCGGATGCGATTCCGCGCGGTCGCGTGAAGCGCGGCGAGGTATACAGCGCGGTGGTCGTGCGCACCCGCAAGGGCATCCGCCGTCCGGACGGCTCGGCCATCCGTTTCGACAGCAACGCGGCGGTGCTTTTGAATCCGCGTCTGGAACCGATCGGCACCCGTATCTTCGGACCGGTCACGCGCGAACTGCGCAGCGAGCGATTCATGCGCATTATTTCGCTCGCGCCGGAAGTTCTCTGAGCGGGATCGGAGTTAAAGCTATGCACAGAATCAAGAAGGGCGACGAGGTGATCGTCAATGCCGGCAAGGACAAGGGCCGACGTGGCACCGTGATCCGTACCTTCGAGGACGGCCGCGTGCTGGTGGAAGGCGTCAACATGGTGCGCAAGCACATGAAGCCGAACCCCGCGAGCGGCTCCAAGGGCGGCATCGTGGATCGGGAAATGCCGTTTGACGCATCCAACGTGGTGCCCTACAACCCGGTTACCAAGAAGGGCGACCGCATTGGCTACCGGCGTCTCGATGACGGACGCAAGGTGAGATTTTTTCGTTCCACCAACGAGTTGGTGGACATCTGAGGTGGGCACCATGACAGGCATGCAGGAACAATATCGCAAGGAGGTCGTGCCGGCGCTTATCGAGCGTTTTGGCTACGCCAATCCGTTCGAGGTGCCGCGCATCGTGAAGATCACGCTCAACATGGGCGTGGGCGAGGCCGCCGCGGACCGCAAGGTGATCGAGCACGCGGTGGCGGACATGACGCTTATCGGTGCCCAGAAGCCGGTGGTCACGCGGGCGCGCAACTCGGTTGCCGGATTCAAGATTCGCGAGGAATGGCCGATTGGCTGCAAGGTGACCTTGCGCCGCGGGCGCATGTACGATTTTCTCCAGCGCCTGATTCACGTCGCCATCCCGCGCGTGCGCGACTTTCGCGGCTTTTCCGCGCGCGCTTTCGACGGCCGCGGCAATTACAGCCTGGGCATCCGCGAGCAGATCATCTTCCCCGAGATTGACTACGACAAGATAGACACGATTCGCGGACTCGACGTCACGATTACCACCACTGCGAAAACCAACGAGGAAGGGCTTGCCCTGCTTCAGGGGTTTTCCTTCCCGTTTCGCAACTGAGGTCAGCATGGCGAAGAAATCCATGATCATCCGTGATGAGAAGCGACACAAGCTCGCGTTGAAATACGCCGCGCGCCGCGCCGAACTCAAGGGCAAGATCAAAGATCCCGAAACCGGCATGGCCGAACGCATGGATGCCGTGCAGCGTCTTGCCGATCTGCCGCGCGACAGCAGCCCCTCGCGGGAGCGTCGGCGCTGCGCGATCACCGGACGCAGCAGGGGTACGTACCGCAAGTTCGGTCTCGGGCGCAGCAAGGTGCGCGAGCTCGTGATGCGTGGCGATGCGCCGGGCGTTTCCAAGGCAAGCTGGTGAGGAACGTACGATGAGCATGCAGGATCCGATTGCCGATCTTCTCACCCGCATTCGCAATGCGCAGCAGGCCAAACACCGTGAGGTGAGCCTGCCCGCTTCCAGCTACAAAGCGAGAATCGCCGAAGTATTGAAGAGCGAAGGCTATATCGAGGATTACACCGTGTCCGAGGCCGAAGGCGGCAAGGCCACGCTCACCATCCGGCTCAAGTACTACCAGGGCCGGGCGGTGATCGAGAGCATCCGCCGGGTGAGTCGCCCGGGGTTGCGCATATACAAGCGCAAGGACGAGTTGCCGCGCGTGCGCGGCGGCTATGGAATTGCGATCATTTCGACCTCGCAGGGGCTGATGAGCGACCGCGCCGCGCGCGCGAGCGGCCACGGTGGCGAAGTCGTGTGTGAAGTGAGCTAAGGAACGGATTATGGCACGTACGGCAGTCAAACCGATTCCGGTCGTCGCGGGCGTCGAGATTTCCATCGAGCGTCAGCGCCTGCGCGTCAAGGGACCCAAGGGCACGCTCGAACTCGTGGCCAACGCCGAAGTCGAAATCAAGCATGGCGACGGTACGCTCGTCTTTACGCCGCGTTCGGGCGGGCGTGACGCCATTGCCCAGTGCGGCACGGCGCGCTCGCTCGCCCGCAATCTGATGCAGGGCGTCACTACGGGCTACGAGCGCAAGCTGGAATTGACGGGCGTGGGCTTTCGCGCCCAGGCCCAGGGCAAAAAGCTCAACCTGACGCTGGGTTTTTCGCATCCGGTGGAGTTTGCGGTGCCCGAGGGCATCACCGTCGAGACGCCGAGCGCGACAGAAATTGTCGTGCGCGGCAACGACAAACAGCAGGTCGGCCAGGCGGCCGCCAAGATACGCGCCTTCCGGCCGCCCGATCCCTACAAGGGCAAGGGCTTGCGCTATGCGGACGAACGCATAACGCTCAAGGAAGCGAAGAAGAAGTAGAGGCAAAACCGATGTTGAGCAAGAGTAAAAACGGATCCCGTCTGCGCCGCGCACGCCGTACGCGCGCGCGCATCCGTACCGCGGAAGCGGTACGCCTCGCGGTGCATCGCACGCCGCGTCATATCTATGCGCAATTGATTGCGCCTACGGGTGACCGCACGCTTGCCGTGGCTTCCACGCTGGATGCGGAACTGCGCAAGATGCTCAAGACGACCGGCAACGTTGCGGCTGCGGCGGCGGTTGGGCGCCTGATCGCCGAACGCGGCAAGGCCGCCGGCATCGAAACCGTCGCCTTCGATCGCGGAGGCTACAAGTACCACGGCCGCATCCGTGCGCTGGCGGAAGCCGCGCGCGAAGCCGGCCTCAAGTTTTAGGGAGTTTCTTATGGCGAACCCGGCGGATATCGGCGGCGAGCAGATCGAGAAGATGGTCGCAATCAACCGCGTGGCCAAGGTCGTCAAGGGCGGCCGGCAGTTCGGTTTCACCGCGCTCATGGTGGTGGGCGATGGTGCGGGCCGCGTGGGCTTCGGTTATGGCAAGGCGCGCGAAGTGCCGGCGGCTGTCTCCAAGGCGACCGAACAGGCGCGCCGGCACATGCGTCGCGTGCCGCTGCACGAGGGCACGCTGCACTATTCTCTCGAGAATAGCCACGGTGCGACCCGGGTGCGCATCCAGCCGGCGCCGGCTGGTACCGGCGTGATCGCGGGCGGCGCCATGCGTGCCGTCTTCGAGGCAGTCGGCGTGCGCAACGTGCTCGCCAAGAGTTACGGTTCGCGCAACCCGATCAACGTCGTGCGCGCGACCATGAAGGCGCTCGACTCGATCGAACCGCCGGAGGCGATCGCCGCCAAGCGCGGCAAGTCCGTGGTGGATATCAGGAGCTGATTGTGACCGCAAAGAAGACCGTCAAGCATGTGAAGGTGACGCTGGTCAAAAGCGCCGCGGGACGCCTGCGCCGCCACCGCGACTGCGTGCGCGGCCTGGGACTCGGCAAAACCCATTCGAGCGCCGTGGTGATGGATACGCCGGAGAATCGCGGCATGATCAACCGGATCGCGTACATGTTGCGCGTCGAGGAGGCTTCCTGATGAGACTCAACGATCTCGGCCCGGCGGCGGGCGCGAAAAAGGAACGCAATCGCGTCGGACGCGGCATCGGTTCGGGCAACGGCAAGACCGCCGGGCGCGGCACCAAGGGCCAGCACGCGCGCGCCGGCGGATTGCGCAAGCGCGGCTTCGAGGGTGGGCAGATGCCGCTGCAACGGCGTCTGCCGCGTTCCGGCTTTGCTTCGCACATCAAGGCCTCGCGTGCCGAAGTGCGTTTGGGAGCGCTCGCCAAGCTCGACAACAACCATATTGATATTGCGGCGCTGATCGCCGCCGGCATGGTTCCGCCCGGCACCGAACGCGTGAAGCTGATCCTCCAGGGTGAAATTTCCCGGGCGGTGAGCCTCGGCGCGGGCGTAATTCCGACTCGCGGCGCGCGCGCTGCGATTGAGGCGGCCGGGGGCAAGATCGAGAGCGGAGACAAGGACGCAAGCTGATGGCCGCTCCCGCTCAACAACAGGCATTCGGATCCTTCGGCGACATCTTTCGTTCGCCGGATTTGCGTCGGCGCCTGTTGTTTCTCGGCATTGCGCTCATCGTCTTCCGCATCGGCATCCACATTCCGGTCCCTGGAATAGATCCGGCGGCCTATGCGCGTCTGTTCAGCCAGCACTCCGGCGGCATTCTCGGCATCTTCAACCTGTTTTCGGGCGGCGCGCTCAAGCAGATGTCTATCTTCGCGCTCGGCGTCATGCCCTACATTTCCGCCTCCATCATCATCCAGATGCTTACCGCCGTCGTGCCGAGCCTGGAAGCGATCAAGAAGGAAGGCCAGGCCGGCCAGCGCAAGATCACGCGCTGGACCCGCTACGCCACGGTGGGTCTGGCGCTGTTTCAGTCGCTGGGGGCGGCCTTCGCCCTGCAGGCTCAGGGCGTCGCGCTCGCCACCGGCCCGAGCTTCATCATTGTGGCGACCATCAGTCTTGTGACCGGCACCATGTTTCTGATGTGGCTGGGCGAGCAGGTCACCGAACGCGGTCTTGGCAACGGCATTTCCATGCTGATCTTTGCCGGCATCGTCGCGGGTCTCCCGGCCGCCATCGGCGGGACGCTTAACCTGGTGCGCAACGGCGAGCTGTCCTCTATCCTGGCGATTCTCATTTTCGCCGGGGTGATCCTGGTGACGGCCTTTGTCGTTTTCGTGGAAAGCGGCCAGCGGCGGATCACGGTCAACTACGCCAAGCGCCAGCAGGGGCGGCGGATGTACGCCGCGCAGACGAGCCATCTGCCGCTCAAACTCAACATGTCGGGCGTGATTCCGCCGATTTTCGCCTCCAGCATTATTCTGTTCCCGGTGACGCTTGCGGGTTGGCTCGGGCAGAGTTCGGGCTTCGGCTGGCTGCAATCGGTGTCGCTGTGGCTTTCGCCCGGGCAGCCGCTTTACGTGGCGCTCTATGCCACGCTGATTATCTTTTTCACTTTTTTCTACACGGCGCTGGTGTTCAACAGCGAGGAAACGGCCGATAATCTGAAGAAATCGGGTGCCTTCATTCCCGGCATCCGACCCGGCAAGCAGACCGCGGGCTACATGGACACGGTACTGACCAAGCTAACTCTGTGGGGCGCGCTGTATCTCGTCGCGGTGTGTCTGCTTCCGGAATTCCTGATCGTCTATACGCACGTGCCGTTCAATTTCGGCGGCACCTCGCTTCTGATCATCGTGGTGGTCGCCATGGACTTCATGGGCCAGCTTCAGGCGCACATGATGACGCACCAGTACGAAGGGCTCCTGAAGCGTGCGCGGTTGCGCGGCTTCCAGCGCTGAAGGTTAATGGAGTAAGGATTATGAAAGTCAGGGCTTCGGTCAAGAAAATCTGCCGCAACTGCAAGATCATCCGCCGCCGCGGGGCGGTGCGGGTGATCTGCTCGGATCCCCGGCACAAGCAGCGTCAAGGGTGATTCTGTCTTGAACGGAGGGCCCCCAGCCGGTTATAATAACCAGCTAAGTTTTTTTGTACATCTCGCGCGACGGGAGCAACGATGGCACGCATAGCCGGCATTAACATTGCGCCGAACAAGCACGCCGTGATCGGCTTGACTGCTATCTACGGGATCGGCCGGCATCGCGCGGCCGCGATTTGCGCCGCCACCGGCATTGATCCCGCGTGCAAGGTGGGCGATCTGGATGAGGCGGCGCTTGAAGCGCTGCGCCAGGCGCTCGTGCAGTACAAGGTCGAGGGCGACCTGCGCCGGGAAACGTGAACATGAACATCAAGCGGCTCATGGATCTCGGCACCTATCGCGGGGTCAGGCATCGGCGCGGGCTGCCGGTAAACGGGCAGCGTACCCGCACCAATGCGCGCACCCGCAAGGGTCGCGTGCGTCGCGGCGCGAAGCGCTGAGTTCGGGCAAAGGGTAAAGACGGAGTTATGGCAAAACCGGCAACCAAGACGCGCAAAGCGCATCAAGCAGCAGGTGGTGGACGCGATCGTGCACGTGCATGCTTCGTTCAACAACACCATCATCACGTTTACCGATCGCAAGGGCAATGCGCTTTCCTGGGCGACTTCCGGCGGCTCGGGCTTCCGCGGTTCGCGCAAGTCCACGCCCTTTGCGGCGCAGGTCGCGGCGGAGCGCGCGGGCACGAGCGCGCAGGAATACGGCGTGAAGAATCTCGAGGTGCGAGGTCAACGGCCCCGGGCCGGGACGCGAATCCGCCGTGCGAGCGCTCAACGGCATGGGTTTTCACGTGATGTCCATCACCGACGTGACGCCGATTCCGCATAACGGCTGCCGTCCGCCCAAAAAGCGCCGCGTGTAAGGCGAGGAACCAACGATCATGGCGAGATATCTGGACCCAAATGCAAACTCTCGCGTCGCGAGGGCACCGATCTTTATCTGAAGGCGCCGATCCGGCCGCTCGATAAGAAGTGCAAGCTCGATCGGCCTCCGGGCCAGCAGACGCAGACGCGGCGCCGGCGCCAGTCGGACTACGGCGAGCAGTTGCGCGAGAAGCAGAAACTCCGGCGCATGTACGGCGTGCTGGAGCGCCAGTTCCGCCGCTACTACAAGGAAGCGGCCCGGCGTCGCGGCGCGACCGGCGAGTTGCTCTTGCAGCTTCTGGAGTCGCGCCTGGACAACGTTGTCTATCGCATGGGTTTTGCCACTACCCGCGCGGAGGCCCGGCAAATCGTGAGCCACAAGGGCATCAAGGTCAACGGGCGGGTGGTCAATATCCCGAGCTACGAGCTTAAGGCGGGAGACGAAGTGGGCCTTTCCGAACGTGCGCTCAAGCAGACGCGGGTCGAGGATGCGCTCGGCATCGCCGGCCAGATGGGTCGCTCGGCCTGGGTGGAAGTGGACGAGAAGCAGCGCAAGGGCATTTACAAGGCCGTGCCCGAGCGCGATGAAATTCTTCCGGACATCAACGAGAATCTGGTCGTCGAGTTGTATTCGAAGTAGGGATTGAATATCAATTCCCGATTTTTGCGGCCGGCTCGCTTGATCTCTACGACATCGCGAATTGCCGCATTCATGACGATTACCCGGCAGGCCCGAATCACTTGGAGCCTGCATTACCTGAATAAACGCTGAGGTTTAAGCGTATGGACATTTCAGTTTCCGAATTCCTGAAGCCTCGAATCGCGAGCATCTCAAAGCTCGGCGAAAATCGCACGCGCGTGGTGCTGGAACCGCTGGAGCGCGGTTTCGGTCACACTTTGGGCAATGCGCTGCGGCGGGTGCTTCTTTCCTCAATGCCGGGTGCGGCCGTGACCGAGGTCGAGATGGACGGCGTGCTCCACGAGTACACGGCCATTGACGGCGTGCAGGAGGACGTGGTCGAGATTCTCCTGAACTTCAAGCTGCTTGCGATCCGCATGCATGCCCGCGAGGAGGCGACCCTGACCCTGAACGCGAAGGGTCCCGCCACGGTTACCGCGGGCGACATTCAGCTCGATCACGACGTCGAGATCGTGAATCCGGCTCTCGTGATCGCGCATCTTGCCAAGGGCGGCAAACTTGCCATGCGCCTGAAGGTGGTTCGCGGACGCGGCTACGTGCCGGTCGTCCAGCGCTACCAGGACGAGGAGGAAGGGCGCAAGATGGGCAAGCTCAAGCTCGACGCCACCTTCACGCCGATCCGCCGCGTGTCCTACCACGTGGATGCGGCGCGCGTAGAGCAGCGCACCGATCTGGACAAGCTGATCCTCGATATCGAAACCGACGGCACGCTGGGCGCGGAAGAAGCCGTGCGCCGGGCCGCGGGAATACTCGTGGATCAGATGTCGGTCTTCGCCGACCTCACGGCGGTCACTTCCCGCGAACCCGGTCACGGCCACGGCATCAGACAGATACTGCTTCAGGCCGTGGAGGAACTGGAGTTCACCGTGCGCTCCTCCAATGCGCTGAAGGCCGAAAACATCAACTACGTCGGAGATCTGGTGCAGAAGACCGAGGACGAACTGCTGAAAACGCCGAATCTCGGGCGCAAATCCCTGACCGAGATCAAGGACGTGCTCACGCAGCACGAACTCGCGCTCGGCATGAAGCTCGAAGACTGGCCGCCGCCGGCGCTTGCCGAACGGCGCGCGTCCTGAGGAGGTACGAACCATGCGTCATCGCAATAGCGGAAGACAGCTCAGCCGCAACAGCAGCCATCGTGTCGCGCTCATGCGCAACATGGCGAAATCGCTGCTCAGCCACGAGCAGATTCGCACCACCGTGCCCAAGGCCAAGGAACTCAGGCGCGTGGTCGAGCCGTTGATCACGCTTGCGGGCGAAGATAGCGTCGCACGCCGCCGCCGTGCCTTTGATCGCCTGCGCGACGATGCCGTGGTTGGCAAGCTCTTCACCGAACTCGGGCCGCGCTATCGCGAGCGCCCCGGCGGTTATCTACGCATCCTCAAGGCGGGTTACCGCCCCGGCGATAATGCCCCGATCGCGATTGTGCAACTCGTCAAGGAAGAGAGCGACGACGAAGCTGCCTGAGCTTCGCCTTCGTCGCTCACGACGCAAAGGCCGCCCGAGGGCGGCCTTTTGTATTTATCGCGCCTTTGTCTGCCCTGATATGCTGCTGACATGAATCCGACACCGTCGCAAGCTCTGCCGGCAAGTCTCTCTGCCGCCGACGCGGTGTCGCGTCCCCTGGTCGAGGCGACGACTCTGCCGGCCTGCGCCTATGCGGATCCGGCCTTTCATGCCTTCGAGCAGCGCTGCATCTTTGCCGGCAACTGGCAGTTGATAGCGCGCGGCGTCGAACTGCGCGAAACGGGCGATCACGTGATCGCCGAGGTCGCGGGCAAGCCCATTCTGGCGGTGCGCGGCGATGACGGCGTGCTCCGGGGCTTCTTCAATGTCTGCAAGCATCGCGCCGGTCCGATCGCACTCGAAAACGGCAACGCGCGGCAACTGCGCTGCAAGTATCACGGCTGGACCTACACCCTGGAAGGGCAGTTGCGTGCGGCGCACGAGATGCAGGACGCTACCGACTTCGATCCGGCCTGCATTCATCTCGATCCGCTGCCCGTCACGGAGTGGGAAGGACTGGTGTTCGCCGCCGTGCACGAACCGGCGGTAACGCTCGCGCAAACGATGGCCGGCATCCGCGAACGCATCCGGCCGATCGAATTGCCCGGGATGCGCTTTCACACGCGGGCCGCATACGCATTGAACTGCAACTGGAAGGCGTACGTGGACAATTATCTGGAGGGCTATCACCTGCCACACGTGCATCCCGGTTTGAACAAGCTGCTGGACTACCGGAGCTACGCCACCGTTCTTTCGCAATGGTATTCGTACCAGCACAGTCCGCTGGACGGGAGCCGCGGGCCGTACCGCGACGGCGAGGCGCATTACTATTTTATCTGGCCCAATCTGATGCTGAACATTCTTCCCGATCGCCTGCAGATCAACCGGGTGCTGCCGGTATCGCAGCGCCAATGCCGCGTGATCTTCGATTATTACTATGCAGACGATGAGTCGGAAGCCGCGCAGAAGATGATCGCCGAGGATATCCGCTTCAGCGACGAGGTGCAGCAGGAAGACATCGCGATCTGCGAGCGGGTGCAGATCGGGCTCGAATCAGGCGCCTATCGGGCCGGACGTCTGTCGCCGAAGCGCGAGGCGGGCGTGCACCATTTTCAGGAACTCGTCCGCGCTGCCTGGCGCGGCAGTGAAGGAGCCTGACCCGGAGCTATTCCGCGTCGGCAGTTTTCTTCTTGTGGCGGGTCTGCCAGACGTAGACCGGGATGCCGGCGAGCAGAAGCAGTCCGCCCCAGTAGATTGAATCCTTTCCGGTTCCGGCGGCGGCCCACAGCGCGAAGGCGAAAGCCAGGCACGAGAGTATGACGTTGCGCCATGGCGCGTGCGCCGAACGGCCGTGGCGGCGGGCAAGCACGATCTCGGCCATGGCGCAGAACATGTACGGCACCAGCGTGAAGAAGGTCGTGAGCAGGATGAGGACGTTGAACATCGCCACCAGTCCGTGGCTGTAGTTGGCAAGGATGAGCAGCGTCGCCAGCACGCTCGAGACGAGCAGTGCCACCACGGGCGTGCCGAATCGTGACTCGCGGGCGAGCGCCTTGGGGAACAGTCCGTCACGTGCTACAGCCTGCGGCAGCTGTCCCTGCATCAGGATCCAGCCGTTCAGTGCGCCGAAGCAGGATATCAACGCGGCGCCGGCGATGAGATAGCCGGCCCAGCTCCCCCAAATGAGTTTTGCCGCGTCGGCGAACGGCGCGTTCGAATGGGCGAGCGAGGTGCTCGGGATGATGCCCATGACGACGGTGGTGCTGGCGATGTAAAAAACCGCCGCGATGATGGTGCCGAGCAGGGTGGCGCGAGGGATGGTCTTGTTCGGTTCGCGCACGTGCCCCGCGGGGATGGTGGCGCATTCCAGGCCAAGAAATGCCCACATTGTGAACGCGGCCGCCGTGTTGATGGACTCGGCCGGGGAAGCGGTGCTGTGCCCGGAAGCCAGAATGTGCGGATCGAAATAGAAGGCGCCGACGATGGCCAGCGCGAGCAGGGGCGAGAGCTTGAGGATGACGGTGATGACCTGCACTTTACCGGCCGTGTGTACGCCCCGGATGTTGACGGCGGTGAGCACCCAGGTAGCGGCGATGGCCGCGAGGCCGCCGAGCAGCGGCGAGGCATGCAGGACCGGGAAGAACGGGACGAGGTAGCTGGTGAAGGCGACGGCGATCGCAGCGTTGGTGCCGAGAATGCTCAACCAGTAGACCCAGGCGATCAGGAAACCGGCGAAATCCCCGAAGGCTTCGCGCGGGTAGGCGTAGGGGCCGCCCGCCCGAGCCAGGCGGCGGGCGAGGCTGCTGAACACCCAGGCCAGGAGCAGTGCACCCAGTGTGCTGAAGCCCCAGCCCCACAGGCTGTAGATGCCGTAGGGTGCCAGCGAGGCGGGGAGCAGGAAGATGCCCGAGCCCACCATGTTGCCGAGCACCAGCGCGGTCGCGGTAATCAGCCCTATCTTGCGCTTGTCAATGGACATGGATCGGCTTCATTGGTGTGGTCTGGTGCGCCCAGGGCCGAATTGGCGCATATCCTATAGCTTGTTGTCCGCCTTCGTCCACTGCCCGGAGTATTTTTTTGCCGATCGCCGTGACCAGAAAAGTCCCTCTGTCACTCAGGTGCTGCGAGTTGAGCTTCCTGCCGAGAGTCTGCATCAACGCCAGGCTTGGTGCTGCGCAGCACCGGGCCTACGAAGCGGTGCTGGCGTCGCTCGGCTGCCAGATCCGTTCGCTGCCGATGGAGCTGGAAATGCCTGATTCGGTGTTCGTGGAAGATACGGCCCTCGTGCTGGATGAGGTTGCAGTCATCGCGCGTCCGGGGGCGGAATCGCGGCGATGTGAAACCGCTTCCATCGCGGCGGCGCTTGGCGAATACCGCGAACTCGTACGCATTGAGGCGCCGGCTACGCTCGACGGCGGCGACGTGCTGCGCCTGGGCCGCAGGCTTTACGTCGGCGCTTCCGCACGCAGCAACACGGAGAGCATCGAACAGCTTTCCCGTTTGTTGCGGCCTTACGGATATCGGATCGAGGCGGTCCCGTTGCGCGGCTGCCTGCATCTCAAAAGCGCAGTGACGCAGGTCGCGCCGGATTGTCTGCTCCTCAATCCCGATTGGGTGGATGCCGCACATTTCCCACGCATGCACGCGTTGCAGGTGGATGCATCGGAACCGCATGCCGCGAATGCACTGATGATCGGCGACGCGGTTATCTACCCGGCGAGCCGTCCGCGCACGCAGGAAAGGCTTGCCGAACAGGGCATCCGCACCGTTGACGTAGATATGTCGGAGACCGAAAAGGCCGAAGGCGGCGTCAGCTGTTGCAGCCTGATCTTCGATCCATAAACGGGACTCGAAGGAAATCGCGGCGGGGACCGCCGTTCCTGCGGCATGCCATTTGGGCAGGAGCGGTCGCCCCGAGCGCGATGCGGCGGCTCGAAAGTGCGGGGCGGATTACAATGGCGCCGGAGAGTCGGCCAGGCGATCGCTCCGCCGCAAGGCGGGGAGGAAAGTCCGGGCTCCACGGATCAGGGTGCCAGGTAACGCCTGGGGGGCGTGAGTCCACGGAAAGTGCCACAGAGAACAGACCGCCGATGGCCTTCGGGCACAGGCAAGGGTGAAACGGTGCGGTAAGAGCGCACCGCGTTTCCGGTAACGGCGACGGCACGGTAAACCCCACCCGGAGCAAGGCCGAATAGGGGAGCGGCAGCGTAATCCGCTGCCGGTGTGATCCACACCAGACTCCCGGGTAGGCCGCTAGAGGCTCGCGGCGACGCGGGTCCCAGAGGAATGATCGTCCTCGACAGAACCCGGCTTATCGGCCGACTCCCCACTTTTCCCATCGCGGGCAAAGCTGATTGGAGCTTTCAGCTTCAATTGTTTGATTGTGTTCGATTACTACCCTGATTCTACCGAATCGAGGCCGTCCGTTCCGGCCTGAAGTGCACACAAGTTACCGATTTCCCTTGACTTTTCCTGAATTTGGCGTCTATAGTGTGCCTAGGTGGGACAAGGTGGGAAATCATGGGAGAGCGGGGCCAATGTTTCGCGGTCTGAATCCGGTCAGCCTGGACGCCAAAGGTCGGCTCGCGATTCCCGTGCGCTACCGCGAGCTGCTGATGGATATGTCGGCCGGCGAACTGGTCGCGACGGTGGATCGCGATCGCTGCCTGCTGCTCTATCCCCGCACTCGTTGGGAAGAAATCGAAAGCGAGTTGGTGCAACTGCCCAGCTTGCAGCCGGAGGCGCGCGCTGTCCAGCGCATGTTGTTGGGTCATGCGACCGACATGCAGATGGACGGTCACGGACGGATCCTGTTGCCGCCGGCGCTGCGCGACTATGCCGAACTCGATCACAAAGTGGTGCTGATCGGGCAGGGCAACCGCTTCGAGTTGTGGAGCGAGGCGCGCTGGGGCGAGGTTATGCAACAGTGGACGGCGGGCATCGGCATGGGTGAGAAGGGGTCCGATGTGCTCAAACACATTTCCTTGTGAGCGGGGATGCATGTTCCGGTTCTGACCGAGGAGACGATCGAATGGCTTGCGATTCGGCCGGATGCCATTTACGTGGACGCCACCTATGGGCGCGGCGGTCACAGTGCGCTCATTCTTTCGCGCTTGGGGGCTACGGGCAGATTGCTGGCCCTGGATCGCGATCCGACGGCGGCGCGCGATGCGGCGGAGCGTTTCGGCGGCGACCGGAGGTTTGAATTCATGGCAACGCCGTTTTCCCGACTTGCAAGCGTCATCGCCGAACGCGGGCTCGCCGGAAGCATCGCCGGCCTGTTGTTCGACGTCGGCGTCTCATCGCCGCAACTGGACGATCCGGCGCGCGGCTTCAGTTTCAGCCGTGAAGGCCCGCTCGACATGCGCATGGATCCGCAGGCGGGAGAAAGCGCCGCCGAGTGGATCAACCGGGCACCGGAGATCGAGATTGCCGATGTGCTCTTCCGCTATGGCGATGAGCGCTACAGTCGGCGCATCGCGCGCGCGATCGTCGCCCGCCGTAAGGCGAGTGCATTCGCCACCACTACCGATCTCGCCGCTGTCATCGCCCGTGCTTCGCCGCGGCGCGAACGGCGCATCCATCCAGCCACGCGCAGCTTCCAGGCGATCCGGATTTTTGTCAACGACGAGCTCGGCGAACTGCGCGCGGCGCTTGCCGCGAGCCTCGAGGTGCTCGCACCCGGTGGACGGCTCGTGGTGTTGAGCTTCCATTCGCTGGAAGACCGCATCGTGAAGCATTTCATGCGCGACGTGGCACGGACGCAACAACTTGATATCGTCGCTCGGTTGCTGCGTCCCGACGAGCGGGAGATTGCATCGAATCCCCGTGCGCGCAGTGCCCGCCTGCGCGTTGCAGAGCGGCCGGCATGAGGCTTTCCGGAATGCGTCAGCCACGTGTCTGGCTCATCGCTGCCGCGGCGCTGGCGGTTTTTGCCAATGCGCTTGCGGTGGTCTATTCCGCCGCGCGCAACCGCACGCAATTTTCCGAACTCTCCCGGCTTCGCGGCGAGCACGATCAACTCGTCGTCCGGCGCGGACAACTGGAACTCGAAGAATGGACGCTTGCCGCGCACGCGCGCGTTGCACAGCTTGCGGAAACGAAAATGGACATGCAGGCGCCCGCCAAAGTGCGCATCGTGAGGATGCCTTGAGTCCGCCCGCCCGCATTCGCACGCTTGCGGTAGCCGTCGCCTTTTTGCTCGCCGCGGGCGTGCTGCTCGCCCGCTCGGTGGACTTGCAGGTTTTCAGGCAGCCGTTCTTCGACGGCGCCGCCGCACGCCAGCATTTGCGTACCATTCCGCTTCCGGCGCACCGCGGCATGATTCTGGATCGGCGCGGTCAGCCGCTTGCGATCTCGACGCCGGTGGATGCCGTATGGATCAATCCGCAAATCGTCGCCGGGCGGCATGTGTCGCTCGCGCCGGTCGCGCATTTGCTCGGCCTCGATCCGGCGCAGCTCGCCCGCGACGCCGCTGCAAATGCGGGGCGTCAATTCATGTATGTGGCCCGCGGGCTTCCGCCGGACAAGGCGAACGCAGTGCTCGCTCTCGACGTTCCCGGCGTACATACAAAGCGCGAATACCGCCGCTATTACCCTTCGGGCGTCGTTGCGGCGCATGTGCTCGGCTTTACCAATATTGACGATGCGGGTCAGTACGGGCTCGAACTGGAATACAACAACTGGCTGGAGGGCAAGCCGGGTGCGATGCGCGTCGTGACCAGCGCAAATGGGCAACCGGTGGAGTTCGACGAGGTGATTTCCCGCCCGCAACCAGGCCGCGATCTGGTGACCAGTCTCGACATGCGCATCCAGTATCTCGCCTACCGCGCGTTGACGCAGGCGGTGAAGGATCAGGATGCGTCCTCGGGTTCGATCGTGGTACTTGATGCGCGCACGGGCGGCGTGCTTGCGATGGCGAGTCAGCCCGACTACAACCCGAACGTGCGCGGCGATCTCAAGGCCGATCTGTACCGCAACCGCGCGGTCACGGATCTGTTCGAACCCGGCTCTTCGTTCAAGCCGTTCATCATCGCCGCGGCGCTCACTTCCGGGCAGTGGACGCCCGAAAGCACGGTTGCTACCGGTAACGGCACCTTCACGATCGGCGGCTATACCGTGCACGACGATGAGACGCTCGGTACCATTACGCTCACCCGCCTGCTGCAGAAATCAAGCAACGTCGGAGCGGCCAAGGTAGCGCTTTCGCTGCCTTCCGATTATCTGTACAGCGTGCTTGCGGGCTTCGGTTTCGGGCATCCTGCGGCAAGCGGATTCCCGGGGGCCGCCGCCAGCCGCCTGCCTTTTTACGGTAGCTGGCAGCCGGTGGAGCAGGCGTCCATCTCACGTGGTTACGGCGTGTCAGTCACCACCCTGCAACTCGCCGAAGGTTATCTCGCCATCGCGGACGGCGGTATTTTTCACCCCGCAACTTTCCTCAAGCGCGAGGCGCCCGCTTCCGGTCAGCGAGTCATTCCGGCCGGGGTCGCCGCCGAGTTGCGCGGCATGCTGACGACGGTCGTCTCCGACGATGGAACGGGGCGCCTTGCGCAGATTCCCAACTATCGGGTCGCCGGCAAGACCGGCACCGCGCATCTTTATCACGACGGCGAATACAGCAAGAATTTGTACAACTCGGTGTTTGCCGGCATGGCGCCCGCGGAGCACCCGCGGCTGGTGGTGGTGGTGGTGGTTCGAGGCGCATCGTCCGGACGCTATTTCGGCGGTCAGATCGCGGCACCGATCTTTCGCAGCGTGATGTCGGGTGCACTGCGTCTGCTCGACATCGCCCCCGATCGCGTTCCGGTGCTCGCCCGGACTGGCGAGGCGGACAAAGGAGGTTCGGCATGAGTGTTGCGCGAAAACTGGTTGAGGAGAAAACGCTCGCCTGGCTGCTGTCGGGCGAAGCGCGCGGGCGGCTGCCCAATCTGCCGATCAGCGGGCTCGCGTTGGATACGCGCAGGATACGTCCCGGTTGGTTGTTCCTCGCCTGCCGCGGCAGCCGTGAACACGGTCTGCATTATCTCGCCGAAGCCTGCGCGCGAGGCGCTGTGGCCGTTGCCTATGAGCCCGACGGCGCCGAACCCCTGCCGAGCGCGAATCGCATTCCCTTGATCGCCATTCCCGATCTGCGGCGCAGGGCTGGCCTCATTGCGGCGCGTTTCTTCGACGACCCGTCGGCGCACGTTCCGATTACCGGTGTGACCGGCACCAACGGCAAGGGCAGTGTCGCAACCGTTCTCGCACAGGTCCTGAGCGATTGGGGCGAAACCTCGGGCGTGATCGGTTCACTCGGCTACGGTCTTTACCAAATGCTGGATGCGGCGATAGAAACCACGCCGGGTCCCGTGCGTTTGCAGTATTACCTGGCGAGGATGCGCAACCAGGGCGCGAGCCACGTAGCGATGGAGGTCTCCTCGCACGCGCTCGATCAGGGCCGCGTTGCCGGCATGCATTTCGAGAACGCGGTGTTCACCAATCTCACCCGAGATCATCTCGATTATCACGGCACCATGGAAGCCTACCGCGACGCGAAGGCCGGGCTTTTCAAATGGCCGGGCCTGCGCCGGGCTGTGCTCAATCTCGACGATCCGGCGAGCGAATATTTCCACGGACTGCTGGCGCCCGAGGTGGAGCGCATCGGTTACGGCTTCGAAGCTCGCGTGCCCGACTGGTTTAAGGGCAAGCATCTGTATGCGCGCGAGATCCATGCCAACAGCGCGGGTCTCGAATTCGAGGTGGCGGGGGACTACGGCGAAGGCCGGCAGCGCAGCCGCCTGATCGGACGCTTCAACGTCGCCAATCTGCTTGCCGTGCTTGCCGTGCTGCTTGCGCGCGGCAAACCGTTTGCCGAAACGCTTTCGCGCGTTTCGCACGCGCGCACCGTTCCGGGGCGTATGGAGCGTTTCGGCGGTGGTCATCAAGCGCTGGTGATCGTGGATTACGCGCATACCCCCGATGCGATGACGCAGGCGCTTGCCGCCGCCCGCGAACACGCGCGCGGGCGCGTCTTCCTGGTGTTCGGCAGCGGCGGTGAGCGCCGTCAGGCAATGCGCCCGGAGATGGGTCGTATCGCCGCCGAGGGTGCAGACCGCATCGTGCTTACCGACGACAATCCGCTTAACGAAGATTCCGATCAAATCATCGCCGCCGTGCGCGCCGGCATGCCGGCGGGGGCAGCGGTCACGGTGGAGCACGATCGGGCGCGCGCAATTGAGCTCGCGTTCGCCGAGGCGAAGTCCGGCGACGTGGTGCTGATCGCCGGCAAGGGTCACGAGACGGTGCAGATCGTCGGCAGCGAGCGTCACCGCTACAACGATCCTGACACTGTGCGCCGTCTGCTCGGAGCGACTTCATGGTGATGGCGCG
Organism: uncultured Gammaproteobacteria bacterium; assembly: GCA_963843735.1. Taxonomy (GTDB): domain Bacteria; phylum Pseudomonadota; class Gammaproteobacteria; order JAKDMP01; family JAKDMP01; genus CAWJLN01. The sequence goes on from CAWJLN010000008.1 coordinate 56,453, forward strand.
CACGCTTTCCGTGCTTGCCGAGACGACCGCCGGCCGGCTGATCGGTGCCGACGCCGATTTTCGCGCGGTCGTCACGGACAGTCGGCGCATGGAAGCCGGGGCGTTGTTCGTTTGTCTCAAGGGACCGCAGCACGACGGCCACGATTATGCCGAGACGGCGGTTGCGGCCGGGGCGGCGGGGCTGCTTACGAGTCGTGCGGTGGCGCCGCTGACGTCGCGGGTGGAAGTGGACGACACACTTGCCGCGCTCGGGCGCTACGCCCGCAGTTGGCGCGACGCGCATGAGGTCAAGGTGGTTGCCGTTACCGGTTCAAACGGCAAGACCACGACCAAGAATCTTCTCGCCGCGGTACTCGCGCAGGCGGCGCCGACCCTTGCCACCCGCGGCAATTTCAACAATCTCATCGGATTGCCGCTGACGCTGGTGCGTCTCGACGGCGAGCATCGTTATGCGGTGGTGGAACTCGGCATCAGCCTGCCGGGCGAGATGACGGCGCTGGCCGACATTGCGCGACCGGATGCCGCGATAGTCACCAATGTCGCACCGGCGCATCTCGAAGGTTTCGGCGATCTCGAAGGCGTGGCGCGCGAAAAGGGTGCGCTGCCCGCAGCGCTGCCCGCGGACGGTCTGGCGGTGGTGCCGGCGGATTTACCCTGGCTCGAACGCTGGCGCAAGGAAAGTGCGGTGCATCGTTGGCTCACTTTCGGTTTCGACGACCAGGCCGATGTTTATGCGCGCGCACTGGAGGTTACGCCGACGGGCACGCGATTCGAATTGGTCACGCCGGACGCTGCAGTGCCCATCGTGTTGCAACTGCTTGGCCGGCACAACGTCGCCAATGCGCTTGCCGCCGCCACGCTGGCCTGGGGTCTCGGCGTCGCGCCGGAAATGATCGCGAAGGGACTCGCCATCGTGCCGCCTGCCGAAGGACGGATGCGGCCGCGTCGCCTCGCCTCGGGGGCGATTCTGATTGACGATTGCTACAACGCGAATCCCGCTTCGGTGGCCGCGGCATTGACGGCGGCGAGCGCATTCGAGCGTCCATTATGGCTTGCCCTGGGTGACCTCGGCGAATTGGGCAAGGGGGCCGCGGAGTGGCATCGGCGTCTCGGACGGGAGGCGCGTGCCGCCGGCGTTGCGCGGCTCTACGCTCTCGGACCGCTTGCCGCCGAAGCGGCGCAGACATTCGGGAAGAACGGTTTCGTCGCCGCGGACTACGGCAGTTTGATCGAGCGGCTCGTGGCGGAACTGCCGTCCGACGCCGTGCTCCTGGTCAAGGGTTCGCGCAGCGCCCGCATGGAGCGCGTTGTGGAAGCGCTCGGAGGGAACGAATAAATGCTCCTGTGGCTCGCCGATTATCTCAGTCGCTATGTCACCGGCTTTCGCGTGGTGGACTACATCACCTTGCGCACCATTCTTGCCGTGCTGACCGCGCTCGTTTTCTCCTTTGCGCTCGGCCCGCTCGTGATCCGCAAACTCGCACATTACAAGGTGGGTCAGTTCGTGCGCGCGGAAGGTCCCGAGTCGCATCTCGGCAAGGCGGGTACGCCCACCATGGGCGGGCTGCTGATCGTCATCGGCATCCTCGTTGCAACCTTGCTGTGGGGGCGACTCAGTAACCGCTTCGTGGAAGTAGCCTTGGTTGCATTGGTCTATTTTGCCGCGATCGGCGGTGTGGACGACATCTTGAAAATTCGTCGCGCACAGTCCAAGGGGCTTACTGCGCGACGCAAGTTCCTGCTCCAGTCGCTCGGTGCGATCGGCGTCGGCGTGTGGCTTTACTTGCTGCATCAAAGTCCGACCGAGGTCACGTTCTTCGTTCCCTTTTTCAAGGAGATTGCCATCCCGATGGGTGCCTGGTTTTTGCTCGGCTGCTACCTGGTGGTGACGGGCAGTTCCAATGCGGTGAATCTCACCGACGGCCTCGATGGACTCGCGATCATGCCGACCGTGATTATTGCGGGCGCGCTTGCCGTGTTCGCCTATTCCACCGGCAACATCAAGATCGCCGATTATCTCGCCATTCCCTATGTGGCCGGCGTCGGCGAACTTACCGTGTTCTGCGGTGCGTTGGTTGGCGCCGGCGTCGGTTTCCTCTGGTTCAATACCTATCCGGCTCAGGTGTTCATGGGAGACATCGGCGCGCTTGCGCTGGGCGCCGCGCTCGGCGTGGTCGCGGTGATGGTGCGCCAGGAAATCGTGCTCTTCATCATGGGCGGCGTGTTTGTGGTGGAGACCCTGTCTGTGGTGCTTCAGGTGGGTTCCTACAAACTCACCGGGCGACGCATCTTCCGCATGGCGCCGCTGCACCACCACTTCGAACTCAAGGGCTGGGCCGAGCCGAAGGTCATCGTGCGATTCTGGATCGTAACGGTGATTCTCGTGCTCGTCGGCTTGTCCACGCTCAAGGTGCGCTGAGGAGATGGCGGCCGTGATGCAAGACACGCAATCGAACGCACTCGTAATCGGCTACGGTGCAAGCGGAGCATCGGTGCGCCACTATCTGGAACGAAGAGGTTGGCAGGTCAGTGTCACCGACAGAGATCCGGCGCGCGCGCCGTTTGCCGGCGCCGCCTGGTGCGCGCCGGAGGTGGCCGGCGCGACGCTTGCGGACATGGCGCTGGTGGTGGTTTCGCCGGGCGTTCCATTGGCCTCGGATCTGGTTGCCGATGCCCGCAAACGCGGCATCGAAGTCGTAGGCGACATCGAACTTTTCGCGCGTGCCGTTGCGGCGCCCGTCGTCGCCGTGACCGGCACCAACGGCAAGAGCACGGTGGCCACGCTCGTTGCCGCCATGGCCGCTGCCGATGGGCGCCGGGTCGCGGCCGGTGGCAACCTCGGCACGCCGGCGCTTGATCTGCTGGCGCCGGAGGTCGAGCTTTACGTGCTCGAACTCTCGAGTTTCCAGCTCGAACTGACCGCTTCGCTTGCGCCGGCGGCGGCAGTGGTCTTGAACCTGAGTCCGGATCATCTGGATCGTCACGGCAGCCTCAACGCCTATGCCATCGCCAAGGCGCGCATCTACGAACGCGCCGCGATTGCAGTGATCAATCGTGACGATGCGCGGGTCGTGAAAATGGTGCGCGGGCGCGAAAGCATCGTGAGTTTCGGGCTGAATGCGCCGGAAGACGGTCAATACGGTTTGCGTGAACAGAACGGCGAGACGCTGCTCTGCCGCGGCGGAAAAACATTGCTGAGGGCGGCCGAGGTTCCGCTCGCCGGGCGTCACAATCTTGCCAACGTGCTCGCCGCCTGGGCGTTAGGCGCCGCGCTCGGTTTCTCCGATGCGGCGATGGCGAAAGCGGTGCGCGGATTTCACGCCCTGCCGCATCGTCTGGCTCTTGTCGGCGAGCGTCGCGGCGTGCGTTATCTGGACGATTCCAAGGCTACCAATGTCAGCGCCGCCTGTGCTGCACTCGCCGGACTTGCCGGGCCGTTGGTGGTGATCGCGGGCGGGCAAGGCAAAGGTCAGGATTTTTCGGAGTTTGCCGATGTGCTGAGTGCGCGCGCCCGTGCACTGGTGCTGATTGGTGCGGACGCGGAGTTGATCGAGCGGGCCATTGCCGGGCGGGTGCCGGTGGTGCGCGCGGCCGACATGAGCGATGCGGTCGGCATGGCGGCGGCGCTGGCCGAACCGGGTGATCGGGTGGTGTTGGCGCCGGCCTGCGCGAGTCTGGATATGTTCCGCGATTACAACGAACGCGGCGATGTTTTCGCGCGTGCGGTGGAGGCACTCGATGGCGACTGAAGCCGCATTCTTTGCCCGTGCCTCCGCACAGCGTCATGCGCCGCCGCGTCCGGATGCGGTGCTGGTCGGTCTGGTTCTCGCCCTGCTCGGAATTGGTCTCATCATGGTCGCCTCGGCCACGATTCCGACCTCGGCCGGCGCGGTCAGTCTGCACGATTTTCTGCGTCAGGCACTCTTTGCGCTGGTGGGACTCGTGTTCGCCGCCATTCTTTACGGCACGCCACTCGAGATTTTCGAGCGGGCGCGTTATCCCGCGCTCGCACTGGCCTTGCTGCTGCTTGCCGCCGTGTTGATTCCTGGCGTCGGACATGCGGCGAATGGCAGCGCGCGCTGGCTCTCGCTCGGACCTCTGAGTCTGCAGGCGTCGGAACCGGCGCGGCTACTGGTGCTCATCTACGTGGCCGGCTATGCGGTGAGTCATCGCGAACCGCTCGCGCATTCCTTCTGGGGGCTTGCTAAGCCGGTCTCCATGGTGGCGCTCGCGGGTTTGTTTTTATTGGCGGAACCCGATTTCGGTGGCACTATCGTGTTGTTCGTCACCGTGCTCGGCGTGCTGTTCTTCGCGGGGGCGCGCAAACGCGACACCCTGGTGCTCGTGCTTCTATTTGGTGGCGCTGCGGTGGCGCTTGCCGTCGCTTCCCCTTATCGGCTGGAACGTTTGAGCGCTTTTCTCAATCCTTGGGCGAGCGCGCAGACTTCAGGCTTTCAGCTCACCCAGGCGCTCATTGCCACCGGTCACGGCGGACTGTTTGGCGTTGGCTTGGGCGAGAGCGTGGAAAAACTTCTGTATCTGCCCGAGGCTCAGTCGGATTTCATCTTCTCGGTGCTGGCTGAGGAGCTCGGCCTGATGGGAGTTGCGGCGGTCATCCTGCTGTTCCTCGCCTTTACCCTGCGCGCGTTCGCGATCGCAAGGCGTGCCGCTGCGGCCGGTCAGGGTTTCGCCGGCAATCTCGCGTTCGCGATTGGACTTTTTCTGGGCGTGCAGGCCTTCGTGAACATCGGCGTCAATCTGGGCGTGCTCCCCACCAAGGGCCTGACGCTTCCGTTCATGAGCGCCGGCGGTTCCAGTCTGATCGTTGACCTGGCCGCCTGCGGACTCTTGCTGCGCGCTGCGCGCGAAACGATGACGGCCACGGCACGCGGGGCGGCTGCTAAGACCGTCCGCCGGAGGACGAAGCGATGAGTGCGCGTCCGGTTCTGATTCTCGCCGGCGGCACGGGTGGCCATGTGTTTCCGGCACTGGCGGTGGCTTCGGCGCTGCAGGCGCGTGCCGTGCCGGTGCACTGGCTGGGCGGCACTTTGGGAATCGAGACACGGCTGGTGCCGGCGGCCGGAATTCCCTTTACGGCGCTTCCGGGTCGGGGACTACGCGGAACAGGTTTCATGCGCAAATTGCTGGGTCCGCCCCGGTTTGTGCTTGCCGTCACCCGGGCCTGGCGACTGATTCGGCGGCTGAAGCCGCGCGCGGCTCTCGGCTTCGGCGGCTACGCCAGCGGTGCCGGCGGGGTGGCTGCGTGGGCGGCGCGCTGTCCACTCCTGATCCATGAGCAAAACGCGATTGCGGGCACCACCAATCGGGTGCTGGCGCGCCTTGCCGTGCGCGTGTTTGCCGGACTCCCCGGGGGTTTCGGCGGACGCGCCGAAATCACGGGCAACCCCGTGCGCGAAGCCTTCACCGAGGTGAGTCCGCCGGCGACCCGTTATCGGGGCCGTGGTGGTGACTTGCGCCTGCTGGTGATCGGCGGCAGCCAGGGTGCGCGGGCATTGAACGAAACGGTACCGCGGGCACTTGCCCGTTGCGCTACGCAATTCAGCGTGCGTCATCTTGCGGGACCGGCCCACGTGGAGACCACGCGTGCGGCCTATGAACAAGCCGGGATCACGGCCGAAGTGAGCGCCTTTGAAAACGAAATGTGGGCGGCGTATGCCTGGGCGGATTTCGCAATTGCGCGTGCCGGTGCATTGACGCTGGCCGAACTTGCCGCGGTCGGTCTGCCCGCCGTGCTGGTGCCGTTTCCGGCGGCGGTGGACGATCACCAGACGGCCAACGCGCGCGTGTTCGAGAGCGCGGGTGCGGCACGACTGGTTGCGCAGAGTGCGCTCGATGCCGACACACTGGCCGCATTGCTCGATCAATTGGCCGTGCTCGGGCGCGAGAGATTGGTCGAAATGGCCGAACGCGCCCGGCGATTGGCGCGCCCTGATGCCGCCGCGCGAGTCGCGCGGGCAGTGCTCGAAGCCGCGGAGGCTGCACCATGAGCGAGCCGATGGGACGGGTGCGGCGCATACACATGGTCGGCATCGGCGGCAGCGGCATGAGCGGCATCGCCGAAGTGTTGCTGAATCTGGGCTATGCGGTCTCGGGCTCGGATCTCAAGGACGGACCAATTCTCGCGCGTCTGCGCGAGCGCGGAGCGACCGTGCATCTGGGACACCGCGCGGAGAATCTCGCTGCCGCCGACGTGTTGGTGACCTCGAGTGCGGTGGATAGACGCAATCCCGAAGTGCGGGCGGCGCTGGCAAAGCGTATCCCGGTCGTGCCGCGCGCCGAGATGCTTGCCGAATTGATGCGCTTCCGCTACGGCATCGCGGTCGCGGGCACGCACGGCAAGACCACCACCACCAGTCTGATCGCGAGCGTGCTGATCGAGGCGGGGCTGGACCCCACCTTCGTGATTGGCGGTCGTCTGGAAAGCGCCGGGGCAAACGCGCGCCTGGGGCAGGGGCGTTATCTCGTCGTCGAGGCGGACGAGAGCGATGTCTCCTTCCTGCACTACAAGCCGATGATTGCGGTGGCGACCAATATAGATCGCGATCATCTCGGCGCCTATGGCGGCGACTTCGCCCGCCTGGAAGAAAGCTTCATCGAGTTTCTAAAGCAACTGCCTTTCTACGGCAGGGCAATTTTGTGCGCGGACGATCCCGTGCTCGCGCGTCACGCGGCGACGCTCGCGCGACCGGTATCGACCTACGGTTTCGGTGCGGCGGACTTCCGTGCCGAAAGCGTGGTGGCGGAAGGCGCGCGGATGCGCTTTACGGCACTGCGTCCCGCCGCCGAGCCGCTTGAACTGACACTCAATCTGCCCGGCCGCCACAACGTGGAGAACGCGCTCGCTGCGGTGGCCGTTGCGGCCGAACTGGGCGTGCCGGACGAGGCGATTGCGGCAGCCTTCGCCGGCTTCAACGGGGTCGCCCGGCGCATGGAGCGTTTGGGCGAAGTGGCCTTTGGCGCCGCGCGCGCGTTGCTGGTGAATGATTACGGTCATCATCCGCGCGAGATCGAGGCCACGCTTGCGGCCATGCGCGAGGCCTGGCCGGGACGCCGCCTGGTGGTGGTGTTTCAGCCGCATCGCTACAGCCGCACGAAGGACCTGCTCGACGACTTTGCCGCGGTGCTTGCGACCGCGGATGTGCTCGTGCTTGGCGAGGTGTATCCGGCGGGCGAAAAACCGATTCCAGGCGCCGATGCGCGTGCGCTGGCTCGTGCGATCCGCGGCCGCGGACAACTGGAACCGGTATTTCTGCCCGATCTCGAACGGCTCAGTGAAACGCTGGAGGCACTGGTTTGCGATGGCGATCTGCTGCTCGCACTCGGCGCCGGCGACGTGGATCGCTATGTCCGCGAACTTTCTTCCGAACGGAGGGTGGCGGCATGAGCGGCATGAATCCGGAACGCTTCGGTCGCGTCGCCGTACTCCTCGGCGGACATTCGGCCGAGCGCGAAGTCTCGTTGATGAGCGGTGCCCGTGTGCTCGCTGCGCTGCGCGAAGCGGGCGTGGACGCGCAGCCGCTGGATCCGCGCGAGAACGGTCTTGCCGCGCTGTGGGAACGGCGCTTCGATCGCTGCTTCATCGTGCTCCATGGCCGCGGCGGCGAAGACGGAAAAATCCAGGGATTTCTCGACACCCTCGGAATTCCCTATACCGGCAGCAATGTGTTCGGTTCCGCCGTCGCCATGGACAAACTCGCGACCAAGCGCATCTGGCGTGCGCTCGCGTTGCCGACTCCGGACTGGATGCTCGCGCGAGCGGGTGAGGCGCCGCCGGCGGATGCCTTCGCGCGCCTGGGTTCGGTGCTTGCGGTGAAGCCCGTGCACGAAGGTTCCACGCTCGGTCTGAGTCGCGTGTCTTCACCGGACGCCTTGCCGCAAGCCCTTGCGCAGGCCTTCAAATTCGACAACGAGGTCTTGATCGAGCCCTGGATCCGCGGGCAGGAACTGACGGGTTCGGTGCTCGGCGGCGAGGCGCTGCCGTTGGTCCGCATCGAACCGGCAGTGGATTTTTACGACTACGAGGCGAAGTATCTCTCTGACGCCACGCGCTATCACTGCCCGAGCGGACTCGATATGGAGGAAGAACTGCGCCTGCGTGCACTTTGCCGCGAGGCCTTCTTCGCCTTGGGTTGCAGCGGCTGGGGCCGGGTGGATCTGTTGCACGACGAGGCGGGTACGCCCTGGTTGCTGGAAGCGAACACCGTGCCCGGCATGACCGAGCACAGTCTGGTGCCGATGGCGGCCCGCGCCGAAGGCATGGACTTCACGGCACTCGTACTCGCCATTCTTGCCGGAACCTTGAACCATGATGGGGGTTGAGGCCATGAGTCTGCCGTTCGGGCGCCGACTGCGCTTGCGCTGGCTGCTCCTGGCAGCCACTGTTGCGGCATTGGTCTTGATCGTGCTCGTGTTCTTTTCTATGCCGCAGGGCCCGGCGATTAACGGGCTTGCCGTCAGCGTGCCGCCCAATTCCGAAGTGACGGCGCAGGCGGTACGTGCGGCCGCGGCGCCCGCCGTGCGCGGCGGGCTGTTGACGGTAAATCTTGCCGCGGTGCGCGAACGGGTCGAGGCCTTGCCCTGGGTCAGGCAGGCGGAGGTGCGGCGCTTGTGGCCGCATGCACTCGCCATCACGGTTCGTCTGGAGCGTCCCGTGGTGCGTTGGGGCGCCGCTTCCTTGATGGACGATGCGGCTCGGATTTTCACGCCGGCATCGGTGGACGGGTACAAGGATTTGCCCGCGATTTCGGGTCCGCCCGCGGATGCGGCGGAATTGCTGCGGGACTGGATGCAGGCGAGTGCGCTTCTTGCTCCGTCGGGTCTTCGCGTGAGTGCGCTTAACGAGAACGCGCGCGGAGAAGTTCGTATCGTACTTGCCGACGGCGTGCGGATCGAACTCGGTCGCGACATGCCACGCGCGAAGCTCGCGCGTTTCGTCACCGTTGCCGCGCCGGCGCTCGGCACCGCGCTCGCCCGCGCGGCAACAGTGGACATGCGTTATCCGAACGGCTTTGCCGTCGGCTGGAAAGAGGAAGGACAGCATGGCTAAGAGAACGGATCGCCGGCTGATCGTCGGCCTCGACATCGGTACCTCGAAGATCGTCGCGATCGTGGGCGAGCTCGGTCCCGAGGGCAGGATCGAGGTTGTCGGCGTCGGCACGCATCCATCGCGCGGCCTCAAGAAGGGTGTGGTGGTCAACATTGAATCCACGGTGCAGTCCATCCAGCGGGCGGTGGAGGAGGCCGAGCTCATGGCCGGTTGCGAGATTCATTCGGTTTACGCCGACATTGCGGGTAGTCATGTGCGCAGCCTGAACTCCCACGGCATCGTCGCCATCCGCGACAAGGAGGTCACGGCGAACGATGTGGAGCGTGTCATTGACGCCGCGCGCGCGGTCGCGATTCCGGCGGATCAGAAAATTCTTCACGTCATTCCGCAGGAATTCGTGATTGATCAGCAGGACGGCATCCGCGAGCCGGTCGGCATGTCCGGCGTGCGGTTGGAGGCGCGGGTGCACATTGTCACCGGCGCGGTTTCTTCTGCACAGAACATCGAAAAGTGCGTGCGCCGTTGTGATCTCAGCGTGGACGACATCGTGCTACAGCAGCTTGCATCGAGCTACGCGGTGCTGACCGACGACGAACGGGAACTTGGCGTGTGTCTGGTGGACATAGGCGCCGGTACCACGGACATCGCGATTTTTTCGGAAGGCGGCCTGCGTCATACCGCGGTGATTCCGATCGCCGGCGACCAGGTCACCAACGACATTGCCATCGCGCTCCGGACGCCGACCAAGAGCGCGGAGGAAATCAAGCTGAAGTACGCCTGCGCGCTGCCCCAGTACGCCTCGGGCGAAGAAACCATCGAGGTGCCCTGCGTGGGCGAGCGCCCGCCGCGCCGGCTCGCGCGCCTGACGTTGGCCGAAGTGGTCGAGCCGCGCTACGCGGAGCTGTTCGCGCTTATCCAGGCCGAGGTGCGCCGTAGCGGTTTTGAGGACATGACCGCCGCCGGCATCGTGCTCACCGGCGGCGCCTCGAAGATGGAAGGCGCGGTGGAATTGGCCGAGGAAATTTTTCACATGCCGGTGCGCCTCGGCGCACCGAGCGGAGTCGAGGGACTGGTCGAGGTGGTGCGCAATCCCATCCACGCGACCGGCGTCGGACTTCTGATCTACGCCCGCGAGCTGCTCGCGGGTGGAGGTGGGCCGAAGGGTTCGCGCTCCAGCACGGGAGGATTCAAGGACATGTTCGAACGAATGCGTCGCTGGTTTGAAGGGAATTTTTAGAGTTTTTATTTACTCACAGGAGGTGTGTCATGGCTATGTTTGAACTGATGGATGGCGTGAACCAGGAAGCCGTTATCAAAGTTATCGGCGTGGGCGGCGGCGGCGGCAACGCCGTGCGGCACATGGTGACCGCGGGCATAGATGGCGTGGATTTCATCTGCGCCAATACCGATGCCCAGGCGCTCAGAAGCACCAATGCGAAGACGGTGCTGCAACTCGGGGCGAACATTACCCGCGGTTTGGGCGCGGGTGCGGATCCCGAGGTCGGCTGTCAGGCCGCGATGGAGGATCGTGATCGCATCCGCGAGGTGATCGGCAGCTGCAACCTGCTCTTTATTACCGCCGGGATGGGCGGCGGCACGGGTACGGGCGCTGCGCCCGTGGTGGCCCAGATCGCCAAGGAGGCCGGTGCTCTGGTGGTCGCGGTGGTGACCAAGCCCTTCAACTGGGAGGGCAAGAAGCGTGCGGCCGTGGCCGCACACGGACTCGCCGAACTCGGTCGTCACGTGGATTCGCTGATCACCATTCCGAACGACAAGCTGCTCAAGGTGCTCGAAGGCAAGACCACGCTGCTTGAGGCGTTCCGGGCCGCGAATGACGTGCTCTTCGGCGCCGTGCAGGGGATCGCCGAACTCATCACCCGGCCGGGACTCATCAACGTGGACTTTGCCGACGTGCGTACTGTCATGAGCGAGATGGGCATGGCGATGATGGGCTCGGGTGTGGCGAGCGGCGAGGATCGGGCACGGCGTGCGACCGAGGACGCGATCGCAAGCCCCTTGCTGGAAGACATCAATCTCTCGGGCGTCAAGGGCATACTCGCCAACATCACCGCGGGGATGGATCTGTCCATCGGCGAATTCGACGAGGTGGGCGGGAACATTCTCCGCGACATCGCCTCTGATGATGCGACGGTCGTGGTGCGGCACCGTGATTGATCCCGCAATGCCACCGACGGCGAATCGGGTAACCGTGGTCGCCACCGGACTGGGCCACACGCACGCGAGGTCGAGCGTCCGGACATCAAACTGGTGGCGCAGGGCGGCGGCGGAATGCCGTGGCCGCGGGTTCTTTCACGAGAAATCGGCTCGACCGTGCTGCGTAAAAAAGGGCAGGGCGGCGATCTCGGCAAAATGGACCCGGAAGACCCCCGCTACCTCGACATTCCGGCCTTTCTGCGGCGTCAGGCCGACTGACGCCACCCGCCGGGGTTCGGAAGCAACGGCATGAAAGTGCTTATTTAAGGTGTATTTATGAATTTTGTGCTACACTTCGGCCGTTGCGCGCCTGAGGGCGTCGTCTCCGCATTGAGTGGACAGCGCCCATGGTGAAACAACGCAGCCTGAAGAACAGCATCCGCGCCACCGGCGTGGGGCTACACACGGGTCAGAAGGTCTTTATGACGCTCAGGCCTGCGGCTCCCGATACCGGCATCGTGTTTCGCCGGGTGGACTGCAACCCGCCGGTCGAAATTCCCGCCCGGGCTCATCAGGTCGGCGACACCACCCTCGGCACCACCCTCGTTTCGGGCACGACCCGCATCGCCACGATCGAACACCTGCTCTCGGCGCTTGCCGGTCTCGGTATAGACAACGCCTACGTCGGATCTTTCGGCGCCCGAAGTCCCGATCATGGACGGCAGCGCCGGCCCCTTCGTCTTTCTGATCCAGTCGGCGGGTATCGAGGAACAGAACGCCCCCAAGCGTTTCATCCGCATCAAGAAGACCATCGAAGTGCGTCAGGAAGACAAGTGGGCGCGGCTGGAACCCTACGAAGGCTTCAGCGTGGGCGTGGAAATTGACTTTGATCATCCCATTTTCAAGCAGCACACCCGGCGTAGTCTGGTGGACTTTTCCAGCACCTCCTTCGTCAAGGAAGTAAGCCGCGCGCGCACCTTCGGGTTCCTGCGCGACATCGAGTATTTGCGCCGTCACAATCTTACGCTCGGAGCCTCGCTGGATAATGCGATTGCCCTTGACGAATTCAGGATACTCAACGAAGACGGGCTGCGCTACGAAGACGAGTTCGTTAAACACAAGATGCTCGATGCGGTCGGCGACCTGTACCTGCTGGGGCGCACCCTGATCGGGCGCTACATGGCGTACAAGCCGGGGCACGGGCTGAATAACGCCATCCTGCGCAAACTACTGGCCGACGCCAAGGCCTGGGAGGAGGTCACCTTCGAGCATTCGAAGTCCTTGCCTATTTCCTACGCGGGCCCGGCATGGAGCCCGGTAAGCGGCTGATCCTTTCTCGCGCTACGTTCGGTGGCCCGCCAGGCGGCGCAAGGCCGCGGCGAGCGGCTGGTCCGCAATGGTGCGGGCGGAAGCATTCAGGGTCGCAATGGCGCGTTCCGACAGAGGCTGCCGTCGCGGCGCATCGGCGGAACGAAATTGCGGCGGCTGGGTTCGAAAGACGAGACGGGGCGTGCGTTCGAACAGGGGTTGCAGCGCTGCTTCGAGTTGCGGCGACCGGTAGCGCAGACGTGTGCACCAGGCGGGTGAATCGGTGAAGATCATAAGTTCGCCTGCATTCGCACTGACGCCGACGAAATGCGGCGCTTCTTCTGCGGTCAATGTGGCTGCGAGCGCGTCGCGCAGTTTTGCAAGTTGTTTCGCGCGCGCACACAGAGCGCTCGGTAGTGCCTCCAGTGGCATGCGCCCGGGCTTGGCAGCGGCGGTACGGCCTGACGACATGGGCGTGAGGGAGTGAAGATGCAACTCATTGTAATGCGAACCTATGGCCGGTCTCTGCGGCTGGGCTTGCGGCGCGGGCATGTCGTGGTGGCCGTGGCCGCGCTTGTTGTTCTCGGCTTGGGCGCGGGTCTCGGCGGGTTCTTCCTCGGCGTGCATCATGCGGGTGCCGGACTCCAACTCAAGGCTGCGAATTTGCGCACCGACATCGATCGGCAAAACGCCTCGCTCGCGGATTTGCGCGTCGAGAGTCAGGCCAGCGTCAACGCCGTGGCGGCACGCATGGCTCAGCTCGACGCAAGACTGAACCAGCTTGATGCGATGGGCACGCAGATCGTCGGCCTGGCCGGATTGAAGGCAAGCGGTTTCGATTTTGCTGCGCTGCCCGGCGAGGGCGGTCCGCAACCGGCGAGCGAAGTGCCCTGGAAGCTGGCCAGCCTCGATAGCGCGACCAATACGCTCGAAGCGCGCATCTGGCGTGAGGAAAGCGAACTCTCGGCTCTGGAGGCGGTGCTGGTACATCGCAAATACAAGGCTCAAACCATACCGCGCGGCAAGCCGATCGGCGAGGGCTGGATTTCTTCCGGTTTCGGCTGGCGCACGGATCCGATTACCGGCGAGCGAGAGTTTCACGAGGGATTCGATTTCGCCGGCCATGAGGGCGATCCCGTGCGCGCAATCGCCGCGGGCGTGGTGACCTGGGCCGGGCCGCGCTATGGCTATGGCAGGCTCGTCATCGTCAATGACGGCGAGGGTTACAGCACCTATTACGCCCACGGCAAGAAGATTCTGGTGCAGGTAGGAAGCGTGATCAAACGCGGCGATACGATCGCGCTGATGGGCGAAACCGGCCGCGCCACCGGTCCGCATGTGCATCTCGAAGTCCATCACGACGGACGCCCGGTGAATCCCGGACCCTTTGTGGCGGGCAAGCGCGGCGGTTGACCGCTTTCGCCGGCCCGCCAACGCAACTTCCGGTGCCTGTTAAAATCTAACACTAAGGTCGCGGTCGAAATGACAACCGCGACGCCTTTTTTTCTGGCGAACTTACAACTCCTCCATGCTCGGATACCTGGTAAAGCAAATCGCGGGAAGCCGCAACCAGCGCCTGTTGCGGCGCATCGGACGCACCGTGGACGTCATCAATGCGCTGGAGCCCGATTTCCAGGCACTCTCCGACGAGGCTCTGGCGGCGAAGACCGGCGAGTTCCGCGCGCGTCTGGAGGCGGATGCGACGCTGGAAGACCTTCTGCCCGAAGCCTTTGCGGCCGTGCGCGAAGCGGCTCGGCGGCGGCTCGGACAGCGCCATTACGACGTCCAGCTGGTGGGTGGCGTGGTGCTCCACCGCGGAAAAATCGCCGAAATGGCGACCGGCGAAGGCAAAACCCTGGTCTCGACCCTGCCCGCGTATCTCAACGCGCTGCCGGGCAAGGGCGTGCATATCGTCACCGTCAACGAATACCTCGCCCAGCGTGACGCGGACTGGATGCGTCCGGTCTATGACGCCCTCGGACTCACGGTGGGCTTCAGCATTTCCGGGCAGACGCCGGAGGAGAAGCGCGCCGGCTACGCCTGCGACATCACCTATGGCACCAACAACGAATTCGGCTTTGATTACCTGCGCGACAATCTTTCCTTTGCGCTCGAGGACCGGGTGCAGCGCGAACTCAGCTATGCGATCGTGGACGAGGTGGACTCGGTCCTGATAGACGAGGCGCGCACGCCGCTCATTATTTCCGGCGCCGCCGAGGAGGACGTTTCGCTCTACACGCGCGTGGATCGGCTGATCCCGCGGCTGAAGGCGCAGGAAGACAAGGACGCCGACGGCGATTTCCTGGTGGACGAGAAGCAGAAGCAGGTGCACCTGAGCGAAGAGGGTCACCAACACGTGGAGGAATTGCTGATCGGCGCCGGCATGCTCAAACAGGGCGACAGTCTTTACGCCGCGCACAACATGAATCTGATGCACCACATGAATGCGGCGCTGCGCGCGCATCATCTCTACAAGCGCGAAGTGGATTACATCGTGCGCGATGGCGAGGTGGTGATCGTGGACGAGTTCACCGGCCGCACCATGGAAGGACGGCGCTGGTCGGAAGGGCTGCACCAGGCGGTGGAGGCGAAGGAGGGTGCGCGCATCCAGGCCGAAAACCAGACCGTGGCCTCGATTACCTTCCAGAACTACTTCCGCATGTACGGCAAGCTCGCGGGCATGACCGGCACGGCGGATACCGAAGCCTACGAATTCCAGGACATCTACGGTCTCGAGGTCGTGGTCATCCCGACCAACAAGCCGATCGTGCGCGAGGACAACGCCGATCAGGTGTATTTGAGTCAGGCCGAGAAATTCAATGCGATCATCGCCGATATCGAGGCCTGCCGCGAGCGCGGCCAGCCGGTGTTGGTGGGCACGACCTCGATTGACGTCTCCGAGTATCTCGCCGGTCTGCTGCGCAAGAAGAAAATCGTACACAACGTGCTCAACGCCAAGCAGCACGCGCGCGAAGCCGAGGTCATCGCCGAGGCGGGGCGTCCGGGTGCGGTGACGATCGCGACCAACATGGCCGGGCGCGGCACCGACATCGTGCTTGGCGGCAATCCCGACAAGGAACTCGAGGCGGCCGGAGACGACGAGGCGAAACGTGCCGAAATCCGCGAACGCTGGCGCGAGCGCCACGAGCAGGTGATCGCGGCGGGCGGCCTGCACATCATCGGCACCGAGCGCCACGAATCGCGGCGCGTGGACAATCAGCTCCGCGGCCGTTCCGGTCGTCAGGGCGACGCGGGTTCCAGCCGTTTTTATCTCTCGCTCGAAGACAACCTGATGCGCATCTTCGCCTCCGACAAGGTCAAGAGCATGATGGGGCGCCTCGGAATGAAAAAAGGCGAAGCGATTGAGCATCCCTGGGTCTCGAAGGCGATCGAGAACGCGCAGCGCAAGGTCGAGGCGCACAACTACGACATCCGCAAACAGCTCCTCGACTACGACGACGTCGCCAACGATCAGCGCAAGATCGTCTATGCGGAACGCGCCGATCTCATGTCCACCAAGGACGTTTCGCCGATGATCGCCCAGATGCGCAACGACGCGCTCGCCAACGTGCTCGACGAGTTCATTCCACCCGACAGCGTGGAAGACATGTGGGACATCGGCGGCGCGGAAGACGCGCTCGAACGCGAGTTCGGCCTCAAGCTTCCCTTGCGCAAGTGGCTGGACGAAGAGAGCGACCTGGACGAGGCGGGACTAAGAAGCCGCATAACGGGAGCCTTCGTCGAAGACTTTGCAAAAAAGGAGCAACAGGTCGGTGCCGAGGCGATGCGCCAGATCGAAAAACAGGTGACGCTGGGCTTGCTCGACCAGACCTGGAAGGATCATCTCTCGGCTATGGATCATCTGCGCCAGGGCATACATCTGAGAAGCTACGCACAGCAGGATCCCAAGCAGGCCTACAAGCGCGAAGCCTTCGCCATGTTTACCGAAATGCTGGAGCGTTACAAACTCGAAGTGACCAACTTCCTTGCCCGTGCGCAGGTGGAAACGCAGACCGACATGGACCGCATCGAGGCCGAGCGTCGGGCCGAGGCCGAACGCTACAGCTATCAGCATGCCGAAGCCGGCGCCGTGGCGGCGGGCGCCGGCGAGGCGGCGGAAGCCGCGGGCACGGCACCGCACGAGGCGCCCTTCGTACGCCAGGGACGCAAGGTGGGACGCAACGAACCCTGTCCCTGCGGCTCGGGACGGAAGTACAAGAATTGCCATGGAAGCCTCAATCAGCGCGCCGCCGGATGAAACCTTTATTCCCTCTCTCTTGACGGGAGAGGGCCGGGGTGAGGGTGAAAAACATTAGCGCCATGCATGGTGCGCCTCAATCTTTAAACTCTATCTGACAGTCTATTCTTATGCTTTTTTGAAAATCGAGTGGCTTGGAGCGGTTCAGTTCGATTGAATTGCAATTTGAAACATTATGGCAAGTGCAAGCGCCTGAGAGCGCGGGGACTCGCCCCCGCACGGCGAGATACTTTCTTCGTGCGCACGAAGAAAGTATCCAAAGAAGGGCGCCCGAAGATGGCGCGCTTGCCTGAAACCGAATCGAAACCGATTCGGTTTCAGCCGCGTCCCCTCGCTGCTCGCCCGACTCGGAGCCGCGCACACGGGCCATCCATGGCCCGATGCGCGGGCTCGCCATCCCTGGCTCGCCCCACCCTGTGGGTGGGCTTTTTCCCGAGCCGGGCTGCGCGGCTCGGCGCCATCCAACGGGACAGGAAAGCCAAAGCGCTAACGCTCACTGACTCCCGGCTTCGCGGTTCGCCTACTCGAATTTCAATAGGGCGATTTTTGTGATTCTGCTTGCATGTCATCGTTGAAGACGATTGAGGTTGCCGCCGGCGTGCTGCGGCGCGGCGATGGCAAAGTGCTCGTCGCCGAACGTTCCGCGGAAAAAATCCTCTCGGGACAGCTCGAATTTCCCGGCGGCAAACTGCAAGCGGGCGAAACGCCCGAAGCGGCATTGACGCGGGAATTGCAGGAAGAGCTCGGCATCATCGAAGCACAGGCGATGCCACTGATCCGTTTCGAGCACGCCTATCCCGGCTTTCGCGCGCGCGTACATCTTTATTCCGTTGTCTCCTGGCGCGGCGAACCGCAGGGCCGGGAGGGGCAGCGTCTGCTGTGGGCGAGCACGCAGGAACTTCGCGATCTGCCTTTGCTGTCCGCGAATCGTCCGGCCCTTGCGGCGCTTGAATTGCCGGCAACGCTTGCGATTGTTTCCGAACCGCCGCAGGCCGATCCCGAAGGCTTTCGCCGCCGTTTCGAGCGGACATTGGCGAACGATAGAGTCGGTGGCGCGATTCTGCGCCTGCGCAATTCGTCGCTTCCGGGTGCTCTCGCATCCGTACTTGCAAGCGCCGCTCTTGCGCACGGGAAAATCCTGCTGCTGAATACCGGGATGGTGATGGAGCCGCCGCCGGGATTTTCTGGATTGCATATTCCTGCCGTCGTACTCGCCGGGCTCGACAGGCGTCCCGCCGTTGCCGGTTGGATAGGCGCTTCCGTACACAACATCGAAGAGGCGGCACGGGCGCGCAGACTCGGACTCGACTACGTGATTGCCGGCAGCGTGCGCGAGACGCCCTCGCATCCGGGCATCGATCCGCTCGGCTGGAACGGCTTCGAAAAGATCGCTGCCGCCGCCGGCATTCCGACCTACGCAATCGGCGGCATGACGCCGGCGGATTTAGCGCAAGTGCAAGCGCACTGGGGTCAGGGCATCGCCGCCATCCGCGCCTTCCAGGCCGATTGACTCGATAAGCCCGCGGATGTCACGCAACGATGCGGCTTGCGTCTTTCAGAGCCGACAGACGGCAAGCGTGAAGGCAACGTCGCGGCGCATCGTTTCGGGCCGGGTTTCGACGTCGCTCCAGCGCTGAAACTGGATGGTCACGCGATGCTTGCCGGCGCTTACCTGCGGGAACAGTCGCTGCGCGACGGGCAGGATGATGCGCAGCAGCGCGGGCGGGTTCTCCGAAGGCGGCAAGTATTCGTAGATGCCGCCGACCGCGACTACCGGTTGCGGCTCGGCAGCTTCGCGGATATGGCGCAGCAACACCGCCAGCGCTTCCTCCACCGGCGCGAGTTCCTTCATCCAGCGTGCTATTTCGCCCTCGCGTTCCGCTGGCGGCCGCGCAAGCCAGCAGTGGAGTGCGGGCAGATCGAAGGCGCAGGTTCCGCCCGGGATGGTGCTGCGGCTGCGCACCGAGGCGAGAAACTCATTGCTCTTGAGGTTTTGTCCCAGCCGCTCGGGCAGGGTTTCGATGGTTTGCTGCACCTGTTCGAGCGTGTACAGCGCCTGGTTGAGCCGGGTCGAGTCCACGTCGGCGCTGTCCGCTATGTGCCCGAGAAAGACCCGCTGGCGATCGAGTTCCGTGAGTATTTCGCGCTTGAGTTCGCCGCGCTCGGTGAGAGCGGCGAGTTCGAGCAGGCTGGCGAGTGCTGCCCGGCCGCTCGCGGGCGATGTTTGTGTCATCCGCTCGCGGGTTTCGGCGAGCACCGCCTCCATGCGCAAAAAGCTCCGCATCCGCTCGGCAAGCGGATGTTCGAAAACGAGTTCCCCGGCCGGATCGGAATGTGGATGCGGGGCGGATTTGGAGAGTCCCATGCCCGGATTCTAACGTAGGCGCGAACTTGCCCGTGATCGGCCCCGGGTTGAGGAGGCTCCGATTGATTCGCGTTTGCCCCGCGGTGCGTCATTCCGGGGCCGCCCGCAGGGCAGAACCCGGAATCTTTCCGCAACGAAGACGCCGCATCGGTAACGTTGCGGCGGCATCGGGAGTTCAGTGCTTCAGATAGGCTTCGTGCAGCGCACGGACTTGCGTGTCGAGGCGATCGAGATCGGCATCGTTTTCGATTACGTCGTCGGCGGCGGCGAGCCGCGCACTGCGGTCCGCTTGTGCCGCAATCATGGCGCGGGCGCTTGCCTCCGTTTCGCCGTCGCGCGCTTTGAGACGCGCAATTTGCAATGTCTCGGGGCAATCCACAACCAGTACGCGATCCATCTCTCCTGCCATGTCCGTTTCGACGAGCAGCGGCACGACGACGATCACGTAGGGCGCGCGAAGTGTGGCCAGCCGTTCGGCGAGCAGCGCGCGTACACGCGGATGCACGATCGCTTCCAACGCCTTGCGTGCCTCCGGGTCTTCAAATACGCGGCGACGTAGCCGTGTGCGATCCAGCGCGCCGTTCGCATCGAGATAGCCGCGGCCGAAGACTTCGATTGCGAGGGTCAGGCCTTCGCTGCCTGGCGCAAGCGCCTCACGCGCGAGTTCGTCGCTGTCAATGACGGGGACGCCGAGCGCGGCGAACGCGCGGGCGACTTCGGATTTACCGCTTGCGACACCGCCCGTGAGCCCGACCGTGAGCATGCTCAGGGGCCGGGATACAGCGAGGCGATCCAGATTTGCTCGATCGCCGGGCCGGCGAGCAGCGCAAGCAATCCGCCGGCGGCGAGGAAGGGTCCGAAGGGTACGGGATGATTGCGGCCTCGCCGCGCAAGCAGCAGCCAGCTGCCGCCGATGAGGATGCCGACCAGGGCCGCGGCGAGTACGATCAGCGGCAGCATGCGCCAGCCCATCCAGGCGCCGAGCGCGGCCAGCAGTTTGAAGTCGCCGTGGCCGAGTCCTTCCTTGCCGGTCGCGAGCCGGAAGGCCTGATACACGATCCACAGTACGAGATAACCCGCCACCGCGCCGATCAGCGCCTGGGCGAGCGGAACGTAGGTCGCGAAAAGATTGAACAGCAAGCCCGTCCAGATCAGCGGCAGAGTGAGAGTGTCGGGCAGAAGGAAATGATCGAGATCAATGACCGCGGCGGCGATCAGGGTCCAGGCAAGCAGCAGCGCGCCGGCGCAGGCGGGCGTCGCACCAAAGCGCCAGGCGATGACGACGGAAACCGCCGCCGTAAGGAGTTCCACCAGCGGATAGCGTAGGCTGATTTTCGTCTTGCAGCCGGCACAGCGTCCGCCGAGCGCAAGCCAGGAGAGCACCGGGACGTTTTCCCAGGGCCGGATTTTGTGTCCGCAGTGTGGGCAGGTCGAGGCCGGAACGACAAGGTTATAGCGTTCGGCGACAGGTGCTTCGGTGCCGGCGAGCTCGGCACATTCGCTGCGCCAGCGCCGCTCCAGCATGCTCGGCAGCCGATAGATGACGACGTTCAGGAAGCTCCCGACCACCAGGCCGACGATTGCCGCGGCCGCGAGCAGAGTGGCGCCGGTTAACACCGAACGGATCAGACGATGTTGCCGAGGTTGAAGATCGGCAGATACATGGCGATCACGAGGCCGCCCACAATCACGCCGAGCACCACCATGATGATGGGTTCGAGCAACGAGCTCAATCCATCCACCAGGGTATCCACCTCTTCCTCGTAGAACTCCGCGACCTTCGAGGCCATGATCTCCACTTCGCCGGATTCCTCGCCGATGGCGATCATCTGTGTAACCGTGTTCGGGAAGATCGCGGTTTCCTCAAGGGCGCGATGAATGCGCTGACCGCCCGCTACCTGCACGTTGGCCCGCATCACCGCTTCCTCGTAAACGACGTTGCCGGTGGAGCGGGCGACCGTTTCCAGCGCATCGGTGATCGGCACGCCGGCGGCGAAGGTGATGGCAAGCGTGCGCGCAAAACGGGCCACGGCCGATTTCTTCATAATCAGCCCGATGACCGGCAGTTTCAGCAGTATCCGGTCCGTGAACCGATGGAAGTTGCGCGAGCGCTTGCGCGCACGTGCGATCACAACGATGATTGCGATGAAGATCAGCAGATACAGCCAACCCAGATGCTGTACCGATTTGGAAAGGTCGATGACCCAGCGCGTAAACGCGGGAAGCGTCGCGCCGAAGCTGCCGTAGAAACTCTGGAACTTCGGAATCACAAACACCAGCAGAATGCCGGTAACGAGAATGGCGGCGATCACCACGGCGGTCGGATAAAAGAGCGCTTTCTTGACCTTGCGCTTGAGGGCTTCGGTCTTTTCCTTGTAGGTGGCGACGCGATTGAGCAACTCTTCCAGTTGGCCGGACTGCTCGCCCGTCGCCACCATGCTGACGTAGAGTTCGTCGAAGTATTTCGGGTACTTGGCGAGCGACTGCGAAAGCGAAACGCCTGCACCGATGTCGTCGCGCACGCCGAAGACGAGTCAACGCATGCGCTCGTTGTCATGGCCTTGGCCGATGATGTCGAAGGCCTGCACTACCGGTACGCCGGCGGCGAGCATGGTCGCCAACTGGCGGCTGAAGTAGGCGATGTCGCCCGGCTTGATGCGTTTACCGCGGCCGCTTGCCTCGCGCCGCACGCGGGTTGGCGCGACGCCGCGTCGGCGCAGTTCCGCACGCGCAAGCGTCAGCGTTGCCGCCGCGACACGCCCGCTCTGGCGATGACCGCGGCGGTCGCGGCCTTCCCACAGCCAATGGGTTTCTTTTGTCGTGCTTGCCATCAGTCGATCGTCACCCGATGGATTTCGTCCAGACTCGTGATGCCGGCTTTTGCCTTGGCAAGCCCAGTGCGACGCATGTCCCAGACACCGGCGGCGCGCGCAATGCCGGCGATTTCGACGTCGTCCGCGCCGCGCATGAAGGCCTGTTCCATCTCCTCGGTGACCGGCATCACCTCGAAAATACCCGTACGTCCGCGGTAGCCGTTATTGCATTGGGAGCAGCCCTTGGGGCCGTAGATTTTGAATCCCGCGTCCAGTTCCTCCGCCGTGTAGCCTTCCTTTTCCAGCGCTTCGCGCGGGATGTCGAGCGGCTTGCGGCAATGCTGGCAAAGGGTGCGCACCAGGCGCTGGGCGATGATCAGATGCACGCTGGAGGCGATGGAATAGAGCGGCAGGCCGATGTCGCGCAGGCGCGTGAGTGTCTTTGGTGCGTCGTTCGTGTGCAGGGTGGAGAGCACCAGATGGCCGGTCTGGGCCGCCTTCACGGCGATTTCCGCCGTTTCCAGATCGCGGATTTCGCCCACCAGGATCACGTCGGGATCCTGGCGCAGGAAGGCGCGCAGGGCATCGGCGAAGTTGAGGCCGATGCGCGGGTTCACGTTGAGCTGGTTGATGCCGTAAAGTTGGATTTCGACCGGATCCTCAGCGGTGGAGATATTGCGTTCCGGCACGTTGAGCGTCTGCACTGCCGTATATAGCGTTATGGTCTTGCCGCTTCCGGTCGGGCCGGTGACCAGTATCATGCCGTTCGGGCGGTCGAGTGCAGAGAGAAAAAGCTCTTTCTGGAACGGCTCGAAGCCGAGTGCCTCGACACCCAGCCCGGCGCTTGCGGGATCGAGCAGGCGCAGCACTACCTTCTCGCCCCAGGCGGTGGGGATCGTGCTCACGCGGAAATCCATCGTCCGACCGCCGGAAATCTTGAGCTTGGTACGCCCGTCCTGAGGCTTGCGCCGTTCCGCCACGTCGAGGCGCGAGAGAACCTTGAGGCGCGCGGAGAGCTTTTCCGAGAGCGCCGCCGGCGGGTTCGCCACCTGCTGCAGCACGCCGTCCACCCGCATGCGCACCCGATAGGATTTTTCGAAGGGCTCGAAGTGGATGTCCGAGGCGCCGCGGTGCACGGCATCAAGCATGATCTTGCGGATGAAGCGCACCACCGGCGCATCGTCGTTGTCCGGCGCCTGCGACACGGGCGCTGCGCCTGTCTCCTCGTCCTCGGCTTCCAGCGTGACGTCGGCGAGATCGTCGAGTTCGGAATCTTCATCCAGCGCGTTCATGCTGGTATCAATGGCCTGGGCGATCAAGTCCAGGTGACGAGCGAGTTTGTCCTCCTCGCAGATGATCGGCTCCACGTTGAAGCCGGTGTTGAACTTGATCTCGTCCAGGCCCTGGAAATCGGTGGGATCGGAAACGGCGACATAGAGACGTTTGCCGCGGCGGAAGAAGGGGATAGCGTGATGTGTGCGAATCGAGGCCTCGCCCGCCGCGCGGGCTGCATCCAGATCAATCTGCACCGCGTCCAGATCGAGCAGCGGCAGGCTGAACTCCTCGGCGATGGCACGGGCGAGCGGGCCGGGCGCTACGATTTCCTCGCGCACCAGGTAACTCACGAAATGCTGCCTGGCCTTGCGGCTTGCGCTCAGGGCGGCGTTCGTTTGCTCCTCATCGAGCATGCCGCTCTTTACCAGGTGGCGGGCAAGCCCGGTGAGCCGCATCTGTTCGGCTGTGCTGGCCATGAATCGCCGAAGATCGTACCTCAGCCTACTTTAGACGAAAATAGCGGCGAGCGAAAGGGCAAAGCCCCGTATTTTCGGGCGCTTGCCTCCTGTTTCCGATATTTTTCCTCGTCGTTCCGGGGCCGCCTGCAGGGCGGAGCCCGGAATCTTCCCGCAAAAGGCCCCCGGCGCCGAACGCTATCGCCTTCGCACGGTCAGATTCCGGATCGCCGCTGTGCGATGTCCGCAATAACTTGCCGCGCCGCATATGATATAGTGTTTTGGTGCTAATTCACCATTTTGAACCATGAGTCGTTTGACAATTACGCTCTCCGAAACCCGTTATCGTGCACTCAAGGAAGCTTCTGCGCGCCGTTCCAAGACGATCGGGCAACTGATTGACGAAAGCCTGGAGTTTTATGGCATCAAAACTCGCGACGAAGCGCGCAATCTGGTGCGACGTGCACGAGCGCACAGCGGGCTGACCGAGGCGCAAGCGCAAAAGCTTGCCAATGAGCAGGTGCGCGCAGCCCGTCAGTCGTGATGTCGGCGGTTGTCGTTGACACCAATGTAATTGTCGCCGGTTTGTTGACCACACGCAACGATTCGCCGGTGGCCCGCATACTCGACGGCATGCTGGCGGCGGCATTTCCGTTTGCCGTATCGGAAGCATTGCTGGCCGAATACCGTGACGTGCTGGCTCGTCCCGCGCTGCGCAAGGCGCATGCTTTGAGCAAGAATGAGATCGAAACGCTGGTAGCTTCGCTGGCCGAGCATGCCATCGTATTGGTTCCCGTACCTGCGGCTCCTGCGCCCGATCCCGGAGATCAGCACCTTTGGGATTTGCTCGTGTCCAGAGCGGATCTCCGGTTGGTCACCGGCGATAAGCGCCTGCTGGAACATAACCCGAATTCTCACCGCGTCATCAGCCCGCGGGCGTTTCAGGAGTCCTGTTCGTCCTGAGCTTGCTCACCGTATGGGTGGAGTCCTTACATGGATTGGAAGTGGCGCTTACAATCAGCGCATGCCGGCAAGCCCGCTCTGCGGCCCGAAGAAACCCCAAATGTCCCAAACAGACTGATGCTTTTATCAATGTCGCGGGCGCCTAGCTTCATCGGCAGCAGCGATGGCTCCCGGTGTGATCTTCAGGCTGACGGGCAAATAATTTTCCGGTGGCTTGCTGGATGAGTCTGCGCACGCTTCGCAATACCTTGCGCGCCGATTTTCGTGGCGGCACCGAGCGAGGCACGATAATGCGTTCGGCCGGCGTCACGGCCGGGCTCAAGATCGGCGCCACTTTGATCGCTTTCGGCGCGAGCCTGATTTATGCGCGTGCGCTGGAACCGCACGGCTATGGGCTCTACGCCTACGTCATGGCCTGGGCCGCGCTGCTCACCGTTCCGGCCGGTTTGGGCCTGCCCGCGTATCTCATCCGCGAAGGCGCAAAGGCGCCCGCGAGCCTGCGTTGGCTGTGCCGCTGGGCCGATCTGCGGGTGCTCGCAAGTGGTCTTGTGGCGGGCATCCTTCTCGCCTGCGCCGTATTTCTGCCCCAGGCGGCCGAGGCTCGCTGGCTCTTCGTTATCGCGGCGCCGCTTCCGCTTCTGAACAATCTCGGTTCCGTGCGCCGCTCCCTGCTCCAGGCGCAGGGCCGGGTCGCGCGCGCACAATGGCCGTTCCTGATTCTCGGCCCGCTGCTCATGCTCGCCGTGCTGGCCGGCCTGTGGCTGTGGCGCGGCAGGCTCTATCCGATCGAACTGGTGGCTGCCATAACCGGTGCGGCTCTGCTGCCGCTCGCGGTCAACCAATTCCAGCTTAGCCGGGCGACATCTCGTCCCGGCACTGAAAAACATCCCTCGGTGCGGGTGCGCGCCGCCCTGCCGTTCATGTGGTTGGGCATGCTCTATCTCGTCAACAACCGCGTTGATCTGATCATGCTCGGCAGTATCAAGGGTGCCCACGACGCGGGTATTTACGCGGTTGCCGCCCGCGCCGGCGAACTCATCACCTTTTTCACACTGGCTGCGAGCATGGTGCTCGCTCCCCGCATCGCCCGCCTTTATCACGACGGCGAGCACGCCCTCCTGCAGCGGCTTTTGAGCGCCTCCACGCGGCGCGTCTTTCTACTCTCGGCACCGCTTGCAATTCTATTTATCGTTGCCGCGCATCCGCTGCTGCATTTCCTTTACGGCTCGGCCTATGCGGAAGGAGCGATTGCCTTGCAGATTCTCGCCGGCGCCCAGCTTCTGGCCATATCGAGCGGACCGAAGGGAACGGTCCTCAACATGACCGGCCACGAGCGGCTTTCGGCGCTCGGCGTGGGATTGAGCCTGATTCTGAACATCGTCTTGAACGCTGCATTGATCCCCTTTTACGGCGTTGAAGGTGCCGCCATCGCCACCGGTACGAGTCTTGTATTATTGAACCTGTTGTTCTGGTACTGGCTCCGCCGCCGTCTCGGCCTGCGCCCGAGCGCGCTAGGCCTTTAATGCGTGGTCATTGATGAGAATGAACAGGAAATTTTCGGAGTCTGCCTTGTTGTCCCAAAAAACGATGCGCGGCAAAGACGATTTAGCCGTTAACGGTGCGCCGCCAGCCTTCAATGAGCCACTACACGTCGGGCGCCCGAACATCGGCAACCGTAAAGAATTTATGCGACGGGTCAACCAGATTCTCGACAATCGCTGGCTGACGAACAACGGTCCGATGGTGCAGGAATTCGAGCGCCGGATCGCCGAACATTTGGGTGTCAAGCATTGCGTGGCGATGTGCAACGGCACCATCGCGCTGGAGATCGCCATCCGGGCACTGGGGCTGGATGGCGAAGTGATCGTGCCGTCATGGACCTTCATCGCCACCGCGCATGCACTGCATTGGCAGGGCATCACGCCGGTATTCGCGGACATTAATCCCGCCACGCACAACCTCAATCCTGACGTTGTGCGGGACATGATTACGCCACGAACAACCGGAATTATCGGCGTTCACCTCTGGGGACGTGCCGCACCGGTAGATGAGTTGCAGGCCATTGCCGACGAACACGGTCTGAAACTCATGTTCGACGCTGCACACGCTTTCGGGTGCAGTATGGGTGGACGTGCAATTGGCAATTTCGGAAGTTGCGAAGTCTTCAGTTTCCATGCCACCAAAATTTTCAATACCATGGAAGGCGGTGCCGTAACCACAGACGATGACGATCTGGCTGAAACCATGCGCTTGATGCGCAACTTCGGTTTTGCGGGTTATGACAACGTTGTTTATCCGGGGACCAACGGCAAACTACCAGAAATGAATGCCGCCATGGGGCTGGTCAACCTGAACTCACTGCCGGATTTTGTTCTCGCCAACAAGGCGCGTCATGAGATTTACAGGCGTATGTTTTCAGGCGTTGACGGCATCCGCTTGCTCACTTACGACTCGGAAAACGACCCCAACTATCAGTACGTAGTAGTGGAGGTGGATGCGTCCATACGCGACAGGATTGTCGAAATCCTGCATGCTGAAAATATTCTCGCACGTAAGTATTTCTGGCCAGGATGCCATCGCATGAAGCCTTATGGGGAACTTTTCCCGAACGTCGGTTCGCTTTTGCCTAATACCGAATTGGTAGCAGACCGGGTGATTGTTCTTCCTACTGGGCCATCGGTGGATCGTGGCGGCGTGGAAGCGATAGCTTCCTTCCTTTTATTCCTCGTGGGGCATCATGATTCCATGTAATCCGCATTTCCGGGAAATTCCGGGTTTTCGAGTGCTCTATATTTTTGGCGCAGGAGGATACCGGGCGTGAGATAGCATGGCTTGCCGAGCAGTCATGGGGTGAGACTGTCGAGAGAATCTTTGTAGTGGACAAAGAGGAATACTTTGTAGAGTCGGTTAACGAAATTCAGATGATCCTTTTGGCCGATATTAATTCTGTGGCTGATGCCAGGTTTGTCGTTGCATTGGGCGATCCGTCCCATAGAAGACACGGTGTATCTAGTTGCCTCAGCGTGGGATTGTCGCCTGCCATGCTGGTGCATCCTCGCGCGGAAATTTCACGCTGGGTGGATATAGGAAGCGGCAGTGTTATCTGTTCCGGTTCTATCATCACGACAAATGTCGTTGTCGGTCATCATGTACATATTAATCTTGATTGTACCGTCAGTCATGACGTGCGTATAGGTGATTTTTCGACTTTGTCGCCCGGAGTGCATGTCACCGGCAACATCCATATCGGGAATAATGTCTCCATAGGCGCCGGCGCCAACATCGTCAACGGGAAGCCTGGGAAACCTCTGGTGATTGGTGACGGTGCTATCGTGGCTGCTGGAGCCTGCGTGACACAGCCGGTTGAGCCGGGTGCGATGGTTGCTGGCGTGCCCGCTGTCCGGAAACGCTGAATGCCTAACCTGCTGGATAGTTTATCGGGCTTCAAACCGTCTCCAGGCCGCTTTCTGCATCTCATCCCCGATGACAAATTCATCGATGTGGCGTGTGGCATATTCGAAGAAGCTTCCCCTGGAGCTCATGATTACCTGATTATCGGACGTGCAGGCACCCTTCGCCATATCCGCACTTTCCATCCCCACCGGCTGGAAATCGATATGGCACTGAAGCCTGAATTCCTCTCGCTGTTTCCTTCTTATTCAGCCGTTTTCATCCATTATCTGGCGAATGCCGCCCGGCATATCGTTTTCGCTGCACCTGTTGAAACGCGCTTCATCTGGCTGGGTTGGGGAGCTGATTATTATCACTTGATTTGCCCTCGTGATGAGCTGCTGCTGCCTAGAACGCGTGAATGGTTAGCTCGTTCCTTGCGTACAAGAAAGATTCGGAATGTGTTGGAACTGCTGGAAGAGGGCTTGCGCTCGGCGATGTCCCCGGCTAGAGCTCTGCGATTGCTTGCGCTGCGTGCCAGGCTTCGGGAGTTTGGCCCCGGCTCTCGTGGAGAAATCGAACTCGTTAACAGATTCGACGCGATCGCCACCCCGATTGTCGAGGATTTTCGGGCCATGCTTGTCAGATATCCCGAGCTCAGGGTTTCCTTTCTCGACTGGAACTACTGGACGGAAGGTTTCTGTGCGCACGACCTGCCGTCGGTGCCCAGCGGTAACAATATCTTGCTTGGCAATAGCGCCACACCGGAAAATAACCATCTGGATGCTTTGGAGTTTTTGTCCGGGTTTCCGATAGGCGACCGCAAGGTCATATGTCCTTTGAGTTATGGAGACAGGCAATACGGTAACGCTGTCGAAAAATATGGGCGAAAGTTGCTGGGGGAACGGTTTGTCCCGCTTAGAAAATACATCGACAGCGGTGCCTATGCGAAGATTCTGGGCAGTTGTTCGATAGTGATAATGAATCACATCCGGCAACAGGCACTCGGGAACATAGTTCTAGCCCTTTGTTCCGGCGCACATGTTTTTCTAAACGCCAGAAATCCGGTGAATGCGGCCATGAGGCGTATGGGTGTGGAAGTGGAAGTCATGGAATCGTTGCCCGGTTTTATGAGGGGAGATGAGCCTGCGCTCTTGCCGCAGCGCCTCCATATGAACCGGGAAAGGCTCGAAAACCAATATGGCCGATCTTCAATTCTGCGTAGGACACGTATGTTGCTGGATAATCCCGGTTGACCATACGTGATCGCGGAGAATATGGAATCGAATCGCCAATGACGCCATGTCTCGCCGGCTGAAGATCTGTAACTTATCTGTCCGAACGAACGCGGTCAGGCATGCGATATGATGAGATCGGACGGTCGTGATTTCCATTGCCGGTTCTTCTTCCGAGTGAACCATGCTTGAAAAGATGAATTCTGATGCCTCATAGAACGATCAAGCAGTAAATTTATGAGCAACAAGATAAGCAACGATATGCCGTTCGTTAGCATCATTATTCCGGTTTACAAAGACGAAGCCGGTTTACGCGTTTGTTTGCAAGAAATTGCAAGGCAGACCTATCCTCGGGAACGTATCGAGGTGATCGCGGTGGACAACAATGAGGTCCCCACGTTAGTGCTTGGAAACGATGACTTCGTTACAGTATGTGTTGTGCCTTGTACTACGCCAGGCTCATATGCTGCCCGCAATGCTGGAGCTCGCAAGGCAAGGGGCGAGATATTCGCATTTACGGATGCCGACTGCAGGCCATGCGCCGATTGGCTGGAGCAGGGCGTGCGGGCTCTTCTTGAGGGTGCCGGACGGTGTGTTGTGGGTGGTGAGGTGGAGATGCTTGAGCCGGTGCGATTTACCGGCGTTTCTCTTTACCAGTACGCGACCGGATTCCACCAGCAGGCGAATATTGAGAACAAGGGTTTTTCCGTTACGGCGAACCTGTTTTGCATGACTGATCAATTCGAGCGTATCGGCCCATTCGATGAGAGATTACTGTCCGGGGGCGACAGAGAATGGGCCTGGCGCGCGGCTGCAAAGGGCGTAGGTGTCATTTTCGAGCGACAAGCTGTGGTGCGTACACCACCTCGGACCACGCTGCGTTCGGCATTTCGTCAGGCGCGCCGGGTAGCTGCCGGTCGCTATTATCTTCGCCGCTATGGTCTGGATCATCTGGGGGCGAAAGCGATTGTTCCCCATCGCTCGATATGGCAATCATTATTCTGGGTTTTGACGCTGAAGCGGTTATCCCTTCCTGAGAAACTGAAGGTGTTTAATGCGGCGGTTCTGATAAAAGGCGTCACAATGTACGAGACACTAAGGCTCAGGCTTGGTATCGGCGGTGAGCTGGAACGGCGGTAATGAGCAACCGCACTACTCATCAGAGGGTTTGGTCTCCTGTTGTTACCGGCAGCGGTGTAATGGTGGTGCACAGAATGCTGGAGGCGCACCTGCCAAATTACCACGTTGAGCCGCTGTCGCCTTATTGGGGATTGCTGCCGCCGATGCTTGCCGCGCGGCGACGGCACGCCGACGGGATCACGCATTCGCTGCCGGAGCTCGGGCCGTGGGCGACGCATCGAGATTCTGATCTTGTGCTTACTTTCCACAATTACTATCTCGACGCGGAATTGATGGCGGGTGCGTCGCGTGCCCAGCGGATTTTCTACAAAACCGTGATGACGCCCGCCGTCCGCGCTTCGCTGCGGCGCGCCAGATGGGTGACGGCGGTCAGCCGTTACACTGCTGATCTGGTTCGGCGGCATCATGCGATGGGGGATCGCCTGGTCGTGATCCGCAACGGCGTGGATACCGAACTTTTCAGTCCCGCCGAAGGCGTGGGAGAAGACACGGTCAAGATTCTGTTCGCGGGCAATCCTACCCGGCGCAAGGGTGTGGAGCACCTGGCGGCGCTGGCACGGGCCCTGCCGGACGATGTGACACTGCAATATACGGTCGGTCTGCGCAGTGCGGCGACCGGGCGGCCCACGCAATCGGGCGATCTCGTTGCCGTGCCGCGTCGCGGCCACGCCGAGATGCCCGGGCTTTATCGCCAGGCCGACATCCTGTTTTTCCCTACCCGCCGCGAAGGCCTGAGCCTGGTCGTGCTGGAGGCTATGGCCTGCGGGTTGCCCGTCGTCGCAACCCGCTGCTCGTCCATGCCGGAGCTGGTGGATCACGGCAAGGGTGGCTTCCTGTTCGAGATGGACAATCGCGATGAAATGCTGCGCTGTCTGTCGCGACTTGCGCGCGATCCACTCATGCGTGCGGAGATGGGTGCTTACAATCGGGAAAAGGTTCTCGCCGAGTTTCCGCTCGAAAAGATGCTTTCCGGCTACCGCGAGATTTTCGCCGCGAGCGGAGTGTCGGCTTAGGGCGTACCTTACACGGCTGAGAGGATTTCCAGCAACTGTCGCTCAAACCGCGGCCAGGAGAAACGTTCGGCGAATGCCATGGCGGGGCGTTCCAGTTCCGCGCGTTGGTTTATCGCCTTGATTACGGCAGCCGCGAATCCGGGGTAATCGCCGGGCGGAACGAGATAGCCGGATTCCCCTTCGGCGACGGCATCGGGAATGCCGCCGGCGGCGAAGGCGACGGTGGGAACGCCCCAGGCGGCGGCCTCCAGAGCGACCATGCCGAAGCCTTCCGGGTCGCGCGCATCGTCGCGTACGGGAAATATATGGACGTCGGCGGCGGGCCAGGCAAGCGCGAGTCCGGCATCGTCGAGCGGGCCGATCAAATGCACGCGATCGGCGATTCCCGCGGCGGCGGCGGCGCTGCGGATGGCTGCCGCTTCGTCTGCAATGTGTTTGGCGGCATGGCGGGGCACTTCGCCTGCGATGACCAGTTGTGCATCGGGAATCTCTGCAAGAATCGCGGGCAGGGCTTGTGCGACAAAAGAGGCAAGACCCTTGCGCGGCGTGAGCCTTCCGGCCGTGAAGAGAATCGCTCCCGCGCTCGACAAACCATAGCGCTCGCGGAAGCGCCTTGTCGCCGGTTCGCGCTCGGAAATGCTTTGGGGAACTTCGACGCCAGGATGCAGGATGCGGATACGCGCTTCCGGCACGCCGGCGGCGCGGGCGAGGCCTGCGGTGTGGCGGCTGTTAACGAGTACGAGGTCCGCGCGGCGGATGGCAGGAACGAACAGGCGTCGGTAGAGCGGATGCCGTACGGCGATGTCGAGGCCGTGCAGATAGACTGCATAACGTGCACCGACCTTGCGTGCGGCAAGTCGGGCGATCGGTGCGGTGAGCCCGCTGCCGGCGAGTACGAGTTGTGGTCGGTAACGTTTGGCGGCCATGCGTGCATTCCGCGCTGCGGCCAGAAGAAACAGTGCTGGGGGCGAGAGCGGGCAGCCGAAGTACGCAAGTGCTTGCGTTTCAAGTCGGGCGCCGCGCGGCCCGACGATGATGGTTTTGTAATGCGGACAAAGCGTTTCGGCAACGTGGCCGATCAACCGCTCCATGCCGCCGATCACGGGTGGCAGGTTGCGCGTGATCAGCAGAACGCGTTCGGTCGCGTCATTCATTTGTTCCCTCTCCCCTTGCGGGAGAGGGGTAGGGTGAGGGGTATCGCCGCTGCGCGGCGACAAGAAGTTTTCTCACCCTCACCCCAACCCTCTCCCGTCGAGGGAGAGGGGGTAAGAAGGATGGGCTCTCCCGTCGAGGGAGAGGGAGAAAGAAGTTCGGCCGCGTCATTCACGGCCGGTGTTGGCGTAGAGGAGATTAGCGATCTGTTCGGCGATCAGGCCCATCAGGAACACCAGACCGGCGACGATGAACAGGAGTGCGCTCATGTTGGTGAACTGGTGGCGGGTGGAATAGGTATAGATGTAATAGCCGAGGCCGAAGGCGAAGAAGACCGCGGCCGCTGGCGTGAACACCTTGAGCGGCGAATAGAGCGTTGCGACCTTGAGGATGATCAGCAGGAAGCGACCGCCGTCGCGCAGCGGCCGGATGTGGCTGGAGGCGCCGCCGCGGGCGCGTACGTCAACCGGCACGAAGCGCACGGGGAAGCCCGCGCGGAGGAAGGCCATGGTGCTCGTGGTCGGATAGGAGAATCCGTTCGGCAGCAGGAAGAGAATTTCCAGGAAACGTGTAGCGGCGCACGGCGCGGAAGCCGGAGGTGAGATCGCTGATGCGATGGCCCGTGACCAGGCTCGCGAGTTTGTTGTAGAGGCCGTTGGCGAAACGTCGCCCGCGATTGGCGTGCGCACTGGCCGAGCGTGCTCCGACGGCCATGACGTAGTTGTCGCCGAGCGCGGCGACCAGTTTGGCGACTTCCGCGGGGCGATGCTGGCCGTCGGCATCCATGAAGACCAGAATTTTCCGTGCGCGGCGCGGGCGCCGTCCTTGATCGCCGCGCCGTTGCCGATGGATACGGGTGCGTCACCACGCGGGTCGCGCCGGCTGCGCGCGCCCGTTCGGCGGTGTCGTCGCGGGAGCCGTCGTCCACCACCAGGATTTCCGCCTGCGGATACAGTTCGCGCAGTTCGGTGACGACGCCGGGCAGACTCTCGGCCTCATCGCGCGCGGGCAGGATGATGGAAAGGTCCAGGGGTTGACTCATGATGGTGGATCCACAATTCAGTGCGTGATTTTCTCACAGAATCCCCCTCCCGCTCCCCCTTCCTCGCAGGCGCGAGCAAGGGGAAGGGAAGAAAGCTCTCCAGCCTGCATGTCTTCGCGAAAGAGGGGGTAAAGGATTAAGGTGCGGCTTCGGCCTGCGCTAGCTGTCGCTGCATGCGCTCGACGACCATGCTCAGCTTGCCGAGCTTGTTGAGTTTTTCCACGCGGGCGAGCATTTCCTTCGCAAGGGCGAAATCGCGGTCGTCGAGCGCGACGTTGAACACGTTGACCTGAAACTGCGCAACGCCGCGCACCGCGTTGGCTGCCTGCAGGAGCTTGGGCGCGCTCTTTGCACGTTGGGCCGGCGTGTCGTAGCCGATGAAGTTGGCCTCGGTGACGAGCACGTTGGCGTAGTTCATTCCGAGTTCGGTAATCCGCGGACTTTTGTCTATCGCGCGGAACAGGCGCTGAATTTCGCCCGGCTGGATGCGGCATTGATGCCGCGTGTAGCAGCCGACGAGCGCCTCCAGCGCGTTGACGTCGGAGACCGTGAACGGGCGCTCGCCCACGGCCTTGACCATGCCGTCGAACCAGGCGTTCGGCACGGGTTGATCGGTTTGCGCGGCGAGGAGAATCATCGCGACCCAGGGATCGAGCCCCGCGTTTTTTACCTGCGTCGCCTTCTGGGCGTCGGCAAAGGCGGGCTGCATGTATTGGCGATCGCCGCCGAGCGCAAGGTTGGTCTCGATGCGCGCGAGCAGATACGTGCCGCGCGGCGATTGCGGATGGTGGCTCGCCTCCGCGTGTGCGAGCGCGAGGTTGCTGCGCCAGTTCCAGGCGCGCGCCGCCGTCGTCAGGCCGAGTGCAATCACGGCTAGCGTTGCGGCGACGGCGAGCAATGTACGCAGGCGCGGCGCGCGCGCATACAGCAGAACCAGCGCCGCAACCGCGAGGATGACGCCCCAGTCGGCGAGATAGACGCGATGCTCATAGACCAGTTCCAGCGGAAAGACGGTGGATTCGAGCACCTGTGCGGCGAAGAACCAGACGATGCCGAGCGCGACCAGCGGCCGGCGCCGGCGCAGCCACCAGGCGAGCACGAGCAGCGCCGCGATCAGCAGGAAGGAAAGCAGCGTGGTCGGCGGCGAGAGCAGCCCCGTCGAGATCGCGATATCGTCGTGATGCAGGGCCATTGCCGACAGGCGTGGCACGAGAATCAGGCCGAGATAAAAGATGACCACGCGGCCCTCGGTCAGCACTCGCTCGGGCAAGTTGAATTCGCGGGTGACGAAGCCGTGGTCGTTCAATACGCCTGGAAGCGTTTGGTACAAACCGATGGCGGCGGGCAGAAAAAGCAGGACCGCGTACAGCCACCAGATTTTTCGTGCAGTGCGTTCGTCGCTATCCCTGAAGCGGAATACGAAGACTTCGAGCAGCAGGGTAAAAAGCGGCAGCAATACGCCCGTTTCCTTGCACAAGGCGCCGATCGCGGTAAACACGGCCACCACCGCCGCGATCAGAATCAGCTTCGGCCAGGTAGTGGCCGTGAACCGCTCGCGCAGATGCACATAGAGCCACAGGCCGGCGAGCGTGAACAGGGTGGCGAGAATGGTTTCGCGCTGTACCGCGTAGAGAATCGGCGTCAGGTTCATCGGATGCAGTGCCCAGGCGGCACCGATCGCGAGCGCTATCCATTCCACGCGCAGGCGGCTCGTTTCAGGCGAGAGGCGGCGACGCCAGGCAAGCAGCAGGGCGCGCGTGAAGCCGGTCAGGAGCACCACGGCAATCAGATGCAGGACGAGGTTGATGGTCTTGAACGTGTGCGGATGCAGGCCGAAGAAATAGCGCTCAAGCGCGAAGCTCAAGAGCGAGAGCGGACGTCCGAGCGGGCCCGCATTGAACGACCACATCGCGTGCCATAGATGCGCCCACGAAAACCCGTGCATGACGAGGTCGCCGTTGTTGACGATATTGCCGTAGTCGTCAAGCAGCCAGCCACCGGTGAGCCCGGACATGTACACCAGCCAGGTTGCGACCAGTACGAGGACGACAAGCGCCCAGCGGCCGTAAGGCCCCTCGGGCCAGCGCACGATGTCGAGTGGGCTGCCGCCGGTTTGCGGCGGTGGGGGCGGGGCGGCGGGCGTCTTGCGGCGTTTCGTGTTCTTGCGTCGGCTCATGGTTTACTGCTGTCGGCGGGTGGGTAAAGGCGGTTGATGAGTTGATCCAGTTTGCGGATGTCGGGATTGCTCATTCCCAGACGGTTGAGTCGGCGCAGCGCCGCAAGTTCCCGGCGTGCGCCGGCAGCGTCTCCGCTGGCGGCGAGACAGACGCCGAGACTGAAATGATAACCGGGTGAGCCGGGATTGTGCTTCAGCAAGGCCCTGAAAATGCCCGCCGCCGCCTTGGGTTGGCCGAGCGCATTGAGCAGATAGTTGCCGTAAATCGCCATGACGTAATGGTTTGGCGCGGGGTGGCGCAGCGCCGCCGCGAATACCGTGATCATGGCACCGGACGGGAAAACGCAAGGGTTCTTTTCGCGGGTCGCGCAATGTCCCAGCGCGTTCAGCGCCGAAATATCCTGGGTATTCGGCGGTTGCGCATGCAGTCTGTCCGCCATCGCCCGGAACCAGTCGAGACGCATGGGTTCGCCTTGATCATGCGCGAGGAGAACCAGCCCGGAGAGGGCGATGATGCTTTGTCCCGGCACCCGGTTGGCCGTCTCCAGCGCCTTGCGCGCCGCGGGGGCGAACTTGGGATTGTTGCGGGCGATGATCAGGAGCGCGCGCCCGAAGGCATAAGTTGCGCGCGGGGAATCCGGGTGCGTGCGCGCGTCAATCGCCGTGTGGATCAGGGGGTTCGACCAGTTCAGCGAGCGCAACGCAAGGCCCGCGCCGCAGAGCACGATGATGGCAATCACGGCGGTGATCCGTGCCGCACGCAGCCTTTCGCGGGGGCGGGCGAGAAGCAGAATTCCGAACACCGCAAAAAACAGTCCCAGCGAAGGCAGATATTCACGATGCTCGAATACCAGCTCCAGCGGGAAGATGCTTGCGGTGAGCGCCTGGCCGGTGAGAAACCACAGGATGCCGAAAGCGATCAGCGGCCGGCGCCGCGCGCAGGCGAAGCCGGCGCCGGCAAGCGCGGTGATCCCCGCCCAGGCGGGAAGCGTCGTCCACGGCGAGAAGAGACCGCGCGAGATCGGGAAGGCGTCGTGGTAAAGCGTCATCGCGTGGATGTTCGGCACCAACGTCCAGTAGAGGTAATGCCAGATCACGCGCCCTTCGGTGAGCAGGCGTTCGCCGAACGTGAAGTCGCGCGCGGCCCAGGCCTGCGGTGAAAGCACGCCTGGCAGCAGCCAGGCGAGTCCAAGCACAAGCGGCAGCAGCAGAAACACCGCGAAGTACGCAATACTTGTCCACGCCACCGTTCCCCGGGTTTCTTTTATTCCGCTGGAGGGTGCAAATTTCATGTTCCCTCTCCCATCTTCTCCCTCTCCACGAAGTGGAGAGGGCCGGGGTGAGGCGCGGGAGAGGGTTAGGGTGAGGGGTAAAAGCCATTTGCGCTGCATCGGTTGTTCTTCACCCTCACCCCAACCCTCTCCCGTCAAGGGAGAGGGTGAAGATTCTCTCCCCCTTGCCGACGCAGGCGGGAAGGGGGAGCGGGAGGGGGATTCCTTCCCGGTTTCTTGCATTCCGTTGTGGAAACGGAAAAACACCCACTCGATTACGAGGGCGTAGAGCAGCGTGAGCGCGCCCGATTCCTTCGTCAAAACCGACAGCGGCGTCAACACCAGTGCCGCCAGAAGCAGCAGGACAACGGCTCCGAACCGGCGCCGATGCTCGAACAGCCATTTGCGCCCCACGATGAAGACAATCAGCGCGAGCAGCGTGAAAGTTGCGGCGAGCGAGGTCATGCGCTGCACCGTGTACAGCACCGCCGTCAGATTGATCGGCGCGAGCAACCAGGCCGCCGCCACCGCCAGCGCCGTCATATTTTCGGAAACCGTGATTGAAAGCGGGTAGGAGCGGCGGTCCCCGCCGCGATGGGAGGCATCCGCTTGCATGTGATCGCGACGGGGACCGTCGCTCCTACCTGTGAAACGGCGCCGCGGCAGCAATAAGGCACCGTCCTTGAGGCGTGCATATTCGCGGAGCAGCAGACGCAACAGCAGAAACACCAGCACGCCGTTCAGGAGATGGATCGCGAGATTGACGATCTTCATCGGCCGCGCGTACATGCCGTTGAAGTAATCGTTCAGCGCAAAGCTGGCCATCGCGATCGGACGATCCA
The DNA here is from genome assembly GCA_963843735.1 of uncultured Gammaproteobacteria bacterium. Classification (GTDB taxonomy): domain Bacteria; phylum Pseudomonadota; class Gammaproteobacteria; order JAKDMP01; family JAKDMP01; genus CAWJLN01. The sequence goes on from CAWJLN010000008.1 coordinate 94,372, forward strand.
GCGTGCCGACCGAGGGCATGCTGAGCGCGGCGCGCATCATCGCGCCGGGCGTCAGCCGGTGGATTTTCAGCGCCGGGTTCTCGACGATGTTCGGGTAATCATCGAACATGAATCCGCCGTGCGTACCCGGCCAATAGGCGAGCGCCGTCGCCGCGAGCACCACGGCCAAACCAAGCCAGGGCAAGCAACGGCGGCTCATGGTTTGTGCGCCGCTTTGGATGCGCGCAATTGTTTTTCGAGAGCGGCACGTACGCGCTTGAAGGACTCGCTGTACCAACCGCTGCGCTCGAGCCACCAGCGATGCAGACGCGCCATGTTCCAGCCGTGCGCTTGCGGCTTCTCAAGCCTCCGGTATTCGTCGAGCAGCTTCAGGCCGAGCCGCGGCTTGTGCGCCACATACATGTCGGCGGCGGTGACAAGTGCCGTATCCGGTTTCGGCACGAGCGGCAGCGATTGCGCAAAGGCATCGAAGGCTTCTCCGGCTTTGCCCTGACGCAGCAGCAAACGCCCGCGCAGTACCAGGAATTCCTGGCGCAGCGCCGGGTACGGATTGAAGTGCGGGTTGGCGAGCGCCGCCGTCGGAATCGCCTGCAATCCGGCGGTGGTAAGCGGTGGGCAGGGAGCGCTCTCGATGCGTTTGGCGAGCCGCGCGACGCCATTGTAGATAAGGCCCGAGCCTGCCCGGGAATGCGCCGCGGCATAGACCGTCGCCACGAGATCGGCGGGTCTCGCCTGCCGCAGCTCGCAGGCGACGTTGAGCGCGCTGAGCGCGATGCTGATGTTGTCCGGTTGTGCGCGCGTCGCGAGGCGCAGTTTCTTGAGCGCGAGGTCCGGATGTCCGGCGGCCGTAAGTCCTTCGGATCCCCACACCTGTGCGCGCGTGGAATGGGGATTCAGCCGCATCCAGACGAGTGAAAGTTCCGCACCCTTGCCCCAGAGATCGGCGCGCAATGCGGTGAACGCGAGAAGCAGTACAAGTGCGAACGTTGCGATGCCAGCACGCAGCGCGCGGGTGCCGGGTCCGCGCAGTATCCACCATGCGAGCGGCCAGAAAAGAAGCGCCGCCGGGAGATAGTTGCGATGTTCGTAAAAGAGTTCCAGCGGAATAGTGGTGGATTCCAGCAACTGCCCGGCGAGATAAAACAGGATTGCCGCGGCGAGCACGGGCAGGCGCCGGCGCACGGCGAATGCGAAGGCGATCAACGCGGCGACGATCAGGATGGCGGGCAGTGTCGTCCACGGATCGAACAGGCCGTGCGAAACCGCGACGCTCGTGAACAAACCCTGTGTTCCGGCATGCGGAATCACGAGGAGGTACAGATAATCCACCAGCACCCGCCCTTCGGTGAGCAGGCGTTCGAGGATGGTGAAATTGCGGTAGGGCAGTGAAGTCAGTGCGTGACGAAGCGGGTAGAGGACGTAGGCGAACAGGGCTAACGAAGGCAGCCACAGAAAAATCGCCCGGAACGCAAGAAATCCCCCTCCAACTCCCCCTTCCCGCCTGCGGCGGCAAAGGGGAGGGCAGGATTTCTTTTCCCCTTCCCGCCTGCGGCGGCAAAGGGGAGGGCAGGATTTCTTTCCCCCTTCCCGCCTGCGGCGGCAAAGGGGAGGGCAGGATTTTCCTCCCCCTTGCCCGTCTTCGGGGAAGGGGGAGCGGGAGGGGGATTCTTCTTGCCCCCTCTCCCCTTGCGGGAGAGGGTTGGGGTGAGGGGTATTGCCGCGCGGCGCCGATTGTTTCTCACCCTCACCCCCGCCCTCTCCCGTCAAGGGAGAGGGGGAAGAAGACAACACCGTCCATTCCAGCACGAGCGCGAGTAGCGGCAGCAGCGCCGCGTTTTCTTTCGACAAGGTGCCGAAAAAAGTGCCGCCGACGATGCCGACAATCATTAACGTGTAAGCGGAGCGCGTGTGCCCCGCATTCAGCCGCGCGCGTCCCCAGACGTAGAGGTTCAAGCCCGCGAACACGAACAGCGCGGCGAGGATCGTCATGCGCTGCACCACGTAAAGCGTGGTCGAGACGAAGAGCGGATGCGCCAGCCACAATCCGGCGCCGAGTATGCCGACCCACATCGCGCGCCGTGCGTCGAGTCCGCGCGCCAGCGAAAGTTGGCGCAGCAGCAGTGCGAGCAATGCGCCCGACAGAAGATGCAGCAGCAGATTGCTGAGCTTGAATGGCCAGGGGTTTGCCGGCCAGTTGTGCGCGTCCATTAGAAAGCTTGCAAGCGCGAGCGGGCGCCCGGTCGGCCCGGCGATGCCGCTGGTGAGATAGCTCGCGAGCGTCACCGGATTGTCCACCGGTCCATAGGCGCCGAGCGCCGGCAGATTCGCCCAGTCGTCGAGCAGGAACGGCCCGGAGAGGCCGGGGTAATAGGCGGCGGCTACGAGACCGAGCAGGCCGAGCAACGCCAGCCAGGGCAGGAACGGGCGCAGGCGGAGCGGAATACGCATGGCGGCATTCTACGGGGTCGGGAAATCGCGGCGGGACCTGCGTGATTTATCGTGCCGATAAAAAAGGCCCGCCGAAGCGGGCCCAGTACGCGTGTCCGCCGCATCGCGGCGGGAGGAGAACTCGGTTCAGCCGGTGTGGCGGCAGTTGGACGGTACCAAGCTGTAGACGCTGGCATTATCCACTTTGCAGATCCAGGTGATGGAACCGCCTGTGGCGACCGGCGAAAGAATCAGGTAATGGCCATCGAGCTTTTTGTTGGCCTCGCAAGTGACGCCTGGGCCAACGGTAGCTCCGTTGGTGCAGAAGGTGGCCTTAATCTGGCCGGTGGACATCACTTCGGTGGTCTTGACGTATTTGCCGATGATGCTTCCGGCCGGAGCGGCTCCCGCCGTGGCATTGCCATCCGGCAAGGTTCCATTGCTGTTGTAGTAGTCAACAATGGTGGGCTCGAGACTGCTGGCGAGCGAGAACGCGCCGGCTGTCTGCGCACGAGCGGTGTAGTTGAGATAAAGGGGAATCGCAATCGCCGCCAGGATGGCGATGATCGCGACCACGATCATCAATTCGATCAGGGTAAAACCCTGTTGCTTGTGTCTGCTGTTCATAAAATATTCCTCACGCTTGCAAGTTGAAGGTGGGTCTCAAGGGCCCACACCCTGTACGCAGCAAGAATCGTGCCAATTCTCGCGTCCCGCTCGTTTCCGGCGCATCCATCCGGGCCGAATTCCCCATGGAAAGGGCGTTTCAAGCCATTTCAAGGATATTTCAAAGCACGGTGGGCTCGGCGTGGAAATATCGCCGCGACTGACAAACCCCGACATTTGTGTCACATCCCGCCAAAAATTGTCACCATCATGTCCCTTGTAGGAGCGGTCGTCCCGGCCGCGATTGCGGCGGTGGAGTTTTGCAAGGGCTTATCGCGGCGGGGACCGCCGCTCCTACGGGAGGCGAAGTTGTGGCGTAGGAGCGGTCGTCCCGGCCGCGATGGCAGCGTTTAAAGCCAGGCCGCATCCCAGAACGGGTAATCTCCAATACTTGGCACGAGTCCGGCCCGCAGTGGGTTTGCAATGACGTAACGCGCCATTTTGCGAAGGTCTTCATCGCGCCGCGCGGCATGATCGTGGAATCCGGCTTGCCAGACACGACGGCCCGGGCGTCCTGCACACAGGTTCAGGCGGCGGGCTGTATAGCCTTTGACGGACCTCATCAGTTCCGAAAGCGTATGTTTCGCGTCGAGCGTAACAAGCCAGTGGAGATGGTCGGGCATTACAACCCATGCCAGCGATTGGGTCCGGCCGGTCCGGTGATGATGCGCAAGTGCGCGGGCTACAACGCAGCCGGCGTCGAAGTCGGCGAACAACGGTTGGCGATCATGGGTGACGGCGGTGAGTAGATAGGCTTGTTCGGGACCCGAAAAGCGTCCGCGGCGAAGCGCGTGTCCGTGCCACGGTGGATTGCGCGCAGGCATGTAAGCCGCCATGGAGAAATGGTAACGCTATTGGAATCGCGGCGGGGACCGCCGCTCCTGCGGGAGGCGAGGTTGTGGCGTAGGAGCGGTCGTCCCGATCGTGATGGCAGTCGGAGTTACAGGATTTCGGTGGCGTGATCGGCGAGGCGCGAGCGCTCGACTCTTCGCAGCGTGACGTGTCCGGAATGCTGCCAGTCCTTGAAACGATCCACGACGTAGGTCAGCCCCGATGTGGTTTCGGTGAGGTAGGGCGTATCAATCTGCGCGATGTTGCCGAGGGCGATTATCTTGGTGCCGGGGCCGGCGCGGGTGATAAGCGCCTTGATCTGTTTGGCGGTGAGGTTCTGCGCCTCGTCAATGATGATGTAGCGGTTGAGGAAGGTGCGTCCGCGCATGAAGTTGAGCGAACGAATCTTGATGCGGCTCGCAAGCAGATCCTGCGTCGCGCCGCGACCCCAGACGCCGCCTTCGTCCGAGGTGGTGAGCACTTCGAGATTGTCCATGAGTGCGCCCATCCACGGCGTCATCTTTTCTTCCTCGGTGCCGGGCAGAAAGCCGATGTCTTCGCCGAGCGGGACGGTGACGCGCGTCATCACGATCTCGCGATAGCGCTTGTCGTCGAGCGTCTGCGCGAGGCCCGCGGCGAGCGCGAGCAGCGTCTTGCCGGTACCCGCCTGACCGAGCAGGGTGACGAAGTCGAGGTCGGGATCCATGAGCAGATTGAGGGCGTAGCTTTGTTCGCGGTTGCGCGCGGCGATGCCCCACACGGCGTGACGCTCGCGCTGGTAGTCCTGCACGATTTCGGCGGTAATTGTCTCCGCTCCCGCCTCGCGCACGAGGAGTTCCAGCCCGTCCTCTTCGCTGTACAAAAACTGGTTGGGCCAGACGGCGAGCGGTGGGCGCGCAAAACGATAGAGCGTGCGCATGTTGTCGTGCCAGGATTGGAGATGTGCCGCCTCGCTTGCGAGAAAGCCTGCGGGCAGCGGCTCCGCGCCGCGATAAAGCAGATCGGTGTCGTCAAGCACGCGGTCGTTGTAGTAGTCCTCGACCTTCAGGCCGAGCACTGCGGCCTTGATGCGCAGGTTAATGTCCTTGGAGACCAGCGTGACCCGTCCGGGATGCAGCTCTTCAAGCGCGAGGGTTGCGGCAAGCAAGGCGTTGTCGGCGGTGTCGGCGGCGAGCGTGCCGTCGTGCTGCGGCTTGAGCACTTCGGTTTGCAGGAAAAGGCGTCCGCTCGCCTGTGCGCCGTTTTCGATGGCGAGTTCGCCGAGTGCAACGCCGGCCTCGATCTCGGCGCGGCCGCGTTCGTGCACGAGTGCATCGAGAAGCCGGCTCGCCTGGCGGACGTTGCGCGCCGCTTCCGTCAGCCCTTTCTTGTTGGCGTCCAGCTCTTCGAGCACGATCATGGGGATGAAGACGTCGTGCTCGGCGAAGCCGAACAGGGCCGCCGGGTCGTGCATCAGCACGTTGGTGTCGAGCACGAGCAGGCGCGTCCTTTCCTTCACCCTCTCCCCTTGCGGGAGAGGGTTGGGGTGAGGGGTCTTGTCGCCGCGCGGCGGTGCGTGGGCGCCTTTCACCCTCACCCCCGCCCTCTCCCGTCAAGGGAGAGGGGGTAAGAATGCTGCTCTTTCCGGAAGGCGTTTGGTTTCAATCGAGTTTGCGCGCCGCTTCCAGCACTTCGGCGGCGTGACCCTCGGGTTTGACCTTGCGCCATTCGCGTTGCAACACCGCGTTCGAATCGAAGAGAAAGGTGCTGCGTTCGATGCCGCGCACCTTCTTGCCGTACATGTTCTTGTCGCGCATCACGCCGAACATCGCGCACAGCGTTTCGTCGGGATCGGAGATAAGTTCGAACGGGAACCCGTATTTTCCCTTGAAACGTTCGTGCGAGTGCAGCGTATCGCGCGATACGCCGTAAACGACGATGCCGGCGCGCTTGAAGCGCGCGTGCAGTTCGCCGAACTCGCGTCCCTCGACAGTGCAGCCGGGCGTGTCGTCCCTGGGGTAGAAATAGATCACGGTTTTCTTTCCGGCAAGATCCGCGTCGCTCAAATCGCCCGCCGTGGTTTCCAGCGAGAACTTTGGAATCTTCTTGCCGATTTCAGCCTTGGCCATGATATGAGTCTCCGTTTCAGCCTTTGATGGGTTCAAGAATGGCATCGAGATTCATGCCGTCGCAAAAGTCCATGAACTCTTCGCGAATGCCGGCGATGTGCATGTCGTGCGGCAAGCCGACGTTGAGCTGCACCATGAACATGAGTGCGCCGGTGTGCGTCGCGGGATAGCTGCGCGCCGTGAGCTCCATGATGACGATGTCGCGGGTGGTGAAGAACTCGATCAGTGCCGAGAGTATGCCCGGCTTGTCGGCGCTGGTGAGATCCACCGCGTAGGGGATGCGGTCGCCGGCCGCCTCGGCGGGCTGCACGCGCACAGCGAGTATTTCGGCGCGCAGCTTGCTGGCAAGACGCGGGACGGCGCGCTCCAGGCGCACGATCGCGTCCCAACTGCCATCGGCGAGCAGCACGATCGCGGTGCGGTCGCCGACCGGAATTTCGCGCGCCTCGACCAGGTTGCAGCCGGCATTGCTGGCATGCTCGGCGAGGCGCCGGAGCACCTGCTCGCCGCCCTGCGCGAGCGCCGTGATCGCCAGCTGCTGGTTCATTGTCGTGGCCAAAATCCTCTCCTTCTAATGCTTTCGCGCGTTCGATTCATCTTACACCGCCGATCCCCCTCCAACTCCCCCTTCCCGCCTTGCGGCGGCAAAGGGGAGAGAGGAAAGAGGAAGCCCGAGACAAAGCGTCTCTCCCCTTTGCGTGCGTCAGCGCGGAAGGGGGAGCAGGAGGGGGATTCTTCCTCCGAGTGCCGTCATTCACTGATGTCAGACGGTGAGCGGACGATACTTGATGCGGTGCGGCTGGTCGGCGGCTTCGCCCAGGCGCCGGTGCCGGTCGGCTTCGTAGTCGGTGTAGTTGCCCTCGAACCATTCGACGCGGCTCTCGCTCTCGAAGGCGAGGATGTGGGTCGCGATGCGATCGAGGAACCAGCGGTCGTGCGAGGTGACGAGCACGCAACCGGGAAAGGCGAGCAGCGCCTCTTCCAGCGCGCGCAGGGTTTCGATGTCGAGATCGTTCGAGGGCTCGTCGAGGAGCAGCAGGTTGCCGCCGCTCTTCAGGAGCCGGGCGAGATGCAGGCGCCCGCGCTCGCCGCCGGAGAGGTCGCCCGCGCGCTGCTGCTGGTCCGCGCCCTTGAAGTTGAAGCGCCCGACGTAGGCGCGCGAGGGCGTTTCGTAATTGCCGATCTTCAGAATGTCCTGCCCCCCGGAGATGATCTGCCACACGGTCTTGTCCGCGGGGAGCGCATCGCGGAGCTGATCCACATAGGCAAGCTGGACCGTCTCGCCGAGGCGCAGCGTGCCGCGGTCGGCCTTTTCCTGCCCGGAAATCAGGCGGAAGAGCGTAGTCTTGCCCGCGCCGTTCGGACCGATGACGCCGACGATCGCTCCGGGCGGCACCTGGAAGGAGAGATCGTCGAACAGGAGCTGGTCGCCGTAGGCCTTGGCGAGCCCTTTGGCCTCGACGACCAGATCTCCCAGACGCGGCCCCGGCGGGATGTAGATTTCCTGCGTTTCGTTGCGCTGCTGGAATTCCTTGGAGGCGAGTTGTTCGTACTGCTTGATGCGGGCGCGGCTCTTGGCGTGGCGCCCGGCCTGGTTCTGGCGCACCCATTCGAGCTCGGATTGCACCGCTTTCTTGTGCGCAGCCTCGGTCTTGGCTTCCGCGGCGAGCCGCTGCTCCTTCTGGCTCAGCCACGAGGAATAGTTGCCTTCCCAGGGAATGCCGCGGCCGCGGTCGAGTTCGAGGATCCAGCCGGCGACGTTGTCGAGGAAGTAGCGGTCATGGGTGACGGCGACGACCGTGCCCTTGAACTCGCCGAGATAGCGCTCGAGCCAGGCGACGGATTCGGCGTCCAGATGGTTGGTGGGTTCGTCCAGCAGCAGCATGTCCGGGGCGGAAAGCAGCAATTGACAGAGCGCCACCCGGCGGCGCTCGCCGCCCGAGAGCTTGCCGACGTCCGCCTCCCAGGGCGGCAGGCGCAGCGCCTCGGCGGCGACTTCCAGCTTGTGTTCCAGGTTGTGCGCATCGCTCGCCTGGATCAGGTTTTCGAGCTTGGCCTGCTCGGTTGCGAGCGCGTCGAAGTCGGCATCGGGTTCGGCGTAGGCGGCATAGACTTCCTCCAGGCGCGCCTGTGTCGCGGCGATTTCGCCAAGCCCCGCCTCGACATTGCCGCGCACGTCCTTCGCGGGATCGAGTTGCGGCTCCTGCGGCAGGTAGCCGATCCTGATGCCGGGCTGCGGACGCGCCTCGCCCTCGATCTCGGTGTCCACGCCCGCCATGATGCGCAGCAGGGTGGATTTCCCCGCGCCGTTGAGGCCCAGCACGCCGATCTTGGCGCCCGGGAAGAAGGAGAGCGAAATGTCCTTGAGAATGTGCCTGCCGGGCGGAACGACCTTGCCGACCCGGTTCATGGTGTAAACGTATTGCGCCATTGCGTGGGGTTGTGCGAAACCTAATCCGTCATTATAAGGAGCAGCGCAAGCGCGGGCAGGCTACAATTTGCACAGAGCAAGAGGAGTTTTGCCCGTGTTTGCAGCCGATATGACGATTGAGGGTTTCGACGACGAGTTGGCCCGGGCGATTGCCGCCGAGCGCCGGCGCCAGGAAGATCACTTGGAGCTGATTGCCTCGGAGAACTACGTGAGTCCGCGGGTGCTCGCCGCCCAGGGCTCGGTGCTCACCAACAAGTACGCCGAGGGCTATCCCGGCAAGCGCTACTACGGCGGCTGCGAATTCGTGGATGTGGCCGAGAGGCTCGCCATCGAACGCCTGAAGCAATTGTTCGATTGCGATTACGCCAACGTGCAGTTGCATTCGGGCTCGCAGGCCAATCAGGCGGTGTACTTCGCGCTGCTCAAACCCGGCGACACCATTCTCGGCATGAGTCTTGCGCACGGCGGCCATCTGACCCACGGGGCGAAACCCAACTTTTCCGGAAAAATATTCAACGCCGTGCAGTACGGCGTCAACGACGACGGCCTGATTGACTACGACGAAGTCGAACGTCTGGCGCTGGAACACAAGCCGAAGATGGTCGTGGCCGGGTTCAGCGCCTACTCGCAGGTGGTTGACTGGGCACGCTTCCGCGCCATCGCCGACAAGGTCGGCGCGTATCTGTTCGTGGACATGGCGCACGTGGCGGGTCTTATCGCGGCCGGCGTCTATCCGAGCCCCTTGCCGCACGCGCATGTGGTGACTTCCACCACGCACAAGACGCTGCGCGGTCCGCGCGGTGGCCTGATCGTCGCGCAAGGTGCGGGCGAGGAGATCGAAAAGAAACTGCAATCCATCACCTTCCCCGGCATTCAGGGCGGGCCGCTGATGCATGTGATCGCGGCCAAGGCGGTGGCCTTCAAGGAGGCGCTGGAACCGGACTTCACCGCTTATCAGAAGCAGGTGGTGAAGAACGCCAAGGCACTGGCGCAGACCCTCATCGAACGCGGCTACAAGGTCGTCTCCGGCGGCACCGAAAACCATCTGCTCCTGGTGGACATGATCGAACGCGACATCACCGGCAAGGATGCGGAGGCGGCGCTCGGCGCGGCCAACATCACGCTCAACAAGAATGCGGTGCCGAACGATCCGCGCTCGCCCTTCGTCACCAGCGGTCTTCGCATCGGTACGCCGGCGGCGACCACGCGCGGGCTGGGCGAGGTCGAAATCCGCCAAATCGGCGGATGGATTTCCGACATCCTCGACGATCTCGATAACGAGCAACGCATCAAGGCCGTGCAGGCCGAGGTACTTGCCATGATGCGGCGGTTCCCGGTGTACGGAACACCGGTTTAAGGGCAAGATGCACTGCCCGTTCTGCGGCCACGAAGACACGCGCGTCGCCGACTCGCGGCTCGCCGCGGGCGGGCGTCAGATCCGCCGCCGCCGCGTGTGTCTTTCCTGCGAGGCGCGGTTCACCACCCAGGAGGTGCCCGAATTCGCGCTGCCGCGGGTGGTCAAGCGCGACGGCAGCCGCGTGCCCTTCGACGAAGAGAAACTGCACTTCGGCATCCTCAAGGCCTTGGAGAAACGCCCGGTTTCCACCGAAACCGTGGACGCCATGGTCGGCCGCCTGGTCGAGCAGTTGCGCTTGTCCGAAGCGCGCGAGGTGGCCTCGGCCGCCATCGGCGAAATGGTGATGGCGGCGCTTTTCGATCTCGATCAGGTTGCCTACGTGCGTTTCGCCTCGGTGTACCGGAGCTTCCAGGACGTGGAAGCCTTCCGCCGCGAGATCGATCAACTGGAACACAAACGCAAACGCCCGGGTCGGCACAAGAGCGCGGACGACGGCCAGTTGCCGTTGCTCGGCGACAGGCCGCGTTCCAGGTGAGTGAGGACGAAGATCGGCGCATGATGCGCCGCGCACTGCGTCTTGCCGTGCGCGGGCTGCGTACCTCGGCGCCGAATCCAGCCGTCGGCTGCGTGATCGCAAAGGATGGGCGCATCGTCGGCGAGGGCTTTCACGCGCGCGCCGGCGAGGCGCATGCCGAAGTCGCCGCGCTTGCGGCAGCGGGTGAGGCGGCACGCGGCGCGACGGTCTATGTCACGCTTGAACCCTGCGCGCATCATGGGCGCACGCCGCCCTGCGCACCGGCGCTGATCGCCGCCGGCGTAAGCCGCGTCGTTGTCGCAACGCAAGATCCGAATCCACGTGTCGCGGGCGCAGGTTTGGACACCTTGCGCGAGGCCGGCATCGAAGTCGAAGTCGGCGTATGCGAAGAATCCGCGCGGCGGATCAACCGCGGCTTTTTCAGCCGTTTCGAACGCAATCGCCCCTGGCTCACACTCAAGCTCGCGACGAGTCTCGACGGCAAGAGTGCGCTTGCCGACGGCACCAGCCAATGGATCACCGGCTCGGTTGCGCGCGCCGCCGTGCATCGCAGCCGCGCGCGCGCCGGCGCGATCCTTACCGGTGTCGGCACCGTGCTTGCCGACGATCCCGCGCTCAACGTGCGCCTGCCCGGCGTAAAGCGTCAACCCTTGCGCGCGGTACTCGATTCGCGGTTGCGCACGCCGCCCGGCGCGAATCTTTTCGCAAGCGGCGACGCGGTGCATCTCTTCTGCGTGGACGCCGATCCCGAACGCCGACGTGCACTGGAAGCCGCGGGTGCGACGATTCATTGCACAGGCGCCGATGCGGATGGACGCCTGGAGCCGGGCGCCGTGTTGCGTACGTTGGCCGAACTCGAAGTGAACGAGATCTATGCCGAATGCGGCCCGCGGCTCGCCGGAACGCTTATCGCGGGCGGTTGGGTGGACGAACTGGAACTCTTTCTCGGCCCGCATTTTCTGGGTGCCGGCGCAAAGCCGTTCGCCATGCTCGACGATCTTGCCGTCATTCCCGATCCGCCCGAGTGGCGCACGGTCTGGGCGCGCCGCGTGGGTCGCGACACGCGCATCCGCCTGCGGCCGGTTTCGTCTTAGGGAAGCTCTGATCAATTCGCCGTTCGCCCTGAGCCTGTCGAAGGGCGAACTACAACGCCTTGATGGAGCAGAGAAAATTCCGTTCATACTTCGACATGCTCAGCACGAACGAAATTTTTCAGAGTTTCCTTAGAAGTCGCTCCAGGCGAGGCCGTCCACTTCGTCGAAGTGTTTGTCGCGGGACAGCAATTCGGCGCCGCTTTCCATGGCGTGGGCCGCAATCCAGACATCGTTGGTCGGAATAGGGCGACCCTTTTTCCGCAATCCGCTCATGATTCGCGCAAAGCGATCCGCGGTTACCAGGCTTACCGGCACAAACTCGACGAACGGTTGCGCCAGGAACTCATCGAACTGCCGCCGGTTGGCGTCATGGCGTGTGCCCGAACGAAAGCCGTGCAACAGCTCGCCGGCGACAATGGCGGACAACAGGATTTTCTCCGCTCGACGGACGCGATCCGCCAATGCGGATTCGCCGCGAGCCAGAGCGGAATAGGCGTTGGTATCCAGCAACAGATTCATTGCCATTGCTCGGCGTCAATGGTCTCGAATACGGAAATTTCACGCTCGAACTCATCCGTCTGCGCCTTGTCCCAGGAACCGATAAAGCCGTCGAGGCGGTCGCCGATCGCATTGATCCGGGAAGCGTCTTCATGCAGGCCGGCGCCGCGACGCATAAGTTTGAGCGCCGCCTTGTTGAGCGAGATGTTCTCACGGTGGGCGAGTTGACGGATTCGATGCGCCAGGTGTTTGTCGAAGCCGCGTACAGTTAGCTGGGTCATGTGAGTCACAAACAAAGTCATTTCGGGTCATTATACGACTCTTCGATGGCGGTGTGGCCGGATGCCCGCATCCTTACAATGGGCGGCGGCGAAAGGACGGGGAAGGAATCGCAGATGTTTACCGGGATCGTGCAGGGCGTCGGCCGGCTCGCCGGACGCGAAGAAGGAAACGGCGACGCCCGTTTGAAGATCGAGGCCGCCGTGCTCCCGGCCACCGCGCTCGCGCCGGGCGCGAGCGTTGCCGTCAACGGCTGCTGCCTGACCGTGGCGCAGCCGTGGGAGAAGGGCTTCTACGCGGACGCTTCGGCGGAAACGCTCGCGAAGACTACGCTCGGCGAACTCGCCGTCGGCGCACAAGTCAATCTCGAACCCGCGCTCGTGCTCGGCGGCGCGCTAGGCGGACACCTGATGAGCGGACACGTGGACGGCGTCGGTGAAGTGATCGCGTGCCGCGAGGACGGCCGTGCACGGCGTCTGCGGTTTCGCGCGCCCGATGTGCTCGCACGCTACATTGCGCCCAAGGGTTCGATTGCGGTGGACGGCGTGAGCCTCACTGTCAATGCAGTCGACGGCGCCGAGTTTGAAGTGGCGATTATTCCGGCCACGATGGAACGCACCGTCATGAGCGACTACGACGTCGGCACGCGCGTCAATCTCGAAGCGGACATGATCGCCCGCTACCTCGATCGTCTGCTCGCGGCGCGCAACAATCCCATTTCTTCCTGAGGCAGGCAACATGACCCAGGCATTGCTCATCATCGGCAACCGCAACTACTCTTCGTGGTCGCTACGCGGCTGGCTCGCACTCGCGAAGAGCGGCGCCGAATTCGAAGTTCGGCGGCTTGCGCTCGGGACGCCGGCGTTCCGCAGCGAGATCGGGCGCTATTCGCCGAGCGGACGGGTTCCCGTGCTGCATCATGCCGGGCGCATTATCTGGGATTCGCTTGCCATCGGAGAGTACGCGAATGAAACTTTCGCCGACGGCGGACTGTGGCCGGCCGATGCCGCGGCCCGCGCCCATGCGCGCTCGGCAGGCGCCGAGATGCATTCGGGTTTCGCCGCGCTGCGCGCCGAACTCCCGATGAATTGCCGCGCACGTGATCGCGCCGTCGTTGCCAGTCCGGCGCTTGAGCGCGATGTTGATCGCATCCGGGCGCTGTGGCGCGAATGCCGCGACCGCTTCGGCGCAGGCGGACCCTGGCTCTACGGGCGCTGGTCCATCGCCGATGCGATGTACGCACCGGTCGCGAGCCGCTTTCTTACCTACGGCATCGCGCTCGATGGCCTCGAAGCCGGCTATGCCGCAACGGTGCTCGCCGACGCCGATCTCGCGGCCTGGATGTCGGCCGCAGCCGCGGAGCCGGAGGTTCTCGATGAAGAGGAGCGTGGGCGTCCACCCGAAGTGCACGGCTAGACGAGTCGAATCCCGGCCGAGGCCGCCGAATCCCGTACCGTCAATCAGAGCTTTATCCGGTGCAAGACTACAGGCTAAGATAGCGCGCAGTCTTTCGAACTCACCCAAAAATGATGATCGCCTTCCCGCGCCGGTTGCAGACGACGGCATTGATTCGCCGCGGCATTCATGTCCCTCTCGCCCTGCGCCGCGGCGAACGGTTATCCGACAAGTTCGCTTCAGGCGCTTCAATGGAGGTTGGTGGGACCGTTTCGCGGCGGCCGCTCGGATGCCGTCGCAGGTGTTCCCGATCAACCGCAGACCTTTTACTTACGGCGGCGCCGATGGCGGCATCTGGAAGAGCACGGACGCCGGGCATAGCTGGCGCAACGTGTCCGATTGCTGCCTCGCCGTCGGCAGCATCGGCGCGCTCGCGATCGCGCCCTCCGATCCCGACGTTGTTTATGCGGGCACGGGCGAACCGTTCCCGCGCGGCGACATGGCGACCGGCGACGGCCTGTGGAAGTCCATCGACGCGGGCAAACATTGGCAGCACGTCGGACTGGATCGCAAACACGGGTGATCAGCCGCATTCTGATGGATCCGCACGACGCGGCACACGTTTACGTCGCCGCGCTCGGGCACGTGTTCGGCCCCAACCCGCAGCGCGGCGTTTACGAAACGACCGACGGCGGCGCGCACTGGAAACGCATCCTGTACGTGAACGCGCACACCGGCGCCAACGATCTCGCCATGGATCCGGCCGATCCGAAAATTCTCTATGCTTCGATGTGGCGCGTCAGTCGCCGTCCGTGGAATTTTTCCAGCGGCGGTGCGGGCAGCGGCCTGTACAAAAGCACCGACGGCGGCGCGCACTGGACCGATATCGGACGCAATCCCGGCTTCGCGCCGGGAACGCTCGGAAAAATCGGGATCGCCGTCGCGCCTTCGGACCCGAATCGCGTCTATGCAATCGTCGAGGCGCACGCAGGCGGCCTCTATCGCTCAGACGACGGCGGCGCCACCTGGCGCAGGCTTTCTCATGACCCGAATCTCACCACGCGCGCTTTTTACTTCGGGCGTATCTACGTCGACTCCGGCAAATGCCGATCATCTGTTTTCGCCTCACGCCAGGGGACTGCTCGTCTCCACCGACGGTGGCGCCAATTTCAAGAATCTCTACGCCCAGGGCGGCGACAACCACGTGCTGTGGATCAACCCCGGTCATTCCGAGGACATGATCGTCGGCAACGACGGCGGTGCGACCGTGACGCTCGACGGAGGCAAATCCTGGTCCAGCGAAGACAATCAGCCCACAGGACAGTTCTATCATGTTGCAGTGGACGATCGCTTTCCGTTTCATATCTACGGTTCGCAGCAGGACTTCGCGACCCTGGAAACCGCCAGCCGCGACACTTCCGGTTACGACATCGGGCGCGAGGACTGGCAGGTGATCGCGCAGTGGGAAAGCAGTTATGTCGCGCCCGTACCCGCAAGTCCATGGATCACTTACAGCGGCGGCGGATTGGCAGGGCTTCTCGAAAGTTACGACGAGAAGGAGCCGCCAGCATCTTTTTCTCGGCCCCTGGCCCGAAGACACGACGGGGCACGCGGCGAGGCGATCTCAAGTACCGCTTCCAGTGGACGTTTCCCGTGCTGGTCTCCACGCACGATTCCGACACCCTTTACGTCGGCTCCCAGTACGTGATGAAAAGTCGGCGACGGCGGCAACAGCTGGCAGGTCGATAAGTCCCGATCTCACCCGCAACGAGAAGAGCAAACAGATGCCTTCCGGCGGTCCGATCACGCCGGATAATCACCTCCGTCGAGTACTACGACACCGTATTCGCACTCGCCGAATCGCCGCTCAAAGCCGGGTTGCTATGGGCGGGCACCGACGACGGCAAGGTCTGGATTACACTCGACGACGGCAAGCACTGGAGCGACGTGACGCCGGCGGGTCTTCCCGCGTGGGCCACGATCAGCATCATCGAGCCTTCGCATTTCAAGCCGGGAGTCGCGTACCTTGCCGCTCGCCGCTACCGCCAGGACGACTACGCGCCCTATCGTTTACAAGCCACCACTCGATTACGGGGCGCATTGGCGAAGATCACGCACGGTTTGCCGCGCGACGAATCGAGCTTCGTCGTGCGCCAGGACACGCAGGATTCCGATCTGCTCTTTGTCGGCACCCTGCGCGGCGTGTATGTCTCTTTCAACAATGGCGGCGATTGGCAGCCGTTACAGCTCAACCTGCCGCACAGCGCGGTGCGCGATCTCGCGGTTCAGTCTGGCCAAAGTGCACTCGTCGCGGCGACCCACGGACGCGGTTTCTGGGTGCTCGACAATCTCCAGCCGCTGCGCGAACTGTCGCGAAAGGCGCTGGACGCGCCCGCGTTCCTGTTCACACCACAGACTGCGTGGTTGACCGGTGGCGAACGCGATCCGGGCGCAGCCGCTTACGACGCCGGCGAGAATCCGCCGAACGGCGTTGCGGTGTTCTACGAACTCAAGAGCGCACCGGTCGGCAATGAACCAGTCACGCTTACGTTTAGAGACGGCAAAGGTTCGGCTCTTGCTTCCTTCTCCAGCCGTAGTGCGCAAAATTCCGTGCCGACCCGCGCCGGCATGAACGAATTCGTATGGGATTTGCGTTATGTTGCCGCGCCGCCTCCTGGCGTGGCGCAATCCAGCGACCTGCTGTCCGGTCCGCGCGTCGTTCCCGGAACCTACCGGGTCACGCTTGCGACCGGAAATACAAAACTGTCGCGCGACTTCACTGTCGTGAAGGATCCCGCCATCGCGGCCACGCAAGAAGATCTCGAAGCACGTTATACGCTGCTTGGTCGAATTCAGGCCAAGCTGATGGAGATTGCCGCAACCGTGACGCGCATTCAAACCTTGCACAAGTCGCTCGAGCAGGCGCTGGCACAGGCTGCTGCGAATTCCGCTCGGGCGAACACGATCAAGCAAAATATGGCGGCGCTCGATGCAATCAAAAACACGCTCGTCCAGCCGCAATCCAATGTGTATCTCGCCTCGCTCCAGCAGCCCGCTGAATTGGCAGACAAGTTCGGCATGCTCTTTTTCGTCGTGGACGGATCGTTCGCGCGTCCGACGCAGAGCGACTACGAACTCTGGCAAGCTCTCGTCGCGCAGGCCGACGCGAAAATCGCGGCGGCAAACCAGTTGGCCGGCAAGTTGCCGCCGTACGCAAAGTACTGATCACGCGGGCCGGTGCCGCGGCTATTTGCGTACGCCGTTTCCGGTTGCGCTTCCTCAGGCGAGTTCGATGGGCTGGTGCGGTTCGGGGCGTTGAGTGTCCCAGCCTTTTTCGTTGAGGGATTTTTCCAGGGCGGTCATGCCCTGGTCGGGTTCGCCGTGAACGAGGAAAGTCTTGCGCGGCTTGCCGCAGGCATCGAGCCAGTTCAGGAGTTCGGTGTGATCGGCGTGTGCGGAGAAGCCGTTGATCGTCCATTTCTTGGCGGCGACCTTGATTTCTTCACCGAACAGTCTCACATGTTTGGCGCCGTCGATGATGATGCGGGCGAGGGTGCCGTTGGCGGCGTAGCCGACGAAGGCGATGCCGCATTCCTTGCGCCACAGGTTGTACTTGAGGTGATGACGCACGCGTCCGCCCGTGCACATGCCGGAGCCGGCGAGGATCACGGCGCCGCTGTCAACGTGGTTGACGGCCTGCGATTCGGCGACGGTGCGCGACATCTTCAGTCCTGCGAAGGCGAAGGGCTCGTGTCCTTCCAGCTCGCCGATGAATTTTTTGTTCAGACATTCGGGGTGGCGGCGGAAAATATCGGTCGCGGTGATGGCCATCGGGGAATCGAGATATACCGACAGGTGCTGCGGCAGCTTTTTCTGCTCGATGCCGACCCGCAGGTAGTAGAGGATTTCCTGTGCGCGTTCCAGCGCGAAGGTGGGGATGACCAGGTTGCCACCGCCGTTGATGGTTTCGTTGACGGCCGTGTAGAGTTCTTCGACGGATTCTTGCAGCGGACGGTGGTCGCGGTCGCCGTAGGTGCATTCGGTGACGATGTAGTCGCAGCCCTGCGGCGGCGCGGGGTCGTTGAGCAACGGCCGGCCGCCGTTGCCGAGGTCGCCCGAGAACAGGATGCGGCGTTCGCCGCCGTCGCCCGGGCAGCGAATCTCGACGCTGGCCGAACCCAGGATGTGTCCCGCATCGTGGAAGGTGGCCTTGATGCCGGGCAGAACCTCCATCGGCTTGCCGTAGTCGGCCGTGCGGGTGAATGCGCCGATGGCGTCCATGGCTTCGGCCACGGTGTACAGCGGCTCGGATTCCCGGTGTCCGCCGCGACGCGCGCGGCGGTTGCTCCGCTCCGCTTCCTCCTCGGCGATGTGGGCCGAATCCAGCATCACCAGACGGGCAAGGTCCCGGGTGCCGGCGGTGCACACAATCTCTCCCCGGTAGCCTTGCTTCACGAGCAGCGGCAGGCGGCCGCAGTGATCGAGATGGGCGTGGGTGAGCAGCACGATGTCGATCTGCGCGGGATCGAAGCCGAAGTCCGCGTGGTTTTCCTCCTCGTTCTCGCGCCGACCCTGGAACATGCCGCAGTCGACGAGTATCTTGCGTCCCGCCGCTTCGAGCAGATGGCAGGAGCCGGTAACCTGTTCGGCGGCGCCGTGCGAGGTGAGCCGCAGTGCAGAAGCAGTCATCGCGTTTCTCCCTTGCCCGGATCGCTCCAGGTCCAGTCCGTGATCTCGGGCATGTCTTCGAGGTGTTCCCGAATGTAGATTTTATGCGCATCGAGCCGTTCTTCGCAGAACTCGCGCAATCGTTCGCCCGCGTCGCCTGCATCCGGAAGATAGTCGAGCGCTCCGGTCACCAGATGGAACCGGCTCAGGCGGTTCAACACCACCATATCGAAAGGCGTCGTGGTAGTGCCCTCCTCGATGTAGCCGCGCACATGGAAACGCGCCGGATTGGGGCGGCCGTGGATCAGGTCGTGGATGATGCGCGGATAGCCGTGGTAAGCGAACATGACCGGCACGTCGGTTGTGAAAAGTTCCTCGAAGGTACCCGGATCGAGTCCGTGCGGATGGTAGGCAGGTGGCGAGAGCGACATCAGATCTACCACGTTCACCAGCCGGACTTTGGCTTGGGGCATATGTTTGCGCATGAACCACGTCGCAGCGACTGCCTCTAACGTCGGCACGTCGCCGGCGCAGGCGAAGATGATGTCAGGCTTTGCACCGTCGTCGTTGCCGGCCCATTTCCAGACGGATGCTCCGCGGGTGCAATGCTCGCGCGCGGCTTCCATGTCCAGCCACTGCAACTCCGGCTGCTTGCCCGCGACGACGACGTTGATGTAGTCGCGGCTGCGCAGGCAATGGTCCATGACTGCAAGCAGGCAGTTGGCATCCGGTGGCAGGTAGATGCGCGTGACCTGGCTCTTCTTGTTGATGACCGCGTCGATGAAGCCGGGCCCCTGATGACTGTAGCCGTTGTGGTCCTGGCGCCAGGCGTGTGAAGTGAGGAGATAATTCAAGGATGAAATCTTGCGGCGCCACGGAATCTCGAGCGCCGTCTTCAGCCATTTGGCGTGCTGGTTCATCATCGAGTCCACGATGGTGACGAAGGCCTCGTAGCAGGGAAAGAGGCCGTGCCGGCCGGTGAGGAGATAGCCCTCCAGCCAGCCTTCGCACAGATGCTCGGACAGCACTTCCATCACGCGTCCGTCGGGCGCGATCGCTACGTCGTTCTCGATCGTCGGCAGCATGGAGCAACGGTTGGTCGCTTCAAAAACCGCGCCGAGGCGGTTGGAGTTGGTTTCGTCCGGACAGAACAGGCGGAAGTTGGCGGAGCGCTCGTTTTTGCGGAATACGTCGCGCAGGAAATCGCCGAGCCGACGCGTCGCTTCCGACCGAATAATGCCCGGTGAGGGCACCTCGAGTGCGTAGTCGGTATAGGCGGGCAGGTCGAGTTCGACGAGACGGCTGCCGCCGTTGGCGTTCGGGTTCGCGCCCATGCGCCGCTCGCCCTCGGGGATCAATGCATCGAAGGCGGGATCGGGCCGGCCGTCCTTGTCGAAAAGATTCTGCGGCGCGTAGCTCCTCAGCCAGTCTTCGAGTTGGCCGCGCTGCACGTCGTCCGTCTTCGCCTTGGGCAGCGGTACCTGATGCGCGCGGAAGGTTCCTTCCATCGGCTTGCCGTCCACCACTTTGGGTCCCGTCCAACCCTTGGGCGTCTTGAGTACGATCAGCGGCCAGCGCGGCAACGTGAGATCGTTCTCCTCGCGCGCTCGGCGCTGAATCTCGCGGATGCGTGCATAGGCGCTATCAAAGGCTTCGATCATCTGCCTGTGAACGTCGAGCGGTTCGTCGCCTTCCACCCAGAGTACGTCGTATTCGTGCGAGCCGAAAAAGCGGCGGGAGTCGTCTTCGGACGTGCGTCCGAACACCGTCGGGCCGGAGATTTTGTAGCCGTTCAGATGCAGGATCGGCAGCACGGCGCCGTCGCGTGCCGGGTTGAGGAAGGCCACCGATTTCCAGCTTCCTTCCAGCGGACCGGTTTCGGCTTCGCCGTCACCTACAACGCAGGCGACGATCAGATCCGGGTTGTCGAAGGCGGCCCCGAATGCATGCACCAACGAATAGCCGAGTTCACCGCCTTCGTGAATCGAGCCGGGGCAGTGCGGACTCACGTGGCTCGGAATGCCGCCGGGTGTGGAGAATTGTCTGAAGAATTGCAGCATGCCTTCGCGATCACGGGTTATATGGGAGAAATACTCGGAATAGGTTTTCTCCAACCAGCAGTTGGCAAGGATCGCCGGCGCGCCATGTCCGGGACCGATTACGTAGATGATGTTCGCGTCGGTGTCGCGAATCAGGCGGTTGAGATGCACGTAGACGAGGTTCAGCCCCGGCGAGGTGCCCCAGTGGCCGAGCAGCCGCGGCTTGATGTCGGCGGCCTCGATGGAGCGTTCGACCAGCGGATTGTCGCAGAGAAATATCTGGCCGGCGGCGAGATAGTTGGCCGCCTGCCAGTAGCGGTTGATGAGTTCCAGTCGTTTATTTTCGTTCATGATGTCTTCTCCGTTCGTGCGATCAACGCGGCGGCATGCCGGGCGATGACCGCGTCTTCGTCGGTGGGAATGACGCAAATGCGTGCGCGCGAATTTCGACTTCCGATTTCCGGCTTGCCCGCCGTATTCGCCCGGGTGTCGAGCACAAGACCGAGATCGTCCAGTCCTTCGAGGATGCGTTCGCGTATGGGGGGCGCGTGCTCGCCGATACCACCGGTGAACACCAGGGTGTCGATGCCGCCGAGTGCGGCAATCATGGCGCCCAGATGCTTGCGGGCGATGTAGCAGAAAAGCGCGACCGCTTCCTCTGCGGGATTGCCGGGCGACGCCTGTTCGAGCAGCTTCTCCATCGAGGATTCGCCGCCCGATATACCGGTCAAGCCGGACTCAAGGTTTACCAGACGTTCCAGTTCGTCCACGCCGGTTTTTTCCCGACGCATCCACGCGATCAACGCACCGGGATCGAGATCGCCCGAACGGGTGCCCATCATGAGTCCACCGGCCGGCGTATAACCCATCGTCGTATCCACGGGACGGCCGTCGCGGAGCGCGGCCATGCTCGCCCCGTTGCCGAGATGGGCGATGACTGTGCGTCCCTTTGCGTCGCCGAGCCGGCTCACGATGTATTCGTAAGACAGTCCGTGATAACCGATGCGCTCGATGCCCATCTCGTCCAGCGCGCGTGGAAGGGGCAGACGGCGCGCCAGCGCCGGCAGCGTCGAAAAGAAATGATTGTCGAAGCAGGCGATCTGCTCCGCCGATGGAAAATGTTTTCTTGCCGCTTCGATGGCGTCGAGTTCGGGTGGAATGTGCAAGGGCGCCGACGTCCGGTAGGGCTCCAGCATTCGCATCAGTTCAGGGGTGAGCCGGGCGGGCGCGCTACGTCCACGCGGGCCGCGGACGATGCGGTGCCCGAGTGCGTCCGGATTCGGGAGTTTCTGTTCATGCAGGAGATCGAGTACCGCGGCAAGCGCATCGTGATGGTTGTCGAATGACCCCGCCCGGTCATGCCGCCGTTCCCCGATCTGCCAGGCAAGGCGGGCGTCGTCTTCGCCGATCCCGCTCGCCTCGATTCCGGCCAGGCGCTTCGGTTCTTCCGGCGGGCTCACGGCAAACAGCGCGGTCTTGAGCGATGAAGAACCGGCATTGATGCACAGGATGCAATACGGGATTTGCATATCTCTCTTAATGTATCAGGCCTTTCCGTGCAGCGTCTGCTGCGCGATCTGCAGGAAGCGCTGGTAACCGGGCAGCGTGAAGTCCATATGTCGATAGACGGCCATCTTGGCCCAGTCCTCGATCGGCACCCAGGCCAGTGCATAGGCCCAGACGATGCCCACATCGAACCAGGAAAGCGGAGCGATCAGTCCGAACGGGTGCACGACGAAGAGCGTCGCGAGAATTTCGCCGCTGAACAGCGCGCCGATCAGCCATGGCGACGGCCACGGGCGGCGGAAGAAGTGCCTGCGCGAGCGCACGACGAACAAAGTCATGTGGCCGGCCACCACGAGCTTGAGGAAAATCAGGCTCTGAATCTGGGGAATGCCGAGATGCAAGCCCTCGCGCGCAATCACGAGCAGGCCAAAGGTCTCGACTACGCCGACCAGCCCGAGCACCGTCGCTACCGTGAGTACGCGACGCATGTCCCAGCGCACCGGTTTCGGGTCAAGCCAGGTCTTGTCGATCGAGATCGCCATGATCGGCACGTCGTTGAAGAACGCCAAAAGAATGATCATGATTGCGGTGATGGGGTAGAAATCGAACGCAATCATCGCCGCCACCACGAAGAACATGATCCGGATCGTCTCCACGATCCGGTAGATAGCGTAGGAGTTCATCCGTTCGAAGATCATGCGCGCGTGCTCAACCGCGTTCACGATGACCGAGAGTCCCGGCGCCATGAGTACGAGGCTCGCGGCCGCCCGCGCGGCGTCGGTGGCGTCCGAGACGGCTATCCCCGCGTCGGCCTGCTTGAGTGCCGGCGCGTCGTTCACGCCGTCGCCCGTCATGCCGACCAGATGGCCGCGCGATTGCAGCGCCTTCACGATCCGATACTTGTGTTCCGGGAAGACCTGGGCGAAACCGTCTGCGCGCTCGACGCGGTCGGCGAATTCCTCGGTCGCGGTATCCTGGCCGAAGTGCTCGTCGGCAACGACCAGATTGGCGCCGAGTCCGAGCTGGCCGGCGATCTCCTTGCCGATCGCAAGATTGTCGCCGGTTACCATCTTCACCTGGATGCCGTGGGCCACGGCGTCTGCGATGGTCTCCCTGGCGTCTTCACGCGGCGGGTCGAAAAGCGGCAGCAGGCCGATAAACTTCCACGCGCCGTTCTCGTCTTCGCCCTCGCGGCGCGCGATGCCCAGGGTGCGGAAGCCGTGTCTCGCAAACTCGTTGACCTTCTTTTCCGCCTCTTCGCGTGCACTTCCGTCGAGTTTGGCGCGATCCATCACGATCTGCGGGGCCCCCTTGGTGACGGCGAAGCGCTTTCCATCGGAATCTTCGATACTCGCATCGGCGCACTTGCGTACGGGGTCGAAGGGTTTGAAGTGCAGTTGCTTGTAGGACTCCAGGGCGCTCTTGTCGGAAAGCCCTTCGATGACCGCATGATCTATCGCATCGCCGGCGTCGGGATCGCAGGTAAGCGCCGCCATCAGTACGACCATTCCGGCTTCCGTATCCGCCGCCGGTGCCGGATCGCCCAGCTTGAGTTTATTCTGCGTGAGTGTGCCCGTCTTGTCTGAGCACAGCACGTCAATGCCCGCCAGTTCCTCGATCGAGGCGAGGCGAGAGACGATCGCCTTCATCTTCGCCAGCGCCAGCGCTCCGACGGCCATCGTGACCGAAAGCACAGCGGGCATCGCGACCGGAATCGAGGCGATGGTGAGGATCAGCGCAAACTGGATCAGTTCCAGCGGGGGGTTGCCGCGGAAGAGTTCCACGATGATCAGAATCGCGACCAGACCAAGGCTTGTAAAGATGAGGTAGTCGCCGATGTGCAGCACCGCTTTCTGGAAATGCGAAACGCCGCCCGCCTTGGAAACGAGCGCGGCGGTTTTGCCGAAGGTGGTATGTGCCCCGGTGGCGGTCACCAAGCCGACCATATCGCCCTGTTTGGCGATGGAACCCGAATAGGCGACATCTCCGCTCTGCTTGTCGATAGGGAGCGATTCGCCGGTGAGCGCCGATTGGTCCACCGATAGATAATCGCCCTCGGTCAGCTTGATGTCGGCGGGGATCACATCGCCGATGCGAACCCGAACGACGTCGCCAGGCACCAACTCGCGGGCCGGGATTTTCTGCCACTTGCCATCGCGGCGCACGCGAGCCATGAGCGCAAGCACGTTCTTGAGGGCTTCGAGCGCGTTCTGAGCCTTGCGCTCTTGCCAGAATCCGATGACGGCGTTGAACAGCAGCAGTGCGCAGATAACAATGAGATCGGTCCAGTGGCGCACCACGGCGGAGAGTACCGCCGCGACTTCGATCATCCACGGGATGGGTCCCCAGAAGTAGCGTATGAAGCGTATCCACAGCGGGATGCGATGCTCGGACAGCGCGTTTGGACCTTCCACCGTCAGGCGGCGGGCGGCCTCCTGTGCGGAGAGGCCGTCAGGGTCGGCGTTCAGGCGTCGGCTCAGTTCCTCGACCGGGGTTTTGCGCGCCGTCTCGTCGTTGATCGCGAGCATCGTGTAGTTCTCCGAAACTTAACTCTTTAATGATACCCGTCATGGCCCTTCCAGAGCATGATTCACGTCAAGGAAGGGGTGCCATCTGAACACGTTGGCGACACGGAACGATGAGCACATCGTGTATTGTGCGGCGTCGCACCGATGTCCCTCCGCGTAGTCGAGCGGGAGTATCATTCCGGGCATACGAACGGGCGCGGTGAAGTAATTGAACCGAATCAGGGTAAGCGCACATGCGACGGGGTGGCGGTGAACTTCAGCGGCTGGGGGCTTTTGGCCGGAGTCGTCTTCGGCATGATCGGCGTCGGCTACGTCATGTACGGACGGCGCGAGATGCGGGTTGCGCATCTCGTCTGCGGCATGGTGCTCACGGTTTTCCCGTGGTTCGTCTCCAACCTCGCCGCTCTCGTCGCCATCGGCCTCGTGTTCGTCCTCGCGCCCTTCGTCGCCGCATGGTGGTTTGGGGTCTGAAAGCCGCGGCATGGCGGTTTTCGGACAAGGCGTGAGACAATAACGCCATTGATTGACGAGGAATGACTGCGTGGCCGAAGCCCTGGAACTGCCGCTCGCGCTCGATCCGGTGCCGGAACTGATCGCGGAGATCCGCGCCAGACGCATGGTCGTCATCATGGACGACGAGGGGCGCGAGAATGAGGGCGATCTGGTGATGGCCGGCAGCAACGCGACGGCCGAGCAGGTGGCGTTTTCGTGCGCCACACGAGCGGCATCGTGTGCATGCCGATGACGCGCGCTCGCCTCGACACCCTGCAACTGCCGCAGATGGTGGCGGAGAACAGCGAGGCGCACCGCACCGCATTCACCGTGTCGGTGGACTATCGCCACGGGACCACGACCGGCATCTCCGCACACGATCGTGCGCACACGATTCGCGCGCTTGCCGATCCCGCCGCCGGCGCCGGAGATTTCACCCGCCCCGGCCACATTTTTCCGTTGCGCTATGCGGAAGGCGGCGTGCTCTGCCGCGCCGGGCACACGGAGGCGTCGGTGGATCTCGCGCGCCTTGCCGGCGTTGAACCGGCGGCGGCAATCTGCGAAATCGTGAATGACGACGGCAGCATGAAGCGCGGCGCCGAGCTGATCCGTTTCGCGCGGCGCAACGGCTTGAAGGTCGGCACCATCGCCGATCTCATCCGTTACCGTTTGCAGACGGAAAAGAGCATCGAACGACTTGTGGAACGCGAGGTGCCGACCGAGCACGGCAACTTCAAGCTCATTGCCTACGAAGATCACGTGCACGGCGCGGTGCATCTTGCCCTCGTGCGCGGGGAGATCGAGTCCGGGCGCGAAACGCTGGTGCGGGTGCAGATTCAAAGTACGCTCGGCGACGTGCTCGGAATCGGCTGGCCGGCGCTCGGGCGTCCACTCGCAAGCGGGCTTGCGCGCATTGCGCGCGAGGGCGGGGTGCTGGTGCTGCTGCGCCGCAGGGAAGACCCGGCAGCGCTCTTGCGCCAGATCGAACACGAGGGTGCCGGTTCCGCCTCGCGGGCGGCGGCCGGCGAAGAAGAGGCGACGGTGCTGCGTACCTACGGCATCGGCGCGCAGATTCTTTCCGATCTTGGCGTGCGCCGGATGCGCGTGCTGTCGGCCCCGCGGCGTATGCGCGCGATCTCGGGATTCGGCCTCGAAATTTCCGGCTATGAGGAAGGCGATTGATACCGATGCGTGCACGCAGCAGTGTTATGAATGCCGACAACCGCCGTTCCGATTCCGCAGCGGCGAAATTCGCCATCGTCACGTCGCGCTTCAATGCGCTGGTGACCGAACGGCTGGCCACGGCTGCGCGCGAGACATTGATTGCGCAAGGCGTGGACGCCGGCGCGATTCACGATTACTTCGTCGCCGGCGCCTGGGAACTGCCGCCCGCGGTCGCCGTTGCGCTCGATTCGGGGCGCTTCCGCGCCGTGATTGCCTGCGGCGCCGTCATTCGCGGCGAGACGGCACATTTCGAACATATCTCGCGCGCCGTCACCGACGGGCTTGCGCGTCTGCAACTCGAAAGCCGCACGCCCATCGGTTTTGCCGTGCTGACCACCGACACTCTCGAGCAGGCGCTCGAGCGCACGGGTGGCAAGGACGGCAACAAGGGAGAGGAAGCCGCAATCGCCGCATTCGAGACGGCCGATGTCCTCGATAGCATCAAACGCTAGAGCGACACGCGGACGACGCGGCGCGCGCCGGCTTGCCGTGCAGGCGCTTTACCAGTGGCTGCTTGCGGGCGGACGCGAAGCGCCGCTGATCGCGGATTTCCTTGCCGAAAACGGTGCCGCGGTTGTTGATCACGATTACTTTCGGGAATTGACTACAGTCTGCATCACCGAGCGCGAAACGCTCGATGACTTGCTGGCCTCCTGTCTCGATCGTCCGCCGGCGGAACTCGATCCGGTCGAACATGCGATTCTCCTGGTCGGGACGGCGGAGCTTCGCGACCGCAAAGAACTCGCGGTCTCTATTGTCACCAACGAGGCGGTGGAACTGGCGAAGACTTTCGGTGCCGAAGGCGGGCATCGTTACGTGAACGGCGTGCTCGATCGGCTGGCGGCGGATCTGCGTTCGCGGGAGCGGACCGGTTCCGCGGATTCCGGTGGATGAGTTCGCGCTGATCCGTCGCTGGTTCACGGACCGCGGCGCCCGGCGCCGGGACGTGCGCATCGGCGTCGGCGATGACGCGGCCGTACTCAGGCCGCCGCCGGATCACGAACTGCTGCTCACGACCGACACCTTGGTTGCCGGTCGGCATTTCCCGGCCGGGAATTTCCCACCGGCGGCGCTCGGCCATCGCGCGCTCGCGGTCAGTTTGAGCGACATCGCCGCGATGGGCGGCACGCCCGCCTGGGCGCTGCTTGCGCTCAATCTGCCGGAAGCCCGCGAGGAATGGATTGCGGCGTTTGCGGACGGCTTTTCGGCGCTTGCCGAACGCTGCAACGTCGCGCTGGCGGGTGGCAACATCGCGCGCGGCCCACTTGCGGTGACGGTCACCGTGGCGGGATTTGTCGCCACCGGCGAAGCACTCCTGCGCAGCGGCGCGTGCGCCGGCGATGCGCTGTTTGTGACCGGCGTCCTGGGCGGCGGCGCGGCCGGCTTGCGTGCGCTAGCCGCCGGCGCCTCGGCGGATGCGCCGGAAGTCAGGGCCTATGCCCGACCGGAACCGCGCCTGCGCGCCGGGCAGGCGCTTGCGACGCTGGCGCATGCGGCCATGGATATTTCCGATGGTCTCGCCGGCGATCTCGCGAAACTCCTCGCCGCCTCGGGAGAACTCGGTGCGGAACTCGATGCGCATACCTTGCCGCTCGCGCCGGGCGCGACACTCAACGATGCGCTGGGTCCGAGCGACGATTACGAACTGCTTCTTGCCGTTCCCGAATCCGCCGCCGGCGCAGTCGCGAACCTGTCCGCCGCGGACGTGGACTGCACGCTTACCCGCATCGGCCGCATCGCGGCGGAACCGGGCGTTCGGCTCGACGGCCGGCCCGTCTCGGCACTGGCGCTCGACGGCTACCGACACTTCGCATGAAGCGCCGGCTGCGACCCTCGCATACAACCCGCGCCGGTGCACTCGGGCGCGATCCCGCCATGTGGTTCGCCTTCGGCCTCGGCACCGGGCTTTCGCCCTACGGGCCGGGGACGCTGGGCGCGCTCATTGCGCTTCCGCTCGCCTGGGGACTCAAGCTTGCGGGGCCGATTCCCTATGCCGCGGTGACGATCGCAATTACGCTCGCCGGCATTTGGATCGCGGGCCATGCCGCCCGTCGGCTCGGCGTACACGATCATCCAGGCATCAACATTGACGAGGTGGCGGGGCAGTTGATTGCCCTTGCCGCGCTGCCGCTCGACTGGCGCTGGTTCGCGTTTGCGTTCCTGCTCTTCCGTTTGCTCGATATCGCAAAGCCCGGTCCGATCCGCTGGCTGGATCGCAGGCTCGGCGGCGGGATCGGCATCATGGGCGACGACGTGCTCGCCGGGATCGTCGCCGGTGCGATTCTGTGGGCGCTTGCCACGTTTGCTCTCCCGGGTTGGTGAAAAGAATGTTTCGGCTGAAAATCGAGCGGATCGCCTGGATAAGGTTGTGTATGGTGTGCCGATCTTCCGTTCCCGTGGATGGCGCCGCGCCGCGCAGCCCGACTCGGACAAAAGCCCGCCCGCAGGGCGGGGCGAGCCAGGGATGGCGAGCCCGCGCAGCGGGCCATGGATGGCCCGTCTGCGCGGCTCCGAGGCGGGCGGGCAGTGAGGGAACGCGACTGAAATGGAATCGTCTTCGATTCGATTTCAGTCAAGCGCGCCATCCTCGGGCGACTTCCTTTGGTTACTTTCCTTGTTCGCACAAGGAAAGTAACTCGCCGTGCGGGGGCGAGGCCCCGCGCACTCAGGTGTTTGCCGGAAGAGTCGAAAAAAATGAATGCGGCTGAAGGTGAACACGTTTCAGGCCCGCAACGGATCGGGCATTACGTCATCACCCGCGAACTCGGGCGCGGGAGTACCAGCCGCGTTTACCTCGCCCATGATTCCGAGCGCGGTGCCGACGTTGCGCTCAAGCTCTATCACGGCGACGATGTGCGTCCGGAGCGCGCGCATACCCGGCGCAAACTCTTCGCCAACGAGGCGCGCCTTGCCGGCGAACTCCACCATCCCAATATCGTGCAGGTATTCGATTCCGGCGAGACGGACGACAAGGCCTACATAGTCACCGAATACCTGCGCGGCGCCGAAGCGTTGGGCGCGCATGCCCGGCTCGGCAGCCTGCTGCCCAAGCGCCGCGTGGTGGAGATACTCTTTGCCTGCGCCAAGGCGCTCGATTACGCGCATGGCCGTGGCGTGGTGCATCGTGACATCAAACCGTCCAATATCCTTCTCATGCCCGACGGCACACCGAAGATCATAGATTTCGGCATTGCCGTGATGTCGCTTACCGGCACGCAGACCGTTACCGGTCTCGTCGGTTCGCCGAGTTACATGGCGCCCGAGCAGGTGCGCGACGGTGCTGCAAGCGTGCATTCCGACATCTACTCGCTTGGCGTGGTGGGCTACGAATTACTGAGTGGGAAGCGCCCGTTCTATGGTGAGAATCTCTCGCATCTCATGCATCAGATTATTTACGCGACGCCGCGACCGTTGGCGCGCCTGCGCGCGAGTGTGTCCCCGGAGCTGGAGGCCATTATCGCCCGCGCGATGGAGAAGGAACCGGCGCGGCGTTTCCCGAATGCGCTTGCAATGGCGGCGCAACTGGCGCGCGTGGCGGCGAAGTTCGAACACGAAGCCGGACGGCTGGAGCCGCGCGATCGCTTCGACATTGCGCGGCATCTGCCGTTTTTCCGCGACTTCGGCTATGCCGAGGTCTGGGAGGCCGTGAGTTGTGCCGATTGGCGCGACTACGCCGAAGGCGAGGAAATAGTCGCTGTCGGCAGCCTTGAGCGCGTCTTTTATATTGTGATTACGGGCGAGGTTGCGCTGGAGTGTGACGGTCGGTGCATGCGGCAGCTGTATCGCGGCGGGACTTTCGGGGAACTCACGCTGCTTGCCGGGCGTGCGCGTGTGACCACGGCGCGCGCATTGACGCCCGCACTCGTGATGCGCGTGGATGCGGCGCAACTCGAAACGACGTCTGCGGCCTGCCGGCTTGCCTTCTACAAGGTTTTCAATCGAGCGTTGCTGCGTCGCCTCGCCGATACCTACCGCAATCCCGAAATTCAGGAGCAGGAATACGTGGCTGGAAACGATCGTCCCGATCGCGATTCGGCGGCGGAGTAGCGCAAGGGGGGGGATTATCTCGGCGGGGACCGCCGCTCCTGCGCTCAGGCGCAGACGCCGCTGATGGTCGCCCAGGCCGAATGGTTGTGTATGGATTCGAAGTTTTCCGCTTCGACATGGAAGCGTCCGTAACGGCCGTCGCGTTTGAGCGCAATGGCGACATCGCGCACGGCGTCCTCGACGAACTTGGGATTTTCGTAGGCGAGTTCGGTGAGATATTTTTCGTCTTCGCGCTTGAGTATGCCGTAGAGCGGTGCCGAAGCCTCGGCCTCGACGAGCGCAATGAGTTCGGCAATGGAAAAATCCGTGCCGTCTTCGCTGCGCACGCGAACGTGCGCGCGCTGGTTGTGTGCGCCGTAGAGTGAAATTTGTTTGGAGCAGGGGCACAGACTCGTAACCGGTACCGTGACCTCGGTCGTAACGCTTGCGCGCCCGCCGGCAAGACGCCCCGAGAGCCGCACTTCGTAATCCATGAGACTCGCGATGCCGGAAACCGGCGCGCGCTTTTCGAGGAAAAACGGAAAGGCGAATTCGGCTTCCGCAACGTGGGCATCGAGACGCGCCGCGATTGCCGCCAGGAATGCGGGCAAGCCCTTTGCCGAGAGCGCTTCGCGACGTTCCGTGAGCAGGGCGACAAAGCGCGACATGTGCGTGCCGCGCCGTTCGGGCGGCAGTTCGACGGCGAGGCTGACGGTGGCGATCGTGTGTTGCTCGTGGCCGTTGTCGCTGACGACAATCGGGTGACGCAGGCCGCGGATGCCGACCGCGTCTATCGCAAGACGGCGCGCGTCGCTGCCCGACTGCACGTCTTCGATGCCGCTCGCGCGCGGCGTGATCGTTTCGCGGTCCATCAGGAAACCTTTACTACAAGGCTCCCTCTCCCCTTGCGGGAGAGGGCGGGGGTGAGGGGTAGCGCCGCAGGGCGGCGCGAATGTTTGCTCACCCTCACCTCAATCCTCTCCCTTCAAGGGAGAGGAAGTATCAAAGGGCGCACCATGCAAACGGAATTGTCTGCAATTCATCAGGAAACTTTTTTGCTGCGGGCGGGTTTTTCTTCGCCTGCGTCCAGCCACTCGCGAATGCTGCGCTCGATGCCGGGCGCATCGAGCCCCACGCTCGCAAGCACTTCTTCGCGGCTGCCGTGATCACAAAAGTGGTCGGGCAGTCCGAGATGAAGCAGCGGGCGCTGGATTCCCATTGCGGCGAGCGCTTCGCCGATGCCGCTGCCGGCGCCGCCGGCGACGACGTTGTCTTCCAGCGTGACGATATGCGCGTGTTCAGCCGTCATTTCGCGGATCATGTCGAGATCGAGCGGTTTGACGAAGCGCATGTTGACGAGGGTCGCATCGAGTGTCTCCGCGACTTCGGCCGCGGTTGGCACCAGCGCGCCAAAGGCCATGATCACGATATCGCGGCCGTGCCGGCGTACTTCGGCCTTGCCGACGGGTAGCGATTTCAATTCCTTGTCGGTTTCGACGCCCGGGCCGCTGCCACGCGGATAGCGGACGGCGGAAGGCTGATCAAGTTCGATGCCGGTGGTGAGCATCTGGCGGCATTCGTTTTCATCCGCCGGCGCCATCACCACCATGTTCGGGACGCAGCGCAGGTAGGTGAAGTCGAAGGCGCCCTGGTGCGTCGCGCCGTCGCCGCCGACGATGCCGGCGCGGTCTATGGCGAACAACACCGGAAGATTCTGGATGGCGACGTCGTGGATGAGCTGGTCGTAGCCGCGCTGCAGGAAGGTCGAATAGATCGCGACCACCGGCTTCAGCCCTTCGATCGCAAGCCCCGCCGCGAGTGTCACCGAATGCTGTTCGGCAATGCCGACGTCGGCGTAACGCTTGGGAAAGCGGTGCTGATACTCGACCAGCCCCGAGCCTTCGCGCATCGCCGGCGTAATCACGAACAGGCGCTTTTCCTGTGCGGCCATGTCGCAGGCCCACTCGCCGAAAATCTTCGAATAGGTCGGTTTGCCGGCCTTCTTGTTGATCGTGCCTGCCACGGCGTCGAAGGCGCCCGGTCCGTGCCAGGCGATCGGGTCGGCCTCGGCCGGCGCGTAGCCCTTGCCCTTGCGCGTGACGATGTGCAGGAATTGCGGGCCGGGCAACTTGCGCAGGTTGCGCAGCGTGCGCACCAGCGCCGGCAGGTCGTGACCGTCGACCGGGCCGACGTAATTCCAGCCGAGTTCCTCGAACAGCGCGCCCGGCAGCACAATGCCCTTCACCGCCGTTTCCGAGCGGCGCGCGAGTTCCCAGGCCGAGGGCATGTGCGAGAGCACGCGCTTGCCGCCCTCGCGCATGGTCGTGTAAAGCCGCCCCGAAAGCAGGCGTGTGAAATAGTTGACGAGCGCGCCCACGTTTTCCGAGATGGACATGGCGTTGTCGTTCAGGATCACGAGCATGTTCGGGACGGGCGTCGCCGCCATGGTTAAGCGCCTCGAAGGCCATGCCGGCGGTCATCGCGCCGTCGCCGACCACGGCCACCACCTTGCGCGGATCGCCGCGCTCGCGCAGCGCGAGTGCCATGCCGAGCGCGGCGCCCGCCGCCGTGCCCGCATGGCCCACGCCGAGCGTGTCGTAGTGGCTTTCTTCGCGCCGCGGGAAGGGGGCGAGTCCATCGAACTTGCGGATCGTGCGCAGCTGGTCGCGGCGCCCGGTCAGCACCTTGTGCGGGTAGGCCTGGTGGCCCACGTCCCAGACGATGCGATCCTCGGGCGTGTGGTAGACGTAATGGAGCGCGACGGTGAGTTCCACCGTGCCGAGCCCGGCGGCGAAATGGCCGCCGATGCCGCTCACCGTTTCGATCAGATAGGCGCGCAGCTCCTCGGCAACCGCCTCCAGACGCTCCTCGGGCAGGGCGCGAAGATCGGCGGGTGACTCGATTCCCGCGAGCAGCGGGTAGGATTGGGCGTCGCTCACCGGCGCGGCCTTGATGCGATAAACATCCCTACATTATCCCGGCCTAGTCAAGGCGATACAAGCACCCGCTCGCGGTATGTGCAGTGGCGACCCTCAGGCAGCCTTCGGCAATGGTTCGGGTGCACGCGGCGAAGGGGCCGGTTCGCGCATGGGTTCCGCAAGGCGCGGATGCCGCGCCGGTGTCAGTCGGGGTCGGCGCCGGGCGTGGACCGTGGTCTGCGGCCAGAAGCAGGTGATTACATAGCGCATGGTCATGTTCCGTCATGGATTCGGCGCATACGGTAGGGTCTCGCGATGACCCGGGAATGACGGGCCGGTAACGCGATAATGACGCGCCATGCCGACGCGGCACGACGGGACGGTGCTGCGACCGGGATGATCCGTTAAAATAACCGGCTGGCGCGGGATATTCCGCATTTTTCGTTTTATCCGACCGATCCGGCGCCCGATTGCTGCGCCTTACTAGGTTTTGACCCCGAATCCATGAAAAGCATCAAGGAACGCGCGCTGACCTCGCCGCTTTACGGCGGCAGCGCCCCTTTTGTTGAATCCCTCTACGAGAGCTGGCTCGCGGCGCCCGATTCGGTGCCCGAAGCCTGGCGGCGCTGGTTCGAGCAGGGTGGCGATAAATCGGATCGGGCGCGCGGCCCGATCGAAGAGGAATTGACGGCGCGCGCCCACGTGCCGCGAGCGGCGGCGAGCGGCGGAGATACGCTCGACGGCGCGGCGCAACGTCTGCTCGATGCCTGGCGTTTGCTCGGCCACCTCGTCGCGCGCACAGACCCGCTGGAATTGAGAGAGCCGCCGCATCTGGCGGAGCTGGAACTTTCCGCGCAGGGGCTCAAGGAGTCGGATTTTGAGCGCGAGGTCGAAACCGACTGGGCGGGCGGACTCGGGCGGCGTTCGCTCGGCGAGCTGGTCAAGGCGATGCGGCGGGTGTACGGCGGACATACGGCGGTCGAGTTCTCGCATGTCTCCGATCCCGTGGAATGGCATTGGCTGGCCGAGCATATCGAGGGCGGCAA
The DNA here is from genome assembly GCA_963843735.1 of uncultured Gammaproteobacteria bacterium. Taxonomy (GTDB): domain Bacteria; phylum Pseudomonadota; class Gammaproteobacteria; order JAKDMP01; family JAKDMP01; genus CAWJLN01. The sequence continues at coordinate 128,440 of CAWJLN010000008.1, forward strand.
CGGCTTCGCGTCCTTCCCGGACGAGGAGCGCCGCCGGATGCTCGCCGAACTCACCGCGGCCGAAGGGTTGGAGAAATATCTGCATCGCCGCTATGTCGGGCAGAAACGCTTTTCGCTGGAAGGCGGCGACACGCTGATTCCGTTGCTGAACGATCTCATCCGCCGTGCCGGCGCCGACGGCGTGAAGGAAATCGTGATCGGCATGGCGCACCGCGGCCGCCTGAACGTACTCGTCAACGTGGTCGGCAAGTCGCCGCGCGATCTTTTCTCGGAGTTCGAGGGCGGTTACGAACCGCGCGGGCAATCCGACACCGGTGATGTGAAGTATCACCTCGGCTTTTCTTCCGACGTCGAAACCCCGGGCGGACCGGTGCATCTGGTGCTCGCGTTCAACCCCTCGCATCTCGAAGCGGTGGATCCCGTGGTCGAAGGTGCGGTGCGCGCGCGCCAGGATCGCGTCGGTGACGACCGCGGTGCGCAAGTATTGCCTGTGCTGATCCACGGCGATGCCTCGCTCGCCGGGCAGGGCGTGGTGATGGAGACGCTGCAAATGTCGCGCACCCGCGGCTTCGGCACCGGCGGCACGGTGCATGTCGTGGTCAACAACCAGATCGGTTTCACCATCAGCGATTTGCGCGACGCGCGTTCCAGTCGTTACTGCACCGACATTGCGAAGATGATCGAGGCACCGGTGCTGCACGTGAACGGCGACGATCCCGAAGCGGCGATCGCGGCGCTGCGTCTCGCCTTCGCCTTTCGCCAGCGTTTCAGCAAGGATGTGTTCGTGGATTTCGTCTGCTATCGGCGCCACGGCCACAACGAGGCCGACGAGCCGGCGGTGACCCAGCCCGGCATGTACAAGGCCATCCGCGCGCGTTCCACCACGCGCGAACTCTACGCCCGGCAACTGGTGGAAGCGGGCGTGCTTTCCGAAGACGATGCCGCCGCGCTGGTGGAAGAATACAACGTGGGCCTCGAAGCGGGCCGGGTAGTGAAGCAGGCGACGCTTGCGCACGAGCACGGCAGCGTTCAACAGATCGGCTGGAGCGTGTTTCGCGGCGAGAGCTGGGAGCAGGAGGCGGATACGGGCGTTTCTTTGGAGCGCCTGCGCGAACTCGGCGCCGGACTTTGCCGTATGCCTGACAATGTCGCGCCGCACGGGCGCGCGGCAAAGTTGCTTGACGAACGCCGCAAGATGATTGCCGGCGAGGTGCCGCTCGATTGGGGCATGGCGGAAAACCTTGCCTACGCAAGTCTGGTAACGGCGGGTTATCCGGTGCGTTTGACCGGGCAGGACAGCGCGCGCGGCACCTTCTTCCACCGGCATGCGACGTTTTTCGACACGGATACCGACAAGGCCTGGACGCCGCTTGCTCATCTCACCAAAGATCAGGCGCCGTTCATGGTGTATGACTCGCTGCTTTCCGAGGAAGCGGTCATCGGTTTTGAATACGGTTATGCGACCACCCGTCCCAATACGCTGGTGTTGTGGGAGGCGCAATATGGCGACTTCGCCAACAATGCGCAGGTGATGGTGGATCAGTTCATCAGTTCGGGTGAGGCGAAATGGGGCCGCCTGTGCGGACTCACGCTGCTTTTGCCACACGGCTACGAAGGCGCGGGGCCCGAACATTCCTCGGCACGCCTCGAACGCTACTTGCAGCTTTGCGCCGCGAACAACATGCAGGTCTGCGTGCCGACCACGGCGGCGCAGATTTTTCATCTGTTGCGCCGCCAGATACTGCGTCGCTTCCGCGCGCCGCTCATCGTGATGACGCCGAAGAGCCTGTTGCGCCACAAGCTCGCCGCCTCCGCGATGGAGGACGCTCGCCGACGGCCGTTTCCGTCTGGTGATTCCCGAAGTGGAGTCGCTGGATCCGAAGACGGTCCGGCGCGTCGTCTTCGCGAGCGGCAAGGTGTATTACGAACTTGCCGCGCGGCGCGAACAGGAAGAAGTGAAAGATGTGGCCATCGTGCGCATCGAGCAGCTTTATCCTTTTCCGCGCGAAGCCTACGCGGCGGAAATCGCCCTTTACCGCGATGCGCGCGAGATCGTCTGGTGTCAGGAAGAACCGGAGAACCAGGGCGCGTGGTATCAGATTCATCACCGTTTGCAGGAACCGCTCAACCGCCGTCAGACGCTGATTTACGCCGGGCGCGTCGCTTCCGCCGCACCCGCCACCGGTTACGCCAAGCAACACCGCGCCGAGGAAAGCGCGCTTGTGGAAGAGGCGCTCGGCCTCGGAGAGCGCGCAGCATTGCAGGGTAAAGTCAAAAAAATGGAGTCGCAATGAGTATCGAAATCAAGGTTCCCGAACTGCCGGAATCCATCACCGAAGCCACACTCGTCAACTGGCACAAGAAGCCGGGCGAGGCGGTTGCGCGCGACGAAAATCTGGTGGATCTCGAAACCGACAAGGTGGTGCTGGAAGTGCCCGCGCCCGCCGACGGCGTGTTGAGAGAGATCAAGGCCGAAGATGGTGCGACCGTGGCGGCGGGGCAACTCCTCGCCATTCTCGACGAAGGCGCCGGAGCCGGGAAGTCGGTGCGGCGAGGCCGCGAAAAGAAAAGACCGTCGCCGCCGAGCCGGAGGAAGAACGCCGCCGATCGAAGGTCGAAGCGGGCAAGACGATGCCGCTTTCGCCTTCGGTGCGCCGGCTGGTCGAGGAGCACGATCTCGATCCCGCGCGCATCCCGGCTTCCGGCCGCGATGGACGGCTCACCAAGTCCGATGTGCTGGGTTTTCTCGAACGCGGCCCGGACAAGAAAACCGAGGCGCCGCGTGCGCAGCCGCCGGCCGCGAAACCGGCTGCCGCGCCGCCGTCCTGCGGCCGGCGCGCGCGAGGAGCGCCGCGTGCCGATGTCGCGCATTCGTGCGCGCATCGCCGAGCGCATGCTCGAATCGCAGGCGACGACCGCGATGCTCACCTCCTTCAACGAAGTGGATATGAGCTGCGGTGATGGACATCCGCAAGCGCTACAGGGAGGATTTCGAGAAGCAGCATGGCGTGCGGCTCGGCTTCCTGTCGTTCTTCGCCAAGGCGGCGGTGCATGCGCTGCAAAGACTATCCCGGTCGTCAACGCCTCGGTCGAGGACGGCGACATCGTCTATCACGATTACTGGGACATCGGCGTCGCCGTGTCCACCGAGCGCGGCCTCGTGGTTCCGGTCATGCGCGATGCCGATCGGCTTTCCTTCGCCGAGATCGAGGCGAAGGTGGTCGAATATGCGGGCAAGGCGCGTGAAGGCGGGCTCGCGCTCGAAGACATCACCGGCGGCACCTTCACCATCACCAACGGCGGCGTGTTCGGTTCGCTTTTGTCCACGCCGATCATCAATCCGCCGCAGAGCGCGATCCTCGGCATGCACAAGATCCAGGAACGGCCGATGGCGGTCGACGGTGAGGTGAAAATCCGCCCGATGATGTACATCGCGCTCACCTACGATCATCGCATCGTGGACGGGCGCGATGCGGTGCTGTTCCTGGTCGCGATCAAGGAAGCGCTGGAAGATCCGCGCGCCTCCTGATAGAGCTTTGATGGTCGCATGGAACGTGCATTGTAGCGAGCGGCGTCAGCCGCCGCGAATCTTCCTGTATGAATAGAAGCCGTTGCGTGCGCGATGAATCGCGGCGGGGACCGCTACGCATCTTTACGGTAATGCATGAATGGAACATATCGGGAGTAAAGTCATGAGTGATAGCCTACGACGTAATCGTGATCGGCGGCGGACCCGGCGGCTACGTGGCCGCGATCCGCGCCGCGCAGAACGGACTCAAGACCGCCTGCATAGACAACTGGCAGAACCGCGAGAACAAGCACGCCTTCGGCGGCACCTGTCTCAATGCGGGCTGCATCCCGTCCAAGGCGCTGCTCGAAGCCTCCGAGCTTTACGAGCGCACCGGCCACGAATTCGGCGACTTCGGCATCAAGGTGGACAAGTTCGAGCTCGACCTCGCCACCATGCAGAAGCGTCGCGCCGGCATCGTCAGCCAGCATACCGGCGGCATCGCGCAGCTCTTCAAGGGCAACAGGCGTGACGGGCCTTGCCGGCACCGGCAGGCTTGGCAAAGACGGCAAAGTGAGCTTCGAGGATTTCGACGGCAAGAAGCAAACGCTGACCGCGAAGAACGTGATTCTCGCCGCGGGCTCGATTCCGGTCGAATTGAAATCGCTCGCCTTCGATCACGACAAGATCGTGGATTCCTGGGACGCGCTCGAATTCGAGGCCGTGCCGAAGCGTCTCGGCGTCATCGGCGCGGGCGTCATCGGGCTCGAGATGGGCAGCATCTGGCGCCGGCTCGGAAGCGAAGTCGTGATTCTCGAAGCGCTGGACGAATTCCTGCCAATGGTGGACGAACAGGTAGCGAAGGAAGCGCAGAAGCAGTACAAGAAACAGGGCCTCGACATCCGTCTCGGCACGAAGGTAACGGGCGCGAAAAAGAGCAAGAACGGCGTCACGCTTTCCTATGAAACGAAGGACGGCAAGGAAACGCTGGAAGTGGACAAGGTGCTGGTTGCGGTCGGGCGCCGGCCCTATGCCGATGGTCTGCTCGACAAGGATTCGGGCATCGCCGTGGACGAGCGCGGCTTCGTCAAGGTGGACGAAGAATGCCGCACCAATGTCGCGGGCGTGTGGGCGATCGGCGATCTTGTGCGCGGGCCGATGCTGGCGCACAAGGCGAGCGAGGAGGGCGTCATGGTTGCCGACCTCATTGCGGGCAAGGTGGCCGAAGTCAATTACGAGGCCGTGCCCTCGGTTATTTACACCGCACCCGAGGTCGCCTGGGTCGGCAAGAGCGAGCAGCAGCTCAGGAAGGACGGCGTGCCGATCAAGAGCGGGCGTTTTCCCTTTGCCGCCAACGGCCGCGCGAATGCGCTCGGCATGCCGGCCGGCATGGTGAAGATGATCGCGCACAAAGACACCGACGAGATTCTCGGTGTGCACATCGTAGGTCCCTACGCATCGGAGTTGATCGCCGAAGCGGTGCTCGCAATGGAATATCGCGCGAGCGCAGAAGACATCCAGCGCACAATGCACGCCCATCCGACCTTGTCTGAAGCGATGCACGAGGCGGCGCTTGCGGTGGACAAGCAGGCGCTCCACGTCGTCAACCGCCGCTAGCGCTTGCCGGAAAGGCAGCGTTTGCAGCGGGCCGAAATCGCCCCGGCATTCGCTGAAATTACTTCTGGATCACTGTCCCCAAGTTGTACGCTGGGGAATGCGTGGTTTTCAAAGGAATATGTAACCCATGTCCCCGGACTCTTTTGTTACCTATCTCCCCGGCCGGTCAGAGGATGCTTAGTCATTGAAAATGCCTGTGGTTTGCCGTCATTTCCTGATGAAGCCATTAAGCACCATATTTCTGTGCGATCATTGGCTAACACTGCCCTATGCGAGTTTAGCAACCTTACTATTTTCTGTCTCGCTTGCTCGATCTTGTACAAATCATTCTTATATTTTTTGCCTTCATCACGGTCTCGGCGATATGGATTTATAGCGTGGAGTCGTGCGCCGCACCATTCATATAATTTAGTAAACTCGTTTTTACTCAGAAAATCGCCTTCAGGCTCAAGATCAACCTTCCGGCCCTCTGAATCATCTTTCTGAATAAACGGTTTGGGGTAGAAGTCTGGATTAATGCGCTCGATGTCACGAACAATAAGCGAAGCATTCCATTGCTTCTTAAACGTATCGTGAATCACCCTATAATCGGATTCATTTGCGGCGATGCTTGCCATCGCAATCAGCTCAAGGCACTTCCGTAACTGAACCGCGCCTATTTCTACGTCGGGCAGTAGATGACCAGTGCTTGCATTTGCATCTTTCCCCGGGGTTCTACCCCGTTTCCACGGACGGTTTGAAGAAGGCTGACACCTTCAAATCCTCTTTGGCTACACGCCTTCGCATGCGTGGATTGTAAAACCTCTCCATGTAATCGAACAGATCGGCTTTGGCGACCTCCATGGTCGGATAACTTTTGCGGTATACGCGCTCACGCTTGAGTATCCCGAAAAAGCCCTCACAGGCGGCATTGTCGGCGCAGTGCCCGACGGCACTCATCGAGCAGATCAGCAGATTCTGCTTCAGTAGGCGCTGGTAGCCCTCACTGATAAATTGCCCGCCTCGATCCGAATGCAGGATGACAGGGCCTGTGCCTTGTCGCTGCCAGATCGCCGCCTCCACGGCCCGCATGACCATCCTGCGATCCTGACGGTGGTGCATGGACCAGCCCACCACCAATTTGCTATAAAGATCAATGACGACGCACAGGTAGAGCTTGCCCTCGCCGGTCTTGATCTCGGTGATGTCCGTCACCCATTTGGTCTCCGGCTCGGCGGCCGTGAAGTCACGCCGGAGGTGGTTCATGACCTCGGCCGGGCGTTGGCTCGGACGCTTGGCGCTTCTGCGGCCCCTGCGCCGCGGCCAGCCGTAAAGACCGTGGGCAGCCATCAGCCGCGCGATGCGATTCAAACTCGCCCGTTCGCCTTCATGATGAAGATCCTCGTGCATGCGGGGAGCACCGATCACCCCGTCACTGTCGGCATGAATCTCGCGGATACGCCCCAGCAACCGTTCGTTGTCGCGTCGCCTGGCACTCGGCCTGCGCTTGGCCCAAGCATAGTAGCCGCTCGGCGAGACCCTAAGGCAGCGGCACATCAGGCGGATAGGGAACTCAGCGCGACAACGCCGGATCGCCCGATACCTCATGACGACTCCCTGGCAAAGTACGTTGCCGCTTCGCGCAAAAAATCCCGCTCCTTCTTCACCCGCCCCAGCTCGCGCCTCAGTCGGGCCAGCTCTTCATCCCTGGGCAGACCCGTACCCCTGAAGGCACGCCCACCGCGGGTATCCGCCTCTCGCTTCCAGCGCCTGAGCAAATTTGCGCCAATACCCAATTCGCGGGCAATCTGGGCACTGCTCACGCCCGCCTGACGGGTCTGTTCCACCGCCCCTTGTTTGAACTCAGGGCTGAATTTTCTTCGCTTCGACATAAACACTCCTTTCGCCCATTATCGGGCTTCCTTGAAGTGTCCGCAAAATCAGGGTAGAACCCCCGCGAGTAATTGTCCTAGAAAATCAATGCGCAATTTAATTAGCTTCATGCACCATGCATATTGATCTAATTGCGTCTCGATGCCCGACTTTAATTGACTATTCATCGCATGACCTAACGCGGTGGCGAGTTAAGCGGCACCCCCGACTTGGGGCGATGAGAACCTAGTGTATTGGAGGTGGCGTGTTGCTTCATATGGTAGTGAGTATAGACGAAGTTGGGGAGGCTCTCATCAACGCAACCAAGGGGGCGCAGCCGCGAAGCGGTGTCCGCTGCAACGAAATGTTAGGCGCGCGCTTGAATTAGAACGGAATATCATCATCAGGCGATGGCGGGGGGCTCGGCTGCCTTTTAGTAACAAACATGCCCTCATTCTCTTCGATCCAATCCCAGCCGGATTGGGTCAATCTAGCGACAGGGTGGGAGTAGCCTTCCTCGTCTTGTTCTTCGGCCGTTTCTACGAGACCGCTGCGCAACAGGCGCCGAAAGCCAAGGCCAAAGCCTACTGATGTGAACCCCGCTCGCTCTACGTCGCGCTGTAATGAGTGAATGTTTGCAGAACTGCCTGGCAAGGCCGACTCTCCAGCAAGTACCGCCAGTACGGCAAGCTCCATTTGGCTCATGCCATCACGGAGCGCAACCGGGTCGGACTCGGCCAGTTGTCGCAACCGCTCCGACTTTTCGAGCAGGGCGTTGATTCGTTCCGAAATCCTGTCTCGAAGCTGTTCGAAGTCGCTGGAAGATTCTGATTTGTATGTAACTATATGCCGATGCTGGATGTCGAATGGAAACCGCAAAGGCTGCCGCTCCTCAGAGCAGACCATGACCACAGGCTTGCCAGTAGCAAATGCGTAGCCCAGTTCGTACCAAACATTGGGATTGTCGGTGGAGATGTCAGCTAGGCAGATAGCTGCCGAATTGATTCCCTCCTCAATCGCATCAATTGGGATCTCCACGCGTGGATCTTGATCGAACGCGGTACGGCTCTAGCCCCGACTGCTCAATTGCGGGTTTGAATGTGTCCGCAAAGCGCTTGTCAAACTTGCCCTTGTCGAAGGGTTGGATAACGAAACAGGTTGCCATAGCGGTTGAATATTACCTCGTAGCGCCTAACGCGGTGGCGAGTTAAGCGGCACCCCCGACTTGTGGCGATGAGAGCCTGGCGTGTTGGAGGTGGCGTGTTGCTTCATATGGTAGTGAGTATAGACGAAGTTGGAGAGGCTCTCATCAACGCAACCAAGGGGGCGCAGCCGCGAAGCGGGATGGCGGTCGGCTGGAATGACTTGTTAGGAATGTAGGGCATGTATGGCTTCGGTAATTGCAAGATAGGACAAAGCACCAACCACGTGAAGCACTACAAGCGTGTATATCGTACCAAATGCAACAAATAACCAGCGACGAATCTCGAGTTCCGATAGGCGAATAGCGGTTATGGTGACGCTTGATATCAATACACCCCAAGCGAATAACAGGACAATAAGCGCTTCAACTACTGCGGCAGGCTTCCATCCCCAAGTAAGGTTTGGCCGACGCACTAGCACTGCAGCTCCTGCGGACAAGGACACGGTAACAAGCGACGCAGTAAACCCCTGCACACACAGCTGGACAGCTTTGTCCCAAGTTTCGAATCGCTCCCTATTCACTTCTCTGCTCCCCGAGCCAATTTTTCCTAACGCTTGAGATAAGCGGCGCGCAGTATGCGCGTCCGCTTGAACGATCTGTTAGGGCGTTTCTGGTAGTGCTTCACGACGCAAATCCGCCAGGTAGCTTGCAGTCAAACAGTGCGGCTAGCCAGACACGCGCCAACCGGTGCAATCGGGCGGTTTTTAGGTCCCCAGTAAGCAGCCCATCGAAATATGTTGCGTATGCTGCAAAGTTCATGTCAACCATATCGTTTCTAACCTTGTCTGGCGACGCAGTTTGAACGCCGCCTTTTGCGGCCCAATCTAGAGCAAGGAGATACATGCACAGCGAGAAGCGAAATACAAATGTGTTAAATAGCTCCTCGTAACAGGGTCGCTTGTTCACGTTTGGGTGTTGGCGGAATATTTGTACTGCAATCAGCATGATGTGCTTAACGATATTGTCCACCATACCCAAGGGAAATGCAGTCCCATTACGGAATGCTGCTCTTTCCTCCTTTGTGTGAATTTTCGCGATATCTGCTATAGCGTCAGCGATAACCGCGGCATCCCGAAGCAACGTGTCCATATGTTTCGATGCTTCTTCACCATGTTTGAGTATTGATCGAACGTATTGGGTATTACCGTTCTCGGCGGCACGGAGACAGCGAATGTAAACGGGAAACTCCCGGGTTTGACGCTTATCAATGAGCCTTCTCTGGAGTCCGACTGAGCGGCCACACAGACCACAGATAACACGAGTGCTCTTCAGAACAAGAACTTGATCTGGAAAATCGCTGAGCACCTCCATAGATTTGAATATGCTCGTCAAAGTTTTCCCTTTGTAGGCCTCCATGGCTGCATAGTCTGTCAATACTGCGAAACTGGAACTTGATCTCGTTAAATATAGGCGGAGGTCATCAGATTGCAGTTGGTTGCTGTCAACAATTTTACGCATGAGCCCTAACAAGAAATAGACATACTGGAATATAGCAGACGGGGTCGTCTAAATCAACAAAATGGCTGAAATAACAATGCTGGTCTGCCAAGGCATTGCTTTATACAACCTAAAATTTCCCTGATGGATGTAATTGTAAAAAGCGAAAGACAAGGCGAGACCACTTTGACATCTTTTCGGGATCGGGAATCGGGCGTTTAACCGACGAGGATGGCCCAACTGGCGGTGACGGATTCTCCTGGTTCGAGCCGGATCACGCCTTCGTCGGCGAACCGGGCAAGGATCGGGAACGCAGGATCAGGCGGGCGCTGAAACCGCCGTTTTCCTGTGCGAGTTCGAGGCTGCCGCCGTGCAGTTGCGCGATGGCGCGGGCGATGGGAAGTCCCAATCCGGAGCCGCGCGCGGCCTTCATCGGGCCTGGTCCGCTGCCGTCGTCGCGCACTTCGAGCGTCACATGATCGGCCGCAGCGCTCAATCGCACCTCGATGCGGCCCGCGGGCGCGTACTTGAGCGCATTGTCGAGCAGATTGGCGAGCGCCTGGGCGAGCAGTTGGCGATCGCCGACGAGGTTTGTCGGATCGGCGGGCGACAGGGTGAGCGTCTGGCTGTGTTCTTCGGCGAGTGGCACGTAGAGATCCACCACGTCGGCGGCGAGCGCCGCGAGATCCAGTTCGCGGAAAAATTCGCGCGCCGAGTCGCCTTCCAGGCGCGCGAGACGCAACAGCGCTTCGACGCGGTTGGCAAGTTCGTGAATTTCCTTACGCGCCGCCGCGACTTCCGCCGCCGCGTCTTCGCGGCTCGGCGTTTGTTCGGCGCGGGCGAGCGCCTGATCGGCGCGCGTAAGCGGATGCTGCATCTCGTGCGCGGTGCGTGCGGCGACGTCGCGCAGGCCGATGACCGCGGCCTCGATGCGTTCGAGCATTGAGTTGAAGGCGCGGGCGAGTACGCGCTGTTCGCTCGGCCCGCCGCCCGGCAGGCGTTCGCTCAACTGCCCGGCCTGGATGCGCTCGGCCGCGCCTGCCGCCCGGTTGATGTGGCGCATCACGCGCGCGCCGACGAAGAAGCCGCCGGCAAGGCCCGCGAGCAGCGCAATCAGCGCGCCGATGACGACCCAGCGCCCGATCGCGGCCGACAGGGCATTGGGGCCGGCCAACGACTGGGCGACCAGCAGTTTCATGCCGTTCGCAAGCGGCGTCACCAGGCCGAGGGCCGCACCGAATTTCTTGACCTTGAAGGAGTACCAGCCTTGTGCGGGCGCGCCTTCGGGCCAGTGTTCGATATCGCCGACCAGTACCTTGTTCTGCGCCGTCGCGAGCACGTAATACCGGCGATCGGGATTTCCCGGTTGCGCTTCGCCTTCCGGCGTCTCGTGTTCGCTGCGGGTTTGTACAATCTGTTCGAGAACGTCGGGGCCGCGGACTTGCAGGAGCGAAGTCAGCGCGGTGCTTTCGTCAATCAGTCCGGCGCGCACTTCGGTATGGATTTCATGTTCGGCGAAGGTGAATACGACCGTTACGATGGCGCCGGTGAGCAGCGCGTAGAGCAGTGCGTACAGCGCCGCAACCCGAAAGGAGGTTGTGCGAAGAATCCCGCCTGCGGTGATCTTCATTTCGCGCGTTTGCCGAGCCGGTAGCCGACGCCGCGCTCCGTCGCGAGCATCCCCGCGCAGCCGCATTCTTCCAGCTTGGCGCGCAGGCGGCTGACGTGCACGTCGAGCACGTTGGTGGCGGGCTTGAAGTCGTATCCCCAAACGTCGCGCAGGATCATGGTGCGCGTCACCGGTTCGCCCCCGTGCAGCATGAGGTACTCGAGCAGCGCAAACTCGCGCGGATTCAACTTCAATTCGGTTTTGCCCGCGCTTGCCGTACGGTTCAGGCGGTCCAGGGCGATTTTCCCCGTGTGGAGTTGTGTCGCCATGTTTGTGCTGCGGCGTTTCAGGGCGCCGATGCGGGCGAGTAATTCCTCGAAAGCATAGGGCTTGCCGAGATAGTCGTCGGCGCCGGCATTGAGCCCGTCCACGCGCGCATCCAGGGCGACGAGTGCGGAGAGCACGAGCACCGCGGTTGCCGGGTGATGTTCGCGCAGCCAGGGAATGAGGTTCAGACCGTCGCCGTCGGGCAGCAGGCGGTCGAGGACAACGACGTCAGGCGCGTGCCGTTTGGCGAGTTTGTAAGCATTCGCCAGGGTATCGGCGACATTTGCATTGTGGCCGCTCTTCTGCAGACGACGCGCGAGATCACCGGCGAGTGCGCTGTCATCTTCGACGATGAGGATGTTCATGTATTTGCCTTGCCAGTAAGCGTCATCAGCGACGGCCGTTCAGCCGACGACGATGCCCCAGACGGTGGTGACCGACTCGCCGGGCGCCAGGCGAATCAGACCGTCGCCGCTCACGAAACCGTTCGGTGCGCAGCTCATCGGTTCGACGCCGAGTCCGCGTCGCCGGCGCCCGGGAGCAAGCGTGTCGCCGGTGTAGATTTCGAGGTAACGATAGTGTTCGTCCGCCCATAGGCCGACGCGTCTGCCATCCGGGAGAAGTCACGCGCGCCCAGGCTTTGCCGTCCGCATCGCGCGCGAGATCGGTGAACGCATAGTCAATTTTCTGTTCGCCGATCGTTCGTCCGCCACGAAAATCGTAGGGTGAATCCGCGACGGCTTCGGTGCCGGTCGGGATTTGCTGCGCGTCGGTCGGCAGCCACTTCGCGGCATCGAGTTCCAGCGTGAGCTCGTCAATTCTTTCCGTGCCACAGCTGAGGTAGGGGTGCTGGCCGCAACCGTAGGGGCAGCTCTCGTCGCCGAGGTTGGAAGCGGTGGTGCGCACGGTGAGTCCGGCCTTGTCGAGTGCGTACTCGACGGCGACATCCAGCGTGAACGGGTAGCCGGGTTGCGGATGCAGCAGGAGACCGGCGACGATGCGGTTTCCCTCGCGCTTGCGCAGCGTCCAGTTGCGCCAGCGCCCGAAGCCGTGGATCGCGTTGTGCTGCGCGGGCTCGCTCAGATCGAGTTGATAATCCCTGCCCGCGAAGGAATAGCGGCCGTCGCGGATACGGTTCGGCCAGGGTACGAGCGGCATGTTGTGCGCGCCGTCGCACACCGCATCGAGCGGGAAGGGGTCGAGAATGGCTATGCCGCCGACTTCGTACTCGCGCAGGCCGCCACCGACTTCGACCACGGTCGCGCAGGCCGAATCGGCGCCGCTGCCGTAACGGATTTCCCACTGTTCGCCCGATGGAGGGAGGTTCATGGCCTGCTCGCCGACGGTCTGAATATGCTCAATAGCGTATCCTACGCAACGAGTTTGCGATCTGGCGCGGCATGTTCCGTAATTTCCCGGTCTTCAGAAATGGCGCACGCGGCTGGGCCGCTATTCTGCTCGGCGCGCTTGTTCTCTGCATGCCGCTCGCGGCGCGGGCGGCTGGCGGACCGCTGGGCATAGATCATCGCCTGTCTTACGACGACAGCGGCATCTGGGGCAAGGCGCATCAGAACCAGATGCTCGGGGCGACGCTCCTTTTCGTCGGCGTGGGCGCCTTGTGGGAGGGCAACGACACGCGCCTCGGCCATACCCTGTGGCAGTCGGGCGATGCGCTGATGATGACGGCGGTCAGCATATTTGCACTTAAAAACACCTTCCAGCGCGAACGGCCAAGCGATACCGCCAATCCCGACCGCTGGTTTCAGGGTTTCGGCAATACCAGTTTCCCGAGCGGTCATACGTCGCTTTCCGCCGCCGCTATTACGCCGATCGTGCTCGAGTACGGGCACGACCATCCCTGGGTATATGCGCTGGAGGCGATTCCGCTTTATGAATCCATCGGCCGCGTGAAAACCCGCGAGCACTGGCAGAGCGACGTACTTGTCGGCTGGGCGCTCGGCACCGCGCTTGGCTACTTCGCCCATGCGCGCAAAATACCGATCCTTATCGAAATCCTGCCGCACGGCTTCGCGGTCGGTCTGCATGTGAAATTCTGACGGCGATTGTACGGACTGTAATCCTTTCAACGGCTTTTTGGGCGCATACGCTCGCGCCAGTGACGCCAGAGAGCGATGAGCCGGCCTTCGTGCTCGGACGCTGGCGCGGGGCCGAGAAGTACAGCCAGCCAACGCGTGTCTGGATTGGACTCGAAGCCGATCCGGATGATCATCGTGAGCGGTACCGAAAGCAGCATGCCGACCGGGCCGAGCACCCAGCCCCAGAAAATCAACGAAACGAACACGACGAGGGTCGAAAGTCCGAGGCGTCCGCCCATGAGTACGGGCTCAATGAGGTTCCCGGTCACGAAATGGATGACGAAAAGCGTTCCCGCCGTATAGCCGAACAGAGGCCAGCCGCCTTGCAGGAGCGCGAGCAGGACGGGCGGGATGGCGGAAAGAAAGGCACCGATGTTGGGTACGAAATTGAGCAGGAACGCAAGCAGGCCCCATAACGGCGCGTAGCGTACGCCAAACCCCCATAGAACCAGCCAAACGAGGAGGCCTAGCGCGAGGCTGAGCACGGTCTTCAGGAATACGTAGCGCTGGACGCTTTCGACGAATGAGCCAAAGATCGCGAGCGAGCGATGCTCGTGATCCGTCTTCGGCATGATGTCGAACTTGCGCGGCAGTACTGTGGCCTCGAACAACAGGAAGAGCACGGTGAACACGATCAGGAAGCCGTCGGTGAGTACCGCGCCGAAGCTCTTGAAGAAGCGCGTGACGAGGGCGAAGGCATTGTCGGGGTTGAGCTGCTGGGGCAGATTTTCGAGCGAGACGTTCCAGCCGATGCGGTGAGCGAATTTCATCGTTTCCTGCAGGAAGTTCCGGAGGTGATGCTGGTAGCTCGGGAGATCCTGGACGAAGCTTCCTATGGAGTTGCCGATAAGCGCGCCGACACCGATGATGGCGGCAACGATGATGATAATGAGCAATCCGATGGCGATCGCGCTCGGCACGCGGCGCAGACGCATCCAGTAGAGCGGCGGCAGGCAGATGATGGCGATCGAGAGCGCAAGCAGGAAGGGGACTATGAGGTCGCTGGCCGCGCGCATGCCCGCAATCACGGCCACCAGGGCCGCTACCGCAATCAGGCCGCGCCAGGCCGCCAAACCCCGAGTTTCACGCTTTTCCATTGGATCCGCCCGCCATCGCCTGCGCTGATGGTACACGAGCGCAACCGTCTTTGCGCGCATGAACTCTGTCGCGATCAGGTGGTAACATCTGCGCCATGAAGCAGAACTCAACCAGGCACGGGCGCCGCCGGCGTCAGCGCCCGGGGTTTTTCCTCCTCTCGGCGCTCGCGATTGCGATCGTCATCTTCGTGGTGGTCAAGCTCGTTCAGGCCTGGTCGCTCAAGGGCGGCGAAAAGACGGCCGGGCAAAAGGCGCCGGCTACGATCACGGCGCTGCTGCCGCAGCCCTCCGGTGACAGTCTTGCAAGTTTCGAGCTGGTGCTGAAGCGCGGCGGCTGCGAATCGGGTTGCCCGTACTATGCCTTGAGCGCGAAGGAGAACACTTTGGAATATCTGGGGGTGCGCGGGGTGAAAAAACAGGGCGAAGCAAAGGAACCGCTTACCACGCAGCGCAAGCGCGAGCTTCTGAAGCTGGTGCGCAAGGCGGCGTTTTTCACACTGGCCGATTCCTACGATCTCACCGACGCGGGCTGCAAGCTCAAACGTACCAATGCGCCGACCTTCACCATCGGCGTGAAATTAAATGGCGGGACGAAGATCGTACGCGCGAACGAAGGTTGCTCCAATGTACCGCCGCGTCTGCTCGCGCTTGCGCGCGGAATTGACCATGTGAGCGACAGCGCACAATGGACGGGAGTCGTCAATGTTCCTGTTCCCGCTACGGCGCACTGACATGCACAAATCACCCGGACATTCGCTGCTCCGTTTTATTTTCGGCGCCGGCATCTTTGCAGTCGTGCTTGCGCTCGGCGCTTGTGCAAGCCCGCCGGTGCAGACCATGAGCAATGCGCGCCAGGCCATTGCCGTGGCGGAACAGGCCGGAGCCGCGCATTATGCGCCGAGCCGTCTGGCCGCGGCCAAGCAATGGCTGGACGATGCCGAATCTTCGCTCAAGAACGGCAACTATAGCCGTGCGCATTCGAGCGCATTGCAGGCGGAAAAATGGGCGCGCCGTGCGGTGGAAAAATCCCGCGCGATCCATCCGCCACCGCCGCCGGCCTCCGGCGCCGGTCCGCAGCTTGCGCCCGTTCCGGCAAGCGGCGAGCCGGCGATTCCCGATTCCATGTCGAGGGCTGCCGATTGATCCGAAGGATTGTTGATATGAGTCAGCGACTTTCTTGACGACAATGAGATTTGCCGTCAGGCCTTGATTCACGAACGATGTCTTGAAGCCGATGTGACTCCAACGATTCCAGCCAGGAGCCGAAAAACATGAACAAGCCCGCCATGGCCAAAGCCGTCACAGCCCTCCTTTGGCTGGATGCCCGGCAGGGCAAGGCGAACGGCGGCGGCTGATCCAATCCGGCTTTGATGTAGTCGCCTTGTGACGAACGATCTGCGCTGCCGACGTTTTTCCGTATCCGGCCGCGTGCAGGGCGTAGGCTTTCGTTACGCGACCGCCGAAAAAGCGCGCGAACTCGGCATAACCGGTTATGCCCGGAATCTTGCCGACGATCGCGTCGAGGTGCTTGCCTGCGGCCCCGAATCTTCGTTGTGCGAGTTTCGCGAGTGGCTGAACGAAGGCCCGCCGTTTGCACGCGTACGCGAACTCATCGCGGAGGATGTGCCTTCGATCGAAGTCTGCGCGGACTTTACGATCCGCTGACGATTGAACGACCATAAGAACATCCGGGAAACATCTGATTTATTCCCGCCATGACGAAAGAAGTAGAAGAATCGCGAGCAAGCTCGCTCCTACAATCCTCGGCGGTGCAGGAGCGGGCCACGCCCGCGAATCCTGCGCAAAACCTCGTCGCCGCAGTCGCGGCCGGGACGACCGCTCCTACCCCGAGATCCATCGTAGGAGCGGCGGTCCCTGCCGCGATCCTGTCGCAGACCGGAAAGCATAAAAGCGCCCGTCGCTCCGGCGTGATCCCGGCTTTCGCCGGGAGGGGTCTAGTCAAACAATGATGAGCGTCCGATTTTGAGACAGGCTCTAGTCTTTCCAGTACCAGCGGGTGTCGAGCAAGTTCAGTACGCGCCCGGAATAGGTGTTGCCGTAACGCCTGCCGTAATAGGATTGCAGGGCGAGCGTGATGTCGCCGTGGGAACGCTTGAGATACCAGGCGAGAATCGTGCAGCCGAGGCGCAGATTGGTGCGCGGATCGAAGAGGTTGTCGCCCGGCTTGCCCGCTTCCTTGAGCCAGAACGGCATGATCTGCATCAACCCTTGTGCGCCGGTTGCGGATACGGCCCAGGGATCGAAATCGCTTTCCGCATTGACGATCGCAAGCACCAACTCGGGTGGCACGCCGGCGCGCGTCGCCTCCGCGTGTAACAGCAGCAGCAATTTCGTGGCGCGCTTTCGGTTGCGGAATGTATTTGGCGAGGCGCGCCTCCATGGTTTGCAGCCAGACGCTGCGCACCCAGGCGTCGTGAAAGCCGTCGGCGGGTGCATGCATGGCCGTCTTGACGGCGGCCGTGAGGCGGGTGGCGGCGGAAGGCGCGGGGCCGGCGGATGCAGGCAGTGCGAGCGCCAGGAGCAGGGCGCAGGCCGTGGCGCGCGCCCTCATTGCGACGGTCGGAGCAGCTCGCGTAGAAAATTCACCACTTCGCCGCGGGGAATGTCGCGACTTGCCTCTTCGGTGCGCGCCCGGTATTCGATCACGCCGTTTTCCAGGCTGCGTTCGCTCAACACCAGCCGATGCGGGATGCCGAGCAGTTCCGCGTCCTTGAACATGACGCCGGGACGCAGCGCGCGGTTGTCGAGCGCAGCCTCGAAGCCGGTGCGGCGGAGTTCGTCGTGCAGCCGCTCGGCGGCGCCGCGCATTTCCGCGGAACGCCCGGCACCTACCGGAATGATCATGATTTCGAAGGGGGCGATCGCGGCCGGCCAGACGATGCCGCGATCGTCGTGGGATTGCTCGATGGCGGCGGCGACAATGCGCGAGACGCCGAAGCCGTAGCAACCCATGGTCAGCGGATGCTCGGCGCCGTTCGCATCCTGCGCGACCGCGCCCATGGCTTTCGAGTAACGGGTGCCGAGCTTGAAGACGTGTCCCACCTCTATACCGCGTGCGAAGGCGAGTTTGCCCCGTCCGTCCGGGCTCGCATCGCCTTTTTTGACCAGCCTGAGATCCGCAACCGCGGGTTCGGCGAGATCACGCGCCCAGTTGACGCCCGTGAAATGTTCGCCCGGTGTGTTCGCACCGCAGCAGAAGTCGGCAAGCACCGCCGCATCGCGATCAGCGACGACCGGCAGTTCGAGCCCCAGCGGACCGATGCTGCCGAATTCGAGATTGCCGAGCGCGCGCACGGCGTCAGCGTCGAGCAGCTCCACCGGGTTGCTTACCTCGGGAAGCTGCGCGGCCTTGAGCGGATTCAACTCGTGATCGCCGCGCAGTACGAGGGCGATCGCCGGCGCTTCGCTGCCGCGCACGATAAGCGTCTTGACGCAGCGCTTTGTCGGCAGTTTCAGGAGTTTCGCCACCTCGGGAATGGTGCGCGCGTTGGGTGTCGGTACGCGCTCCAGTTCGGCGCCAGGCGCCGGGCGTGGCGCGGTGGGTGCATGTGAATGCGCGAGTTCGAGGTTGGCGGCGTAGTCGCCGTCCGGTGCGAATACGATGGTGTCTTCGCCGGCGTCCGCGAGCACGTGAAACTCGTGCGAGGCGTCGCCGCCGATGGCGCCGTTGTCGGCTTCGACCACGCGGTAGTCGAGGCCGATGCGTTCCAGTATCCGGCCGTAGGCTTCGCGCATGCGGGTGTAGGTTTCGTCGAGCGAATTCTCATCGAGGTGGAAGGAGTAGGCGTCCTTCATGATGAATTCTCGTGCGCGCATGACGCCGAAGCGCGGGCGCATCTCGTCGCGGAACTTGGTCTGGATCTGGAACAGCGTGAGCGGAAGCTGGCGGTGCGAGCTGACGATGTTGCGCACCAGATCGGTGACGATTTCCTCGTGGGTCGGGCCGAAGCAGAATTCGCGATCGCGCCGGTCGGTGATGCGCAGCAGTTCCGGTCCGTACTTCTGCCAGCGTCCCGATTCCTGCCACAGTTCGGCCGGCTGTACGCAGGGCATGAGCAATTCCACCGCGCCGATGCGTTCCATTTCCTCGCGCACGATGGCCTCGGCCTTGCGCAGGACACGCAAACCGAGCGGCAGCCAGGTGTAGATGCCGGCCGCGTGTTGGCGGATGAGGCCGGCGCGCAGCATCAGGCGATGGCTGGCGGTTTCGGCCTCGGCGGGCGCTTCGCGCAAGGTGTGCGGCAGTAAATCGGATAAAAGCACGGGTGACCGCAGGGCGAAAACCATTATTCTAGCGGGGCAGGCTTGCAGGTGACGAACGCATGGGGATAATCGCGGCGGAAGAACTCCGCCACATCGGGCTCGGCACGGAAGAAGTGGCGGTGCTCGGCTATGGTTCACAGGGCCGGGCGCAGGCGCTCAATCTGCGTGATTCGGGCATCAATGTGCGCGTGGGCCTGCGTCCCGGCTCGGTTCACGCGGATGCCGTGCAGGCCGACGGTCTTGCATCCGGCACGCCGGCCGAGGTGGTGTCGCGGGCGGCGCTGGTGGCGATGCTCTTGCCCGACGAGATCCAGCCCCGGGTCTATGAAGACACGGTGGCGCCGCATCTCGCGCCCGGCGGAGCGCTCGTTTTCGCCCACGGCTTCAATATCCACTACCGCCGCATCCGTCCGCGCGACGATCTCGACGTGATCCTGGTCGCGCCCTCGGGGATCGGCGAGCAGTTGCGCGCGCAGTACGAGGCCGGACGCGGCATCGCGGGTTTCGTGGCGGTGGCTCAGGATGTGACGGGACGCGCGCGCACTCGCGCGCTCGGCTATGCGAAGGCGCTCGGGCTCGATCGGGTGGCGGTCATCGAAACTACCTTTGCGGAGGAAACCGAAAGCGATCTCTTTGCCGAACAGGCGGTGCTCGTTGGCGGGCTCACGGAGTTGATCGAGGCCGGCTTCGAGACTCTGGTCGCCGCGGGATACCAGCCGGAGATCGCCTACTTCAGTTGCCTGGAAGAAGTGAAGCTGATGGCGGACATGATCTACGCGAACGGACTCGCGCATTTGCAAGAGCGCATTTCCTCGACGGCGGCCTTTGGCGGACTGGTCGCGGGGCCACGGGTGGTGGACGAGCGCTCGCGCGCGGCCATGCGCGAAGTTCTCGCCGACATCGTGAGCGGAGGCTTCGCCGACGCGCTGGTGCGGGAGATGGACGCGGGTGGGCCACGCCTGGCGGCCGCCGTCGAGCGCGCTCGTGCTCATCCGCTGGAGGCGATACGCCGACGCCTGCGCGGCGAGGTTCCACCCGCCGGCGCTGGCCTGTCAGACGACGAGGTGGCATCATAGGCGCATGAATCACGACCGAGAACCGGATAAAACCGTGGAATCGAAGCTGCGCCGCCTGCATTTGCCCGAGCGCGCGCGTCGCGATGCGTCCGATCCGGACGCGCCGCCGCGCCGCCGCGGGATTTACCTGCTGCCCAATCTGTTTACGACCGCCTCGCTGTTCGCGGGCTTTTACGCCATCATCGCGGGTATGCGCGGGAGTTACCCGGCCGCCGCCGTGGCGATCTTCATCGCCATGGTGCTCGACGGCATAGACGGGCGGGTCGCGCGCCTGACCGGCACGACTTCGGGCTTCGGCGCCCAGTACGACAGCCTTGCCGATCTGGTGTCCTTTGGCATCGCCCCCGCGTTGCTGGTCTATCACTTCGCCCTGCTCGGTCTTGCCTCCTATGGTCCCGTGTGGGGGCGGGTCGGCTGGCTTGTCGCTTTCTTTTATGTCGGCGCGACGGCGCTCAGGCTTGCGCGTTTCAACGCCCGGGCAGGCACGATGGGCAAACGTTACTTTCAGGGGCTGCCCTGTCCGTCGGCGGCCGGCATGATCGCGGGCATGGTCTGGCTCGCCTACGATCTGGGCTTTTCGACCGGCATACTTATGTTGCCGACCGCGTTGCTCACCATTTTCGCGGCCTTGCTGATGATGTCGAATCTCGGCTATTACAGCTTCAAGGAATTCAAGCTGGATCGGCGTCTGGCCGTTCCCACCGTCCTCATTGTGCCGCTGTTCTTCATCTGCGTCGCGTTGTCTCCGCCGGGCGTGCTGTTCGGGGGTTTCTTTCTTTATGCGCTCTCGGCGCCGGTGTGGTGGGTGGTGCGTCTGGATCGCCGCCGCCGCCGCGCCCGCTGAGAGGAGATAACCGGAGTGGATTCGTCGCGCGCACAGGCGCTACGCGACATGGGTTTTACGCTGTGGGCGCGGCGCAATCTGGCGGCGCCTGTATCCGCTCCCGATCCAGTTCCCGAACCGATTGACGAGCCGGTTGCTGAGCCGGTTGCGGATGCAGTGCTCACGCCTGCATCGCCCGTATCGCCCGCCCCCGAAACTTTCGTCCCGGCAATCGCCGACTGGGCCGAACTCGAAGCGGCCGTTTCAAACTGTACGCGCTGCGCGCTTGCGAAGAGCCGCAAGCGCACGGTTTTCGGCGTCGGCGCCCGCGACGCGCGCTGGATCCTGGTCGGCGAAGGACCGGGCGCGGAGGAGGATCAGCGCGGCGAGCCCTTCGTCGGCCGTGCCGGAAAGTTGCTGGACGCCATGCTTGCGGCGCTCGGTCTTGCGCGCCCCGAGGTGTTCATCACCAACGTGGTCAAGTGTCGTCCGCCCGGCAATCGCAACCCCGAACCGGGCGAAGCGGAGGCCTGTTGGCCGTATCTCGAACGCCAGATCGCGTTGATTGATCCGGCGCTGATATTGGCGCTGGGCGCGGTGGCGGCGCACCGTCTGCTCGGGGTGGAAACGCCGGTGGGGCGGCTTCGCGGCCGGGTGCATGAAGGCCCCGGCGGTCATCCGGTGGTGGTGACCTATCATCCGGCCTATCTGTTGCGTACGCCGAGTGCGAAGCGAAAAAGCTGGGAGGATCTCAAGCTCGCGCTGGCCGCTGCCGCGCCGCGTGCGACGTGAACGCCGTCGTCGCCTTCGATACGCCGCGGCTGCGTCCGCTTGTCGAAGGTGATCTCGACCGCCTGATTCAAATCGAAACGAGCGCCTATGCGCGCGGATGGACGCGCGGCATCTTCGAGGGTTGTCTGCGCGCCGACTATTACCGCGTAGGCGTCGAGTATGCGGGCATGCTTGCGGGCTACGGCATCGTGGCATTCGGGCCGGGCGAATCGCATCTGCTGAATCTCGCCGTGGATCCCCGTTTTCAGCGTTGCGGCCTGGGTTCGTTGATGCTTGCCCATATCACGGAGGCCGCCAGGAATGCGCGCTGTGAAAGTCTTTTCCTCGAGGTGCGTCCGTCCAATACCGCCGCACTGGCCTTGTACGGGAGCGCCGGGTTCGATGAATTCGGCCGCCGCCGCGGCTATTATCCGGATCCCGATTCCGGCGGCCGCGAGGACGCGCTGATTCTCCAGCTCCGTCTATAAGGCGCCGTCGTTTCCGTTCGTTTTCGATCAGCCATGAAAACAGGAAGACGCCATGAAATCAGCCATCAAACGGGTTTTTGTGGATTTGATCAGTCCGAAAGGCACGTTCGGGCGCTTCAAGTTCATGATAAGCGAAACCTGCCGCATTGCGCTGCTGGCCGCCTGTTACGGCCTGTATCTTCTCAACCTTAAGATCCTGGCCGTAATCTTGTTCCCGTTCGCCCTGTGGGTGGGCGTCGTCGCGACCATCAAGCGCTTCAACGATCTCGGGCTGGGCTCGGGCTATATTCTGCTTTCTCTCGTCGTGATCGGCGCCGGCTGCGGCATCGCATGGCAAACAATGCAGTGGCCCTGGGTATTCCTCGGCCTCGGCCCTTATCTGCTCTGGGTGAGCCTGACGCCGGGGAAACGCCGAATTCCCGAAGATCGCGCCGGCGGACGGATCGACTGAGGGAATCTGCGGCGATGTCGCCGCGATGGCCATGACGAATACCGGCGGCGGGTTCGGCGCCGGCCGTACGGGCTGTGTTCGTTCCGCTTGACGAGGGTGTATCGGCTTGCTAAGCTCCAAATATCGGGGTCCGCCGGCGTTGTTTCCTGCAGCGCCGGTTCCGTTATCGGGAGATTGCCATGAACGCCGAACTCAAGCGCGTCGTCAAGCGCGAATCATACCGGTCCTACGGCAGGGTCGATTTGGTCGAGCCCGTCGATTCCGGTTTTGTCTTCATCGCCGCCGAAGTCGATCGCCGTCCGCCGTTTTTCCCGCCGAGCCGCACAAAGCGTGCGCTCCTGCGGGACTGCAAGCAATTCTGCAAAACGTTCGCGCAAAGAGGCGACGTGAAAAGCGCGGTGACGTTCAGGGCCTTTCTGATCCCTGTAGGCAAGGGAAAATTTCTGAAACGGCATCCCGAAGTGTATGTTGCCAGATTCGACGTCACGGTGCTGATCGAGACGGACGGCGTGGAGAGCGCACGGCGGCTCAGAAGCGACGAGACCTTCCTTGCGCTGGAAAAACGGGTACGGGAAGCGTCGCATCACACCTATCTCGTAACGGCCAGCAACGTGAGACGGATCGGACCCGTCGATCACGATCGTCAAGGCGTGTTCTTTTTCAACTATTTCTTCGCGGACGACGTCGAACAGAATCTGGCCGTGTGGAATTACACCGCGGGCTGGTTCGAGCAGGAAACGGACCTTCACAACTCGACCGTTCTGCTGCCGCTCGAAGACGAAAACTCGCAATACACCATCATCAACCACTGCCGCTGGGATCACCTGCGGGACTTCTTCCCGTCGCTGCTCTTCAAGCGCTCCTTCCGCGACTACGTAGAAGCCAACTTCGAGGCGAACAATACGGCGCCGATTCCCGTGCTCTATCGTCTCGCCTGAGGCTTCGACGACGACCGAGGAAGGACACCCCGGTTGCAGTCTGCTTTTCGGGCGCTCCTTGACAGCCGTTTCGGATTCCCTATAATTTGTATGGGGCGAAGGAGTTCGCCGCGGCAGCAGCCGGAATCGCCACAAGGCTAATAACTCCTGACGATTCGTAACGACTGCGCGGTTTCCTGAAGAGATCGCAAGGAGTGCCCCCATGTCGTTCCTCGCCGCGTATCCTGTCATCAATCCGATCCGGATTCGCAGCCCGTTCATGCCGACCTTTGCACCGCTGTTTGTTGGCCGCGCATGATGCACCGGGAACGAGGAAGAAAAACGTCTATGAGCAGAATCGGCAACGGATCGACGGATCGGCGCGGCGCATGGCACTTCATCGTCGCGATCGGCGTCGTGAGCCTGTTCGCGGACATGACCTACGAGGGCGCGCGAAGCATTATCGGCCCCTATCTGGGCTCGCTCGGCGCCGGGGCGCTTGTGGTCGGTTTGATCGGCGGCGGCAGCGAATTTCTCGGTTACGCAGTGCGCTGGTTCTCCGGGCGCGGCGCCGATGCGAGTGACCGTCATTGGCTGCTGATGTATGTGGGCTACGCGCTAAACATGCTCGCCGTACCCTTTCTTGCGCTCACCGGTACTCTCGGGGCGGCGGCCGGACTGGTGGCAGCGGAGCGTCTGGGCAAGGGCATCCGCACGCCGCCGCGCAATGCCTTGATCGCGCGTGCGGGGGCCATCGTCGGGCAGGGCGCGGGCTTCGGTCTGCACGAATTCCTCGACCAGATCGGCGCGCTTCTGGGGCCGCTCGTTGTGGCGGGATTGGTGGCGCTGGCCGGCTATCGCGCGGGTTTTGCGGTGCTCGCCGTGCCGGCTGCGGCCGCGTTCGCCGCGCTTGTTGTCGCCCATCGTTTTCAGGTACGTCCGATGGAGCGACCGATCGTGCGCGAACGGCTGCCCCGCGCATTTTGGCATTGGCTTGTCTTCACGGTCCTAGCGACGGCGGGATTTGCGCATTTCGCCCTGATCGCCTTTCATCTTGCTACCCGCGGGCACATGACACCGGCGCTGATTCCGGTGCTGTTTGCGGCGGCGATGGCGAGCGAAGGGCTTGCGGCCCTGATTCTGGGGCGGCTGAACGATCGTCTGGGAGTGCGCCTGATTGTGCTGTTTCCGCTTGCGGGCCTCGCGGGGGCGGTGCTGTTGTTTCTTTTCCCCGGCGGATTGCGTTGGTTGGGCGCGGTCGTCTGGGGTGTGGGACTCGGTGCGCAGACGGTGCTGTTGCGTGCCGAGGTGGCGCGCATCGTCGGCGAGGGCCGACGCGGCGAGGCCTTCGGTCTTCTCGATATGGCCATGGGGGCGGCCTGGTTTGTCGGCAGCGTGATATTGGGCGCGCTCTACGGTCTGGCGCCGGGTATGTTGGTCGTCGCTGCCGTCGTGCTGGAATGCTGTGCGCTTCTTTGGCTGGGGGTGATGGTATGGCGCCCGCGGACGACTTGAACGCCGCTCAGGCACGCCATGTGCTCGCCACGTTCCGCCACGTGGAAGAACTGCTTGAACGCGCGTTGCGCCCGCTGACCGAGACGGATGCAGGTTCGCCAACGGTGACGCACAATGATTTTTCCGCCGTGCAGGCCGCGGCCTTGCGCGAGGCGATTGCGGCGGTGCGCGCCGAACTCGATGCGGGTGTGCATACGCTCGATTTTCCGATGCCGAGCCAGTCTGTGTCGGAACGCTGGGCGGCCGTGACGGCGACGCGGCTCGCCTTGATTGCACTTGCCGAGCTCGATATGCGTCACCTTGCTGCCTACGGTGAGGTGACGGAAGAGGCGGCCGCCCCGGTTGTGCGCGTACGCAAGCGCCTGGAAGAAAAACTCGAAACGCTGCAAGGTATTCTGGATCGGGCCTAGAAGCGGGCGGCGCCCACTCCGTGGCATGTGTTTCCGCCCCCCGATGGATGCACATCGGCTAACGATCCGAGCCTCCGGGCTCTTTGCGAGTAGAGCCCGATAGTGGGAGAGGGTCACCGGGGTTGTGAAATTTGTGACATTTCATATATAAAGCGGTAAAGTAGCGGGTGCCACAAGCCGGGTTTGACGGGCATTTGCAAGGAAACATGGTGATAAGTGTCAGCGGGTTGTCGAGGCCTTTGCATCCGTTTTGCAAAAGGCGATCACCCAAGGTATGCACCTGTATCCCGAGTCTGCGGAGCCGGTTAATGGCAGAGGCGGTGCAGAAGCGAAGCGATCCGAGACTTGACGTCTTTATTCATCAACACGCTGTGCCAAAACCAAACCTGACTCGAGGATAAGAGCATGAATGTACATTTTGAACGTAGTGGTCCCCTGACCGAAATAAGCAGTTACCCGCAATGGACGCAAGACATGGTTGGCGAGTGCGACCTGGTCAAGCAAACTGTTGTTGACCACGAACTGTGGGACGTGATGCGCGCAGAGCCCAACCCTGAATGTGCCGTTAACTTCATGGTTGGTGCCTGGCCCATGATCGAACGCTTCCCCGCCTACATGGCGAAGAGCCTGCTGAAGACGCGTTACGGGCGCAGTGATGGCGACGATGTTGCACGCCGCTGGCTGGTTCGCAATATCCGCGTCGAACAGAATCACGCCGAGTATTGGCTGAAGTGGGCGGAAGGGGCCGGCGTGCCGCGCGAGAGAGTCCTGCAGGGACCTTTGCCGCCCGGCACGCAGGTGATGGCGGACTGGTGCGAGGATGTCAGCAGCAGTGGCACGCTGGCGGCCGGCATTGCGGCCACGAATTACGCCATCGAGGGCGCAACGGGTGAGTGGGCACGCATCCTTTATGACAGCGAGAGCTACGCCGCACAGTTCCCCGCGGAGTCCAAGAAACAAAGCCTGCGTTGGCTCCAATTGCACGCCGCGTATGATGACACCCACCCCTGGGAGGCGCTGGAAATCGTTTGCACCATTCTGGGCACGAAACCCAACGCCAGGGAGGTGGCGCATATCGCCGAATGCGTCAAGCGTAGCTATACGAGCATGCGAATCTTTGGTAGTGTTTGCGTGCAGCCGGGCCGCGTACTGGAAAGCGTGGAGACCTATCAGGCCGTTGCCGCCGCCTGATCTGGCCGAACTGGTATGAAAAAATGCTTGTAAGGAGGCTGTCTGGCCCAAACAAGATGGCCATTCTGACCGATGCGTAGCGGCTCCTTCCAGCCGCTGCGGAATCCATTGGCCAAGCGCCTGTTGCCGCTGGCGTATGCGCTTGTCGCGATGGTTGGCTTCATCTTGTTGCTCACGTGGGCAACGCTGCAGGTCCAGACGGCTCTCGCCGGGTTTCTCAACGGCGAGAGCCTCTGGGCCAAGGCGCAGAAGCAGGCGGTGGTTGACCTGCTGAACTACGCGGCCACCGGTAAGGCGGCGGGCTACGCTGACTTCAAGCGCAACGTCGTGGTGCTGGATGCGTATCGTTCGGCGCGTGTCCAGATTCTGTCGGGAAATTTTGATTACGGTACGGTCGAACGTGATATGCGCCGCGGTGGTGCGATCCCGGTCGCGATCCCGAAAGCCATATTCTTGCTCGATCATTTCGCCGACGCACCCTATATGAATAAAGCACTGAGGGTGTGGAGCGAGACCGATGACGCGGTCTCGGAACTCAAGGTGATAGCCGATGAGCTGCATCGTTCATATGCCAGCGGCACCATTTCGCCCCCCGAAATTGTCCGCCAGCGCAACCGCATCAATGCGCTCAACAGATTCATTCAGCCGCGTACCAATCAGTTTTCTATGGCCTTGGCCGAGGGCACGGTTGCGATAGGAAGGGTGTTGTTCGTCAGTGTCCTGGTGTTGACCGCCGCGGCCTTGCTGCTCTGGTTGCTAATGGCGCGCCGCGCGCTTGTCCGCATCCGCGGCAGCGAGGAACGTTACCGTCTGCTGTTCGACAGCGCGCCGGATGCGATCATGATGGTGGACGAGGGCAGCGGCCGCATCCTTGACGCCAACCGCACAGCGCGCGCATGGACGGGCCGCGATTCACGGGAGTTGCTGGGCGCCTCCTATGAGGACTTGTTCGCGCAAGGAGCTACCCGTGGGGAGGCATCGGGCAGCGGCGAATTGCATGGCGACGATGGCAGGACGCGGCCGGTTGAAACGCAAAGCAGTATCACGGCGTGGGGCGAGCAGGTGGTACGTCAGGCCATCATTCGCGACATATCCGAGCGGGTTGAAAGCGAACGCGAACGACGCGTTGCCGCCGAGGCGCTGGCCAGCATCGCGGAGGGCGTCATCATCGCCGATTCGCAACGGCGTGTGGTCTCTGCCAATGCTGCGGCCACGCAGCTCACCGGATTCACCGCGGAAAGCCTTGCCGGTACGCGCCTGGACGATTCGCGCAGCCTGGTGGACGGCAGTCCGCTGCCACCGGCGATCTGGGAACAGATCGTCGCCACCCATCATTGGTCGGGCGAAGTGCAGAACCGCCGTCACGACGGCAGCGTATATGCCGAACAGCTAAGTATCAGTGCTATCTGCGATGCCGAGCGACGCGTGCTGCATTACGTGGCGGTGTTCAGCGACATATCGGCTGCCAGGGCCGATCAACACCGCCTCGAGCATCTCGCCACGCACGATCCGCTGACAGGCCTGGTCAACCGTGCGCAATTCCAGCGCCATTGCGAAGCAGCGATCGAGCGCGCCACGCGCGAGCGCAATGCGGCGGTGGTGTTGTTCATCGACCTGGATGCATTCAAGCTCGTCAATGACAGTCACAGCCATGCCATCGGCGACCGTTTGTTGAAGCTGGTTGGTGAGCGCATCCTGCGCCAGTTGCGCGAAGGCGACGTTGCCGGGCGTATCGGCGGCGACGAGTTCACGGTCTTGCTACCCGGGCTGGTGCTGCGCGAAGACGCGGCAGCGCTGGCCAGCCGCATGCTGTCCGTACTTTCCGAACCATTCCAGGTGGACGAATACGAAATCGTGGTCAGCGCCAGCATCGGTATCGCTGGATTCCCTCTGGACGGCAGCGATGCGAAGAGCCTGATTGCCAACGCCGATGCCGCGATGTATGCGGCCAAGGCCGAAGAGCGTAACGCTTGGCGCTTCTACGTGCCGATGATGCAAGACGACGCCAACCGCCGGATGGTGCTGGCGACGGAATTACGTCAGGCGCTGCGGGACGACGAGTTCCATCTCGCCTACCAGCCTAGCATCGAACTGCGTTCGGGGCGCATCGTTGCCGTCGAGGCGCTATTGCGCTGGCAACATCCCGAACGTGGCGAGGTGATGCCGGGTGAATTCATCCCCATTGCCGAGAGTACCGGTCTGATCCATCGCATCGACGAGTGGGTGATGCGCGCAGCCTGCGCGCAGATCCACGCCTGGGATGAATCGGACATGCCGCGCATCCGGGTAGCGATCAACGTGTCGGCGCACTGGTTCGGCCACCCCGGCTTTGTCGAGAGCGCCCGCCACGCGTTGCAGGTGAACGACGTCGCACCACAGCGCATCGTGCTGGAAATCACCGAAAGCGCGATGCTGCGGCTGGGCGAGGAAACCGAGCGCAGGATGCGTGCACTGCACGCGCTGGGCATCGAGGTTGCCATTGATGATTTCGGTACCGGATATGCATCCATGGCCTATCTGAAATTGCCGGCGGTCGCTTACCTGAAAATCGACCGTTCCTTCATCGCCGGACTCCCGAACAGCACGAACGATGCAGCGATCACCGGCGCGATGCTGGCCATGGCCGACAGCCTCGGCCTGGTCACCGTCGCCGAGGGCATCGAGACCGAGGCTCAGCACGAATTTCTGGTGCGCGCTGGTTGCGCTGAAGGGCAGGGCTTTCTGTATTCGTACCCGCAGCCATCGGCCGCGATTGAGCACATGTTGCGGCCCAAACGGAAACTCGCGGGTGGCGCCAAGCTGAAACTGGTCCCGCGCAATCGTAGTTGAACGCGTCGCCACTAGCCACGTTGTACGAAACGGAATCCGAACCTGTTGGCGTCAGCCTTGCAGGGCGCTCAGGAACTCCGCGCGGGTCGAGGCGCCGCTGCGGAAGAGTCCAAGCATCATCGAGGTTTTCATGATCGAGTTCTGTTTCTGCACGCCGCGCATCATCATGCACAGATGCCGCGCCTCGATGATGACGCCGACGCCGCGCGCGCCGGTTACGTTGCGTACGGCCTGGGCGATGTCCTGCGTAAGCTGTTCCTGAATTTGCAGGCGGCGCGCGTAAAGATCCACGATGCGCGCGAGCTTGGACACGCCGATTACCTTGCCGTCTGGGAGATATCCGATGTGTACGCGGCCGAAGAAGGGCAGCAGGTGATGCTCGCACAGCGAGTACAGTTCTATGTCCTTAAGGATTACCATCTCGTCGTTGGCGGCAGTGAAGAGCGCGTCGCTCACGATGTCTTCGAGTTTTTCCTCGTAGCCGCGCGTCAGGAACGAAAAGGCGCGGGCGGTGCGTCCCGGCGTGGCGCGCAGGCCCTCGCGCTCCGGGTCTTCGCCCAGCTCGGAGAGAAAACCTTTGATCTGGTCTTCCATGGCATCGAAGTCCATCTTGCGGCGGCGATTGTCGGTCATGCCTGTGCGGCCCTTGAAAGTTGCAGGGTACGATTTTATAGCAATGTGGTCTGCGGGTGAGCCCGGCGGCCCCCGGACCGGTATCATGTGCGGCGGAATCTTGCCGGTTTGCGGAGAGGTGGCAGAGCGGTTGAATGCGACGGTCTTGAAAACCGTTGACGGGGCAACTCGTCCGTGGGTTCGAATCCCACCCTCTCCGCCATAAACAATGGTGCTGGATGGTTGCGATGATGCTTCGGTTGATTCGATTCGAACCCACGGACAATGGACGGATGGGGGTTTGAGCAATCCGCCGCAGGCGGATTACGACATGCGCCGCGTAGCGGAGCATGGCCCCGCAGGGGCGAGGCCTGTTTGCGGGCCGAGCAATCCCACCCTCTCCGCCAAATTGGTCGCTGAGGCTACTGCGCTCGCCGGATTGAATGCCGGCGGTGCTCGAAATCCTCATGTACCCGTTATGTACACTGCGGTTTCTGCGCTCCGGCGGCATTCAATCCGGTCTTCGCTCGCTACGCTTCAGCGACCAATTCCCGGAGCTTTTGAGCGCGTAGGAGGTTGTTTGTGTTATCTCGATTCGAACCCACAGACAATGGACGGATGGGGGTTCGAGCAATCCGCCGCAGGCGGATTACGACATGCGCCGCGTAGTGGCGCATGGCCCCGCAGGGGCGAGGCCTGTTTGCGGGCCGAGCAATCCCACCCTCTCCGCCAAATTGGTCGCTGAAGCTACTGCGCTCGCCGGATTGAATGCCGGCGGTGCTCGAAATCCTCATGTACCCGTTATGTACACTGCGGTTTCTGCGCTCCGGCGGCATTCAATCCGGACTTCGCTCGCTACGCTTCAGCGACCAATTCCCGGAGCTTTTGAGCGCGTTGGAGGTTGTTTGTGTTATCTCGATTCGAACCCACGGACAATGGACGGATGGGGGTTCGAGCAATCTGCCGCAGGCGGATTACGACATGCGTCGCGCTTCGGCAGTCTGTTACATTGCAATCCGGGATTGACGGCCGGGTAGGGATTTGAAGATTCTTGCCGTGCGCAACGATCGACTGGGCGACTTCATGCTCGCCTGGCCGGCGCTGCAGATGATCGCCGGGAGTTTGCCGCAGGCCGAACTCACGGTGCTTGCGCGCGACTACACGGCGCCGCTCGTACCTTTGTGTCGCGGCGTTGCGAACGTGATTTGCGATCCGGCGACGAAGGGCGAATTCGCCAATGCCCTTGCGCTCGCGCGCCTGTTGCGCCCAACTCGTTTTGATGCGGCCGTGGCATTGTTTTCGCGCTTCGATACTGCGCTCGGTCTCGCGCTCGCGCGCATCCCGCTGCGCGTGGCGCCGGCTGCGAAACTCGCGCAGATTTTCTACTCGCATCGTCTCCGTCAGCATCGCTCGCGTTCGGAAAAACCCGAATACGTTTATAACCTGGAACTGGCCGTTCATTTTCTCCGCGTGCTCGGAGTCGCCGATCCGGTTTGGCCGCAAGCGCCGTATCTTGCGTTTCCCGAGGACGAAGTGCAGGCCGTGCGGCGGCGACTCGCCACGCGATTGGGTTTCGACTCCTCGCGCCCGCTCGTTTTTCTGCATCCCGGGCACGGCGGTTCGTCGCCGCCGCCGCCGCCGCGACTGTTTGCCGGCATAGGCCGCGCGCTGGAGGCGGACGGCGCGGAACTGGTGATCTCAGCCGGGCCGGCGGACGGGCCCGCCGCGGCCGGACTGGATCGGGAGCTGGGTAATGTGCCGCACGCACTGTATCGCTCGGATTCCGGCCTGGCGGATTATGCGCTGCATGTGGCCGCGGCGGATTTGTTCGTGAGCGGCTCCACCGGGCCGCTGCATATCGCCGGTGCGCTCGATCGGCCCACCGCGGCCTTTTATCCGCGCCGCCGTTCGGCCACGGCGCTGCGCTGGCAGACCATGAACGGCGAAGGTCGCGGGCTCGCGTTCATGCCGCCGGCAACGGCGGATGAAAACGACTACGGCGCAATTGATCTCCCCGCGGCGATCGAACGGATCAGGGCGTTGCTTCGGGCGGCCCGGAATCGTGGCTTCGCAGCCACAGATCCGCGTACTTGACGAAGGTCGAGTGGCTGGAGAGCAGTGCGAGCAGGAATCCGGGGCGGCCGTCAAGGAAGCCGACGTTCAGGAGATACATGCGCGTGAAGCAGGCAGCGGCATGCAAGAGGCCGGAAGCAAGCGAGGCGCTGCGTCCGTCGCGGGCGCGCGCCTCGGCCCAGGAGTCCGCATAACCGGCGGATTTCACGAGGTATTCGTGCAGGTTGCTGTAGGTATGATGCAGGAGCGGGCTTTTAAAGTGGGCAATGCGGGTGCCGGGGCTGAGTTCCACTTGCTCGTGAACCAATGCGTCGTTGTAGCGCCCGTGATCGCGGTGATAGAGCCGGATTACATAATCCGGCCACCATCCACCGTGGGCGAGATAGCGCCCAAAGGCCCAGGTGCGCCGCGCTACGGCATAGGCTGTCGCCGGATCGTCGGCATCCAGCGCAGCGCGGATTTCCGCGGCAAGTCCCGGCGTCACGCGTTCGTCGGCATCCACCATCAGTATCCATGTACCCCGAGCTTCCGCCTGCGCACGTCGGCGCTGGATACCGAAGCCTTGCCAGTCCGGCGCGATGACGACTCTGGCTCCGTGCGCACGGGCAAGCTCGGCGGTGGCGTCGCCACTGCCGCCGTCATAGACCAGGACCTCGTCGGCAAAGGCCACGCTGTCGAGGCAGGCGGCCAGCTTGCCTGCGGCGTTTTTGGCAATGATGACGGCGGAGAGTCGGGGCATGAGCGGACGGGCCGTAAGGTACACTGTATTTTACGTTGCTTGTCGCCTCCGAGTGAGCTCTTCTCCCATGTTCCAGCGCATTGCCGGCTTGGTAATTGCCGTAGTCGGCGTACTTTTCGCCTTGCTGATCGGCCTGTGGACGCTGATCTTTCTGGGTCTCGTGGCGGCCATTGCCGCCATCGCCCATGCGTTTCGTGCGCGCGGCGCAGGCCGGGAAAGAGAAGGGCGCCGCGATGCGATCGAGGGGGAATTCACCGTGGTTGACGAGGAGACGCAAGGCGCCGGCCAACAAGATCGCGAGCGCTCCGAACACCCTCCCGCGCGGCAATGAATACAAGCCGAGCGCTTCCGCCGCGACGGGCTTCCGTCGCGCCGATGATGAACCGCACGGATCGTCACTTCCGGTATCTGGTGCGGCTGATCACACGCCATACCTGGCTGTATTCCGAGATGCTCGTCGCGCGCGCACTGGTGCACGGACGCGCGGAGCGCCTGCTCGCCCACGATACGGCGGAGTGGCCGCTGGCCCTGCAACTCGGCGGGAGTGAGCCCGCGATCCTTGCGCAGGCGGCGCGCATCGCTGGCGAACAAGGCTACGACGAAGTCAATTTGAACGCCGGTTGCCCGAGCACACGGGTGACGCGCGGACGCATGGGAGCATGTCTGATGCGTGAACCCGCCCTGGTCGCGGAGTGCGTCGCGGCGATGCGGGCGGCGACTCTGCTCCCGGTTACCGTCAAGACCCGGATTGGCGTGGATCATGAGGCCAGCTTCGAGTTTCTTTGCCGCTTCGTGGAAGCGGTCGCCGCGGCCGGATGCACGACGGTCATCGTGCATGCGCGCAAGGCCTGGCTGGATGGGGTGAGCCCCAAGGCAAATCGCACGGTGCCGCCGCTCGATTACGAGCGGGTGTATGCGCTGAAGGCGCATTTCCCGCGGCTTGAAATCATCGTGAACGGCGGCATCGGCGACCTCGACGCCGCGGCTTCTGCACTCGAACGCAGCGACGGCGTCATGTTCGGGCGCGCGGCCTATGCGCAGCCCCTGATGCTTGCCGCCGCCGACCGCAAATTTTACGGCGATGCGCATCCGCCGCCGTCACTGGGCGAAATACTGGCTGCATATCTCGATTATCTCGCCGGCCAGGTCACGGCACACGGGATACCATCAGCGGCGCTCGGTCATCTCGCCGGATTGTTTACCGGTTTGCCGGGTGCACGCGTGGTGCGTAGAAGGCTGGGTGAACTCGCGGGCGAGCGCAGTCTTGCCGCCGTGGAACGGGCTCTCACCCCTTATCTGTCCGCGCGCGCCGCTTGAAGCATGAATGAGAGGAAGTTCTGATTTCAGAGTTTGAGAAATAAGGAGTAGTAAGCAATGTCTCGAACCAGGGGCGCCGAACGCGAACCGCGTCTCGCCGAATGCGCCGATCGTCACAAACTTTACGAACAGGCCGTGCAGGATGCGGATACGGAACTCGAGTTTCTCGACGAGGCCTTCCAGAGCACCCGCGGCCGGGCGGCGCGAACGTTGCGCGAGGATTTTTGCGGCACCGCGCAGGTCGCCTGCAAATGGGCGGCATCGAACGAGCTTCGCAGCGCGATTGCGGTGGACAAAGATCCCGGGGTGCTCGCCTGGGGCGAGGAGCACAATCGCGCGCCGCTTTCCGATTCGGCGCGTGAACGCGTTACGCTGCACCAGGGCGATGTGCTGCATGCACCAGGACGCGATCTCGATCTCGTGGTGGCGATGAACTTCAGCTACTGGATTTTCAAGGACCGAAAAACCCTTGCCGCCTATTTTGCGAGCGTACGCCGAGCGCTCGCGCCCGACGGCCTGTTCTTGCTTGACTGCTACGGCGGCATGGATGCCTACGATACCTGCAAGGAACGGCGCAAGGTCAACGGCTTCACCTACATCTGGGAACAGGCGGACTTCGATCCGATCAGCGCGCGTACGTTGTGTCACATTCACTTCAAGTTTCGCGACGGTTCGCGCCTCAACCACGCGTTCAGCTACGACTGGCGTCTGTGGACGTTGCCGGAAATTCGCGAACTGCTGGCCGAAGCGGGATTCTCGAAAAGCACGGTGTTGTGGCAGGGCACGGACGAGAAAACCGGCGAAGGCAACGACATTTTCGAGCCGGCAGAACGCGGCGAGCCCGATCCGGCCTGGATCGCCTACGTGCAAGCCGAACCGTAAAACGGGCATGAACGATCAATCCGCGATGCCGTCGGCACACGGGCTTGTCAAGCTCGGCGAACCCTTGGCGCTTTATCGCGGAGGCGAGCTGCATGACGTGGAGATTGCATGGGAGACCTGGGGGGAACTGCGTGGCGACAATCTGATTCTTCTTTTCACCGGCCTTTCGCCGAGCGCGCACGCCGCCTCATCGGCCGCCGATCCGGCGCGCGGCTGGTGGGAGGAAATGATCGGCCCTGGCAAGGCGATTGACACGTCGCGCTGGTGCGTGCTGTGCGTGAATTCGCTCGGAAGCTGCTTCGGTTCCACCGGCCCGGCCTCGATCAATCCCGCGAATGGTGAACTTTACCGACTGAATTTTCCGGCGCTTTCGATCGAGGACATCGCGCGTGCAGCACGTGCGGCACTCGACGAGCTGAATTTCCCCGTGCCGCGCATCGTGTGCGGACCTTCGCTGGGCGGCATGAGCGCGCTCGCCTTCGCGCTGGAATTTCCCGAGCGCGCACCGAATCTGATCCTGATTTCCTCAGCGCTGCATGCCTGGCCCTTCTCGATCGCCATCCGTTCGATGCAGCGCGAAGCGATCCGCAGCGATCCGGCCTGGGCCGGCGGACATTACAGGAACGCGCAGGGGCCGGCCGCCGGGATGCGGCTCGCGCGCAAGATCGGCATGCTCACCTATCGCTCGCCCAACGAGTGGCGCGAACGTTTCGGACGCGAACGCCTGTACCGGGACGTGCCGCGCGCGGCGGCGAGTTTCGGCATCGAGTTCGAGGTGGAAAGTTATCTCGAGGCGCACGCGGACCGTTTCGTCGGGAGCTTCGATGCCAATTGCTACCTCTATCTTTCGCGCGCCATGGACCTGTTCGACGCCGCCGAGCATGGACGCGGCGATGTTCAGGCGGCATTAGCGCACCTGCAAGTCGAGCGGGCGCTGGTGATCGGCGTCGAGTCGGATTTCCTTTTTCCCTGCGCCCAGCAGCGCGAACTCGGCGCCGCGCTTGAATCCGCCGGCATCGCGACGACCACGACGATTTTGCCTTCGCCGCAGGGACATGACTCCTTCCTCGTGGACACGGAACGATTCGGCGCCGCCATCGGCGGTTTTCTCGATCAAGTGGGGCCGTGAACCCGGAACTTTCCGCGGCGCTCGAGCGTTGCGCGACCGATGCCGCGGCGCGCGAATTCGTCGCCCGTCGTCGTTGTGTTGAAACGTCTCCCGAAGAGCGCCTGGAAGTAGCGCAGCGCTTGCAGAAACTCGGGCATCCGCGCGCGGCGGCTCTCTGGTTGTGCCGGGCGTTGCGCACGGCGCCGGACAATGCAACCGCGGCCTATCGTCTGGGCAATGCGCTGCGCATGGCCGGACGCGAGCGCGCGGCCGAGAAGATACTCGTGCGGCTGACCCGCGAGCATCCGACCTGGGGCGAGCCGGCGCAGAGTCTCGCCTGGCTGCAGCGACGCGCGGGACGGGCCGAAGCCGCCGCTGACACCCTGGAAGGCTGGCTTGTGGCCGTCGGCCCGCAACGAAAAGCCGCGCTCGCGGTGAGTGCGTTTCTGCAGGACATGGGCATGGACGCGCGCGCCGAGGCCTTGCTTGCCGCGGCGCCGGACGACGCCGGTCTCGCAGCCGAGCACGGTCGCCTGCTGGCCAAGCTGGGACGTTTCGACGAGGCCGAAACGCTGCTGCGCAAGGCGGTGAGCAAAGAGCCGCAACAGGCGGGTGCCTGGCTGCGACTTGCATATCTCAGGCGTTGGGAAAATGCGGAGGAGAGTCCGCTCGCACTGTTTGAAAACGGCTTGCGCTCTGCGCGGCTCGATGCTTCCGTGAGTTCCGCCATCGGCTTCGCACTCGCAAAGGTTCGCGACGATCTGGGAGATTACGGCGCGGCCTGGGCGGCGCTCGATCGGGCCAATGCGCTGCGGGCGGAGAGCGCGCGTTTCGATCGCGCGGCCTGGCACGATTACGAGCAGGCGGTTTATGCCGTCTTTACGCCGGAATTCTTTTCTGCGCCTCCCGCCGCCGAAGAGAATCCGGAGGCACCAGTGTTCATCGTCGGTATGCCGCGCAGCGGCACCACCTTGCTGGAACGTCGACTCGGCCGGCATTCGGCGCTACTTCCCGCCGGCGAACTGGAAACGGTGGAGGCGCTCGGCTTCGAACTTGCAGGCAAGCGCGGCTATCCGGCCGGGATCGCTGCACTCGCTACGAATGACTTTGCCGACGCCGCGCGAACATGGCGATCACGGCTTCCGCTTGCGCTCGCGCGTTCTACGAAAGAGATCGTTGACAAGAATCCGTTCAACTTCGTGCACCTGGGTCTGATCGCGCGTTTGTTTCCGCGGGCACGCATTCTGCATTGCCGCCGCGATCCGCTCGATACCGCGCTCTCGATCTGGTTTCAGAACTTCGCGCATCCGAAAGGCGATTACGCCTACCGCATGGCGGACATTGCCTGGATGTATGCCTTTTACCGGCGGATGATGGCCTACTGGGAACGCGTGCTGCCGAGTCCCGTACGCGCGGTGGATTACGAACGCCTGGCGGCGGCGCCCGAGACGGAACTGCGCGCCGTGTTCGAATGGTTGGGACTGGCCTGGGAGTCGGCCATCCTCGACGACAGCAGCGCCGACGACGGCGCGATCGCTACCGCAAGCCTGTGGCAGGCGCGCCAGTCGGTCTATCAACATGCGGTTGGACGCGCGCGCCACTACGCGCCGTGGATTGCTCCGCTCAGGGATGCCTTGCGCGCCGAGGGGATTTTTTCAGAAACGGCGTGAGTGCGTCGCGGGTCGCGGCGATGGAGGTCATGATTGACGGTTCGTATTTTTTCGTGCCGTTGACGAGGACCGCGAAAGCACCCCAACTGTCGTCGGGAAGGCGGAAATAACCGGCGAGTGCGAATACATCCTTGCCGCCGTGCAGCGAACCGGTCTTGGCGGCGATGCGTTCCATCCACGCCCGGTTGCCCGCGTCCCCGAGCATGTGCACGGGCGTGTAGGCGGGAACCGTCAGCGAACCGAGAAAGGTCGGAAAGAGTCCCGGACTCCGATACATCGTATCGAGAAGTGCCGTGAGATCGCGGGCGCTCGCACGGCTCGTCAACGTGAGTCCGCTGCCGCTTGCCAGATTCACTTGCGGCGCGTGCTGGTGCATCAGGCCGGAGCGGGATTCCAACTCGCGCGCGACTTCGCTGAGCGCGGCGCCTGCTGCGGTGAGGCTCAGGGGTGGCTGCGTGTGATCGCGCAGTAGATCGAGCGCCAGCGTGTCGGCCATGAAGTTGTTGCTCCAGGTGAGCATGCGCCGCGCGAGCATCCACATCGGTTCGCCATCCACGGACGCGACTTCCCTGCCGACGGGCGGATCGTCCCAACTCACGCGAACGCTGCCGTCAACGCGGATGCCGGCCGCGGCGAGAAAGGCGCGCAGCAGTTCACCGGTGTAGCGGTTCGGATCGCTTACCGCGACGTAGTAACGGCGCGTCGAAGCGCCTGCCGGTACGGTGCCGCTTGCGGTGAGCAGGTCGCGCCCGTCGTGCGTCGCGCGCGACAAACCGATCATCCGGCGTCCGCCGCGCACGGTTTTGACGCGGTTGTTCAACTCGAACATGGGCAGGGCGTAGGGTGTTTGTACGACGCGCGCCATGCTGCCCGCCTGCGGTGCAGGCGTGACCGCGACGGCGGTGTTCGCGAAGTTGACGGCGGCGGAGGACAGTTCGGCGTCATAGGAGTTGCTGCTTTCGGCGATTGCGGCGCAGCGATCCTTCGGGATGCAGGCGAGCTTGCCGAAGCGGCCCGCGTTCACGACCAGATCGCCGCTGATCCGCGTGATGCCGCGTTCGCCGAGATGCCGCACCAGTGTTGCAAGCGTTTCGTTGGTGAAGCCCGGATCGCCGGCGCCGGCAAAGACGAGATCGCCCTCGACGATACCGTTCGCGATCTTGCCGGTGGCGAGCAGGCGGGTACGGAAGCGGTAATCCGTGCCCCAGTGCGCGAGCGCCGCCGCCGTCACGTAGAGCTTGCTGGTCGAGGCCGGAGTGAGCGCCGTGTCCGGGTCGAGTGCGGCGAGTACCTTGCCGTTGTCGAGGCGTACGACGAGCGCGCTCACGCGGGCGCCCCGGTCGTTCAGATGCGCGAGTGGCGCGAGCGGCGCGGCAGCGAACGCTGTTCCTCCTGCCGCAAAAAGGCAGGCGACGAATCCGGGGCACCGGCGCAAAATCCGTTTCATTTCGTGCTTTCGACGCGGGCGCCGATTTCGCCGCGTGCGAGACGGGCGCGGATGCGTGCGCCGCGCGCGACCGCATTCGCGTCGCGAAGCACGCGGCCTTCGGCGTCGGAGACGATGGCATAGCCGCGGGCGAGCGTCTGTTCCGGGCCCAAGGCCTGCAGCCGACCGGCGAAGGATTGCAGGTTTGTACGATGTTGTTCCAGCCAGATGTGTTTACTGTGGGCGAGATTGCCCTGTAATTGCCCGAGCTGCATTCGCAGCCGCCCGATGCGGGCAGCAGGCGAAATGTGCGCAAGTTCCGCGCGCAGCGTATCGAGGCGGGCACGCCGCGCGGCAAGGAAACGCGGAAGGGCGTCCGCAAGCCGGCCCGAGAGCTCGTCGAGGCGTTGCGTGCGTTCCTGCAGGCGGCGGTGCGGATGCTGCACTTCGATGCGGCGCGCCAATGCCGCGACGGACTGGCGCCGTTCGCGTGCGCCGCGTTGCCAGCCGTGTGCGATGCGTCCCTTGAGTTGCACGAGACGCGCGAGCAGTTCTCCGGCATCCGGCGTGACTGCTTCGGCCGCCGCCGACGGCGTGGGCGCACGCAAATCCGCCGCAAAGTCGGCAATGGTGAAGTCGGTCTCGTGGCCGACGCCGGCGACGACGGGAATCTGGCAGGCGCGGATGGCGCGGGCGACGGTTTCCTCATTGAAAGACCAGAGATCCTCCAGCGAGCCGCCGCCGCGAGCGAGGATAAGCACGTCGCAGTCGCGCCGTGCCGAGGCGAGTGCAAGCGCTTGAACAATCATGCCCGCGGCCGCATCGCCCTGAACCTGTACGGGATAGATGAGCACGTCGGCCGCCGGATAGCGGCGCGCAAGCACGTTGAGAATATCGCGCAGCGCCGCGCCGGTGGACGAAGTGACGACGCCGATGCGCCGCGGGTAAGGTGGCAGCGGACGCTTGAGCGCTTGATCGAACAGGCCCTCGTCCGCGAGCCTTTTCTTCAGCGCCTCGAAGGCGCGCTGCAGGGCGCCGAGTCCGGCTTCTTCCAGCTCCGAGACATAGAGCTGAAACTCGCCGCGGGCGGGATAGATCGAAACCCGTCCGCGCGCGAGCACCTTGAGCCCGTCGGCGAGCGGAAAGCGAACGCGCATCGCCTCGCGCTTGAACAAGGCGCAGCGAAGCTGGGCATCCGCATCCTTCAGCGTGAAATAGACGTGACCCGAGCGCGGACGGGCGAGATTGGAGATTTCGCCCTCAACCGCCACCGTGCCGAAGCCTTCCTCCAGCAGCTGTTTGGCGGCGCCGACCAGCGCCGAAACCGAGAAAACGGGGTTTTCGAGGGCCGATTCATCGCTCATGTGCACATTGTACTTGCGCTGATCGAAAGAACGAAAGCGGGTAAAACCCCGAAATCGGCTCTATACTTCTGCGTGTTATACGCTGCGGGTGACGAACCACGGCAAGCTGGTGGGCCGAGTACGTGTTCAAGAACGGCGATCTCGTGAGCATCCGCGAGATCAAAGACAAGCAATAGACCGATTTTGCTTCTCCGCGCCACGGCGTCGCGGCAGGGGCGGGCGCTACAATAATCCGTTGCCGCACTCGCGACGGAGCGTTCATGGCGCAGCCGGCCGAAAGTCTGAAAATCGGGTTTCCGCCCTTCGTATTCGGCGGCGAGGCGCCCGTGCCCGAGGGGCTGCGCGCGGCGATCAACCGCGAGTTCCTGGCCGACGAGACGGCGGCGATCGAGCGGCTGATTGCGCAAGCGCGCCCGGACGCGCAAACCGCGCAGTGCATCGAGGCGCGAGCGCGGGGCTTGGTCGAGGCCGTGCGCGGCGCTTCGGGCGATCAGGGCGGGGTCGAGGCGTTCCTGCACCAGTACGACCTGTCTTCCGAGGAAGGCATCGTGCTCATGTGCCTCGCCGAGGCGCTGATCCGCATTCCCGACGCCGATACCGCCGACAAACTCATCCGCGACAAGCTGGCGCGCGGAAACTGGTCGGAAAAGCTCGGCGAGAGCCGTTCGCTGTTCGTGAACGCATCCACCTGGGGTTTGATGCTCACCGGCCGATTGGTGAGCCTGGACGAAGGCGTGGAAAAAAATCCCGCGTCCTTCCTTGCGCGCATGACGCAGCGCACGGGCGAACCGATCGTGCGCACGGCGATGCGCCAGGCCATGCGCATCCTCGGACGCCAGTTTGTGATGGGCCGCAACATTAAAGAAGCGCTTTCCCGCGCGGGCGAACGCGACAACCGCATCTATCGCTATAGTTTCGACATGCTCGGCGAGGCGGCGCTCACCGAGGCGGACGCGCGACTCTTTCACAAGGCGTACCGAGAGGCGATCGAGGCGATCGGCGCGGCGAATAAACAAACCGACATCTTCGATGCGCACGGTATCTCGGTCAAGCTCTCGGCGCTTTATCCACGTTATGAACTCGCGCGCCGCGACGATGCGCTCGGCGCATTGGTGCCGCGGCTGAAGTCGCTTGCCGAAGCGGCCAAGGTGGCCGGCATCGGCCTCACCGTGGATGCCGAAGAGGCGGTGCGCCTCGATCTTTCACTGGACATCGTCGAGGCCGTGTACCGCGATCCGATCCTGGACGGTTACGAGGGTTTCGGGCTTGCGGTGCAGGCATATCAGAAACGCGCGCCCGCGGTTATAGACTGGCTCGCGGCGCTTGCGGCGGAGGTCGGCCGGCGCATCCCGGTGCGTCTCGTGAAGGGCGCGTACTGGGACAGCGAGATCAAGTTCGCGCAAATCGCGGGCCTCGACGACTATCCGGTGTTCACACGCAAGGTCAATACGGACGTGTGCTACCTCGCCTGCGCCAGGCGCATGCTGGCCGCGGGCGCTGCCTTGTATCCGCAGTTCGCGACGCACAACGCCTATACGCTTGCCGCGATTGTCGAGTTCGCCGGCGCACGCAGGGACTACGAATTCCAGCGTCTGCACGGCATGGGCGAGACGCTATACGGCGAACTGCTCGACAAGGAGGGCAAGGGGCGGCATTGCCGCGTGTACGCGCCGGTCGGCGCGCATCGCGAGCTGCTGCCGTATCTGGTGCGGCGCCTGCTTGAAAACGGCGCCAACACTTCCTTTGTGCACCGCATCGGCGATCCACGCGAGTCGATCGAAAAAATCGTAGCCGATCCAATTGCGCTTGCCGCTGCGAACGAACCCAAACGGCATCCGAAGATTCCGCTGCCGCGCGATCTTTATGCACCGCTGCGCAGGAACTCGCGCGGGATCAACACCGCCGATCTCGCCACGCTTGCAGGCTTGCGCGAGAACATGGAGCAGGTGCTGAGCGAAGATTGGCGCGCAATGCCCATCGTGAACGGAAAGGAACGCAAGGGGCGTTCGCGTCCGGTCAGCGATCCCGCTGACAACCGGCGCATCGTGGGCGAGGTTGTCGATGCCGACGCGGCGGCGGTGACCGAAGCCATCGGTATCGCACAGGCGGCGCAGCCGCGCTGGGATGCGACGCCCGCCGTCGAACGTGCGGCGATACTCGATCGCGCAGCGGATCTGCTCGAAGCGCGCATGCCCGAATTCATGGCGCTGTGCGTGCGCGAGGCAGGCAAGAGCATTCCCGACGGCATCGCCGAAGTGCGCGAGGCGGTGGATCATCTGCGCTACAACGCCGCCGAATGCCGACGCCAGTTTGGCGCGCCGCTTGAGTTGCCGGGACCGACCGGTGAACACAACGAATTGCAGTTGCACGGGCGCGGTGTGTTCGTCTGCATCAGCCCGTGGAATTTTCCGGTCGCAATCTTTCTCGCCCAGGTGAGCGGTGCGCTCGCGGCGGGCAACGCCGTGATCGCGAAACCCGCCGAGCAGACTTCGCTGATCGGCTGCCGCGCGGTGCAGCTGTTGCACGAGGCCGGCGTGCCGGGCGATGTGCTGCATTTTCTGCCCGGCGATGGGCCCACCGTCGGACAGGCCGCAGTAGGCGATCCACGCATCGCGGGCGTCGCCTTCACCGGTTCCACCGAGACCGCGCGCGCGATCAACCTGACGCTCGCCGAACGCGACGGATCGCTTGC
Organism: uncultured Gammaproteobacteria bacterium; assembly: GCA_963843735.1. Taxonomy (GTDB): domain Bacteria; phylum Pseudomonadota; class Gammaproteobacteria; order JAKDMP01; family JAKDMP01; genus CAWJLN01. The sequence goes on from CAWJLN010000008.1 coordinate 171,824, forward strand.
GACCTTGATCGCCGAAACGGGCGGGCAGAACGCGATGATCGTGGATTCTTCGGCACTGCCCGAACAGGTGGTGCTCGACGTCGCCGGTTCCGCCTTCGGCAGCGCGGGCCAGCGCTGTTCGGCATTGCGAGTATTGTGCGTGCAGGAGGAAATTGCGCCGCGCGTGCTCGAGATACTCGCTGGCTACATGGAGACGCTCACCGTCGGCGATCCGGGACTGCTCGCGACCGACGTCGGTCCGGTGATAGATCACGATGCGCGCAAGATACTCGAAGCGCACGCGGAAGCGATTTCGCGAAAGGGCAAAGTGATCGCGCACGTGCCCTTGCCGGAGGCCTGTTCGGTCGGCAGTTTCGTCGCGCCGCTCGCGGTCGAAATCGAGGGCATCGAAGTGCTGGAACGCGAAGTATTCGGCCCCATCTTGCACGTTCTGCGCTACCGCTCGCGTGATCTCAAGCGCCTGGTCGAGGCGGTGAACGCGACCGGTTACGGGCTTACCTTCGGCGTACACAGCCGCATCGAGGGCGAGGCCGAACGCCTGACCGCGCGCATCGGTGCGGGCAATTGCTACGTGAACCGCAACATGGTCGGTGCCGTGGTCGGCGTGCAGCCCTTCGGCGGTTGCGGACTTTCCGGCACCGGCCCCAAGGCGGGCGGGCCGCATTATCTCGCGCGCTTCGCCACCGAGAAGACCGTTACTATCAATACCGCTGCGGTCGGCGGCAATGCAAGTCTGCTCGCGATGGAAGATTAATCATGGCAATCAGCGTATTCGATTTATTCAAGATCGGCATCGGCCCGTCGTCCTCGCATACCGTGGGACCGATGCGCGCCGCGCGCCGGTTTCTTCTCGATGCGAAAGAGGCGAAGGTGTTCGGTCGCGCGGCGCGCCTCGAAGTCGGACTTTACGGTTCGCTTGCGCTTACCGGCAAGGGTCACGGGACGGATCGCGCGGTGCTGCTTGGACTCGCGGGAGAGGAGGCCGACCGCATCGAACCCGAACGCATCGGGCCGATTCTCGAGGGCATTGCCGCAAGCGGACGCATCGCCTTGCTCGGCGAACGCGAGATTGCGTTCGATGCCGAACGCGATGTTCTTTTCCATCGCGAGGAGCAGCTGCCGCGCCACACCAACGGCATGCGCTACCGTCTGCTCGGCGCGGATGACGCGGAGCTTTTGAGCGAGGATTTCTATTCGATCGGCGGCGGTTTCATTCTGTGCGGCGACGAGGTCAACGGCGGCGATAACGACGTCGCGTTGCCGCATCCGTTTGCCAGCGGTGCGGAACTGCTGGCGCGATGCCGGGAGACGGGCAAGCGCATTCCCGTGCTGATGCGCGAGAACGAGAATGCCTTCCGGCCGTGGGAGGAAACGCGCGCGGGGTTGCTCCGCATCTGGGCCGTGATGCAGGACTGCGTCGAGCGCGGCATAACGAGTACGGAAACTTCGCTGCCCGGCGGACTGCGCGTGCGCCGTCGGGCGCCGGCGCTGCATGCGCGCCTCAAGGCCGAGCACGTCGCCAACCCGCTCGACGTCATGGATTGGGTGAATCTCTTTGCGCTCGCCGTCAACGAGGAGAACGCTGCAGGCGGGCGAGTGGTCACGGCGCCCACCAACGGCGCGGCTGGAATCGTGCCGGCGGTACTCCATTATTACGCTCGTTTCGTTGAAGGCGCGGACGACGAAGGCGTAGTGGATTTTCTTCTCGCCGCCGGTGCGATCGGCGCTCTTTACAAGAAGAATGCCTCGATCTCCGGCGCCGAGATGGGTTGCCAGGGCGAGGTTGGCGTCGCCTGTTCGATGGCGGCGGCGGGGCTTGCGACGGCGATGGGCGCAAGCGGCGAACAGATCGAGAATGCCGCCGAAATCGGCATGGAACATAACCTCGGTCTGACCTGCGATCCGATCATGGGTCTGGTGCAGATTCCCTGCATCGAACGCAACGCGATGGGTGCGATGAAGGCGATCAACGCGCAGCGGCTCGCCATGCACAGCGACGGCACGCATCGGGTGTCGCTCGACGAGGTGATCGCCACCATGCGCCAGACCGGGCGCGACATGCAGAGCATCTACAAGGAAACCTCGCTCGGCGGGCTTGCCGTCAACGTCATCGAATGCTAGTAAAATTTCAAATTAATCAGTTTCATAGTCCTTGGGGGTGCGCTTATGCCTGTGGGGAAAAGGCTCTTCGGCGGCATTGATTATCATCCGTTCAAGCGCGTATTGAACGGTTATCTGTCGGGACCGGCAGGCGGCGAAAATCGGCCCATTTTCTGGGATACAGACGCTGTCTGCCCGGAGTTGCACAGGCTGGAAGAGGCCTTTCCTCAGATCAGGGCGGAGGTGGATGCACTGCTTGCCGAGCGTACGAGCATGCCTTCCTATCACGAGATCAACGAGCCCGCTACCGGGATTTCAGCCGGTACCGAAGGGCGCTGGAACGTATTCATGCTGGAGATTCTCGGCCATCGGATGAAAGAGAATCTCGCCCGCTGCCCGCAGACGGCGCGCACGCTGGCGCGTATACCGCGGCGGATTCAGGCGTTCTTTTCGGTACTCGATCCCGGCAAGTCGGTGCCCCTGCACGAGGGTCCGTACCTGGGATACCTGCGCTACCATCTCGGGGTGCGCATACCGGCGGAGAATCCGCCGCTGATCCGGGTGGCCGGCCGCCCCTACGTGTGGAAGGAGGGCGAGGGGGCCGTTTTCGACGATTCCTGGCCGCACGAGGTCGAAAATCACTGCCGCGAATTGCGGGTGGTTCTGATCGTGGACGTGCGCAGACCCTTGCCGTTGATTCCCGATCTGGTCAATCGCGCCGTGCTCTATGGCGTCGCGGCGCCGCTTTACGGGCGCGCCGTCATCAAACGCGCACGCCGCCACGCGGCTTCCCGCTAGCACTGCAATCGGAGTCTCTGGTTCTCATCGACGATTGCGGCCTGATAACATCGCCGCGCCATGCGTACCTCCGATTTCTCCTACGATTTGCCCGCGCGCCTGATCGCGCAGCATCCGCTTGCCGAGCGTTCGGCAAGCCGTCTGCTCGCACTTGACGGCGCAGGCGGCGTTGAGGATCGGCATATGCGCGATCTGCCCGCGCTGCTTTCGCCGGGCGATCTCCTGGTGTTCAACGACACCCGCGTGATTCCGGCGCGGCTGTTTGCATCGAAGCCTACCGGCGGGCGCGTGGAGCTGCTCATCGAACGGTTGACAGGCGCGCATTCGGCACTCGCGCACGCACGCGCCTCGAAGCCGATCCGTGCCGGAACGGAACTCGTCGTCGAAGGCGGCGGGCGTCTGGTAGCGGGCGAGCGTGCAGGGGAGTTTCTGCATCTCGAAAGTCCGGCCGAACTCCTTCTCGGGTTGCTGGAGCGTGCCGGCCATGTGCCCCTGCCACCCTACATCGCCCGTGCCGACGAGGCGGCCGACCGCGAACGCTATCAGAGCGTGTTCGCGCGCGTGCCCGGCGCGGTGGCGGCGCCGACGGCGAGCCTGCACTTCGATGCCCCGCTGCTGGATGCCCTTGCGGCGCGCGATGTGGCGACGACGCGAATTACACTGCATGTCGGCGCCGGCACGTTTCAACCGCTGCGCGGCGAAAACCCGCGGGAGGAGCGATTGCATCGGGAATGGTGCGAGGTGGGCGCCGAGGCCGTCGCGGCGATTGGCGCCACCCGTGCACGCGGCGGGCGGGTGGTGGCCGTCGGCACCACGGTCGTGCGCAGCCTGGAAGCCGCCGCGGCCGCCGGCGAACTCGCGCCCTGGCATGGCGAGACGGAACTCTTTATCCTGCCGGGTTATCGTTTCCGGGTGGTGGATGCCATCGTGACCAATTTTCATCTGCCGCGCTCGACGCTGCTCATGTTGATATGCGCCGCCGCCGGGCGCGAGCGGGTACTCGCCGCCTATCGCCACGCCGTTGTACAGGGCTATCGTTTCTACAGTTACGGCGATGCCATGTTCCTGCCGGTGGGCGGGGAGGCGCGGGCCTGATGCGTTTCGAGTTGTCGGCAACGGACGGTGCGGCGCGCGCGGGACGGCTCGTGTTCGAGCGCGGTGCGGTGGCGACGCCGGCCTTCATGCCGGTGGGCACGCAGGGTACGGTCAAGGGCATGACGCCGGAGGAACTGCGCGAGACCGGTGCCGAGATCATTCTCGGCAACACCTTTCACCTGATGCTGCGTCCCGGCGCGGAACTCATCCGCGCGGCAGGTGGCCTGCATCGTTTCATGCACTGGGACGGACCGATCCTGACCGATTCGGGCGGCTTCCAGGTGTGGAGCCTCAAGGCGCTGCGCAAGCTCGACGAAGCCGGCGTCGCCTTCCGTTCGCCGGTGGACGGCGCTGAGGTTTTTTTGTCGCCGGAGGAATCCGTCGCGATCCAGCATGCGCTGGGCGCGGATGTGGTGATGGTCTTCGACGAATGCACACCCTGGCCCGCGGCCGAGGCGCAGGCCGCGGATTCGATGCGCCTCTCGCTCCGCTGGGCCGAACGTTCGCGCACGGCGCACGGCGAGAGTCCCGCCGCACTTTTCGGCATCGTGCAGGGTGGCATGTATCCCCATCTTCGCGCGGAAAGCCTCGCCGGGCTGCGGGCGATCGGTTTCGACGGTTACGCCGTGGGCGGGCTTTCGGTCGGTGAGCCGCGGGAGGAGCGCGAACGCATTCTGGACGGGATAGCGCCTCTTTTGCCGCAGGAGAGTCCGCGTTATCTGATGGGCGTGGGTCGGCCGGAAGACATCGTGGAGGCGGTGGTGCGCGGCATGGACATGTTCGATTGCGTGCTGCCCACCCGCAACGGGCGCAACGGTCAGCTCTTCGTCGGTAGCGGCGTAATCAACCTGAAAAACGCCGCCTGCCGCGAGGCTTTCGAGCCGCCTGATCCGGACTGCGGCTGTTATACCTGCCGCCACTACAGCCTGGCGTATCTGCGCCACCTGCATGCGGCCAACGAGATGCTCGGCGCGCGTCTCGCGAGCTGGCATAATCTGCATTATTATCAGGCGTTGATGAGGGATATTCGCGGTGCAATCGCCGCCGGGCGCCTGGGGGATTTTCGCCGCAAATTTTACGAAAAAAGGGTGAAAAGTGAGCCTTTTGTGTCATAATGACAAAATTATTTTCGTCACTGACCCATCAATTTTGAGGTAAGCGCATGAATTTCCTGATCTCCGATGCTTGGGCTGCACCCGCAGCGACCGGACCCGCCGGCGGCAACTGGTCGTTCCTGGTTATCATCGTCGTGATTGGCGTGCTTTTTTACTTCATGCTGATCCGCCCGCAGCAGAAACGCCAGAAGCAGCACCGGCAGATGGTGGAGCAATTGAGCGCCGGCGATGAGGTGGTCACCAGCGGCGGCATGCTCGGACGGGTAACCCAGGTGAGCGATCAGTTCATCGGGGTAGAGATTGCCAAGGGCGTGGAAATCCGTGTGCAGAAAAATGCGGTCGGTACCGTCCTTCCCAAGGGCACGGTCAAGCACGGCTGAGCCGCGAGGAATGAGTAGAGACGGAGTCGCCCCCGCGGGCCGCACAACAGGAAAGCAATGAACCGTTACCCGCTGTGGAAAAACCTGCTGGTCGTCGTGATCGTGCTCCTCGGCTTCGTGTTCGCGATGCCGAATCTGTTCGGCGAATCCCCCGCCGTGCAGATCACCCGGATCGGTTCCGCCACCCTGCCGGCCGGCGCGCTTGATCACGCCGTCGCCGCGCTGGATGCGGCGCATGTGGCGCATGAGCGCATCGTCCCGGGCTCCGACAAGAGCGTCATCGTTTTCGCCGATACCGACGATCAACTGCACGCCAGCCAGGTGGTAAAGGATGCGCTCGGCGACGATTATTCCGTCGCCCTGAACCTGGTGCCGAATACGCCCGCATGGATGCAGTCGCTGGGATTGAAGCCGATGGCCAAGGGCCTCGATCTCGTGGGTGGCATCTATTTCCGCCTGAAGGTGGATCTGGTGGCGGCGGTCGCGCAATCACTGGACAACGAAATGCGCGACATTCAGGGCGCGTTGCGCGGCGCCGACGTGCGCTATTCAAATGCCGTGCGCGACGGCCAGACGCTCAAGTTTTCCTTCCGTGATTCCGCGGCGAGTTCGCAGGCCGAACAGGTCATTCGCAAGACTTACCCGAATGTCACCTTCAGCAGCTACGACGTAAAGGGCACCACGGTGCTGAATGTCATTCCGTCGCCCGCGGACCTTCAGCAGATACGCGATCTCGCAGTGGGCGAGAACGTTTCGGCACTGCGCCGCCGCGTGAACCAGCTTGGCGTTGCCGAACCCATCGTGCAACGCCAGGGACAGGATTACGTGATCGTCGAGTTGCCCGGCATGCAGAATGCCGCCCGCGCGAAGCAGCGCCTGGGCGATACCGCCACCGTGCAGTTTCGCATGGAGTACCTGGGCGCGAATCCCGCCGAGGCGAAACGCACGGGGCATATTCCGCTCGACGCCGAACTGTACGAGAGGAATGACGTGGGGCATCAGGGCGAGCCGATTCTGCTCAATCGCGAGATCGTGGCCTCCGGGCCGGAGATCACCGATGCGACCAGCGGATTCGATCAACAGAGCGGAACCCCGTCGGTGAACGTTTCGCTCAATTCCGCCGGTGCCTCGCGCATGGGCGACACCACGCGGCATAATCTCGGCAAACCGATGGCGGTGCTCTACATCCAGAATCGCACCGAGACCAAGCAGGTCAACGGCAAGCCGGTGCAGACCACCAAGCAGATCAAGCAGGTCATCAACGTGGCGACCATCCGCGGGGTCTTCTCCAACCGCTTCCAGATCACCGGCCTGAGTCAGGAGGAGGCGCAGAGCCTTGCGCTCACTCTGCGCACGCCGCTGGCGGCGCCGGTCAGCATCGTCGAGGAGCAGACGATCGGTCCGAGCATGGGCAAACAGAACATCCGCTACGGTTTCACTGCCGTGGTGATCGGCTTCTTGCTCGTCGTGATCGGCATGGCGATCTACTACAAGGCCTTCGGCCTGATCGCCGATGCCGCGCTGATCATGAACCTTATCCTGATCGTGGCGCTGCTGTCCTTGTTGCAGGCGACGCTGACCCTGCCCGGCATCGCCGGCATCGTGCTCACCGTCGGCATGGCGGTAGACGCGAACGTGCTGATCAACGAACGCATACGCGAGGAATTGCGCGTGGGCTCCTCGCCGCAGGCAGCAATCCAGGCCGGCTACCAGCACGCCATGGCCACCATCGTGGACGCCAACCTCACCACCCTGATCGCGGGGCTGGTGCTGTTCGCGATCGGCACCGGGCCGATCAAGGGATTCGCGGTGACGCTTTCGCTCGGTATCGTCACCTCCATGTTCACCGCGATCATGGGTACGCGCGCCATCGTTAATGGCGTATTCGGCGCGCGCCGTCTGAAACGTCTGCCGGTGTAGGTAACACGTTAATGGAACTGTTCAAGAGCACGACACACATCAACTTCATGAAGGCGCGCAAGGTCGCGATTGCCATGTCGTTGCTGGTGCTGGTGCTCGTCATCGTTTCCTTCTTCGTGCGCGGACTCAATCTCGGCGTTGACTTCACCGGCGGCGTAATCGCCGAGGTGACCTATCCGCAGGCGGTTCCCACCGAATCGGTCCGCAATACGCTGGACGCGGCCGGATTCAAGGACTTTACGGTGCAGAACTTCGGTTCGCCCACCGACATCATGGTGCGCCTGCGCCCGCGTGCGGACATGGTGCCGGAGGACGAGGCCGCGGCGGTCATCGCGGCGCTCAAGACGGCGAATCCGGGAGTGCAGAAAAAGCAGACGGGTAGCGTCGGTCCGCAGGTCGGCGGGGAACTCCGCAACCAGGGCGCGCTCGCGTTGCTGGTCGCCTTGATCCTGATCTTCGTCTATCTGATGGTGCGCTACGAATGGCGGCTCGCGCTTGGCGCAATTGCGGCGACGCTGCACGACGTCGTGTTCCTCGTCGGCATTTTTTCCATCATGCAGTGGGAATTCAATCTCGACGTGCTCGCGGCTGTGCTCGCGGTGCTCGGCTATTCGGTCAACGACACGGTGGTGGTCTTCGACCGCATTCGCGAGAACTTCAAGCGCATGCGGCGCGGCAGCGCGCTTGAGGTCATCAACACCGCCGTCAATCAGACGCTTTCACGCACCATCATGACCTCGGGCATGACGTTGCTGGTGGTGGTCGCGCTGCTCGTCGTCGGCGGGACCGCACTGCGCGGTTTTTCACTGGCGCTCCTGATCGGCATCATTGTCGGCACCTACTCCTCGATTTTCATCGCCAGCGCCTCCGCCTACATGCTCGGCGTGGATCGCAAGCATTTCGCCGCCAAGAAGCGGCCCGGTGCGGAGGGTGCGGAGGTCGAAGAGCAGCCCTGAAATCAGGGACTCGGGATTCGAAGAATCGCGAGCAAGCTCGCTCCTACAGTGTCTAGGGTTTAACGCCTAACGCCCTTCGGCAGATACGGGGCGAGCGTTTTGCCGAGTGCGGCGTGCACGCGCGGGCTGCCGGCGAGAATGTCGCCGCCGGCGACCGGCCAGCCGGGTCTTCCTGAGAAATCTCCGAACAGACCACCTGCTTCTTCAATCAGGAGGCAGCCCGCGGCGATGTCCCAGGGCTTGAGCGCGAGTTCGAAGAAGCCGTCGAGGCGACCGGCCGCGATCCAGGCCAGATCGAGCGCCGCCGAACCCGCGCGACGCAGACCGCCCGATTGCTCGATCACGGTGCGCAGCATGGTGAGATAGGCGTCGAGGTCGGTGAAATCGCGGAACGGAAAGCCGGTGCCGATGAGCGCGTCCTTGAGTCCCGGTCGCGGCGTGACGCGGATGCGCCGGTCGTTCAGAAACGCGCCCCGGCCGTGACTCGCCACATACATTTCCTCGCGCAACGGATCGTACACGACGCCGTGCACAAGCCGGCCGCATTCGGCGATCGCGATGGAAACCGAAAAGGCGGGGAAGCCGTGCAGGTAATTCGTGGTGCCGTCCAGCGGATCAATGATCCACTCATAGTCGCTTTTGCCGCCGCTGATGCCGCTTTCCTCGGCGAGGATGGCATGCTCGGGATGCGCCGTGCGGATGATCTCGATAATGGCCTGTTCGGATTTCCGATCAATTTCGGAGACATAATCGTTGTGCTGCTTAAGCTCCACGTGCAGGACGTCGAGACGATTCATGCCGCGCAGCACGATGGCGCCGCCGGCGCGCGCGGCGCTCATGGCAATGTTGAGAAGTGGATCCACGGTCAGCTTGGACGGAAGGGCGCGACTAGAATAACAAAGCTGTGCCCTGACGGTGATTGAATTGAGCGGCGAAATCTCGATCGTGCTGGTGGAGACCAGCCATCCGGGCAATGTCGGTGCGGCGGCGCGCGCCATGCGGGTGATGGGCCTTGGGCGTCTCGTGCTGGTCGCGCCGCGTTGCCGGATCGCAAGCGAGGCACGTGCGCGCGCCTCCGGCGCCGTGGACGTGCTCGACCAGGCGCGTACCGTGGCGACGTTGGCCGAGGCAATCGCCGGGGCGCGCTTCGTGATCGGCACCAGCGCCCGCGGCCGCAATCTGGGCCCGCCGCCGCTTGCCGTGCGCGCGGGCATGGGTGAGCTTGCGCGCGAACTGCGGATGGGCGACGTCGCCATTCTCTTCGGGCCGGAGCGCACCGGGCTCGACAACGCGGCGCTCGCGCGCTGCAATCGCCTGTGGCATATCCCGAGCGCAGAGAGTTATTCTTCGCTCAATCTGGCGGCAGCCGTTCAGGTGGTGGCCTACGAGGTTTTTCTCGCGCGCGGCGGCGATGCTCCGGCCGCCCGGGTGCATCCCGCGGCCTCGGCCGAGGAGGTGGCGGGCCTGTTGGGCCACTTCGACCGGGCTGCCCGGGCAATCGGCTTTATCGCGCCCGATGCTCCGCGACTTGCACTGCGCCGGCTGGAACGCCTTGCCCGCCGGGCGCGTCTGGAGGCGAGCGAGGTTAAACTATTACGCGGATTTCTGAGCGCCGCCGAACGCGGCAAACGGCCGCCCAAGCGCCATGACAATTAGAAAGCCCGTCTATCTCGATTACGCCGCCACCACGCCGGTGGATCCGGCCGTCGTCGAGGCGATGCTGCCCTATCTCGGTCCCGAAGGCTGTTTCGCCAATCCCGCCTCCGTCAGCCATGCCGCCGGGCGTGCGGCGCGCAAGGCGGTGGAAGAAGCACGCGCCGAGATTGCGGCGCTGGTCGGCGCCGATTCCGCGGAAATCGTTTTCACGTCGGGCGCGACGGAATCGAACAATCTGGCCTTGAAGGGCGTCATGCACTGCTGCGGATGCGGGAGGGAGCATCTCGTGAGCGATCGCATCGAACACAAGGCCGTCCTCGATACGGCACATGCGCTCGAAGCCGAAGGCCATGCGGTGACTCTGATCACGCCGGCGGCGGACGGGCGGGTGAGCCCGGAAGCGCTCAGTGCGGCGATCCGCAAGGATACGCGGCTCGTTTCCATCATGCTCGTCAACAACGAGATCGGCGTAATTCAGGACATTGCGGCGCTGGGCGCGGTCTGCCGCGAGCACGGCGTGCTGTTTCATGTGGACGCGGCCCAGGCCGCCGGCAAGATCGCGATCAATCTTGCCGGGCTGCCCGTTGATCTGATGTCCTTTTCCGGGCACAAGCTCTACGGGCCGAAGGGCATCGGCGCACTTTACGTGCGCCACGCGCCCGAGGTGCGCCTCGACGCCATGATGCACGGCGGCGGGCACGAATCCGGTTTTCGTTCCGGCACGCTCGCCACGCACCAGATCGTCGGCATGGGGCGCGCCTTCGCGATCGCGCGCGAACGTCTGGACGAGGACGCGGCTCATGCCCGCCGCCTGACCGGTCGGCTGCGCGACGGCTTGTCCGCACTGGGCGGCGTCGAGGTCAACGGTCCCGCCGACGAATACCGTGCCGCCCATATTCTGAATCTTTCCTTCGATTGCGTGGTAAGCGATACGCTGCTTTATTTTTTGACCGATGTCGCCGTGTCCACCGGTTCCGCTTGCAGTTCTGCCTCGCGTGCGCCTTCGTACATTCTGAAGGCCTTGGGCTACTCCGACGCGCGGGCTCGTTCCAGCCTGCGCCTGAGCGTGGGCCGTTTCACCACGATGGAGGAAGTGGAATTCGCCGTCGGGCACATCGGCGCGGCGGTCAACCGCCTGCGCGAGATGGCGCCGAAGGCGGATCGTCGGGCCGCAAGCTGAGAATCGCGTGACGACGCTGGATGATTTCGGAGCCCCGGCTCGCGATCATCTCGCACACCCGCGCAATCACGGTGTCTTTCCGCCGGAAACCGCGGGGATTATTCTGAGCGGTGCAGCCGGGAGTGTTGCTTCCGGCGCCTTCGTTCGTTTTTATTTGCGCATGGAGGATGGGAGCATTGCCGCCGCGCGCTACGAAGTGCTGGGCGGGCCCGCGCTTATCGCCGCGGCCTCGTACCTGTCGGAACTGTTGCCGGGGCGGTCGGCCAGTCCCGAGGCGATTCCGCCCGGTTTGGCGCTTGCCGAAACACTCGGCCTGCCGCGCGTGGAGCACGGCGCTGCGCTCCTCGCCGAAGACGCCGCCCGCGCCTGCTTTGAATCGCAGAAAAGTTGAAACGCCTCAAAAAATCCGGGAGACCCGAATGAACGAACGCGAGCTGGAAGAGAGCATTCACACCGATCTCAAGGATCGGCTCACCTATTCGGGTTATCTCTGCCTCGATCGGCTGTTTTCGGCGCAGCATCCCTTGAGCGAACCCGAGCATCACGACGAGATGCTGTTCATCATTCAGCATCAGACCTCGGAACTGTGGATCAAGCTCACCCTGCACGAACTCGAGGCCGCCATTCGTCACGTGCAGAACGATCAGCTCGAACCCTGCTTCAAGATTCTTGCGCGGGTGAAGCAGATACAGATGCAGCTTTTCAACCAATGGGCGGTGCTGGAGACACTCACTCCCACTGAATACGCCGAGTTTCGCGGCGTGCTCGCCAACGCTTCCGGCTTCCAGTCGGTGCAGTACCGCGCGCTCGAATTCATGCTTGGCAACAAGTCGGAAGCGCTGCTGCGCGTGTACGCATACGATCCCGAGGCGCACGCCTTGCTGGACGAGCTTCTGCATCGTCCGAGTCTCTACGATGAATTCCTGCGCTACCTGGCGCGGCGCGGCCTGCCCGTGCCCGGCGAACGCATCGAGCGCGACTGGGCGCAGCCCTACGAAAGCCATCCCGGCGTAACCGCCGTTTTCAAGACCATCTACGAAGATTCCCGCACCTGGTGGGATGCCTACGAAATGTGCGAGAAACTGGTGGACGTGGAAGAATACTTTCAGCTCTGGCGTTTCCGCCACATGAAAACCGTCGAGCGGATCATCGGGCACAAGCGCGGCACCGGCGGTTCCTCCGGCGTGAACTTCCTCAAGCAGGCCTTGGACCTGACGTTTTTCCCGGAACTCATAGACGTGCGCACCGAAATTGGCGCCTGACGCACAGGTTTCTGCGCACGCTGTTGCATAATGCGATGTCTTGTCGTGCAAGCGGCCTTTCCATAAGGATCTGAACCATGCATGCTGCCGATACCGATGCCGATGTCCGCGATCCCGGGTTTGCCAATTTCTGGGGACATCCGCGCCCGCTCTGGATGCTGCTGGGCGTCACCGTTTTTTTCAATTTCGCCTTCTACGGTTTTCGCGCCTATCTGGCTCCCTACATCGAGCAACAATTCTATTCCGGGCTGGGCGCGGCGGCGGCCCAGAAGCATGCCGATCTTCTGACCAGCGGTTTTCTGGCGCTGATGTATGCCACGCCGATCATCGGCGGCTATGTCGCCGACAAGATCCTCGGCGAGGCGCGGGCGTTGCTCATATCGCTGTGGCTGGGCGTAGTGGCGCTGGTTCTGATGGCACTGCCGACCCTGTTCGGTTTTGAAATCGGCATGGCCCTGTTTGCCTTGTCGGTCGGACTCAGCATTCCGTTGACGGTTCTGATCGGTCGCAACTACGCCAGGGGCGACTCCCGTCGCGAGGGCGGCTACACGCTGTTTTATCTCGCGATCAATCTGGGTGCTTTCATCGCGCCGTTCATCTGCGCGGATTTCATCGGTCATCGCTACGGCTATCGCTGGGGTTTCATCGCCGCCGCCGCCGGCATGGCGCTGGCGGCGCTGTTGTTTCATCTGCGTCGTCATGTGTTGCGACCGGCGCTGCCCCGGGGCGAGCATCTGCACGGGCCGATGGCCACCGTCTGGGTGCTGGCGGTGATTGCCGTACTGTTGTATCCCACGGCATTACTGCTGGATTTCCCCACGATATTGAGCTGGGCCATGTATGCGTTGATGGGCCTGCTGGTGCTGTATTTCATCGTGAATTGCGCGCGCCGCCGCGACTCCGTCCAGACGCAACGCTATTTCGCCTTGCTGCTGTTGTTCGTGGCGCTGGTGGTGTTCTGGGCGTTCAGCTTGCAGGGCGTGACTTCGCTCAATTTCCTCGCCCGCGACTACGTCAACGCGCCGTTCGATTACACGCTGTTCCAGTCGGCCAATCCGCTCTTCATCCTGATTTTCGCACCGCTCATGGCGATACTCTGGCCGTGGTTGGACCGGCGCGGAAGAGATCCCTCGACGCCACGTAAATTCGGCATCGGTCTGCTGCTGGTGGCGCTGAGCTACGGCGTGCTGGTGCTTGCAATTCGTTATCTGCAAGGAGCGCACGGGCGCATTTCGTGGTGGCCGTTGGCCTTGTGCTATCTGCTGGCCACGCTCGGCGAGTTGGCGCTGTCGCCGATCGGCTATTCGCTGGTTGGTCAGTTGGCGGCGCAGGAAGACGCCTCGCTCGCCATGGGCGGCTGGTTTTTCGGTGTGGCTCTGGCCTATCAACTGGCCGGCTGGATCGCGACCCAGACTGCATCCGGTGCCGGCGCACTGGGCGGCCTGGGCGATTACGCACATGTCTATGGCCTGTTGTTCTGGCTGGGGCTGGCTGTGGCCGCAGTGTTTCTTGTAGCCGCGCCGTGGATACGACGTCTGATGCACGGCGTGCGCTAGCAGGCGGCCGAAAAGCTACTGCGCTCAAGCTGCCTTCGCTCGCTGCGCTTTTAGACCGCCTGCCGGGTGCATTTGCCACGCTCGGGTGGAGACCTCGGAGCCGGGGTGGCGGTATACTGGGCGACAGCACTGGCGGGCGAAAATTCGCGTGCCGACAAGCATTTTGAACATGATTGACAGGAGGAATACCTCATGAATGCGTCGCTCAACCTTGGCATGCAGGTCACCACCTTCGAGAATCCGATGAAGGTGGACGGTTTCGAGTTCGTGGAATTTGCAGCACCGGATCCGAAGCTGCTGCACGATCTTTTCCCGCGGCTCGGATTCACCGTTGTAGCCCGGCACAAATCGAAGAAAATCACCCTTTATCGCGAAGGGAAATGCAACTTCCTGGTCAACGAGGAACCGGGTTCGTTTGCCGCCGATTTTGCCGCGAAGCACGGTCCCTGCGCCTGCGGCTTTGCCATTCGTTTCTCGCGGCCGGGTGCCGAGGTGCTGCGTGCGACGCTCGCCAACGGCGCCGAGGAAATGACGGACAAGGCTTCGAGCCGCGCCATCAGCGTGCCGGTGATCAAGGGCATCGGCGGCTGCATGCTGTATCTCGTGGATCGTTACGGCGAAAATGGCGAGGTGTACGAAGACGAATACGAGTGGCTGCCGGGCGTGGATCGCAATCCCGAGGGTTTCGGCCTGACCTTTATTGACCATCTCACCCACAATCTGCATTTTGGCGAGATGGCAAAGTGGGCCGGCTACTACGAACGCCTGTTCAACTTTCGCGAGATTCGCTATTTCGACATCAAGGGCGCGAAGACCGGTCTCGTTTCGAAGGCGATGACCGCGCCCGACGGCATGGTACGCATTCCGCTCAACGAATCCTCCGATCCGAAGAGCCAGATCAACGAGTATCTTGACGAATACAAGGGCGAGGGCATCCAGCACATCGCCTGCTTTACCGACAGCATTTACGAAACCGTGGAGGCCATGCGCAAGGCCGGCGTCGAATTTCTCGATACGCCCGATGCCTATTTCGAGATGGTGGACGAGCGCGTCCCGAATCACGGTGAGGATTTGGCGCGTCTCGCAAAGAACAAGATTCTGATCGACGCCGATACGGAGACGAAGAAGAAACTTCTGCTGCAGATTTTTACACAGAACTGCATCGGACCGATTTTCTTCGAGATCATCCAGCGCAAGGGCAACGAAGGCTTCGGCGAGGGCAACTTCACCGCGCTGTTCGAGTCCATCGAGCGCGATCAGATGAAACGCGGCGTACTTTGATATGCTGTACGCACCTGTACCCCCTCTCCCTTTGGGAGAGGGTTGGGGTGAGGGTCAAAGATGGTTCAAGGCAAGAATACACCGCTGCCCACCATTACAAAGACTGAAGCGAGGCAACTTCGGAGGAAGACTACAGACGCCGAAAATCAATTGTGGTATTACCTGCGTGCAGGTCGATTGGCGGGATTGAAGTTTAGGCGCCAGCATCCGGCACCGCCTTATATCCTGGATTTTTACTGCGACAGTGCGAAACTCGTTGTGGAGTTGGATGGGGCGCAGCATAGCGCTGGTGCTGATTCGGCTCGCACGAATGCGCTGGAACGCAAGGGGCTGAAAGTTATAAGATTCTGGGACAACGATGCATTACTGGATACGCGAAGCGTGCTGGCGGTAATTTTGGACGCAGCGCAAGCGAGAACCCTCACCCCAGCCCTCTCCCGGTGGGAGAGGGGGCAGGAAGATGGAGATGAGTGAAGAGATGAAAAACCCCGATTACATGTCCGGTTTCGGTAACGAGTTTGCGACCGAGGCTTTGCCGGGCGCATTGCCGGTGGGGCAGAACTCGCCGCAGAAGGCGCCGTACGGACTCTACGCCGAGCAGCTTTCGGGCACGGCATTTACCGCGCCGCGTCATCTCAACCGCCGCAGTTGGCTGTACCGCATTCGTCCGGGGGCGATGCATAAACCGTTCGAGCTGCTGGACGAGGGGCGCTTCCACAGCCGCTTTGAAGAACAGCCAGCTACACCCAATCAATTGCGCTGGGATCCTTTCCCGCTGCCGAAAAAAGCCGTCGACTTCGTGGACGGTTTGTTCACGCTGGCGGGCAACGGCGGCGCGGCCGAACAGGCCGGCTGCGGCATACATGTTTATGCCGCCAACCGTTCCATGCAGAATCGCTTTTTCTACAATGCCGACGGCGAACTGCTTATCGTCCCGGAACAGGGCCGGCTGCGTCTGGCGACGGAACTGGGCGTGCTCGAGATCGCACCGCTGGAGATCGCCGTGATTCCGCGCGGTCTGCGCTTCCGGGTGGAACTGCCAGACGGGGAGGCGCGCGGCTATGTGGCGCGAGAACTTCGGGACGGCGCTGCGCCTGCCCGAACTCGGTCCCATCGGCTCCAACTCGCTCGCCAATGCGCGCGATTTTCTTTACCCCGTAGCGGCCTATGAAGACGAGGAAGGAAAGTGTGAACTCGTCGCAAAATTCCAGGGCCACCTGTGGTCGGCGGAGATGGATCATTCGCCGCTCGACGTCGTCGCCTGGCACGGCAACAACGCGCCATACAAATACGATCTCATGCGTTTCAACACCATCGGCTCGATCAGCTACGATCATCCCGATCCCTCGATTTTCACGGTGCTGACCTCGCCGAGCGACACGCCCGGCACCGCGAACATGGACTTTGTGATCTTTCCGCCGCGCTGGCTGGTCGCCGAGCACAGCTTCCGCCCGCCGTGGTATCACAGGAACGTGATGAGCGAATTCATGGGCCTGATCCGCGGCGAATACGATGCCAAGGCCGGCGGTTTCCTGCCCGGCGGCGCCTCGCTGCATAACTGCATGAGCGGCCATGGTCCGGACGCGGAAAGCTACGAAAAGGCCGTGGCGGCGGATACATCGAAACCACAGCATGTTGCCGACACCATGGCCTTCATGTTCGAAACGCGCCGCGTGATTCATCCGACCCGCCAGGCGCTCGAAGCGCAGGAACTGCAAGGCGATTACCACGATGTTGGAGCGGAATCGAAAAACATTTCGATCCGGACCGGCCATGATTTCTGAACAAAACACAAAGGGATTGATGAATGAAACTGGGAAGTTTGAAGGAGGGCGACCGTGACGGCGCATTGATCGTCGTCAGTCGTGACCTCGACCATGCCGTGCGCGCTGCGGACGTTGCCGCCAGCCTGCGCGTGGCGCTGGAAGAATTGGGACGAATGCCGCGCCGCGAACTGAGCGGCGCTCTCGGATGCGTTGAATGCCGGCAAGGCGAAGGGTGCCTTCGACCTCGATCTTGCCGCACTTGCGGCGCCGCTGCCGCGAGCCTGGGAATTTCTCGACGGCTCGGCCTATCTGCCGCATGTCGAGCGCGTGCGCAAGGCGCGCGGGGTCGAGGTGCCGGATACCTTCTATACCGATCCGCTCATGTACCAGGCGACGAGCGCCGGTTTTCTCGGGCCGCGCGATCCGATTCCGGTCGCGAGCGAGGATTACGGCATAGACCTCGAAGCCGAAGTCGTGGTGGTGACCGACGAGGTACCGATGGGTGCCACGCCGGAGCAGGCCGGAGAGAAAATACGGCTCGTCGGTCTGGTCAACGATGTCAGCCTGCGTGGGCTGATTCCCGCCGAACTCAAGAAGGGTTTCGGCTTCGTGCAGAGCAAACCGCGTTCGGCGCTATCGCCGGTGTTTGTGACGCCGGACGAACTCGGCGATGCGTGGCGCGATTACAAACTCCATCTGCCGATGCTCACCCGCCTCAACGGCAATCGGCTGGGCGAGGCCGAGTGCGGCGTGGACATGCAGTTCAGTTTCGCGCAGCTCGTGGCACACGCGGCCAAGACGCGATCGCTTGCGGCCGGCACGCTCATCGGTTCCGGCACCATCGCCAATCAGGACACGGACAAGGGCGCCTCCTGCCTCGCCGAGCAGCGCACCGTGGAAACGTTGCGCGACGGCAAGCCGACGACGCCGTTTCTGAAATTCGGCGACAGCGTGCGCATCGAGATTCTCGACGCCGCCGGCAAGAGCATCTTCGGCGCGATCGAACAGACCGTGGAGCAATACAAGCCTTGATCGAACTCTACGACTACTGGCGATCCTCGGCGGCGTATCGCATTCGCATCGCGCTCAATCTGAAAGGTCTCGCCGCACAGCAGCATTTAGTGAACCTGCGCGAAGGTGAACAGAAGAGTGCAAGCTATCGGCGCATGAACGCGCTTGGCCGCGTGCCGACGCTGGTGGACGACGGACAGGCGTTCACGCAGTCGCTGGCGATTCTCGAATACCTGGAAGAGCGCTATCCCGAGCCGCCCCTGCTGCCCGAAGATGTCGCCGCAAGGGCGCGGGTGAGGGCGCTCGCTCAACTCGTTGCCTGCGACATCCATCCGCTGAACAATCTGGGCGTGCTCAAATTCCTCGAGAACGAATTAAAGATAGGTGAGGAGAAGAAATTGATCTGGTATCGCCACTGGGTGGCAACCGGATTCGAGGCCCTGGAAACTTTGCTTGCCGGCGATACAGCGTAGCGGCCGTTTCTGTCATGGCGATACGCCGGGTCTTGCCGATGTTTGTCTTGTTCCGCAGATGTATAACGCGCGCCGCTTCGACTGCGATCTTCTCGGCCTATCCGACTATCGTGCGCATTGATGCCGCCTGCGCCGGGTTGGAAGCGTTTCGACAAGCTGCCCCCGAACGCCAGCCCGACGCGCAGTAGTTTTTCAGCAGCCTGTTAATGCTTCCAGCTACGGAATGACGGAATGAATCAGAGCCCTATGCGGGCAGGGTTATTTCCAGCCATTCCAGATCGTCGGAACAGTCTTTGAAACCCCGCTCCATGCCTTCCGGAATGACGAATGCGTCACCCGCCGCCAGATTTGTCTCCGGCCGTTCGCAAGTAAGCAGTGTCAGGCGGCCCTGCAATACGAACGTGAACGCGAAGGCTTTGTCCTGAATTGAGCGTTCGCCTGCGGGTCCGGGCTCCGCGCTGCGGCGGATGACCTGCCCCCCGGCAAGTCCTTTCGTTGCCGTCGCGATGCCGAGATCGCGCGTCTCGAACGCCGATCCATGTCGCTTTTCCCAGCGGGCTTTGCTCGCCTGGTGGAACACAAAGGTTTGACCGCCGTAATCGCGTTCCGGCAGATGGCGTCCGGTCGGTAGCCGCATGTCGTGATCGAGATAGGTCATGTGTGCGGCCGGGCAGCCGATTTCGACGACTTCTAAACCATCCGAGGACTTCAGCACGCGATGGCGGATATGCGGCGGTTGCAGCACGCAGTCGCCGGGGCGCATGACAAACGGTTCGCCCTGATCTTCGTACACCAGGCGCACCCAGCCGCGGTAGCAATAGATGAGTTGAAAGTGGATGTCGTGATAATGCACGTTGTCGGCGACCGGCCCGCCTTCGGGAATGCGGATGTGAGAGGCGATTGCGTAGCCGCCGAGGCGATCCGAAATCAGATCGCGATACTGCATGCCGGCGCGCCCCGATTTCCAGGCATCTTTCCGGTTGTCGAAGCGCTGAATGCTCAGACCGGCTTTCAGCTCGGGTATGACCATGGGTTCTACGCACGGTCCGAACTCGATGCGCGTGCCATTGGGCGCGGTCAAGGTTTCGCGCCGCATGCCGCTTTCGGTGCCCAGGCGCAGCGTTCCACCGTCGCCTCTATGCGCGGCGTCCAGGCGCAGGTTCAGGCCGTGGCCGCTCAACTGCGCGCGCAGCGGATTGTCGGCAGGGCTAATGCTGTCGAGGCGAAAGCCCAGTTCGTCAATGAAAAAGCGCACGGTTTCGGACAGATTGCCGGCCGGCAATACCGATTCGGCCAAAGCGATTTTGGGCGTGTCAGGATGAGTGGACAAGCGAGGTTCTCCGTCCGGCTTCAGGCGGCAAAGAGACGGGAAAGGTCGCTGAAGCCCTTGAACTCCAGGGCGTTGCCGGAAGGATCGTAGAGAAAGAACGTGCCCTGTTCGCCGGGCTCACCCTTGAAACGCAGGTGCGGGGCGATGGCGAATTCGACGCCTTGCGCTTCGAGCCGTCCGGCAAGCGCTTTCCATTCCTTCAGCGTCAACACCAGTCCGAAGTGCGGGACGGGAACGGCATCGTGATCCACAAGATTTTTGTGCGGTGGTTGCGACCGTTGTTCGACGAGATGGCAGACGAGTTGGTGTCCGCCGAGATCGAAGTCCACCCAGCTTGCATCGCTGCGGCCTTCGTCGCAACCGAGCAACTCGCCGTAGAAGGCGCGCGCCGCGGCGAGATCGTGCACGGGAATCGCGAGATGAAAGCGCGGCGGCATAGGCGTTTTCTCCTTCAGGGTCGTATCAACGTTTCTCGCGCAGCAGGCGGCCCTGCTCGCGCGCCCAATCGTGCTCCCGGGAGGCCTGGCGTTTGTCGTGCTGCTTGCGGCCCTTGGCGAGGCCGAGCTCGAGTTTGGCGCGCCCGCGCTTCCAGTACAGGCGCAGCGGCACGAGTGTATAGCCGCGGCGTTCGACCGCGCCGGTGAGGTGGCGCAGCTCGCTTGCGTGCATCAGCAGCTTGCGGGTGCGGTCGGGCTCGGGCGTGATATGTGTGGAGGCGCTCGCGAGCGGCGTGACATGGGAGCCGATCAGCCAGGCCTCGCCCGCACGCAGTATGGCGTGCGCTTCGACGATGCTCGCGCGGCCCGCGCGCAGGGCCTTCACCTCCCAGCCTTCGAGCGCGAGACCCGCCTCGTAGCGTTCTTCGATAGAATAATCATGGCGCGCGCGGCGGTTTTCCGCGATTGCGGCGCTGGCGGATTTGTTCATGCGCCTATTGTATGCGCGAGTAGCGCGCCGGTATCGGCGCGACCCGCGCCACCATTCGAAGATCGGGGAGAAATTTGCGCGAGATTCACCGCTCGGCTCTGGTGCCTTACACGGCCGAGGATATGTTCGATCTGGTGAACGACGTCGAGTCGTATCCCCGGTTCCTGCCCTGGTGCCGCAATTCCTCGGTGCGCGAGCTCGGCGAGGACGAGCGGGAAGCGAGTCTGGAATTTTCGCGCGCGGGGCTGCACCGGCGCTTCACCACCTGCAATCGCCTGGAGCGCGGGCGCGCGATCAGGATGGATCTCGTCAACGGCCCGTTTCGCGTACTCGACGGGTGCTGGAGTTTTCACAATCTCGGCGAAGCGGGATCGAAGGTCGCGCTCGATCTTCGCTTCGAGTTCGCCTCGCGTCTGCTCGAAGCGGTGTTCGCGCCGGTCTTCGCCGAAGTGATGAATTCTCTGGTGGACGCCTTCGTTGCGCGGGCGCGCGATCTGCATCATGTCGCCTGAGCGCGAGATTCATGTCGAACTTGCGGGCGCCGTGCCGTTTCTCGACGGTCCGGTGGGGATGCGGCTTGCGGCGGGCGCCTGCATGGCCGATGCGCTCGCCGTGCTCGGTGCGGGCGCGGACGATGCTTTTGAATTCGGGATTTGGGGCCGCAAGGCGTCGCCCGCGACGCCGCTGCGCAACGGAGACCGGATCGAGTTTTATCGCCCGCTTATCGCCGATCCGAAGACAGCGCGGCGCGCCCGCGCGAAACGCTGACGTCCGTTCGATCGTCTATGTTTTTGAAGCGCTTGCCGGAGACGGTGTTGCGGTCTTCCTGGCTTTCGTCTGGGCGCCGGGCGCCTGGGTAATCGGCTGGGAGGTTTCGAAGCTTGCCACCTTGTCGTCCTTGAACTGCACCGTCAGCCGGTAGATGAAGGGTTTGGCGCGGGCGCCGCTCTTGTAGTAATAGACGTAATGCCAGGTGTCGGGATAGAAGGGATCGGCGAGCATCGGGCTGCCGAACAGAAAGCTCACCTGTTTGGTGGTCATTCCGACCCGCAATTTCGCGAGATCGTCGGCCTTCAGATAGTTGCCCTGAATAACGGGCGGCACATAGACGCAGCCCGCGAAGGCAAGCAGGGCGGCTCCGGCAAGAAGGAATCGGCAGCGCATGGGGCATCAACTCTGGGCATCAATGCGTCATAATAACCGGGAAACCCCCTTCAGCCCAAGCCCCATGACGGAAGATCAGGACCTTCGCGATGCCGGGCTCAAGGTTACGGCACCGCGGCTGAAAATTCTGCGGGTGCTGGAATCGAGCCCGCGGCGCCACATGGGCGCCGAGGACGTGTATCGCGCGCTGCTCGAAGCGGGCGAGGAACTCAACCTTGCGACCGTCTATCGCGTGCTCACCCAGTTCGAGACCGCGGGACTTGTTTCGCGCTTGCACTTCGAGGGGGGGCATTCGAGTTTCGAGCTGGATTCCGGCAAGCATCACGACCACATCGTCTGCGTCGTTTGCGGGCGAGTGGACGAATTCGTGGACGAGGTCATTGAGGAGCGCCAGGCCGCCATCGCGAAAAGGCTCGGCTACGAAATGACCGATCACGCGCTCTACATCTATGGCCTCTGCTCCAAGTGCCGCGCCGAGGGGCGTATCCCGAGCTCCCATGCCACGCCATAAATTTATTATATTAACAATAACTTATTTGGCTAAATTAGTGTAAATTATTCCGATTCAGCGCGGGCGATAAGCTCGCGCGCATGGCTGCGCGCGGATTCGCCGACGCGCACGCCGGCGAGCATGGCCGCGATCGCCTCCACGCGACGTTCGGCATCCAGCGCTTCCACCAGCGTCGTGCTCGCGCCGCTCTTGTTTGCCTTGCTGACGGCGTAATGATGATCGGCAAGCGCCGCGACCTGTGGCAGATGCGTCACGCACAGTACCTGGCGCCGCGCGGCAAGCGCCTTGAGGCGCCGGCCGACGAGTTCGGCGACGCGCCCACTGACGCCCGCGTCCACTTCGTCGAAGACCATAACCGGTACGCCCGCGGCGGCGCTTGCAAGCACCTCGACGGCGAGTGCAAGACGCGAGAGTTCGCCGCCGGAGGCGACCTGTGCGATGGGGCCGGGCGTTTGGCCGGCGTTGGTAGCGACCTGAAAAACGATGCGTTCGCGCCCGCCGGGCGGACAGGCATCATCCTCCACCGGCGTAAGCGCCGCCTCGAAACGCGCTTGCGGCATGCCGAGTTCGCGCGCCGCCTTGGTAACCGCTGCGGCGAAGCGCGGTGCCGCCTCGGCACGTTTACGGCTCAAAACCGCCGCTGCGTCCCGATAGTCGTTCCTGACTGCCGCGAGCGCGCGTTCCAGCCGCGCAAGCCGGTCGCCGCCTTCGTCGAGATCGGCAATTTCCGTCTCGACGGTGGTTTGCCTGTCCGCAAGTTCGCCGGGCGAGCAGTCGTGCTTGCGTGCGAGCGCCTGATAGCGGGCGATGCGTTCGTTCAGCCATTCGAGGCGATTGGGATCCGCCTCGGCCTCGCGGCGGCGATGCAGTTCGCGCACCGCTTCGTCGGCAAACGCTTCGGCCTGGGCGAGCAGGCCGGTCGTCTCGGCGAGCCCGGCGCCCGCAGGCAGGCGCGCGAGCGCTTCGCGCGCGGTAGCCAATGCGGCGAGAGCCGGAGCCTCGCCTTCGTCCAGCGCCGCGAGCGCGGCTGCCAACGCTTCTTCGCTGCGTTCGTGGTGGCGCAGGCTGTCGTATTCGCCGTTCAATTCGTCGTACTCGTCTTCGCGCGGCGCAAGTTCGCCCAGTTCGCGTTGCTGGAAGCGCAGGAATTCCAGCCGCGCGTCGCGCCCGGCGACGGCCTTGCGCGCATCGGCGAGCGCGGCTTCCGCCTCGCGCACCGCATCGGCAGCAATCGTCACCTGCGCCGCAAGTGTTTCCGCTTGCGCGAAGGCATCCAGCAATTCGCGCTGATACGCAGGGCGGGCGAGGGCGTGATGCTCGT
This sequence comes from uncultured Gammaproteobacteria bacterium, assembly GCA_963843735.1. Classification (GTDB taxonomy): domain Bacteria; phylum Pseudomonadota; class Gammaproteobacteria; order JAKDMP01; family JAKDMP01; genus CAWJLN01. The sequence continues at coordinate 195,626 of CAWJLN010000008.1, forward strand.
GCTGGCCGTGGATTTCGACCAGCGGTTCGCCGAGTTCGCGCAATGCCGCAAGCGGCATCGGTACGCCGTTCACCCAGGCCCGGCTGCGCCCGTCGCTGCCCATCTGCCGGTGCAGCATCAGATGGTCTTCCAGCGGCAGATCGCGTGCGGCAAGTGCGTCGCGCAGCGCATTGTTTTCGGGCAGGGAAAATTCTGCACTGACGCTTGCGCGTTCGGCGCCGCCGCGCACCAGCGACGCCGCGCCACGATCGCCGAGCACGAGTCCCAGCGCATCTACCAGCAGAGATTTCCCTGCGCCGGTCTCGCCGGTGAGCACGGTGAATCCCGCGCCGGGCTCCATCTCCGCTTCGCTGATGACGGCGAGATCGCGTACCGCGAGGCGGGTCAGCATTCGGGTGCGCGTCCGCCCCAGCCGAGTTTTTCGCGCAAGGTGGCGAAGTATTCATAACCCTGCGGGTGGACCAGACTCAGTTCGTGTTCTGCGCGGGTTACGCGCAGTTCGTCGCCGGGCGCGAGCGCAAGCGTGAGCTGCCCGTCGAGTACGGCTTCGGCGCTTTCTCCCGCCTCAAGCAGCGGACGCAGGCGAATCGGCTGATCTGCAGGCACTACGGCGGGACGTTCGCCGAGACTGTGCGGGCAGATGGGAACGATCGCGAAGGTATCGAGGCTGGGGGCGAGGATCGGTCCGCCCGCCGACAGCGCATAGGCGGTCGAACCGGTGGGCGTGGCGACGATCAGCCCGTCGCCGCGGGTGCGGCTGAAATAGGCATCGCCGACCCAGGCTTCCACTTCAAGCAGACGGGAACCGTCGCGGCGCTTGACGACCACGTCGTTCACGGCATGATGGACTTGCGGATTCGTGCCGTCGGTTGCGACGCGGAGCATGGTGCGCTGTTCCAGCGTGTAGCGTCCGTCGAGCACAGCGCCGAGTTCTTCGGCCAGCGCACCGGAGCGCACGTCGGCGAGAAAACCGATGCGACCGAGGTTGATGCCGATCAGAGGCACCGATGCCCAGCCGAGCGCGCGCGCCGCGGCGAGCAGCGACCCGTCGCCGCCGACGACGATAGCGCATTCGGCCCACTGCGCAATCCTTTCCGGCTCGGCTTCGGCAGCGTGGGGCTGGAGTGTCGTGGCATGGCCGGTGGCGAGAATCTCGCAGTCGGCCTCGCGCAATATGCCGAGCACCGCGTCCATGACCGCGCCGGTCGCCGGGTCGGCCACCTTGGCGAACAAACCGATGCGCCGGAAAGGCTTTTGCGTCATATTCGGCACCGTAGCACGGTCCGCGTTAAATGAAAAAGTGTAGCCTACCGGGAAGCGTCGTGCCGGCGTTGGAACTGGCGGGCGCCGAAAAGGTTTTCGAAGCCGGAGGCGCTTTCGGTGGCCGCGGCGCGCTCTTTGGCGAGCACCTCCAGTCCGCGCTTCACGGCCGGGCGTTCGGCGATCACGGCAACCCAGCGCTTGATACGCGGGTATTCTTCGATATCAACGGCACGGTTGTGATGCGAACGCAGCCAGGGGAAGATCGCGATGTCGGCGATCGTGTATTCGTCGCCGGCGACGTACTCGTTGCGTGCGAGTTGTTCGTCGAGCACACCGTACAGGCGGTTGGCCTCCCGCGTGTAGCGCTCGATGGCGTAGCTGATGCGTTCGGGCGCAGAGCCGCGAAAATGATGCACCTGTCCGAGCATCGGCCCGATGTGGCCCATCTGGAACATCAGCCATTGCAGCACGGCGTAATGTTTGTGCGGTTCGGCAGGGAAGAATCGCTTGACCTTTTCGGCAAGGTAGATGAGGATGGCGCCGGATTCGGCGAGCGCCAGGGGCTTGCCGCCGGGGCCGTCCTCGTCCACGATGGCCGGTATCTTGTTGTTCGGGCTGATGGCGAGAAATTCGGGCGCGAACTGGTCGCCCGCGCCGATGTTCACGGGATGTGCCTCGTATGCGAGCCCCGTTTCTTCGAGCATGATATGCACCTTGTGCCCGTTCGGGGTGGTCCAGGAATAAACTTGGATCATCGGCTTGTCCTCGTCGCGTGTATGGAAACCATGATAGCCAAACCGCCTTTATGGAAGAGTGAATGACGACCATGCAATTTGCACAGCAGGGCTTGCAGGACAGGTCGGACGGCCCGCTGGGCGATTTGCGCTGCCGCGGTTTGCGCAGCACGGCGCTTGCGCGTCTGCCGGAACCGTCGCGCGCGCTGGCGGCGCTCCTGCCCGAAGGCGCGGCGCTGCTCGAATCGCGCACGGCGCACCCCGGCGCAGGCTATTCCTTTGTCGCCTTTTCTCCGCTCGCGGAATTGCGCCTGCAAGCCGAAGGCTTGTTGCTGAGCAGACCGGGGCGCGCGACGGAAACGCTTGCGGGACCGCCACTGGCGCGGCTCTTCGCCTGTCTGGAAGTGGTGCGGACGATGCCGGGCGCGCCCGAAGTGCCTTTCGCTGGTGGCTGGGTCGGTTACGTTGCGCATGAGCTGGGCTGCCGGATGATGGACACGGCGCCCGCCGCCGCAGCGCCGCCCGCGCGGCCGCCGGGGCCGCTGGCCGTGTTCCGTCTTTACCGCGACGCGCTGGTGGTGGATCATCGCGCGGGCACGGCAACCCAGTATGCGAGCGATTGGGGCGAAGGCGCGGATGCGGTCATGGCGCGCCTGCATCATGCGCGCGAACGACTCGGGGCCGACGCGCCGGAAATGGCAACGGCGCCGAGCGTCGTAGATAAGCCGGTCGCGACGCTCGATGCCGGAGAGTTCGCCGAACGGCAGGCGGCACTGCAAAAGCTGATCCGCGCCAGTTCCCGCAATCGCTTGCAGCGTTTCGGCGTTGGGAAACCGGTTGCGGTCGTCGCCAATCCACGCCAGTAGGCGCGCTGGTGTAAGTGGACCGCGTGAGCCGGGAAAACCCTTCCACCAGGCAGTCTCCGGGTGGGTCATAAACACGGCGGGGAGTTCGCGTTCAAGGCGGCTGCGGGTGTGGTGTAGTTCGCGCAGCAGCGGAATGAGGATTTGTACCTGAACGATATAACCTGAACTCACGGCAGCGCTGGGCATAGGGGCCTGCAATTGCGCATAAATCAGGTCAAGGCGATCCATGAAACGGTAATTGTTGCGCTTCAAGAACAACTTCAATTGGTGCTTTGTCAGCGTCCGCGCTTGTTCCGGGGTCGGATGGGCTTCCAAGAATGCGAGGCAGATGAGAACTCTCCACATGAGCAAATAACCAATTCGCAGCCGGGAAGTACTGGTAGAGCAAGTAATTCAAGCGATTACCGAGCCGACGTTGGTCAACAATCGTTTTGTCCAATGCCCGTGCCAGTTCGCGCAGATGAAGGACGAGCGGACTGGAGCGCGTGAGCGGTCGGCAGTCTGGGTCTTTGAGGCGCAGCAGGTGTGCCAGCAAATACGCATCTGACGGGTCCGATTTGGAGTGGCGAGGCCGTCGGTGCGCGACCACCACGGATGGGGTGATATAGAGCGCCCACCCTTGCGCCAGCATCCAATCGACCAGTAACCCGTCGGAGCGCTCAATGTTGAACAGAATATTGGCAGCACCGTAGTGGTTGACGAGACTCTCGAAGCGCTGAAAACCGTGGTTGGACTGCTTAATTTCCAACTGCTGGACAATGGTACCGTCGTCGTCGAGCAGACACAGGTCATGCTTTTCTGTTGCCCAGTCAATACCAAGATAGTACATGGGAAGCTCTCCTTGCTCCTACAGCCAAGAATTGCTGCCACATCGCTACGCACATATGCAGGCTACGGCGCTCATGGCGCAACAAGTTTACGATACGCATAGAGATGCCCCACATCAGCGAACAGTCGCCCATAGTTCTCGTGGAACGGCAAGCTAAGGGTTCTGCGGATGTGAGTGGCAGACAAGACAAGTATGCCTGTTGTCTCCTCTGTCCGGCACACGTAGTGAGCGGGCGCATTGCAGCCGACCTTGCAGTCGGCTGCCCGTCCGCACTGCGGACGGCGGCTAGGCTTGGGTCGCAGGGGTGACGGTGGCCGCTGTCACCAGTCTACACCCCGACCCAGCTTGGAATGAGCCTCGCTCATGACCCAAGCCTAGCCAGCGAGCTAAAACCTTGCCACCTCACGCGCCGGTGGAGGCTTACAATCGCGTCCACGTGGCGCACCTGCGCCGCGATCCGGGGTGATGGCTGGGCGGTGGGCAGGAATGGTCCCGGCGACATGACGCACCTACTTTTCTTACCTTCTGTAAAATTTTCTCCTTTGCATAGCTGATTTTGGCTGCAAAACGATTCTCTGCTGACTCTCTTTGGGCGAATCAGTACACCTACGTCTTGTCTCATCCGAGGCACAATCTGGACGCAAATCCGGCCAGGTTTTCGATGACGCGGGGCAAATGACAGCGGGTGCTCCTTGAGAGATGAAAGGCGGCCAGAAAACGGTTTTCTGGAAATTTTAGTGCGAGTCTTTGCGCCCGTAATTGGCGCCTCTCGTCTGGCGGCTTCTCCCAAGTCTGCCGCACTTTCGCTCACCCTCGTACTAAAATGGATTTTTACCGCCAGTTTTTACGCTTTTTTGACGGTTCTTTTTCGCATAATGACCGCATTTTTACGGGTGTGTGGATTACACTTCTCGCGTAAGGGATGAAGCGAGCAAGGTTTGTAGACATTTGAGTATCGGTCATGCTAAAAGCGAAGATACTCGTCGTTGACGATGAGCCAGCCATTCGCAAACTGCTTCAGTACAGGCTGATGGGTTCCCTTAATTGCGCTGCTGGGCAAACTTCGTTTCATCTTGAACGAATCCGGTATCGGCAGACCAATAGCCAATACCGGATTTGCCAAGCCGAATAAGTGAGGACGGGACAACAATATGGCTGGCGAACCGGTCATTATGGTACAGATCGCGGATCATGACTGGACTCTGAATGCCGTTCATGCTGCTTGCCAGAAAGCCCGCCAGCGTCACTGGATGGTCGCTCTGGTCAGCCTGATTCCGGTGCAGCACACCGCCTGGCTGGGAACCGACTGGGGTTACATGAACATAAGTCCTCAAGCTGCGCGTGAGCTTGAGGACTATCAGGCGACAGTGCTGGATTATGGCTTGAACTGCGAGATCGTGCGCTACCAATATACGGACTTCACCGATGCGCTGGCGGATGCGGCAGATCATCTGAATGCCCGGATCGTCTTCGCCCATTTCCCGCATACGCTGATTCCGGGGTGGCGGCATTTCCTGCTTTGGCTGCTCAACCGGCGTTTGGCGGAACACCAGCGACAGTTGATTCAGCCACCCGTTCGCGTGCTCCACTCTGCGCCGACGCTGGCACCCGAAATCGATCCTCTCTAAAGCGTCATCTTGACGGATTTTTGACGACTTACTCCGCCATTCTTGCAGATTTTTGACGCCTGCCTCTGCTACAACTATCAGATCATAGGAAACGGAGACATTCGATGGATGGGCTGTTCATGGGTCTGGCTGTGCTCTTTTTTGCCCTCTGCTGGGGCTTGATCGAACTGGCCGACCGGATTTCAGGAAGTTGAGATGAACTGGTTGTACCTCATCGCGGGTCTGGTGGCGCTGCTGCTGCTGATCTATCTGGTGGTCGCGCTGCTGAAACCGGAGTTGTTCTCATGATTCCGATCCCTAACGGAATATTGCAGATCGCTTGCTACCTTGCCGTGCTGTTTCCTGCTGGTGAAGCCGCTTGGCGCGTATATGGCGAACGTCTACGCCGGGCGGTCGATAGTCAACCGGGTGTTTGCCCCGGTCGAGCGTTGGCTGTATCGTCTACTCGGCACGCGCGCCGATCTGGAGATGAACTGGAAAACCTACGCGCTGGCGCTGCTGGTCTTCAACGCTTTGGGGCTGCTGGCGGTTTATGCCTTGCAGCGATTGCAAGGGTCGCTGCCGCTCAACCCGCTGCATCTCGGCGCGGTGTCGCCTGATTCAGCTTTCAACACGGCGGTCAGCTTTGCCAGCAACACCAACTGGCAGGGCTACGGCGGCGAAACCACCCTGAGTTACCTGACGCAGATGGCCGGACTGACGGTGCAGAACTTCGTGTCGGCGGCGACAGGAATGGCGATTTTGATCGCGCTGATTCGCGGTTTGGCGCGCCGCACGATGCAGACGATCGGCAATTTCTGGGTCGATCTGACGCGGACGATCCTCTACATCCTGCTGCCACTGGCGATCATCGGCGCGGTGTTCCTGGTGTCGCAAGGGGTGGTGCAGACTTTCGCCAGTTCCCAAACGGCGCAGTTGGTCGAGCCGGTGCGCGCTGCCAACGGCAGTACCGCCACCGAGCAGCAGATCGCGGTTGGCCCGGTGGCCTCGCAGGTCATGATCAAGCAGTTGGGCACCAACGGCGGTGGCTTCTTCAACACCAACTCGGCGCACCCTTTCGAGAACCCAACGCCGCTGTCGAATTTTGTCGAGCTGCTGGCGATCCTGCTGATCCCGGCGGCGCTGTGCTATACCTTCGGCCAAATGATCGGTGACACACGGCAGGGCTGGGCGCTGCTGGCGGCCATGACGCTGGTGTTCGTCGTGCTGCTGGGCGTGACCTATGCGGCGGAGCAAAGCGGCAATTCGCGCTTCCCGGCGACAGTCGATCAAAGCGCCAGCGCTGCCCAGTCGGGCGGCAACATGGAAGGCAAGGAAACCCGCTTCGGCATCGCCAATTCGGCGCTGTGGGCAACGGCGACGACCGCCGCGTCCAACGGTTCGGTCAATTCGATGCATGACTCGTATACGCCGCTCGGCGGCCTCGCCCCGCTGTGGCTGATCCAGCTGGGCGAGGTGATTTACGGCGGTGTCGGCTCCGGCCTGTACGGGCTGCTGATGTTCGCCATCGTGGCGGTGTTCGTCGCCGGGCTGATGGTCGGGCGCACGCCGGAATATCTGGGCAAGAAGATCGAAGCCTACGAGATGAAAATGGCGTCGATTGCCATCCTGGTGCCGCCGGTGCTGGTGCTGCTGGGGACGGCGGTCGCGGTGGTCGCGCAGCCGGGACGTTGCCTCAATCCTGAATACGCAGCCCGCCGCGCACGGCTTCAGCGAAGTGCTGTACGCCTTCTCGTCGGCGGGCAATAACAACGGCAGCGCCTTCGCCGGGCTGAACGCCAATACGCCGTTCTACAACATCGCGTTAGGGATCGCCATGCTGTTCGCCCGCTACTGGGTGGCGCTGCCGGTGCTGGCAATCGCCGGGTCGCTAGCACAGAAGAAGATCATCCCGGCCAGCGCAGGCACGCTGCCGACCCATACGCCGCTGTTCGTCATCATGCTGATCGGAATTGTGGTGGTCGTCGGCGCGCTGACGTTCTTCCCGGCGCTGGCGCTGGGGCCGATTGTCGAACATCTCATGATGGTGAGTCGCTGACCCATATTTGGGCACGATATATCGTGCCCCTAGGGAACGCACACATCGTGTGTAGCAAGCGAAGAGGAAATCATGTCCCTTGAAACTCGTGCCAGCGCGCGACCGCTGTTCGATCCCGAAATCATCGGGCGGGCGGCGGTCGATGCCCTGCGCAAACTCGATCCGCGCAACCAACTGCGCAACCCCGTGATGTTCATCGTCGAGGTGGGTGCGGCCTTCACCACGCTGCTGTTCCTGCAAGCCGTACTGACTCCCTACGGCGAATTTCCGCCGCAGCGCGCGGGCTTCATTCTGGCGATTGCCGTCTGGCTGTGGTTCACGGTGATTTTTGCCAACTTTGCCGAGGCGATGGCCGAGGGGCGCGGCAAAGCCCAGGCCGACGCGCTGCGCAAAGCTCGGCGCGACGTAACCGCCAGGAAGCTCAGCAGCCCGTCGCGCGACGGACAGGTCATGTCGGTTTCGGCGACCACGCTGCGCAAAGATGATCTGGTGCTGGTCGAAGCGGGCGACACCATCCCCGGCGATGGCGAAGTGATCGAGGGCGTAGCCTCGGTCGATGAGAGCGCCATTACTGGCGAAAGCGCCCCGGTGATCCGCGAGAGCGGCGGCGACCGCAGTTCGGTCACGGGCGGCACGCGTGTATTGTCGGACTGGCTGGTGGTGCGCGTCAGCAGCAATCCCGGCGAGGCGTTCCTCGACCGCATGATCGGCATGGTCGAAGGGGCGAAGCGCCAGAAGACGCCCAACGAGATCGCGCTCAATATTCTGCTGGCGGCGCTGACCATCGTTTTTCTGCTGGCGACAGTGACGCTGCTGCCCTATTCGATTTATGCCGTGACTGCGACCGGGCAGGGCAGTGTCATCACCGTGACGGTGCTGGTGGCGCTGCTGGTCTGCCTGATCCCGACCACCATCGGCGGCTTGCTCTCGGCGATTGGCATCGCCGGGATGGATCGCATGATCCAGGCCAACGTGATCGCGGTGTCCGGGCGCGCGGTCGAGGCGGCGGGCGATGTGGACGTGCTGCTGCTCGACAAAACCGGGACGATCACGCTCGGCAACCGGCAGGCGACCGACTTCCTCCCTGCGCCCGGTGTACCCATCGAGCAGTTGGCCGACGCCGCGCAAATTTCCTCGCTGGCCGACGAGACACCGGAAGGCCGCAGCATCGTCGTGCTGGCGAAGGAGAAATACAACCTGCGCGGGCGCAGCCTGGAAGATGCCACGTTCATCCCCTTCACCGCGCAGACCCGCATGAGCGGCATCAATCTGGATGGGCGCTGCATCCGCAAAGGCGCGGCGGACGCGGTGAAAGCCTATGTCGAAGACCTGGGCGGGCAGTTCCCATCAGCGGTGCAGACCTGCGTCGAGGACATCGCCCGCAAAGGTGCGACGCCGCTGGTGGTGGCCGAGAATCGGCGCGTGCTGGGCGTGATCCAACTGAAGGATATTGTCAAAGGCGGCATCAAGGAGCGCTTTGCCGAACTGCGCCAGATGGGCATCAAGACCATCATGATCACGGGCGACAATCCGCTGACCGCTGCCGCCATCGCCGCCGAAGCCGGGGTCGATGACTTTCTGGCGCAGGCCACGCCCGAAGCCAAGCTCAAACTGATCCGCGAGCATCAGGCGGGCGGGCGGCTGGTCGCCATGACGGGCGATGGGACGAACGATGCTCCGGCACTGGCGCAGGCCGACGTGGCCGTTGCCATGAACACCGGCACGCAGGCCGCCAAAGAAGCGGGCAACATGGTCGATCTCGACTCCAACCCGACCAAGCTGATCGAGATCGTCGAGATCGGCAAGCAGTTGCTCATGACGCGTGGCTCGCTGACCACCTTCAGCATCGCCAACGACGTGTCGAAGTATTTCGCCATCATCCCGGCCGCTTTCGCGGGAACGTATCCCCAGTTGGGCGCGCTTAATATCATGGGCTTGGCGACGCCGACCAGCGCGATTATGTCGGCAGTGATCTTCAACGCGCTGATCATCATTTTCCTGATCCCGCTGGCGCTGCGCGGTGTGCCCTACCACCCAATGAAAGCCTCAACGCTGCTGCGCAACAATTTGCTGATCTACGGCCTGGGCGGGCTGATCACGCCATTCATCGGCATCAAGTTGATCGATCTGATTCTGGTCGCTCTGCATTTAACCTGAGTCATGACCGTAGAAGCGATTTGCCAGGTCGCCCCTACAAAACAGAAAGCAACATATCATGAATACCCGCATGAACATCGATTGGCAGCAGGTCGTCCGCCCGGCGGCGGTCGCCCTGATCATCTTCACCCTCTTGACCGGGCTGCTGTATCCCGCGCTGATTACCGGGATCGCGCAGAAGGTGTTTCCGCATCAAGCCAACGGCAGCCTGATCACCGACGCCACCGGCAAGGTCGATCGGTTCGGAACTAATCGGCCAACAGTTCACTAACCCGGCTTATTTCTGGGGACGGCTGTCGGTGACTGCGCCCGTGCCCTATAATGCAGCGGCTTCGGCGGGATCGAACCTTGGCCCGCTCAATCCGGCGCTAATTGGCGCAAACGGCACAATTCAGCAGCGGATCGACACGCTGAAAGCGGCGGATCAGGCGGCGGGCGTGACCAATCCGCTGCCGATCCCGGTCGATCTGGTGACAGCTTCGGCCAGCGGGCTTGATTCGCAGATCAGTCCAGCGGCGGCGCACTATCAGGTGGCGCGGGTGGCGGCTTTGCGCGGCGTGAGCCAAGCAACCATTCAGGCGTTGGTAGACGAATTCACCGAAGGGCGCTGGTTAGGGCTGCTGGGCGAGCCGCGCGTCAATGTGCTGGAACTGAATCTGGCACTCGATCAGCGCTACCCCCTGGCAGCAAAGTCGGCGGATAATCAATAGTAGGAGTTGATAGTTATCAACCCCTGAAGGATTGATCCATCCAATGGGCGATAAGCGTCCCAATCCCGACGAACTGCTGGTGCGGTTGCAGCAGGAAGACCTGCGCCGCCAGCGCGGTCGGCTCAAAATTTTTCTAGGCGCGGCGGCGGGCGTCGGCAAAACCTACAGTATGCTTCAGGCGGCACACGATAAGCTGGCCGAAGGCGTTGAGGTGGTGGTCGGCTACGTTGAACCGCACAGCCGACCGGAAACTGCCGCTCTACTGGAAGGGCTGGAGGCGATTCCGCCGCTGCTGGTGGAGTATCGCGGCACGCGGCTGAGCGAGTTCGATCTCGACGCTGCGCTCAAGCGGCACCCAGCGCTGATCCTGGTCGATGAACTGGCACATACCAATGCCGAGGGGATGCGCCACGCCAAGCGCTGGCAGGATGTGCTGGAACTGATCGAGGCGGGCATCAACGTCTACACAACGGTCAACGTGCAGCACCTCGAAAGCCTGAACGATGTGGTTGCCCAGATCACCGGGACGATTGTCCGCGAGACGCTGCCCGATGCCGTGCTGGAACAGGCCGACGAGATCGAGCTGATCGATCTGTCGCCTGACGACCTGCTGCTGCGACTGCGCGATGGCAAAATCTACGCGCCGCAGCAGGCGGAGCAGGCCATGCGCAGCTTCTTTCGGCGCGGCAACTTGATGGCGCTGCGCGAACTGGCGCTGCGCCGTACCGCCGAACGAGTCGACAGTGATATGCAGAGCTACCGGCAGGATAAGGCGGTCGAACCCGTATGGCCTGCCGGAGAACGGATTCTGGTCTGCATCAGTCCGAGTCCCATGTCAGCGCGGATCGTGCGCGCGGCCAAACGGATGGCCGCTGGGCTGCACGCTGAATGGATCACGGTGTACGTGGAAAAGCCGCGAGCGGCACCGCTGTCGGACAGCGCCCGCAGTCGCATGATTCAGACGCTGCAACTGGCCGAGCAGCTTGGCTCGGAGACCGTCACCCTGAGCGGACACGATGTGGCTGAAGAAATCCTGACCTTCGCTCGGCAGCGCAACGTCACCAAAATCATCGTCGGCAAACCGATCCACCCCACCTGGCGCGATACGGTTTTCGGCTCGGTGCTCAACCGGCTGGTGCGGCTCAGTGGGGACATTGACGTGTACGTCATCAGCGGCGAAGGCGAGACGACCCGCCCGCAGACTTATCCGCGTTGGCGGCGACCGCGCCAACCGGTGCGCTACGTGTGGACGCTGCTGATCGTCGCGGCCTGCACGGTGCTGGCGGCGCTGATGTTCCCGTATTTTGCCCCGGCCAACGTGGTCATGGTTTTTCTGGTGGGGATCGTGATCGTCGCCACTCGCTTCGGACGCAGCCCAGCGATTCTGGCGTCGATCATCAGCGTGATCGCCTTCGACCTGTTCTTCGTGCCGCCGCAGCTTACTTTCGGCGTCAGCGATACCCAGTATCTGGTCACCTTCGCCGTGCTGCTGCTGGTGGGGCTGACCATCAGCAGCCTAACGGTGCGTATCAAGGAGCAGGCCGAAACCGCCCGCGAGCGCGAACGGCGCACCGCCAGTCTGTACGGGATGAGCCGGGAGTTTGCCAGCGCTAACACGATTGATGCTCTGGCGCAGACCGCCATTCAGCATCTTGAAGACGCTTTTCACAGCCGGGTGGCACTGCTGCTGAATGAGGCCGACGGTCAGCTTAAAACTCATGGCTCGGACAGTATTCAGGATAATCTGACCGCCCATGAACAGAATGTCGCCCGCTGGGTCTACGATCATGGACAGGTGGCCGGACGCGGCACCCAAACGCTGCCGGGATCGCAAGGACTGTATCTGCCGCTCAACACTTCCCAGGGGCGGATGGGCGTCCTGGGCATTTATCCGAGCGTGCCCGATCAGTTGTTGTCGCCCGATCAGATGCATCTGCTGGAAGCCTATGCTAACCAAACAGCAGTCGCCATCGGGCGGGTGAAGTTCAGTCAGGAGACCGAGCACGCCAGGATACAGGTCGAAACCGAACAGCTTCGCAGTTCGCTGTTGAGTTCGGTGTCGCACGATTTGCGCACGCCGCTGGCGGCCATCACGGGCGCGGCCAGCGGCCTGATAGAGAGCGCCGCGAACCTCGATCCGGCGCAGCGCGAACTAGCGCAAATCGCCTATGAGGAAGCCGAACGCCTGAACCGCCTGTTAGGCAATCTGCTGGAAATGACCCGGCTGGAGTCGGGCGGCGTCCGTGTCGATAAAGAATGGCAGCCGCTTGAGGAGGTTATCGGATCAACACTGGCGCGGATGGATACGGCTTTCGACGACCATCCGCTGTCCACGCATCTACCCGACGATCTGCCGCTGGTGCCGATTGACGGCATCCTGATCGAACTGGTGTTGGTCAATCTACTGGAAAATGCCGTAAAATATACCCCGGTCAGTGTACCGATTGATATATCGGCCTTTGCCGAACCGAACGAGGTCGTGGTCGAGGTGGCAGATCGCGGCGCGGGCATCTCGCCAGGAGAAGAGCAGCGCATCTTTGAGAAATTCTATCGCAGCCGCCCGGCCACCACCGGAGGTGTCGGGCTGGGATTGACCATTTGCCAAGCGATTGTCGAGGCGCACGGCGGGCGAATTTGGGTCAGTAATCGCCCGGGCGGGGGTGCCGTTTTCCACTTTACCTTACCATTGGAGGGGCAGCCGCCTCAAGTGAGTACCGACGCATGAGCAGCCCAGCCGACGACCAACCCCAATCGCCGCTGATCCTTGTCATCGAGGACGATCCCCAGATGCGGCGATTTTTGCGGGCGACGCTCACGACCAACGGCTATGCGTTTCTGGAAGCAACCACCGCACTGGAGGGCATCAAGCAGACGACTCTGCATCACCCCGATTTGATCATTCTGGATTTAGGACTGCCCGATCTGGATGGCCTGGAAGTGACCCGACAGCTTCGTGAATGGACAAACACACCGATTGTGGTGCTGTCCGCGCGGGATCGGGAAGGTGACAAGATTGCGGCCCTGGATGCGGGCGCGGATGATTACCTGACTAAGCCGTTCGGCACCGGCGAACTGCTGGCGCGGATGCGGGTAGCGCTGCGCCACGCAATTTTAGCCATCCAAGGTGACGATGAACCCGTTTTTAAGACCGGCGATTTACGTGTTGATCTCGCTCATCGGCAGGTGTTTGTAAAAGATCAGGAAGTTCACCTGACACCCATCGAGTACAAACTGCTGCTGACGCTGATCCAGCACGCCGGCAAAGTGGTGACCCGTCGCCAGCTTTTGCACGACGTGTGGGGGCCAAGCTACGTGACCGAGACTCACTATCTACGCATTTACATGGCGCAGCTCCGCCACAAATTAGAAACCGATCCCGCCCGCCCTCGCTATCTCATCACCGAAGCTGGCGTCGGCTACCGCTTGAAAATCGAAATGTGATTACTGCGTAGCTCACGTAGTTTGAATAACGTCCATAAAGGTATATTGCTCAACATCTCCTTGGGACTGACTATATCGAACATATCTATCGGTATGCGTGAGGATTAGCGTTTGCCTGAAATAGATTATCACTCCCGGCGTGCTCATTTCCCACTCCAACCTCCAATTGATAACGCCGGTGTCATTGCTCTCAGCCTCTCCTCAACTAAAGCAGCGCAACGGTTTTGCTTTTGTCTTGTCTCATTCTTGGGAGGCAATGACCGGCTATAATGACTTGATCTTGTGACGCGTTCACGCTCGAAACGACAGAAGCTCATGCCCGTCCTCTCAGCCGGCATCCGCACCAGAATGCCAACCAACTCAAGTTGGTTTGACAAACTTATAGTCAAACTCAACCTGCGTCGATGAGCCAGCGCCAAACTACCGCCAACGCTTCCACATCGGCGCGCTGATAGGCGCACGCTCGCGCCAGTGCCTCAGAATCATTCTCCATCCGCCACGCCTGATAATCGCCCCAGGCTTGCTGTGCGTTCGACCCGTCCGGCCAGCGATAGCCGAAATAGTTCGCCACTGATTTGATGCTGCGGCTGCGCACGGGCAGCATGACCTTCCGCTTGAAGGTCTGGAGCAGATCGTGCATTCGCGGCTGCAACACGGCGACCGCATCGGCGGGTGCGGTGCTACGCAGGCGCTCCTGCTCAAAGCCGCTCCAGTGATAGACCCGCCCGTCGAGCCGCTCGGCGGCCTTCGCTACCAAGCGCCAGCCCGCGTCGCTGTCCGGGATGATGAGGATGGCGCGGCCATCGGGCAAGGTCAACGCTTCGCCGTCGAAATAAGCCGAGACCACCGCCACCCGCACCTGCCCGTCGCCCTCTGACCAGCCGAAGCACCAGGGACGCCCCACCGCATCGCCGGTCATCTCGGTTTCGATGTCCAGCATCACCCCCGGCGGCAGATCGTCTATGACTTGATCGTCACGCCGGATCGGCTCCTGCTGTTGATGCGCGCGGGCGCTGTCGAGGTAGGCGCGGGCTTTGGCCGCCCCAACTCCGTCGAACTTCCGCAGTTCCGCCGCCGACAGCGCCAGAACATCGGCCAATGTCCTTATACCGTCTCGCTGGAAATGCGCCCAGGTCTTGCGCGTCAAATCCGGCAGCAGCGTGATGTCGCCCGCCGCCTCGGCGATCTGCTGGCAAGCGGTGTGCCAGCCGCACTGCTCGCAGTGGGACGCCAGAAAGATTGGCGGCGCGTCGGCCAGCGCCAGCGTCTCGGCGACCTGCTGGAACGCCCCGAACAGCCACGCTTCGTCGAACTCATGCGTCAGTCGGCGCAGCGGATAGCCGTCCGCATCCCGCCCCAGCCAAAATTCCCCGGCGACCGGCTCCGGCTGCACCGCTTGCAGCAGCCACAGGTAAAAATCGAGCTGGAGGCGGTCGGCGGGCTGTACCTGCGCCCGCTGCTTGATCTCGACCGGCACGTACCAGCCGCGACCGGGCACGCGCACCAATCGATCCACCCGCCCACGCGCCCGCACCGGCGGATCGAGCGGGACAGTGCGTTCCAGCGCGGCATTGCCGATGGCGTCCGCGCCCTGCGCCATCAACTCATGCGTGACCTGCGCCGCTTCCGCCCAGGAAGTCGTCGTAATGCGCCGCTGGGCACCCGCCGCAAACTGCACGACCTGCTCGTGCGCCAGCCCGGCCATTTGTGCCCAGGATGGCGGCGGCTCGTGATAGTCGGCGCGCTCGCCATGCTGATCAAGCCAGATGCGCCGCTGGCACTGATCGAGCGCCCGCAGCGTGTAGGCGGTGATGGTCGGCAGCCTGTCTCCGGTCATTGATCGAGCGCCGCCAGCACCTCGTCGGCATCGACCTGCCCCCAGTGATAACCCATCGCCGCGCTGTCGCTTTTGGCGCGGCTGGCTTCGCTGCGCGCCTGATCCTTGTCGCTCGCGCGCAGATGCGCCCAGGCCAGCCCGACCCGGATGTCGGCTTCGTAGATGCGGAAGCCGCCGGCGAGCGCGTAGCCGAGCACTTCGTTGAGGTCGTTGAAAGCGCTGGCCGGGTCGTTCATGAACCGGGCGTACCAGCGACCGCGCGCCAGCAGCGCCTCGATCAGCACATCACGCTGCTGGATGCCGTGGGCGAGGCTGAGCGCCTGATCGTAATGGGCGCGGGCGGAGTCATGATCCCCGGCATCAGCGTCCAGATCGCCCAGCACGCGGTGACTGCCGCTGAGATCGCCTTTCCAGCCATTGCGCTCGCAGATAGTCAGGTTGGCCTCGCTGACGCGGCGGGCATAGGCGGCATCCCCGGCGCGGCGCTGATGCTCGGCGTGGAAAATACCACGCAGACCGTAAAGGTACTGCTTGTTCGGGTCGATCTTGCGTTCCAGCGCCTCGGCGCGGGCGAATTCAGCGGTGGCTTCGGCCAGCCCACCGCGCAGGTGCAGCGCACGGGCCAGAGTCGTCCGCGCGTCTCTCTCAGACGTATAGCGAGGGTTTTCATGCATTGTTAACTTGGCTAACGCCGCCGCTACGCGCGTTGCTACTCCAGCGCCACGCGCGAGCAACTCCAGCGCCACGCGCGCTACTTCTACGCCCCGGTCGAGCTCGCCAAGGTAGATGTAGAGCGAGGTAAGGATCAGGTAGTCGATACTACCGTTGAACCAATCATCAGCACTAGCATTGACCTGGATAACACGCTCAATAAATGGCACGGCTGCACGCAACCGCCCCAGGCTCATCAGGCACAAGCCGATGGCGCTAAGGATGATGCGCTGGTTGCCGGGACTGCTGACCGCCGGGTCGTGACTCAGGTCGCCACCAGGGAAGAATTCGGTCATCAGCGCAAGATCCGTCTCCCACGCGCCGAGAGCATAGACGAGTACACCTCGCTGACCCAGATAAATCCGTTTCCTATAGACTTGCCATGCTTCGTCATACGCTCCAGCATGGCACAGATGATGCACGATCTCGATGTAGGGCGCGAGGTCGTCCAGCGTCGGGAAGCGCGGCAGGCTTTGCTTGGCGTCGGCCTGATAGTAGTCGGCGATCTGACGGTGGGCGGCGGCGCTGCTGCCGCTTTCCAGCCGCTCGGCGTAGTGCGCCCGGATCAGCGGGTGGGCGCTGTAGGCGGCAGCGCCGTCCTGCGTCACCCAGCGCGAATCAGGCGGCGCGCGATCAGGCCCGCGACCAGCGCGGCGAAAGCGGCATCGTCCAGCCCGGTCAGCGGCGCGTTGAGGGCGGTGGCGTCGGTGGCGGTGCGGAACACTTTGCCGAAGGCAGCTTTCGCGCACGGGCAGGCGGAAGGCGCTGAAGATCAGCAGGAAGGCGCGTTCGGCTGCGCTCAGATGCTCGTCGTAGCGGCGCAGCACCCGCGCCACCCGCTCGTAATGGTCGTCACTCGCCTGCGGTGCGGGCAGGTCGCCGACGTGCGCCACGTCGCCGCCGAAACGCTCAGCCAGATATGATCCGAGCAGGCTCAAGGTCAGCGCGTGGCCGTCCCAATCGCGCACCACCCGATCCAGCGCTGCGTCGCTGCCGGTCACGCCGACCCGCCGCAGCAAGTCGCGCCCGTCTGCTTCACTCAGGCGGGTCACGTCGCGCTGGCGATAGGTGGTGTGCGCCAGCAGATCGACCAGCGGCGCGCGGCTGGTGATCAGGCAGACCGAGTCGTGAAAGGGCGAGGCGAACAAGTCGAGGAAGTCGCGCAGCGCCTCGCTGATGATCAGGCCATAATCGTCGCCGGTGTCGTGCTGCATGACCTCGAAGCCGTCCAGCACGAACACGCAGCTCTTGGTGCTCAACAGCCCGGCCAGCAAGCCCGCCCGCGCTGAGGCCGAGGTCACAGTCTTCGCCAGCGCTGCGCCGCCCAGGTAGGTCAGCGCCGCCTCGAAGAATTCGTCGCTGCTGCGCTGCTCGTAGAACGACCACCAGAAGACCGCCGTCGGGCGATTCGATCCGCTGAGGATGGCATCGAGCGCTTTGCGGGCGAGGCTGGTCTTGCCCTCGCCGCCGAAGCCGATCAGCCCGGTCACGCGGACGGCGGAGTCGGCGTAGTCAGCGGCGATGCTCGCCAGCAAATCGGCGCGCCCGACCCACTCCGGCAGCACGTCCGGCGCGCGGCTGAGGTCGAAGGCGGCAGGCGTCGGCGCAGCCTTGACCTGCTGCTGCTGCTGGTCGGTTAAGCGTGGCGTGGTGCTTTCCTGGCGCGGATATGCCTCATACAGTGTCAAACTGAGTGGCACGAGGCTCAGCACCCGCGCGTTGACGCCGAAGGCCGTGTCGCGATCTTTGCTGCTCGCCAGCGGATACCAGGTTTGGGAGATGAGGCCAACGACAACATTGTTTTCCACATCCAGCACCGCCGCGCCGCTCATCCCTTTATCGATGTCGTCCGATTTCAGTTGCAGTGGTTCGGTCAGCCAGTTTTCGTCTTCCGGCGCGAAAGTCGAGCCGACGATGACCCCTGAAGCGTAGTTGATCTGGAATTTGTCGAGGCGACGATAGCCCCAACTCTGAAAACGGTCACCGTCCGCTTCATCCCCGCTGCCGAGGTGCGCATACTTGCCCGGCTCGACTGGCGATAGACCCGCCGTCAATTCCAGCAGCACGATGTCGTCGTCATGGTCAGGCAGGCAGCCCACAACGCGCGCCTCGCGCCGTTTTTCCTCCTCGCGGCGTGCTTGCGGAAAATAAACGCGGATGGTCTGCCCGATGCAGTCGCGCGGGTGACTCTCGCCATCAATGGCGTTGCGGACGACATGAGCACAGGTCGCAATCTTCCCATCGTCGGAGACAACAACTCCTGTACCGATGATGGCCTTGTCCGCGTTGCAGATACCAATGGTGAACTCACGCAACCGCTGGTTGATGACATGCCTATCCTGGCTCATGGCTTGCCCCAGGTCAGTTTGACGGTGATGGTCGCCTCGGCACTGGTCGTCACCACCGCATCCAAACCGGCATTGAACTTGATGCCGAACTCGACCTCTGCGCCCGAAAGCGACTGCGGGTTGTCGGCGTCGTGCAGATCGTTGACCAGCATTTCGGTTTTGCGCGCGATTTTGTAGATGGTGTGGAAGGCTTCGAACAGCAGGTCGTCGGAAAGCTGCTTGACGACCTCCTGCGCTCGTCCGCTGCGTGTAGTTTCCTGCAAGCCGCCTTGCTCGGCAGACGGTTTGGCAGTGATCTCGACCTGGATCGGGCGGTTGTCATCAGTGAAGTGACGGGCATTCATCAGGCGCTCCTGGAGGTGAGTATTAAGCTGATATCATCTATAGTATAGAAGGATTTGGTGAGCTCAGCTCAGAAAACGGTTTTCCAATGATGCCGTCATTCGATCTTCTATCCGCAGCGCATGATTCAGTTCCAGCCCCTACCCCACCTATCATTCGCCAGAAAACCCATACAGTTTTCCCCCAATCAGCCAATTTACTTCGAGATGACTTCCTCGACCAGTGCCGCCAGCCCACTAGCACTGGGATCATCATCGACCAGCCACTCCCGCGCCAGCTCCTCACGCCCCGCAAATTCCCGTTCGGCATAGTCGGGAAAGCGCAGATACAGCCAATGGCGCATAACGCCATACAGGCGGCGCTCCTGGGTGGCCTCATCGTCTGGATACCACTCCTCCAGCAGCTCGCAGAGCTTGACCCGCAGATCACCCGGCAGTTCCTGCCGAGCCGCCTCGTGGCAAAGCATCTGCGACAGTTCCTCGAATTCCAGCCGTTCGGCAAACGGCAGCTCAAACGGCAGTACCCGCGTACAGTCTGCCGCTAGGACGATGCGTTCGGTTTTCGTGTTCAAGTCGATGGCCTGAAAAGTATGCGGGTCGATTGACTCACCCAGCACCAGGAGCTTCCCCTCAGCATCGCGCACCAGATGCCCGGAACCAACTTCGTGGAAGAACCGATCCAATAACTCAACTTTGATCTGAAGCGCCACTTCAATTTGTGACGGGGTTAACGTGCTCAAGGGGATCAGCTGGACATGCTCACGCTCGACACCGTAGACGCTGTGATCGAGGAATAAGGTCTCGTACCACCCACTCACCGCTAAATCTTCAATGACCGCCGGTTGGTCGATCACCAGGCCCGATTCTGGGTCGTGGTAGCGGACATGAACGACATCATAAATCAGAGGACGACGTGACATCCGATTGAACTCCTACTCTATTTAGGCACTCAGGTCATGATCTTCCTCTCTACTCCAGCTCACCCGACGAGTTTTCCATTAAGCAGCGGTTGAACTTTCTGGGCAACTTCCCTCAGAATCATTCTGGGGAAACCGCTGGGGAAAATCCATCAACAGCCGCCCCAAAGGCCATTTTAAGCCCCAAATCGGCTCGCAGGTGGAATTACACATGCAGGAGGCTTTACGGCGCTTCTAGCCCCGATTTTGTGCGTTTCTGACCCCTTCTACTTGCCAGTTTCCTCGCTTACTAGTAGAATAGAGTTGCTATTTGAACCGATCTGAAATGTCCTGAACCGACCCCCTTTTCCGGTTTCCTATTCCCAGGATATTTCTCCATGACTCAATCCCTCCCGCTCACTAACAGTTCCAAGCTCGCCCTCGTCGATGACGACCTGTTCGATGACTTATCTCGCTATCGCTGGCGGCTCAACAGCTACGGCTATGTTGTGCGTTCGTATCGCACCGACGCTGGTCGGAACACCTATGTCTGCCTTCATCGCCAGATCATGAACGCTCAGCACGGTCAATACATTGACCACAGGAACAACGATAAGTTGAACAATGTCCGCGCCAATCTCCGCTTCTGCTCCCAGAGCCAGAACCTCGCCAATCGACGCCTCCACCAGAACAACTCCTCCGGCTTCAAAGGCGTGATTTTCCAGCACGGGAAATGGCACGCCCGCATCCAAAAAGACCGCCGTGACCTCCATCTCGGCTTCTACGCCGATCTCCGCTGTGCCGCTCTCGCCTACGACTGTGCGGCCAAACTGCTCTACGCCGATTTCGCTCGCCTCAATCTCCCCGACTGCCCTACCCCACCCGACATCGAGGCCAAGGTGCTGCATGTACCTCACCCGCCACGCCGCCACGCTGAGCGTGCGGTTTCATCACTTCCATCACCGCTGTATACAAACTGATCGAGCGCATCCAAAAGGCGGGCAACAAACCTGTTCGTATAGCCTATATCAGTGATTTCGATCCCGCAGGTGCGTCGATGCCGCTGGCCTTCTCCCGCAAGCTCGAATTCATGCTGGTCAAGTACCTCGGCGATAAGGTCGATGTGCGGCTCAAGCAGATTGCCCTCAATCAGCAGCAGGTCGAGCAGTACGACATCGTGCGCGTCCCGATCAAGGAGACTGAGCTGCGCGCCGGTCGCTTTGAGGCTACTCATGGTGGCGTGGGCGGTGCCGAGCTGGACGCTCTCGAAGCGCTGCACCCTGGCACCCTGGCGGCGATGGTCGAGAATTTCTTCGAGGACTACTACAGCCACGATGCTGCCCGCTTCGCCGAACGGCAGGCCCGCGCGCTGCGCCAAGACGTTCAGGAACAGCTTGAGGCTATCCGCGAGGAATATGCCGAACAGTTCGACGCCCTGAAAGCCGCGCTGGATGAGATGCGCGCTGTGAAGCCAAGCCAGCGCTATACCGTCGAGGCGTTCAAGGCGGAAGTCGAAGAAACCGACGACTGGCTGTTCGACAGCAGCCGGGACTATTTCGAGCAGCTAAAGTCGTATCAGGCGCACAAGAATGGGCACAACCTGGCGGACGCCCGATGAGCCCGCGTTGATTCAGTTTCAGGCAGCGCCCTCCCCTACCCGTTCCAGCCATTCTTCCTTGAGCAGACAGCAAATCTCCACTGGCTGCCCGTACACGTCCCCCAGCACCCGCTTGATCAGCCGAGCCAGCCGGTAGCGCAGCAGATCGCGCGCGTAAGCCTGAAAAGCGACCAGCACGAAAGTGTGGGTGTCTGGCTCGAAATCGACCAGCACTGCGGGTTGGAGTGCCTGATAGAACGAGCCAGAGTCCATTTGTAGTTGCAGTTGATGAGCCGCCCACAGCCAGGCGTCCTTCACCGTTTCCCCGGCTTCGCTGAAGCGCGTCCAGGGGATATTCAACCGTTCCGTTGTCGGCAGTGGGGTTTCTTGGACAGTTTCCGGCGCTTCGTCCAACTCCGTCTCGGTGAATATCGCCCAGGCTTGCGGGTTCGAGGCCGCTGGCGCGGCGGCCACCAACTCGTTTGCCAGCGCCCGGACGACATAGTTCCAACTGTGCCCCCGCGGCACGCAGCGGTCGAGGACTTCGCGGACTTGGATTGCTCCCAGCCGGTCAAGCTGTGTCCGTAACAGCGGCTGAATGCTCTTCTTTAAATGGCCGAAGCGTTTTTCGTAAGTGGCAAATATCTGAAAATCGGAATCATCGTCCGGGTGGAGGGTGGGCTCAGGTTGAGACTGATCTTCTGAAATGGATTCTGATGAAGTAGTCTCTGTATCCGTAGAAGACCCTACGCAATGTTCAGTATCCATACCGGGCAATGTTAAGGATCGATCCTTAACATTGTTGGGGATC
This sequence comes from uncultured Gammaproteobacteria bacterium, assembly GCA_963843735.1. Taxonomy (GTDB): domain Bacteria; phylum Pseudomonadota; class Gammaproteobacteria; order JAKDMP01; family JAKDMP01; genus CAWJLN01. Next base: position 217,833 of record CAWJLN010000008.1, read on the forward strand.
GATCCTTGACATTGTTCAGGATCGCCCTGCCCGAGCAGCCGTTGGATCGTTTCCAGAAAAACGTCGCGGTTGACCCGGTAATGGACAGTCGGCGCGCCGGTCTTGTGCGCCTTCTTGACCACCGTTTCGATGCCCAGGTCATGCAGCGTGAACTGCGTCCGTTTGACACGCGGATCGCCCTGTACGATGCGGCGCACCTGCGCCTCGCTCAGGCCGAGTTCGGCTTGCCAATCGGCATAGCTTTTGTAGAACCAGCCCTCCGGGTCTTGGGTGCGTTCCGACCAGTAGAGAATCTGGTTGAGCAGCATGGCGGCCAGATGATCATCGTCGAACAATTTGAGAAACGGTTTGGGGCACACACTGACGGTATTGTCACTGTAGGACTCGCCGAGCAGCGCTAACACTGCTTTGCGGAAACTAGCGCGGGGTTTGGGGTGTGGTAAAGTCATTTGCATCGATCCTTCAATCGAGTATAAGTGAGACGCCTGTTCATCGGCGCTGATCGACCAGATCAGCCCACTACCAGGGCATCAGTGCTTGCTCCTACCCAAACAGATCGATGTAATGGGTTGAAAAAAAGGAAAATTAAACCTTAGGCTCGCAGGGCTTGCCTTTTTCAGGCATTTACGTTACCATTTGAGGTAACAAAGCCTCGGGCTATTTGCCCTGCGGGCCGCATATACAATCTGTAGGGCAAAAGTGGCTTCGTTGCTTGGTCGGCATGTGGAAGCCTCTTTTTGCGTTAGGGTGCTGCACTGTTTCTAAGTGTCCACCATCGACACTGCTACATAATTCGGCTACATAAATCACTCCTCAAATAAACAGCCCCAAAGGCGGAAAGCTGCCGTTTGTGGCCGATCTTCAGTCCCAAGAAGTCATTCTCAAAACGGCGTTGGTAGTCATTACTAATCTGATCACCAACGTCTAAAACTATACCCGAAAACGGGCGATTTAAGCAAGCAATTCGATCCTGCCCTACTCGGCCTCTGGCGATCAGCCTAATCGAAAAAGCTGCTGGCATAGTTCTTCAAGAAGTTGTCGGCGACAGTCTTGGCGCTGGCTTTGCTGCTGCCGGTGATGACCACGCCCGGCTCATCGCTGGGCGCTGAGTGCATCCGGGGCGCACCTAGTGGCGGCTGGATCGGAACATTGCCTTGTGCCAGCAGCAGCGCTTCCAGGCGGCTGATTTGTTCCTGTAGCCGCTGCTCAGTCGGCACGGGAACGGGCTGTAGGGCTTCGCGTACCCAGGGGAATAACTCGAACAAAACCACGGTCTGCCCGGCGCGCAGGTCGCAAATCAGGCGAATACCGTCACGGATAGTTTTCGCAAATAAGCGTTCTTGTTTCAAAACTTCAATCTGCTCTATCAAAGCGTCTTCTTCTGTTTTAGTTGTGTCCAACCAAAACATGAACTTAAGTCGGAATCCCTGTTTGGACATTTGCGATACTTTCAGTCTAGGCTTACACTTAGTGCAACTGTCACTTAGTGATAGTAACATAAAATAGGCGTTTATCCAAGCTGATGATCATCGTAGCATTAAACTAGTTTCATTTGGGCTTTGAGTTTACATGGATGAGCGCTCACTGGACGTTAAATGTGACGGTAAAGACCAAGTAGGGCTAACTCATCCAGGAATTGATGCTTGGTGGAGCCAAAATCGGAGGCTAATGGACTTAGAGATAGCGAAAACGAGCGCTCACTGGACATCAAATGTGACAGCCTTTCCAATGCCCACCAGCTTGTGCTACAACGCAATTCTCAATTCATGTTAAATTAGAGCTTCTTGGACTTAGAGATATGCTGAGTGAGCGCTCACTGGACGTAAAATTTGGCAACCATCTCTTAAACAGTGGGTAATTTCCAAATGGCATATACAACCAATGACTTGAAAACGTTGTTTAACGTTGCTCCAGAAACAATTCGGAATTGGACGCGAGAGTTTGCTCGCCACTTATCGGTTACGGCTAATCCTGAGAATGGCCGTACTCGGATTTACAATGAGGAAGACCTCAAAATTATCGATCTCGTTCATCAGATGCGTGATCAGGGCCATCCTTATGAAGAAATTCATGCTGCGCTGGACGCAGGGCAGCGTGGAGCAGGCCCAGGCGTATCCCCTGAGGAACTCAAATCGATAGTCACAGGGGAGACTGAACGGCAGCTTTCCCTCGAAATTCAAATGCTGCGCCGTCAGCTTGCTATTGCGGACGAACGACTTCAGGAACTGGATGCGCTGCGTGAGCAGAATATCCGCCTGGATGCCGAGAAAGAAGCGGAAAAACGTCGCACTGATGAAATCAGCCTTCGGTTGAATGAGACTCAAGAGAAACTTGAAGCGCTTCTACGGGAGGTTGGACGCGCTTATCACGAGGGTTATATGGATGCTCTGAAAGAGAGCAAAGATCAAGATTGAGGTTCCTTGAGCCAGTTCTATCCAACTAGAGCTGAACGTGTGCCATGTCAGAATGTATCCGAAGCTTCGACAGACTTTTCGCGGGAAATGTGGCACGATAGATGGTATCTGGTTCATCTGACAAGTTTGGTGCTAGACAGTGGAGTTGGTGTTCACTCTCTAATTTGGAGTCATAACATGAGTGCACTTGAGAGAGAGAGATTATTGAGAAGTTTCACCAGTTGGACAAAGATGCGCAGCAGCGAGTACGAGCGCTGATTGATCAGGAAGCAGAAGGCGGGCAGGGCGTCCGCGCTGTCGGGATCATCCACCAGCGAGGCGAAAATCACCGCCCGCGCCGCCACCAACGGTCGCCGCGCCCACCACAGATGCAGCGTGGACGGATGCCCGTGCCGGATGGATTTCTCGCGGGCGCTGGCGACATCGATCGCTTCCAGCGGCAGCGCGACTTCGATCAGCTTTTTACGAGTGGTCATGAGGCGTTTTCCGGTGAAACTAGGGTAATTTGGTCATTAAAACGTTTGAGGTCGGCTGTATTCAGGGTCAATAGGGTGTCGATGCCGTATACCAGCATGGTCGCGACGATGTTGGTGTCATGCACCTGCTTGCCCGCCGTCGGATAGGTTTTCAGGAGTTCCAGTAATTTGACACGCACAGCGACGGTTTCGTCGGCAATCTGAAACAGCGGCGTGATTTTGTTGATTTCATCGACCACTTCCCCCATCGTCAGCGGTATTTTGAGCGTTTTCGGATGCGTCGCTTGCACCATAAATTCGCGGATGACCTGCCCATTGATCCACAGTTCGGTATTTTCGCGCAGCATTCGCCGGAACAGGGTGTCACATTCGGCGTGCAGGTTCATATCGGTGAAGACCGTGCGCAGCAAAATATTGGTATCGACAAAGGCTTTAACGGCCATCGTCGTCGTACCAATCCTCACGGCGCACCGAAGGCGCTTCATTCATCGGATTACTCAGCGTCGCCGCGTCCAGCAGTTGCAATTTTTCATCGACGGTCAGCGGGCGCTGTTCGGCACGGCGTGCCAGCACCCGAACAATCAGGGTCTTTTGTTGCTCTTCTGGGAGCTGCTCAACCAGTTCAATCAGTTGCTCGTAGTCAATTTTCAACTGCACAGCCATTATCGTGGCTCCTCGCTCATTGCCAGTAGGTCACCTAGATTATAGTTCACGCTGGTCACATTCAAGTCGGGTTCGCGGCTGAACGGTTGGCGCACATACCGCGCCGGACGCGCCGCCTGTCCCTCAATCTCCACCAGCGCCAGGATAAACTGCTCTTGAGTATTGAACGCCGTCAAAATCTCGTTGCGCGTCACTGTGACGGTATGCGCATCCGGCGCGCCGCCCCTTCACCTCGATGAAGCGCAGCCGCCCACTGCGCCCGTCGCGGCTCTCAATGTCATAGCCGATCTTCGCGCCGCTCACATCGCGCGGATCATTCCCCAGCGCGATCTCAGCTTCCGTCACCGCCCGCATGGCGATCTGCTCCGTGATGCGAGTGTCCAGAGTTGCTGCTAATCCGTCACTATCCGTCACTAGCCCGATGGGGACGATCAGCGCCCCACCCATGATGGTTGGCGGCGCGGCGGTGATTTGCCGCTCCTGCTCAAGCTGGATTTTGCGCTGCTTCAGCCGCTCGGCCAGCCGATCCGCCCGTTCCTGCGCCCGCCCGGAATTGAGCTTGGCGTTAGGCTTGCCTGCTTGTTCCTGCGCCCGTAGTTCGCCTGCGCGGAAGTCCCAGTAGTTGATTTCTTTGGTCAGCCGCTCCTGCACCGCCGCCTCAATTTTGGCAATCAGTTCCAGCCGCCGCTGGCGTACCCGCTCCAAGTGCGGCGGCACCAGTTGCTCAATGGCGTAGGCTGTCGCCTGCCGTTCTAACGCCGTCCCCTTCAGCCAGTCCCGTTCCAATACCGGACGCAGCAGAGCGATTTCTTCGGCAGTTGCCGGTCGGTAGTCGAGATAGAGTGCGCCCCCGCCCGCTCGCACTTTTCCCTCGGCATCAATCTCCACAAAATGCACCTCCCGCGAGATGATTCTTCTCTCAAAACCGGGGGTTGGCGCTGCATCCCGGATGGCTTGTTCCAGGTAGAACAGGGCGCGGGGCTGGTCGCCTGCGTCCGTCTCATCGATCAGGATAGCACCTTGTTGCAGCACGTCCCGGAATCGTTCTAGCAGCAGCCCAATGGTCGCATCGAGCAGGGGATGACCAGGGCAGATAAAGGCCGCAGGCGGCAGGTTCAACTGGTTGATCAGGGATTTCTCAAAACAGATACGCTCATACCGGGTGCTGATCGCGCCCAAACCGCGCTCTTTAGCCCAGTGGCGAATGCTGGCTGGGACGTTGTGGATGGCGTAGCGCCCGCTCTCGCGCTCATAGATTGTGCCGCCAAGCTGCTCGAAAGCTTGCAGGAAAAATGCTTTGATGTAGTAGGGCTGCAAACGCCGGGCAGAAGCGCGCTCCATCTCCTCGCGGATACGAATAATCTGGCTCACATCGAGCTGCGTTTGTACCAGCGATTCCCGTTCAAGCAGGTCGCGTACATGTTCCCGATCCATAACATTGTCAACCACCTGCTCCAGGCGCGCCCGGATGGCTGGATCATTGCCATAACGCACTGCTTCTACCAACAGCTTGCGCAGCGATGTTTCCTGAAACAGCTTGCCCAATACATCGAACACCTGCCCATCGAGGGCATGACGCTCGGCTTCCAATTTCTTCAAGAGCCGCTGGTAAACGCCGCCTTCACGCGTTTCGCCTGCTACCAGATTCCAGAGATGGCAAATCTCAGTCTGCCCAATCCGGTGAATCCGCCCGAAACGTTGTTCCAGTCGGTTGGGATTCCAAGGTAGGTCATAGTTGACCATCAGATGAGCGCGCTGAAGATTGATACCTTCGCCAGCGGCATCCGTTGCCAGCAGGATGAATACCTCCGGGTCGTTGCGGAATTGATCTTCGATCCGACGACGTTCGTCACGTGGTACGCCACCATGAATGCAGACAATCGGTTCGGTTCGACCGAGCAGGGTGGTCAGCCGTTCCCGCAGATAATTGAGCGTATCGCGATGTTCGGTGAAAATTACCAGTTTGCGCAGCCCTTGAATGGGATCGCGCATTTCTGGAGTGTCTTGCAGCAAACGGAGTAACTCGTTCCACTTTCGATCCGTACCACTTCGTCTTAACTGAAGTGCCTGCTGCTCCAGCGTTCGTAAACTGGTAATTTCCGCTTGTAGTTCGGTGATGGTTCGGGCAGCGGTCGCGCTGTCCACGAGTTCCATCTCAACTGCCTCGACTTCAGCATCGGGAGCATCGTCTATATCATCCCAGTAATCTTCATCCAGAACGGGATATTCAGTGAGGGGCAGTTCGCGGCTGTGTTGAACATCTTTTAAGCGTTTTTCGAGCCGTTCTTTCCACCGCTTGAGCGATTGGTAAATGGCTTCTGGGGAGGAAGCTAACCGTCGTTGCAAAACGGTCAAGGCAAAGCCGATAGTACCTTTGCGGCCATCGTTTTCAAGTTGATCAGCCCGGTTAAACTCTTCCCGCACATAATCCGTAACAGCCTCGTAGAGAACCGCCTCTTCGGAGGAGGGGGCATGGTTGACGGTATAAGCTCGGCGTTCCGGGAACAGCGGCTTACCATCGAATTTGAGCAGTTTCTCCTTGACCATTCGACGCATTAAGTCGGAGACATCCACCCGATGAACTCCATCCCGGAACCGGCCTTCAAATCGATCTGCGTCGAGCAGAGCCAGAAAAAGCTGAAAAATCTTCTTCTTTGCCATTGTGGGGCGTGGCAGTCATCAGCAGCAGGTGGCGAGTGAGAGTCCCCAGTAATTTGCCCAGCTTGTAGCGTTTCGTCTCTTTCAGTTCGCCGCCAAAGAAGGAGGCCGATAACTTGTGGGCTTCGTCACACACCACTAAATCCCAATCAGTTGCTTGCAGACGGGTTTGCAAATCTTCGCTGAGGCTGACCTGATCCAGGCGGACGATAAGCTGGTCATATTCGGCGAAGGGATTACCACTGCGGGCCGTCTCCGCCATTTCCCGGCTGAGAATCTTGAAGTCGAGTTGGAATTTAGTCCATAGCTCGTCCTGCCATTGTTCCGTCAGGTTGCCTGGAGCGCAGATCAAACAGCGCTTCACATCTCCCCGAACGATCAACTCACGGATCAGCAGCCCGGCCATGATCGTTTTCCCAGCACCGGGATCATCGGCCAACAGATAACGCAGTGGTTGGCGTGTGAGCATCTCATCGTAGACAGCTGTGATCTGATGGGGGAGGGGTTCGATCAAGGAAGTGTGGACAGCCAGCAAAGGATCGAAGAGGTGAGCCAAGTGAATCCGATAGGCTTCCGACACAAGGCGTAGAAGCGCGCCGTCCGCGCTGAAAGCCCAACGCCGTTCGTTGGTGACAATTTCGAGCAGCGGCTCATCGCTGCGGTAGACGAGCTGTGAGCCGAGTTGCCCATCAGCACGCTTGAAAATGACTTCGACGGCAGTCGCGCCATGCTGTTGCGCATCAATCAAAGTCACAGTTTGCTGGGGGACGAGGCCACGAACCTGAATGCCACGTTGTAAATCTTCGAGTTTAATCATTTGAGGGTTCAGTAGATCAAGTAATGCCAACCTGAAAATAGCTATGTACAATCAATAGTTATGAAAATTACTTTACTCTCATGAGAGTAGCTTGTCTAGACGCGATCTCTTAAGGGTGGTTTACCTAAATGAATGGGTGTTTCGGTGACTTCACAGCCACGCCATTTCCGCATTTTCCTCTCTTCGCTTGGCGCTATGGCCGAGGAGCGCCTACTGGCATTGCAAGGATGTGAACCCGACGAATTTCCTCTGCCGACTGAGAATCTTCTCGTTATTATGGAAGCCACAGAGCTGAGGTAGACAGAAAAGCACCTGGAGAATTCAGTAGAGGAAACGCAACTTGCTCATCGTTTTAGTTGACTGGAACCAACAGCACCGGAATAGGTTCCAGCGATCCGCAAGCAAGAAGGGGAGGGGGCGTCAGGCTTATTTCAACCGGCAAGAAGGTGAGATAGGCTTACTCTGGGAACATATCTCGGACAGCCATTTTGAAGCCAGGCAGCACCTCGCCGCCGTCGATGACTTCATCGACACCCATTATTTCAACTGGCTGATCAGGGGCATACACTTCGACGGTTTGGCGCTGAGGACGAACCAGCCAGACGAGCACATCTGCTTCGGCATAGATCGCTAGTTTCCGCCGGATGGCTGGTTCCCGGTCGGTAGGGGAGACTACCTCGACCACCGGATCAGGGGCTAGAGGGTTATAGCCTTCACGGGCAAGATGATCCTGTCGCGCCGCAGCGACGAAGGCTACATCGGGCGACAGTTTCCGACCTACAACGAGGTAACCGGCACCTTCCCCGGTAACGCGCCCCAACTTGCGGGAGCGAACGAAAGCCAACAAGGCAGCAGCGATCACAATCGCAATTTCGGAGCAAAAGGCGTTGGAAGGCACTTCGATGATCTCCCCGTCGATGAATTCAAACCGCAAATCGGCGTTTTCGGGCAAGGCGATATAGTCATCAAAGTCCTGAGCGCTCACACCGGTCTTTTGGACAGCCATGTTTCGTATGACCTATCTACTCCATATCGAGTATAGCACGTCAAATCAGGCGCGCAGCGTGAGCGGAAGTCCGTCAAGGTGAATGCGGTATCACTGGGGAACAACCCGCCCAAAAGCATCCATCATACCAATGTCGAGGCTTTCGCGATCCGTGTGCAGCATATAATACTCGCGGCGTTTATCGGCATGATGAAGTGTCTTATACTGATTTGCCCCCGGAGTTTAGACCAGCTTGAGTGAGAGTTGAGCTTGATCTCGAATTAGCTGCCGCGCTGTTTTTCATCACCCGCCAAAGGATAAGATGACCATTACCCACCTTGTCATCCGTTTCCAGAAAAGAGACCTCGGTTAGTTGGGTGTCGAGATGGGCAGCATTATACCAATCCGCGATGGCGCGCAGGCTTTCTGGTGAAAAAACGCTGTAATGTAGTATGACTGGCGTCCCGGCAGCAAACGCACGTGCCGGATGCGTTGAGCGAAGCTCATAATGTTTGATGTGTTCTTCTATCGGTGTGATTGGACGCCCGTGATCGGTAGGTTCGGCATCCCGCTTGGGCACAATCGCCAGGATGTACCCATTCGGGCGGACAACGCGACACCATTCTTCAAGTGCACCCAACGGATTAGCGATATGTTCCCAAACATGAGAACTTAACACGAAATCCTGACTGCTATCGCGCACCGGAATATCTTCTGCTGAAGCAGGAATATCGATGCGGGCCCAGTCTCCGCACATTTGAATCTGGGAAGCTCTGTAAAAATCGAAGTCTTCAGCGTCGAGTTCTCGCGTCAGACCGACGTTTTTCGTCTGGAGTTCGAAACGGGTTATGCGCCGCCGCGCCGATCTCGAGACCTTTCAATCCATCAAGAAATTGGTGGGCAAGGGGCGATTCCCGAAACCGTAGGCTGCGATTACTGGGAGTTGTAGGTTCAGCAAGCGCCGGCTTTACCTGTTCACGCAGAATTTGTTGATAAACGCTTAGCGTATGTGCACTTTGTGCCTCGGATGTATAACGCGCCAGAACATCCCGCCGGGCATTTTTGCCGAGTCGCTCCCGCACTTCAGGATCGGTGATCAGAATGCGTAGGTAGGTATACCAATCATCTGGTTCAGTCGCCAGGAAACCCGTTTCGCCGTGACGGATCGCGATGCGGAAATCCTCGGTCGAGGAGGCGATAGTGGGAACTTCGACAATAGCGGCCTCAAAGTATTTGAGGGCACTTTTACCTAAGGTAAACGGATTGATTGCCAGAGGGGCAATGTTCACGTCAAAATGCGCCGTATCTTCAACAAGCTGCTCCCACGACGTGTATTTAGATCGCTCTACCTGAGCCGCAAAAAGGGATAATTCCGGGGGGAGCTCAAGAAAACCCTGAACGATGAGCCTTACCGTGGGAAATTCGCTCAGGATGCGTGCCAGGGCAGGAACAGCAGCGGCGAAATCTTGTTGGTGGGTGGGTGATCCGCTTAGATAACCGATCCGTACCTCTGAAGTTGGCTGTTTTTGTTGCAATGCCTGCTCTGCCAACTCTAATTGGCGATCATTCAACCCGTTACGGATGACAAATGCCTCTTTTCCCTGCCTTCGTGCACTATTTGAGATATGTTCCGTGCTGCCAATGAAAAAGTCGCAGCAGCGCAGCATTTGGCTGTACCCACTCATTCCCGCTACATAGGTTTCCAGTTCATGCCCCGCAAGCGTTGAGGCCGTATTGATGTATTGCAGCATCGATGTGTCGAAAATAAGATCGTCTATCTCAAACACGATGGGAATGCCGAGATTACGCGCTTCTTTCAAAAAAGGAGCCATTTCGGGGGTATAGGCTACGCGAGCAAAAACCACAATATTGAATTGCAGCGCTCGCTGGGGCATCATGAGGAACTCTCGCTCGTCGATCCAATTGGTTTTGATATTCTTCTTCTGAAGCTGCTCCTGGATATTGAATACGCGATAGCGCTTGCTCGATATTTCTGGAACAGGAACAATAAATAAGATGGTGAAATTGCTGAGCATGGGTCGCTGGCGGCTTTCCGGGAATTTCTGCCGAGCGAGCGCTTTCTTTACGCCGTTCTGAGCTCGGCTGGGAAAATAGCGCCGCTCTCCTCGCAACCAGCGATAAAGGCGGTTGGCGAAGGGAATAACGCCTTCTGTGCGCAGAATACTGAATGATGTTCGCAGCAGCATAAAGACTCGCTCACGGCTTCGCTGGATTGTGAACAACCGGTGAGACGGCAAAAATTGTAAGCTGCTTTCTTTCGTTGGTACGATTTGATCATCATAAAGGCCCATAGCGAGGGTAGTCTGTGCACGGAGCTCCTCAATTTGCGCAGTGTACGCCTCAGCAAGCTTGATACGTTTTTCTTTTTCCCGCCTTAGAGCTGTCTCCAATATGGCCTGAGTTTCACCCCCGCCCGCGATGGAGCTGTTTTTAATCGTTTCATGCTGCTCGATCAGAAGTGCGTTCTCCTGACGCACCTGTTCAAGTAGGCTGCGGCTGTTGAGAATTTCGCGTTGCTGATTCCACATATGATTGCCATAGTCCCGGAGAATCTGAGGGAGTACCGGCGGGCGTCGTTGAAAAATCATCGCCCAAGCAGAGATATACGAAGCATCTAGTTCAGGGACATAAATCAACCCATGCTGGGCAAATCTCTCGATCCAGTATCCGGGTTTTTGCACATTGACATGCGTCGGCTCAGAGAAATCGTCGGGTGTTGACGAAAATACAATGGTATCGCCCCAGCGGGATAAGTTTGCAATGGCGACATCGGCCTCCGATTCGGAGAGATGTTCAAGCACTTCAATGCAGGTGATAATGTCATAACGTTTCGTGACCGCGTTTGGGTTGAGTACATTGTCGATGCTAACGTATGGTTTGAGATGATCGGGTACCTGGCTTACAGCATATTCCGAGATGTCAAAACCTTCCGCCGCGACACCGTAGTTACGCAATGCCTCAACGAGCATCCCAATGGCACACCCCGCGTCCAAAGTAGTTTGGGGCGAAAACTGGTGGACGATTTGGGTCGCTACATTGCCAAAGAACTTGAGCCAGATTGCCGATCGCTCATAAGGCAAACCACAATGGCTTTTAAAATAAGCTTCGTCGTAATTATTGTCTTTCATCGGGTCAGAAGAACTTGCCATGGACGACTCGCTCCGTATCATTGTCCATTTTTGAACAAATCACTGGAAATCGCTCATGATTATGGTGCGCCACTTCCAGTCGGCAAATTTTCGACGCGCAGCGGATGAACAGTTAATAGGGGAAATGGAGTTTGTTGGCGGCTTTGCGTTTGGTTTCTTCTGGGCGACGGTCATAGCGGCGCGTCGTGTCCACACTCGCGTGTCCGGCGATGTTCGCCACTGTGGCGATGTCCACGCCGCGATCCAGCATGTCGCCGACGAAGGTGCGCCGCAGGTCGTGCGGGCTGAAAGCCTTAACACCCGCCTGTTCCCCGCGCTTCTTCAGCATGTCGTAGATGCTCTGGGCATTCATCCGGCGCGGCGTCAGCTTGCCGCCTTTGTTGATCGGCACGAACAGCGCCCCGGAATGCATTCCGAGCATCTGTAACCAATCCGTCAGAGCGTGGAGCGCGCCGCCCTGGACGTAGACGGTTCGCTGTTTGCGGCCTTTGCCGACGCGGACGCTCAGCTTGCCGCTCTCCGGCTCGAAATCGGCAGCATCCAGCGCGACCAACTCGGCGCGCCGCAGCCCACAGGTGTAGAGCAGCCCCAGAATGGCGGCATCGCGCACCCCGGCAGGGGAGGCGTCCTGCTTGCAAACCTGCACCAGCGCCAGCAGTTCACCTTGCGATAATTCGCGGCCAGCAGGCAGCGTTTCGCCCTTGATATTGCGCACATCGACCGCCCGCTGATAGTCCTCAGCGCTCAGATAGCCCAGTCGCCAAGCTTCCTTGAGCACGCCGCGCAGGGCGCTGAGCAGGCGGTTGGCCGTCGCTGGGCGAAAATCCTGCGCCAGCCGCGCCCGGATGGCTGCCGTATGCGGATAGCGCAGCGCTGCCCAATTCAGCGCGAAAATGTCCGCCTGACGAGCGTCCTCGCCGGTGATCAGGGCGGTGATGGCGCGCAATGCCTGGGCGGTCACCCGGCGCGACCGTTCGGACGACAAGCCCGCCAGATAGATCGCTGCCGGATGGCGGTCGAGGGGCAGGGGAATCGTGAGTTGTAGATCGTGAGGTGTAGTCGTGGTCAGAGCAGTTTCCGTCATGGGAGCAGTTCCAGATAATCACAGTGGGTCGGGCGAAAGATGGCGAAGTCGCGGCGGTCGAAGGTGCAACTCCTCGGAAAAAGGTTACTCAGCGCCCAAAATATCCCGGCTGTCGGTGGCCGTGTTGGTCTGGCCGAAATGAAAATCGACCGCCGCCAACGACTGCGCTAATTGCGCCAGCGTGGGGGTTGCTTCCGGTTCGTCATACTGGCTGAGCAGGGTGCGCAGCACGTCTTCCGGGGAACGGTGCTCGCGCTCGGCAATTTGCCGGAGTTGGTCTTCCAGGTCGTGGGGCAGGGTGATCGCCATCGCATAGCGCCTTTGCGGTTACGTTTTCAGCCTCCATTGTACCACGAAAATAGCCTGTGCAAACGATCATTTGCATAGCTGATTTTTCAGCGCAGAATGATTCTCTATCGACTCTCTTTGGGCGAATCAGTACACCGACGTCTTGTCTCATCCGAGGCACAATCTGGACGCGAATCTTGCCAGGTTTTCGATGCCGCGGGGCAAGTGACCGCATCTAAGTTCAACAAAATGATCCCAGTTCGGTGAAATAGGTCTCGATGGTGATCTTGGTGAAAGCATCCGGCTGGAAGTCGCCACCGCTGCCGGGACACTCGACCAGCGCGGCGGTAGCCTATCACCGTTCTCGGTGCTTGTGGTTCAGGGTAGCACGGTATTGTTGGAGAAAACGGGAAGCCGGCATGGGCGCTCCTGGAGAGATGAAAGTCAGCTAGAAAACGGTTTTCTGGACATTTTAGTACGAGATTTGGCGCGGATCATGCACTCATCTGGCCTGACCGCTTCCCTCAATTCCACCCTGTTTTCGCCCATCCTCGTACTAAAAGAGGTATTTCACGACCAGTTGGTGCTCTCACAATGAAGGCAGATCACTGGAACAAAAAACCGGGTGAGTCGTTCGGCTCACCCGGCACATTCTCAGCCACCCGGCGGTGGCGCATTCAGCCCAGAGTCAAGCGGTGGCGGCTCATGTGTTGGCACGGTGCTGGTCGGCACTGCCGCACCGCTGGGCTGGTTCGGCAGCACATCCATAGCTGGTGGCGGCTCGAACACGGGCGCAGTCGTTGGTACGACAGTGAAGTTTGCCGACACCGCTGTCAGTGGCGCGATCGGCAGTGATGCGCCTGGATAGTAGCATTCCGCGCCGCTGATGCTCACGCTCGGTCGCGTCAGCAGCGAAGCGTTATCGACCTGCAACCACTGAGTATCATCTCCTTTGGCGGCATAGACCGAGAAGGTCGCGTTGTCCCAGGGATCGCTGGCATAGGTGCGGATGGTGTAGGTATGCGGCGGCGTGTTGGGTGGTATCCAGAACGAGCAAACCTGCATATCGGTGAAATCGTAGTCGCTGATTAGCAGCAGGGCACGCTTGCGAAGGCCGCTGCTGTTGCCCAGATCGACGCTGGCTTCGAGGATAGTGTCTGTCGGCAGGGCGGTGTTGGTGTATTGCAGTACGACCGCACGTGGCAGACCGCCGGTTGCGCCGTAGAACTCGAAGACGTGGTTGGTCAGTTGGTAGGTGATCTGCCCATAAGTACCCCAGTTCGCCATATCGGCGCTGAAATCGCTGTTGACGACCAGATTGCTGCCATCGGCACCGCCCGGCGCGGACGGGGCCAGCGGATCGAAGCATTTGGTGGTGGTGACATTCAGACTCGGTTTTTCGACCAGCGAGGCATTGTCCACCAGATACCAGCCGGTGCTGTCATTGGAAGCAGCGTAGACCGACAGCATGGCACTGCTCCAGGCTTGGGTGGTGAAGGTTTGCATAGTATAGGTATGCAGCGGCGTGTTGGGCGGTATCCAGAAGTTGCAGACCTGCAAGTCGCTGAAGCTCACATCACCGAGGATGAGCAGCGCCCGTTTGCGGACATTGCTGCTGTTGCCAAGCTGGACAGATGCTTCGAGCGGGGTATCGGCGCTGACCGATAAGCCGGTGTCCTGAAAGACAACTCCCTGCGGATTACTCGATGTGCCATAGAACTCGAATACGCCATTATCCAGTTGGTGGACTTCGCCGCCATAGGTTGACCACGAAGCCAGCCCGCCGCTGAAATCACCGTTTTGGATAAAATCGGTGGTGAAGCTGCTCTCATACGCGCCGGTGTCGATCCGCCCGCCGAGCACTCGCGGGAAGCCCGCGCCCCGCTGATCGTAATCGATCGGCGCGTTGAAGGTTGGGTCGCCTGCATTAATCGCCACACTGCCGTCGAGCAAGGCCATCGTCGGCGTCGAGCCGCCATTGTTCGCCAGCGCGCCCAGGTTCAGCGGCTGCGCGGCAGCATCGGTCAGGTTGCCCGTCGTCGTACCGCTGATCGTTGCGCCGGTCGTATTGCCAATCAGGTTGTAACCAAATGAATTGACCGTCCCATCAATGTCTGGATCAATCGGATCGGCGCTGTTGCCAGCCACAATCGTCGTTCCGAGGTTCAAGGTCGTCGCCTGATTGTAGATGCCGCCGCCATAAGCAGCCGTGTTGCTGGCAATGGTGCTGTTGGTCACCGTCACCGTGACCAACGACGGCGGGACAACACTTCCGAAGGAGCTGCCGAGGCCACCGCCCAAACTTGAGGCCGTGTTCGCTGCGATAGTGCTGTTGCTAATTGTCAGCATGCCGCCGACATTCATAATGCCGCCGCCATTATCGCTGGTGTTGCTGACAATAGCACTGTCGGCAATGGTCAGAGAGCCGTTGTAGTTATCGATAGCGCCGCCTTCGGAAGTCGCGGTATTGCTGGAAACCGTGCTGCGCTGAATGGTCAAATTGCCGGCGTTATCCAGCCCGCCGCCGCCTACCGCCGTGTTGTTCGCGATGGTGCTGTCGATCAGGGTGAGCACCCCGGTGTTTTCGAGGCCCCCGCCGGTCGTGTCGGCTGAGTTACCTGTGAACTGGCTTTGCGTCACGGTTGCCGTTCCAGAGTTGTAAAGACCGCCACCATCCACTGCGTGATTGCTGGAAAATGTTGCCTGGCCGATGGTGAGTGCCCCGGCGTTCTTAACCGCCCCGCCGTCACCCGCGATTCCAGAGTCCCCGCGTGTAATGGTCAGGCCGCTGAGGCTGACGGTTACGCCCTTGGGGATGTTGAACGGACGGTAGAGACTTGCGCCATCGACGATGACCTGATCCGCGCCCAAGCCGGTGATGTTCAGATTGGCGCTGATGTCGGGCAGGCCGCCCGCCAGCGTGATCGTCCCAGGATTGAAGACACTGGCGTCGAA
Organism: uncultured Gammaproteobacteria bacterium; assembly: GCA_963843735.1. GTDB lineage: Bacteria > Pseudomonadota > Gammaproteobacteria > JAKDMP01 > JAKDMP01 > CAWJLN01. The sequence goes on from CAWJLN010000008.1 coordinate 233,343, forward strand.
GGTGATGGTATCGGTTCCGGCCAGTGCATTCGCCAGCGTGATCGCACCGCGCAGGCTGCAATCGTTGGCTGCTGCGCTGGTGCAGCCCGCCCGGAAAAGGTCGCTGGTGGTATCGACCACGAAATCAGGCGTGAAGGTGGCTTCATACGCGCCCATATCCACGATGCCATAGATGCGGGCAAACCCGACGCCACGTTCGTCATATGGAATCGGAGTCAAACCATCAACATCGACGGCCAGCGTATTATCGCCTGCGTTGATCGCCAGGCTGGTCACATTGAGCGGGAAATAAGCCGGACTGTCCGTCAGGGCACCCAGGCTTGGATCACCCGTCCGGTTGCCGTTGACGTCGCTCACCACGTTGCAAGTGCCATCCTCAACGAGACTGTTGTTGAACACGAGCGAGCCGTAGCCGTTACAATCGCCGCCGCTCGTGCTGTGGGAGATGATGGTGTTATTCACAACCATCGTGCCGCTGGTTCCAACTCCGCCGCCGCCGTTCGGTGCCCCATTGTTGGAGAAGGTATCGTTCGTCAGGCGCGCGACGCCAACAGCAGTGTTGTAAACACCGCCTCCCAAATTGGTGACTACATTACCGCTGAAGGTGCTGTTGATCACCGTCAGCGTTGTGCGGTTGAAGATACCGCCGCCATTGTCACCCATGTTGTTTAAGAACGTGGTGCCGCTGACCTTCAGCGTGCCTCTATTGTAGATTCCGCCGCCTTGCCCAGCCGTGATCGGGATATCCCCGGTGGCAACATTATCTTCCAGGGTGCTTCCGGTGAGCGTAAGCGCCCCTTGATTGTTGTAGATACCGCCGCCCTCAATCCATCGGCCATGACGGATGGTTACATTGCCGAGTGTGAGGTTGCCGCCCGAAGCGACCTGCAAGATGGTGAAATCTGGTGTGCCGCTGGCGCTGCTGCGCTCGATGATCGCGCCGTTGCCGTTGATGGTCAGCTTGCCTCTGGTCGTGGCATCGAGAATCACGGGCAGCCCGTTATTACCGTCGGTCGTGTTATTCACGGCGGTCAGGGTGTACGTCGTATTCGCTTCGAGATCGAGCGTGTTGTCCGCCGGATCGCAGTTGGCGGCATTGATCGCCTGGATGAGATCGCCGCTGGTCACGATCGCGGCGGGAAAACCGGGACAGGCCGCTTCGTAAGCACCCGAATCACAGCCGGTGGCGATGGGCCGCGTCACGCCGCGCTGATCGGTGGTTACCGGATTGCCAAACACATCGGTGCAGTTGGCCGGCGTAATGAAGTCGCGCGCGATGCTGCTGTCGGTCAGAGCATGAGTCTCGGTCGAGCCACCATTGTTGGTTAGCGGCAGAACGATACCCGTGTTCTCGCCGTCGATGTTGCCGCCCATGAAACCGCTGTTGAAGGTGCTGCCGCTGTCACTCGGATTGTTGAGGATCAGGTTGTTCTGGACGTTTGAAACGCCGGAGGAATAGACGTTGCCCGCGACAGCGCCCGTATTGAAGGCGATAGTGGAGAAACTGAGGTCAAGCGTGCCGGTACTGAAAATGCCCCCGGCGCGGCTGGTCAACGGTTTGGTGACGGTATTGCTGGAGATCGTGCTGTTGAGAAGCATCGTAGTCCCTGAATTCCAGATGCTCCCGCCATCGTTCACCGCTGTGTTGCCATTGATGGTGCTGGCGGTGATCGTCAATAAGCCGACACTATAGATCGCGCCCCCCGCATTGTTCGCGCTGCTGCCAGACATGGTGCTGGTATTCAGCGTCAGCGTACCATTATTGAGAATGCCGCCGCCAATGTCGGTGACGCTCCCGTTACGCAGGGTCAGGCTATTCAGCGTCAGGCTGCCGGAGCCGTCGACTTGCAGCAGGCGAAACTGGGGTGTCCCGCCTGCGCTACTGCGCTCGATGATGGTGTTGCTGCCGTTGAGGGTCAAATTGGTGCTGATAGCTGGTAAGCCGGTGGTCGTCGCGCCGTAAGCGGTGGTCAGGGTATAGGTGCAGTTGGAAGCGAGGTTCAAAATGTCGCCATTGCCAGCAGCATTAACCGCGTTGATCAATTCCGAGACACTGCATCCAACAGATGAGGTCGAAGCCAGGGCATTTGGGGCTAAACCCAGAACCCCAGCGGTTAACGCCACGCTCAGAAATATAAGTCTAAACCTGGAGCAAATCGCCGTCATTGCTTTTTGCGCCTCATGAAAACGCATTCAAATACCATTTTGATTATAAGGCTGACAAGTTTCCTTTTGAAATGTCATTACTCACTTGTTTGTTAACATTTTTACTTGCTTCTCCTAAGCAGTTCATTCATCGAACTTCACTTCAAAGTTGCCCCGGCTGTTCGAGGTGTTTCGAATTCGAGATTATGCTTGCTGTAGGTGATGATTGGTTCTCTTGGATCAGACTTTCTTGTCCAATTGGATGCATCCCAGGGTTAGGCAGTTAAGAGAAAGCCATCCGTAGATAAGCCAAACAAATACTCATCGCCACCCGAATACCTGTGCGGCTTATGAAAACGGCGTCCTGACCCCCACACTGCCGAAAACGCCTGAAGCTCAGCCGCACCAGGTTTCGGTTAAGGTCAATGCCGCTCTGAAACTGAACAGCGCCAACTAATCGTTGATCGGAAGGGGTGTAAGCTCCAGATATGGCCCCCCTTTTTCACAAACAGCGGGCTTTCGATGTCCGCTGTTTATGTTTCCAAAATGACCCATACTCAAGTGAAAACCGCCGAAAACATGGTATAATTTAAGTACGTAAATACGCATTTTCGTACACTATTCTAGCACGAGCACCGGTGCAATGCAAGCAAAAAACGATCATTTGCCGATTAACAACACGCATCGATCTCCTCAGCCCACGATTGGAAAAAATTAAATAAAAATTGATTTTACTTACTTCATAGGCAGTGAATTAATTAAATGGCAATTTACATGCTAGAGTGGATACATAAGAAAGGGTTAAGCAGAATTCTATCAACCCACAGACCCTAAATGGAAAGGCAATACATCCTGTTACGTAAAATAGTTCTTCTCATCACTGTCCTGGCTCTGTTTGTTTTGGTTGCGGTCGTCGGCGCTCAAGGCACTCCAAACCCTGATGCCGATACCAACGGTTGCTTCGTCGATGCTACTCTGCTGGCCGTCAATGAAGGCGTCGAAATTCCGGTGACGGTCAAATGCGTTGGCATTCCGACCGACAACAATGTCTTTGGCTTCCAGTTCGGTACTACACTTTCGGGTGACTATGCCGCTGCTACAGCACCGAACAGTTATACGGCGGGCGAATTCACTTCGCTTGCTACGGGCGGCGCTGCGGGCGTCGTGATCGGTGACAACTCTCTAGCGCTCTACGGTGTCAGCCGTAAGACCACGAACGTAGTTGATGCGACCGCTTTCACGCTCGGTAGCTACACGCTAACCGCCGACACCGATCTGACGACTGCCGATGGCAGCCTTGGGGTTACCTTCCTCGATGTCATCTTCAAACTATCCGACAACTTGGGCGCGGCTATCCTTGGTTGGCAGCGAACAGTCAATGACTACACCCAAACTATTAACGACATCGATCTGGCTTGGCTGAGCGGTAGTGTGACGGTCCAGAGTGACTCAACCGCCCTCACTCAGATTGATAACGTCGATCTGAACATCGGCGGCAAGCATTATATGGACGCTACTGAGGCGGCTTCTCTCATTGCCTTGACCATGAATGCAGCCTCTCCCTATATCGAAGATGCGTCGGGTAACGCGGCAGCGGTCGCAGTAGACGCGGATGCCGCAGCCTTACAGATTTACTATGCAGCGGCTCAGGCCTCGGACGACCATCTCTCGATTGCCGTTGGCGCCGATATGTGGGGTCATCTGGCTTGCAGCACCAGCAGCGTCGATTTGCTTGACGCTGGTGCACCGAAGCAGCGAGTACTTTAATAGGAACATCGGTGTCATTACCCTCTTAGCGGGCGATGTGGATGGCGTTGGTGGGATCGGCAGCACGGATGTGAGCATTATCGCCGATGATTTCGGTGATAGTGGTGCAGCAATCAACGCCTTGTACGAGGGTGACATTAACCTCGATGGCACAGTCGACATTTACGACCTCGTCCATGTCGGTCGTAACTACGGTGCAACAACGGGTCTCTGCGACTAATACTCAGGTGAGCGCAAGCTCAGAGCTGTCGCGCTCATACCTCCAAATCTGAACTGAATGAACCGCTAACAATGAGGGGCACACTAAGCAATTGTAAGATTGCCGTGCGCCCCTCATTCGTTAAGGGGTCTCGATGACCAGTCGTATACTGTAATTAAACCCGCAATCATGATGGCGGTATTCTTAAGAGGAACTATGCATAGAGTTCTGGAAATTCGCCCTGTTCGTATTTTTCCTGGCGACTGTCGGCAGCGTGCTGGCTCAGCCGCCCAACCCCACCGTCGAAATCGTCCTCAATCAACCGACTGCGCAAATGGGACAAACCGTGACCGCGGAAGTTTACGTTCGCGGGGCGGTCAATATCGTCGGGGCGGACATCGGCATCACGGTCGATCCAACCTGCCTACGTGTCATCGACCGCCAGACGGGCGAATTGCTACCGTCGGAGGCACCCGGCGGATTATCAGCCTTCTCCGAGCTTAACGACCACGATACCCGCCTACAGGCTTCAACGATCAGGCGGGCGTTATCGCCAACGGCGACGGCGTGTTTTTCCGATCTCATTCGAGGTCACCTGCGAAACCGGGATCGCACCGCTCAACGTTTCATTCGTGGAGTTAAGCGGGATCGAAGACCTCACGGCGCAGAACGCGAAATTTGTGGTCTACCGGCTGGATCGGGGCAATGTCACCACGATCAATG
>CAWJLN010000009.1:0-498271 GCA_963843735.1 uncultured Gammaproteobacteria bacterium
GTAGAAGATGTTGTCGCCGCCCGCGCTCTTGCGCGTTGCGGCAATGATGGTGTCGTCGAGCGCTTCGGCGAATGTGATGCCGGTGCGCCGCCCCTTTTTGCCAACCTTGAAGTCCGCATCAATCTTGAGCCAGTTGACCTGGTGCTGCATGAGCACGCCGTCGGCGAGCGGGTCGAAATGCTCCGGGATGTCGCGCACGCGCGCCGGCAGCTCATCCCATTCGACGATGCGGCGCGTGTCGGCGAGCGGCTTCAACTCAGCCATCAGCCGACCCCCAGCACTTTCTCGCGCCAGAACGCGGCCTCTTTCTCGTCGAATCCGCGCGCAAGCGCGGCTTCTCCGACCGCATTCGCGGCTTCGGAGAGTGCTTTTTTGCGCGCCTCGACCGCCCATTTCTTTTGCGTCACGCTAGCGCGCGCGAGCTCGGCAACCATCCTGCCGATCTTCGACAGATCCGCATGTTCGCCGTTCTCCTGCAGGGCCAGCAGAATCTCGAATGCTTTCGTCTGCACCAGCCGGATGAGCGCCTCGTTCATCGCGCCTTCGTCGTCGCCGGCCTCGGCGGCGAGCGCCTTGGCCTGGTCGGTGGCGATCTTGAGCGCCCGCATGCGCTCCTCGAACGGCTTGCCGAAGCGCTGCACGCTCGATTTTGTGATCTCGAAGCCCGCCTCCTGAAGCCATTCCGCGAGCTCGCGATATTGCGAAAATCCATTGCGCAAAAGACGCCGCTCAAGTTCTGAACGGACATCTGCAGGCAGATCGTTGATGGCGCTCCGCTGCGGCATTGCGCTACCAGTATTTCTGCGGTCGCGCGATGCCCGGCTCGCAGTCAACCGCGTACTCGGCGAGGATCCGAGCCGTGGCGCGTCAGCGTGCAGTCCCAGTGCGGCTGCATCCCGCGACCGGAAACCGTGATGAGGCGGCGGCGCTCCAGATAATCGAGCTCACGGCGCAGATCATGCTGCATGATCGGCATATCCGGGCCGCCGACGGCCTGCAGAAGCACATCCTCGGCGACGGGGTAAGGCGAGCCGATGTGCAGCGTCTGAATGATCCGCCAGCGCAGGGTTTCGCGGCGCTGCTTCTCCATGAAATCGCTATCCACGATTGTTGAACCTCTCGTGCAGAAATCCCCACACCGCATCGAGCTTCTGCTCGAAGCGGGAGAAATAAACCAGCGCGTCCTCGCGCCGGATGTAGTCCTTCGCGACCTCGATCCGATGCTCGGAGATCTCCCGGCGCACTGCCTCAATCTCGTCGTCCTGGCCGGTGTCGCGCGCTATGAGCTCCATCAGCTTGTCCGCGAGGTCTCCACTCTGTTTGCGCATCAAAAATTTGACGGCGAACAAAATGAAGCCGGAATAAATCGTCAGCAGCGCGAGCATCGCGCTGAGGTAGCGCCAATCCCACATCCCGGCAATCATGCGCGCAGCCCCTGCGTGCGCCGCTCGTAATCGCCCTGGCATGTCGCGCAGCGGATGGCGTAGGGGACAATCATGAGGCGGGCGCGCGGGATGCGCTCGTGGCAGTCGAGGCAGCGCACCAGCCGCGCGATGTCGGCATCAGCCGGGCGTGGGGCGAGCGCCGCGTGGCGCGCAAAGCGCGCTTGGGCGCGCTCCTCGATTTGCTGGGCGCGGTCCGCATCATCCACCGCCGCAACCGGCGGCTTTGGGATGCGCCCGACACTTTTCCGCCTGCGCCGCCTTGGCGTTGTTGGTCTTGATGACCGCTTCCTCGGCGAGCCCCCAGCCCTTGAGCGCGCGTTCGCGCTCGACGATGGTCGTATAGGCTGCTCTCGACAAGCATTGCAGCGCCGATCCCGCGACCGGTGCGAGCACCGGCCGCGCGACCTCCGGGAGCTTTACCGGCCCATGCACGATCGTCGGTGGCGGCGGCGCCGAGGCGCAACCCGCCAGTGCAGCTACCGCAACCAGCATTAAAATCGCCCTAAAACGTGTCATTGAGATCCTCGCGCTGGTCCGTATCGGGGGCCGCCTGCTTCTTCTGCCGGGCGTCCACCGCGGCGACCGCGGCGACCGCGTCGTCCTGCGTCTGCCGCTCCATCTCGGCGGTCTGCACGACCTCGCGATCGCGCACAGCCTGCGCTTTTGCCGCGTCTTCCTTCTTCGCGCCGGAGCGGCCCCTCAGGAACGCGCCGAGCACGATGCCGGCGAGCGCGAGGATCGCGCCCCCGAACACTGCAATCCGTCCCCAAATGCCGCTTAAAAACCCCATGTCACTCTCACTCTTCCCACTTGAAGTCGGGGATGCAAAGAATCGCGAACGTCACGATCGCGGCGAGCATGATCGGCGTGAAAAACCCGACGCAAAAACCAATCCAGAACATCACTGACCTCCGCCGTCGCCGGCATCACAGGAAGGCGCCCCAGGCGTCCAGCCGCCCGCTTCAAGCTGCTTCTGCTTGAACTCTCTGGCGACCCACGGAAGCATCACGCCGAAGACGGCGCCCGCGTACTCCGGGGCGCCCATCGTCGCGATCGGCCCGAGGTGCGGGATCGTCATGCCGGCGAGGAAAAACTTGATCGTGATCGCGGCGAACGCCACCGACACGAAAAACAGCGTTTTCGACTTGTTGCCGCGACTGTCTGTGAGGCCCGGAATCGTCGCTTTCATTCCAGCCCCTCGAAGCCACCGGCCTTGCGGATCGCGTCCACGTAGCCCTGGTTCGCCCACTTGCCGTCCGCCTCGCGCCGCGGCGAGCCCGCGTTGTAGGCGGCGACGACGCCTTCCCAGCCATACTCGCTGAAATAGTGGTGGCGCACAGCCAGCAGGTGATGGCAGCCTTGCTGCAAGCCGACATAGGGATCGCACAGCGCCGGGAATGCCCGCAGGAATCCGGCCTCGCGGGCGCATGCGCCCATGATCTGCATTGGCCCCCAGCTCGCTGCTTGCCCCCACCATTCCGCATCGCGCTGCTCGGCCAGGCCGGGGCATGCGGGAAAATCCGCCGGCGGGATCTCCGAAGCGACTTCCTCGTCGGTGACGCGGCGGAACGGCTTTTTCGTCGCGCAGTTCCAGTAGTAGCGGTACTTCGGCTCCGGGTTGTAGGCCGTCGGATCGCCGCCGGACTCGACCTCGACGAACGCGCGGATGAGCGACGTGCGCAGCCCGTAAGCCTGCGCGACGAGATTGATGTCCGCCGGCGCGACCAGACCATGCTCGCCAATCGGCACAAGCGCGGGCGACGGCGGGAGATTGGTCATGCGCGTGAGTGTGTGCGAAAAGCCATGCCCGATACACCCTGACCCGGTCAGGGTCAGCGCCCGCAAGCCGCAGCGCGCGGCATGTCGTCGCCGCCGCCAGCACCAAGCCCGGCGCGGGCAAGGATGCGATACACGCTGCGCTCGTTCATGCCGGTCTCGCGCGCGATGGCGCGTACCGGCGTCCCCGCACCGCGGAGCGCGACCACACGCTCGCGCCGGCGCTCATCCTCGCGCGCCTTGCCGCTCGGCATCAACAGCTCGGACGGCCCAAAGTGCTCGGCAAACACCCGCGCCCGCGCCTCACCGATCGCCGTCGCGAGCGGATGATCAGGGCCGATGTTCTCCGGGCGGGGGCAGGAAAAGCCGCGGCCGCCGTAGATGCGCTGCAGCTCCTCGGCCGCCTCAGCACCGACGCAGGCGGCGATCTCATCAAAGAGCGATGCGAGTCCGTTCACGGTGTTTCCCCCTGGCCGCGGCTGCGGCGGTGGTTGGCAATCAGGTCTTCCGCGCGTTGGATCGAGAGCTTCTCCAGCGCATCGTTCATCGCCTGCGGGCGATCGAAGGCACGCGCCCCGGCATCCGCAGCGCGGCGCGATGAATTCGCCTCGCGCGCTGCCGCTGCGGCATCGGCGAGTGCATGGGCGATGGCTTGCAGGTAGCCGTGCGAGGAGAGCGGCAAGCGCAGCTTCGCGCGCTGCGCGAGCATCTGCTCGATCGCCTGCGCCCACAGTGCCGGCGTCGCCGCCAGCGGCGCCGAGCCCTCGCGCCGAACCGTGCCCGCGGCGACGAGTGCTGCGAGATCCGCCATGATCCGCGCCTCCCGGCCGAGCGTTTTCGCGCCGAACAGGCCGACGTATTCGAGCGCCGCAAGCGCGAGGCGCGGCTCCATCGCCGCCGCCAACTCCGCAAGTCGTTGGCCATCCGCGCCCGCCAGCCCCGCCGCCAGCGGAAACGGCTCGCCGCAAGTCGGGCACGTCATTTGCATGCGCGCTCCTTTCGCGTCTTTGCCAGGGCGCGACGTTCCTTCATCAGATCGCGGATAAACGCGCTGATGTCATCCATGCAGCCAGGCGAATAGACGGCATCCTGGGGTTGCGTGAAATAGCAGTATTGGCGCCACGGCCCATGCCATTTGACGGTGCCGAGGATTGCCCCGCTGCGTCAATTTCTGCAAATCCAGATACTCGTTGTCCTGGGCTTTGCTGCACACGGAAGGCGCCAGACCGGAATCTTCTCGAAGGTGATGTATGTGTATGCCCGGCGGGGTAAAAGACTCATGCCTTCACCCCGCGGCGCCGCAAGTCGGGCACGTCATTTGCATGCCTCAGCCGTCCTCACCGATCAACGCGCGCGTTTTGCGCGGCTGCTCGGGAATGAAGCCTGAGCCTTCCGTTGCGCCGACGACGCGCAGAAAATCCACCTCGACCTTGGCCGAATTGATGATCGTCTGCGCTGTATCCGCGATCGCCTTCGCGCGATCGAGCGGCATCGGATCGTCCTTATCCTTCAGCCCTTCCAGCGTCTCGAACAGATGGTTCCGCAAGTCTTCGATACGATTTTTCACGCGCGTCTCCTTTGGTGATTGATTCTCCGCACCAGCCCGGCGCGGATATGAATGATTTCCTTGAGCGGTTCGGGCAAGTTGTGGATCGTGTTTTGCCGCATGATTTCGGCGCGGCACACCAGATGCAGATTTTCGATGCGGATGTCGGTCTTGTCGCCGTTCACGAAGGCCACGGCGTAGCCGGCCGGAACCGGGCCGTGCAGCGTCTCCCACAGCATTACGTGGGCATGACGCCAGTTGCGACGTACCGGCATGCGATCGTCCGTCACCTTGACCTTGCGATAGCCGTCACCGTCTACGACTTCGGTGCCGATCGGCTTCCAGGTTTGCGGTTTATGCCCCGGCTTGAACATCGTTTCGCGCATGCGCCCGCGCGCATAGCCGGGGCGCCGGAGTCCCTTGTTTGCGGGCACATGGCCTTGGGCGAAGCGATGCCCCACTGCACGCGGATGCATCGAATTACGCCGCCCCTGTTCCTTGATGCACTCCCGCTTCTTGGTCAAACCGAGACGATGGGCGCGGTTGTAGATTCGCCGTTCTGGGCATTTGAAACGAGCCTTAAGCTCGCGCAACGGCGTATTTGCGTAGAGTCGTCGCAACTCGCGGTCCTCGGCCTTCGTCCAACACCTGCGTCCTTGCTCTTTGTGCAACCCGAGCAGCGTCCCGCGGCTACGGACCGAAGCCAGCGTGCGACCCATGCGCCGCGCAATCTCGACCGTCGGCGTCGTCGGCCACAACCGTCGCAGCCGCCGCTCATCCGCCGCGCTCCAGGCTTTGCCGCCACTCATCGGCCGCGCTCCGGGTGGCGGCGCTTGTCGAATTCGAGCGCGGCGACGAGCTTGTGCAGCCCGTCGGCCGGGAGAAACTCCCAGCGCTCGACGGCGTCCAGGCGCTGCGCGATCGCGTCGGCGTAGGCGTGTCCGGCGCGCCGCGCGACCAGCATCGCGCACACTTTGCGCCCCATCGCCGCGCGATCCTCCGGCAGCGTGATGCGCGGGGAAATAAAGGTGCCGGCGGCGCGCTTCTGCGCCTCCAGATGCTTGATGACCCGGCCGCGATCGAAGGCGTCGCAGTCGCCCGCGCTCGTCATCCGCGTCTGCGTGAACACCATGTCGCGATACCCCGCCTCGCTGTAGCCGAGCTCGTCGGCGAGGATGTGGATCCGCGCGAGCTCGCGGCGGCGCTCAATCTCCGGCTCTTTCGCGACGCGCAAGAGCTTGTCGGCTTCGCGGTCGAGATTCTGTGCGCGGCGCAGCACGTCGAAATAGCGCGGGTCGGCGTACTCGGCTTTCGCGCGCAAGAGCGCCGCCTCGGCCCGCAGCGTCTCGGCCCGTTGCAGGTGGCCCGCGCTCATCGCGCCGCTCCGCAGCCGATTTCGCGGCGGACAACGTCGGCCGCGCCGTAGCGCCGGACAAAACTCGGCTGCGCGCGCAGCTCGTGCCAGGCGAGGATGATCGGGCGGCCGTCGCTCGACATCACGACCCAGCGCGGTGCCCCGCACTGCGTCAACTCCGCCGCCGTCGGCGCTGCGGCATGCGGCGGCTTGAGCTGCGCGGCGCCGAAGCCGCCGACGAAGCCCATCGCCTCCAGCGCCAGCACTACCGCGACGGCGGCAAAGAATCGCCGCATCATCGCGACCGATTCCGCAGCCGCCAGAAAATCCGCGCCCATGCGATAAAAAAGCGCAGCCGATGCCGGTCCGCATTGCGCCGCCCTCGCCACAGCGCCGGCAGCTCGCTGATCCACCAGCGGATATCGTCCACCTCGGCGCGCAACGCCGGGCTCGCGGCCACGTCGGCGAGCCATGCGAGGCAGAGGATCAGCGCGAGCGCGCCGATGGACGCGAATACTGGCCGCATCACGATTTGCTCGCGTGTTTAAGCCGCTTGGTCGCGGCCTTGACGCTCGCGACGTCCAGACGTCGCGGCATGACGACGACCGGCTCGCAGCGCGTTTCGCCGGTTTGCTTGTCGGTAACGGTGCGCTCAAAGCGGGCGCGCTCGCCGCGCATCGGTTTGCGCATCGTCTGCGCGCCGAGCCGCGCCCGGCTCGTGCAGCCCTGGGCGAACGCTTCGCGCCGCAGCGCCTTCGCCTTCTTCCCGTTCACGCGGCCTCCGGATCTTCGCCGTTCGGGCCGGGGATATTGAGCTCGCGTATCAACACGGCCGCGAGCGCGCTTTGTGCAATGCTGCCGTGGGCCGCCGCCGCCCAAAAATACTCCTGTATCTCCTCGAATTTGCGCGCCTTCTCTTCGTCGTTCATGCGGCCTCCTCGATGCGTTCGGCGTCGGCGAGCAGGGCCTCGACCAGCTTGTCCACTTCCGAATCAGTCGGCTTGATGACGACGGCCTCCGTATCGGCCTCGATCCTGATGCCGAGTCGTTTGAGGTCGGCGCCGGTGAGATCGGAGACGGCATTAAGATCCACCGATTCGCGCACGCGGATCAGCAGCTCCGCCTGTTCGGCGGCAAGAGCTTGCGGATGCGGTCGATCGTCGCGCGTTCGTTGTCAATGATCACGCGGCCCTTGCGCTTCATCCAGCCGACCCGAATGCCGCTGAAAACCCGCGTTTTAGGCCGTTTGAACAGCTCCGGATTCTCGTAGAGATAAACTTCGAGCGCGCCTTTGACGCCGTTTGCAAGGCGCGCGCTGTTCCGGATCGCTCGTATCCATTTGCTCTTTGCGGCGGCAATGTCGGCCTTGAGCGCCCCCACATCATTCGCGAGCACCAACCGGTACTCGGCATATTTATTCGTCAAGCCTTCGATCTTCTCCATCTCAGTTGCCATCGCTGTCTCCGTGTTGCTCCCTCTCCCTCGACGGGAGAGGGTTGGGGTGAGGGTGAAAATGCGGCCCGCGCAGGCAGGCGCCGCAGATAACGGTCTCGCCAGCGCGGATCGGTGCGCCGATCGCGAGCGGCTTGCCGCAGCGATCGCAGCGGCACTTGGTCTCGGGCTTCGGCGCCGGCGGAGCCGAGAATCCTGGCGCGCAGGCGGCGCAGATAAATATTTCGTCGGCGCGCATCGGCGTGGCGCTCGTGAGCGGGGCGCCGCAGCGAGCGCAGCGGCACTTGGTCACGTACATCGTCAGCGGCTGAGCCGAGAATGCTCCGCCGCGCGAGGCCCGCGCGCCGATCACGATTGCTTCCGCTTGGCGTAGAAATCCGGCCACGTCGGCTGCGCCTTGGTCGGCCCGTACATCATCCGGCCGGATGCGCGCTTCGGCCCGTATTTGTTGCGCGATTTGCGCTGGCGCGGGAGTGATCGTCTCTTCATGGTTTCCTCCGGTTTGAGCGATAAAGACGGGACGCAAGCTCGTCCTGGTGCTCAAGCAGGCGTTGGCGCACGCGCTTTTGCAGCTCCGGTATCGTGAGTGCCGCCCTGGTTTGCTCAGCGTCGAAGTGGCTGATGCGCTCGATGCGTTCCGCGCACGTCGTCGCGCCGACCCAATCGTTCCACCAGAAGCCCGGCACAATGGCGTCCACAAACGGGTTGGTGTTAGCGAGCCGCCCGCTCATTGCAGCCGCCTCGTCAGTGCGGAGAGCACGATGAGCAGCGCGACCGGCGCCCACAACGGCGCCGTGACCCACCACCAGCTCCAGCCGATCAGCCCGCACAGCTTCAGCACCAGGAGCACGATAAAAAGCACCGTGCCCAGACTGACGCCTTGATTGGAAGATTTGGTCATGTCCGCAACCTCATTTGACCCAAAAGATCGGGCAGGCTGACGCGCTGCATCGAGGCAATCTGCGTCAGCGACTTGAGCGCCCGATGGCGCAGGAATTCGCAGGTCTCGGCGAGCTCATCGTCAGTGCGCGCGATGAAGTAGCCGCGCGCCGGATGCGCGCAGATGTGGTGCCCCTCCATGCGCAACGCCTCGACCAGACTTCGCACCTGGCGCTCGGTCAGCGTCGGCTCGCCTTGGTCGAACAGGTCGCCCGGCGGCAGGTTCATCTCGCGCGTGAGCGTCGCCCCCGTCGCGCCGTTCTCTGCGCCGACGTGGCGCTGCAGCGCCGCGAGCAGCCGATCGCGCGGGCTCATGAGAGCGCCTCGATCGCGGCGTGCAGCCCGTCGCGTACGCTCAGAAGCTGCGCAATCTGCTCGTTGAGATTCTTCTCCGCGGCGCGCATGGCCGCGATTGCGTTGTTGCCCGCCGGCGGAACGCTGCCGGACGCTGCCGCCCGGCGACCGTAGGGAAAGCCATCCGGTGGAAAGTCGAACGCGCCAGGCACGCCGAGGCGGCGCCGGTTCGCTTTGCCTCGGCCTTCGATCAGGCCTTCCTGGGCGGCTCGGGCGATGCGCCAGTGTGTCCCCGCATATTCCGTCGCCCAATCGATCTGGCGATGAACGTCGCCAGGGGACATCGGTCCGTTCTTGCGCAAGAATTCCACCAACTCGGCTCGCCATTGATGATCCGTCTTCCGGCCTGGCTTCTTCGTGACCGCAAAGTGCGGGGACATCTCCGACAGCTCCAAATACGGCTCGCCGTCTATCTCGATACGGCGAATGAGGCCGTCTTGCGCATAGCGCTCGATCGCCTCTTTTGCCGCCTTGGGTTCGAGGTCGAGTTCGTCCACGATGACGCCGAAGAGCCGCGGCCCGGCGGCGAGCAGCGCCGTCAGTTCCGGGCTGCGCAGTTTGTATTTCACGCCGACGCCTCCCGCCGGGCCTCGGCCTGGCGCTCGAAGAGCCGGGCACGGCGTCGCACGGCAAGCCCGATGTACTCATCGAGCGGCGTCAGGAGGCCCGCCGGCGATAGTCGCGTGCGGCACTCCGGGCAGGCGCCCCGAACGCAGTGATGATCCACGCGCCCGCACAGCTCGCAGTCCATGAACTCCTCCACTTCCGCCTTTGCCGGCGCAGCCGGGAAGGGAGGATCGAGGCGGGATTCCGAATACTCCGCGCGCTGCTCAGTCATCGGTCACCACCACGAGGTGCGCGTGAAAGTTCGGCCGATCATTCCACCGCGCCGCGGCGATGGCGGGCGATTCTCCGGTGACCCCTGGTCTCACGTCACAGAGATCGTTGTCGCAACGGACGTGCACCTTCCTGGGTCCGCCTCCGTGCCAGGGTGTCGCTATCGGCCCACTGCCGCAGAACGGGCACGGAAACAAAGCGATGCTTGTCCCGACTGGTGATTCCATGCTCATGCGGCACCGCCGTGCGACGCGAAGTCCGGGTTCGAGACGGGATGCCGGTGGTGATGCAGGGCCTCGAAGTAACGGCCGTTGCGCTGCGCGAGCATGCGCCGCCCGGTAGTGCTCTGCGAGAGCGCGCGTTCGATCAATTCCGCATCGCCCGCCGTGCTCATGCCCCACTCGACGCGCCGGAGCGCCGCCGTCATTGAATCGGCCTCGATTCGCCGCTGCTCAGCGACCAGCTCCTCGGCTTCGATGCGATCGGCAAGCACGCGCTGAAATGGCAACAGCCCAGCGAACCCGGTGCGGCCGATGCGATCGGCGGCGGCCTCGGCGAACGCCTCGCCGCCGGCCGCCTCGAATCGCAGTTGCGCCAGGATTTTGAGGGCCACGCGCCCGCGCGCCTGAATCAGGTAAAACCGCGGCCCGCACAAAAACTGCTCGAAGGTAATCCCGAGCAGTTCGTCGAGCCCGAGGGCCACATAAACATCTCCCCAGTGGTTCAGCATTTCGTCGCTATGAATCAAACCGTTCGCTGCTTTCATTTCGCTCTCCGGTTGGCGCACGTGCGGCAAGCGGTTGCGAGCTGCACGCGCAGGGGGTTGGTGGCCGCAGCTTTGCGGCCCTGATAGTCGAGGCAGACATCGCGGCGAAGCTCGCCGATCACCGGGCAGACAACCGTCCGACCCATCAAAGCGCCCTCGATGCGCTGCTGCATGTTGTTGGTTGCTGCGCCGTATTTGCCGCTCAGAAGCTGGCTCACGGTGCCGTCGGCGATGCCGAGCCGCCGCGCGACCTGCGCCTGGCTGGTTGCCTCGCAGGCCGCTTCGAGCTCGATGATCCATTCGGATTTGGGCTCATTCATCGTTGCCCTCCTCGGGAGGGAATTCCCGCGCGAGGTTCTTGTCGTAGACGATGCCGTCTGTCTGCGCGTGCGGGCGCAGCGGCCCGGTATCGCGGATGAGTTGGAAGGTTGCCTGCTTGCGCGCCCGGCCGCCCTGTTTGTTGAGCTTGAGCACATAGCCGGTGCGCCGGAGCACCCCGAGATAGCGCGAAACGGAGTAGTAATTTGCCTCGGCCGTGGCCGTCAGCTCGCCGGTGGTGAAGACGCGCAGGATCCGCATCGCCGCCCAGGCGCGATCGAGCGGCCGGTTGCCCTGGCGTCGAATCGTCCGCTGGCGAACGCGGGTCGGCGGCGTCATTTGGGGGCGCCGCGCCGCAAGGGCGAGAGGAAGAAGTCGCGATCTTTCGGCCAGTCGCGCGAAAGCACCTCTTTTTTGCCACCGCCGCCCGGCCCGCGCGTCTTCGCCCAGGATTCGACCGCGCCGAGGCCGACGACGATGAGACGCACCGAACCGCCGGCAGCGTCGTGAATGCGCTCGATCAGCTCGCGCTCGACCTTGACTTCACACAACCGCTCGGCCATGAGCGTCGCGTCGTCCATGTCGAGCGGGAAAAACTCGACGCGCTGCGCGATGCGCCCGGCGAGCTGCTCGTCGGCGGCAATTTTCCGAGGCATGTCAGGCTTGCCGATGAGGATCACCGGCACGGTTGAGAGGTCATGAATGTCGCGGAGTGTGTTGATCAGCCGCTTGTTTTCGACGACGTAGTTGGCCTCGTCAATGAACAGCGGGCGACGTGTCTCGGCGAGTTTGACGACGATTTGCCCGACCGTGTCGGCGCAGGATCCCCGCGGCTCGATGTCGAGCTCGCGGCGAATCGAGCCGAGCAAACTCATCGGCGAGCTCGTCTGCAAAGCGCGGACGAAAACCCCGTGGCAGCGCACCACGAACCAGGTCGATGCGGTGGATTTTCCAAAACCGGTCGGCGCGTGAATCAGGCCCATACCGGGCATTCCGGGCGGCCGCTGGATTAAAGCATTGCCCGCCTCTGCGAGGCGGGCGACGTTCTTTACTGGTACAATTTCATACCGCATTGACTTTCCTCATTGAGTTGATGCACCGGAAGCGCCGACGGCAATCGGCGCTTCCACCTTTTCGGGAGCGCCGAACGACGCCCCTCCGAATTCGTCGTAAATCATCATCCGGCCGCTGCATTCCGGCAGCGGCTCGTAATAGCGTTTCCAAGCCGCATCGGTCTCGCAGAGCGTCTCGCCGCGAAGCTCGGCCTCATGCAGGCTGATCCAGCGCCGGAAGCGCTCGTCGGCGGTTTCGTCCTTGCGCTGCTCATCGCGGAGCATCCCGGCGATCTCGGCGACGGCTTCGCGGCTGACCGGCGTCGGGACCGGTTCGGCGTCGCGCGCTTCGCGGGCCGCAACTGCGGCGGCCGCGGCGGTGAGCCCGGCAGATTCATAGGGTTGTGAGCGGCCGGGCAGCGGCATGACGTTCGAGGCATCAGCCGCGCGCCCGCGCTCGGCGAGGATCTCCTGCGCGATGTCGCTGACCTTTTCCTTGCGCGCGGCGCGGCGCAGTTCGCGGCGGGCCTTCTGCACGCGCGCCTTTTGCCGCTCGCGCGCCGTCGCCGCCACCAGCTTGCGATCCATGCCGGTGAACTCCGGCGCTTCGGCCGAGCACACGAATTCACCAAGGTGGAACACCAGGATCCGACCGAGATCGTCCGGGTCTCGCTGCACGTGGACCGGCGCGCCGACGAGAGCGCCGAGCTCGGGTGCGATATAGCCGATGCCGTCAATGCGCAGGCCCTTTTTCGTGACGGTGCGCATGCCGCCGTCGGCGAGCAAGATGTCGAGCGCGCGTTCATCTGCGATGCGCCTGCAGCTATGTCCGGCCGCCTTGAGCGCCGGCGTCGTCCCGATGCCGCGATGCTCTTCAGCGTGGTAGATGTTCGCGAGCCACTCGTCGCAAAAGCGCTGGAAGTCCGCGGCGGTCATATTGATCTCGACCACCTCGTTCTTCTTCATCAACCGCTCGGCGAAGCTTGCGCGCGCCTCGATCGCACTGCGCTCGGCGACGTTGTGCCCGATGAATCCCGGCAACAGCTCGACGATCCCATGCGCAAAGGTGCGGAAAAGACGCTCAATGTGCGGCTTTTCCCAGCCTGAGAACTTGCTGCAAAGTTTCTGATCCACCTTCAGCGCGTCCACCACGCGGCGCACGCGCTTCGAGGTGTAGTCGCTTCCGTTGTCGGTTTTGAGTGTTTCGGGCACGCCCCAGGCGAGGAGCGCGCGCCGCAGCGATGTGCACACCGCCTGCGCGGTGCTGGTTCTCGTCACCAGCAGCGTCGCGCGGCGTGAAAACACGTCAATCACACCCATCACATGATGCCGCCCGTCCGCGAGCATCACGTCTGCGGGAGTCGCATCCGATTCCCACAATTCGTTCAGCCGCTTCACTGATTCGCTTGCGCATCCGAACGCGCTCATGTACTTGTTCTTCCAGGCGTCGGGGTTCGCGACGGCGGTCATCAGCTCCGCGTTTTCGCGGCGGAACGCGCGCACCCAGCGTTGCACCGAGGCGAGGCTGGGCAGCTTCACGTCCTCGCGCTCACCGAACCGTGCGCGCATCGCGCGATGCAAGTTCTTACCCGTCGAGGTCGGCGCCTGCGTGAGCATCGCGACCGCGAATCGGAGCAGCTCCTCGTGCGAATCAATCAGGCCGCAGCCCTTGCGGTTCCCGTAAGCGCCGGCGAGCCGCGCGAGCCCCTCGCTCCGCGCCATCGCCCGCCATCTGTATATGAGTGCGGGATACGTGAGCCCGATCTCGGCGCGGATGCCCTCCGCGACCTCGATTTTCCCCGCGTTCCAGGCCGCGCAAAACGCCGTTAAAGCCTCGGTTTTAGACAGGCTTGAATGGCGTTCGAACTCCGCGCAGGCTTCGAGCACGGTGAGCCGTGCCTCCGCCCGCGCAAGGTCGCGGCCCTTGAGCTGCGCGAGCCGCGCGAGGCCACGCTCGCCGGCGCGCTGACGAGCCCGCCCGTCCACCGCCGCCCGTACCGCCTGGCGCCGGGCGTAGCCATCCATACCCTCGGCCCGCGCCTGTGTCGCCGCGTCGCTCGCCGCCCGCGTCGCCAGCGTTGTTTTCCAGGCGGCGGGGAGATGCTCAATCCGATAATCCCAGCCGCCTCCACGCCCTTCCCGGCGCCGGCGCCCCCAGCCTTCACGCGCGGCCAGCTTCTGCACGTAGCGCTTGTGGTGCTTGGTGGCGACCGCGATGTCGGCGGCGCTGATCCATCCGTTCACTCGCCACCGCCCATTTGCTTCTTAATCTCACGTATCCGGCGGCCGGCCTCGTCGCGCTGGCGCTCCAGCTTGCCGAGCTCGGCATCCAGCGCCTGGCGCCCGATCAGAAGGCGCCCGCCACGGGTTGCCGTCAGCCAGTTGGTGATGCGGTGGCTTTCGCAGGCCACCTCAAGCGCTGGAATGATCCAGAGCGGGGCATTGAAGGCTTCGCGCGCCGGCGAGGTGTAGGCGTCGAGCATCCACTTGGACACGTCGGTCCCGGTCAGCCGGCTGATGCGCGCCGCGATGTCGAAGCGATCGCCGTCCGCCTCGCGCAGCACATCGGAAATAAGCTCGGACACGAACTCACGGAAATCAAAGGTGCTTGGCGCCTGCATGGCCGCCTGCGGCACCGCGAACAAATCGGCTGTTTGCGGGTCGCGTCGGCGTCCCATGTCTATGCAGCCCGCCGCGCTTGTATAACAATGGGTCCGCGCGGTGCGTTATGATTCTTGCGCGGGGCCGTGAGGGGCTGACGTCGGCTTCTTCCGTCCTTGGTGTAGCGGCTGGGCCAGATTGCGCACGCCTTGACGCCGATCGCCTTGGCGATAATGGCTTCGACGCGAGGCCACGGTATATCAATGGCCTTGCCAACAGCCGAGCGATGGAGTTTGTGGTGTACGGACAGGGCGGACATCGTCCAGCCGCGCTTTTCAAGCTCCGCCTTTACGTCGGCTCGGTGCCAATCCTGGCATCGGGCCTTTTTGGGCGATGTCTGTTTCGCATTCACGAATAGACATTCTACCGAGGTTTTTAGGTTTGTCAAGAGTTTTTTCGGCGGCTGGCTTAATTATTTCGGCTTGGCCTATTTGTAGGGCGCAGTTCGTTTTTGCCATTATTGCGCCGGGGCTTATCTAAATGACTGAAAAATCAAAAGAATCGGCCAAACTGCGCCCCGGCGCCGAACTGCGCCCTTTAGGGCGCAGTTCAGATCCCTGAACTGCGAACAAGAATTCGGGCGGTGGCCGACCTTTTCCCCGACCGCAAGGGCGCCGCCGACGCGGGCGGGGTATCGCCCGATCAGCTCGGCCTATATATAAATGGGAAGACCGAAAAAGTTCCGGTCGGAGTGCTTATTGGTCTCTGCGCGCCGCACGGTGTAAATCTCCAATGGCTCGCCACCGGCGACGGCCCCAAGATGCGGAACGAAGTGCGGGAGCCTGCGGCTGGCTACGGCGCAACGACGCCGAACTGGGATCTTCTCGTTAGCATCATCGAAGCCGTCGAAACCCTGATACAGGAAGAAAACCGGCCCATGAGCCCAGCCACCCGCGGACGCCTGATCCGCGCAATGTACGAATACTACGCAGGCAAAGAAAAAAGGCTCGCCCACGCGGATAGAGGAAAAATAATGCAGATTGTTAAGGCGGCGATGGCCGCAGGAGCCATGACGGATGCAAACGCGGGACGCGGTCGAAGAGATACTGAATGAATGGCGGGCGCGCAACGCGCCGGCGACTCCCGCCTACTCAGCAGGACGCGACATTCACATCTATTGTGGAGGCCCCTGCCCCGGTTGCCGGGGCCGCCAATCCGCTCACAAACCAAGTGACGCCGTCGCCTTGCGCGCCCGAAACCATGTGCATTTTCCCCGCCGCCGTTTTTTCTTTTTTCGTCTTTTGAAGTCGCCTTGAAACGCGCTTCAATAGGCCTTTTCGTCCCACGCCGCCCCGCCTTGTCCCGTCAAGTCCCGCCTCTCAAACCATCTGCTCCCTCACAGGAGCGCGCGTGCCTGTGTGAGTTCCGGGCCAGGGACGTATAGCTTGGCACCGGCCGCTTCGAGGCGCGCGGCCTGGCCGATGTGATCGGGATGAAAGTGCGTGACCACGACGCGCGGCGCCGGCGGTTCGGCCGCGAACGATTGCCAGGCTCGCGTCGTTTCTTCATCGGCATAGCCGGTATCGACCAGCACCGCACCGTCATCGGTAGCAAGGCGATAGACGTTGACATGCCCGGGCGGAAAAGGCAGGGGCAAACGTATCCATTCGACGTCTGCGGCGAGAGGCAGGGACGCGCCGGGACATATGTCGGGATACGGATACTCGAGCGTACTCATTCAGACGGCAGTGCTTTGCCGGGATTGAGGATGCCCTTGGGATCGAAGACGCGCTTGATGCCGTGCATGAGTGCGAGCGCCTCGGGCGCGAGTTCCATGGCGACGAAGTCGCGCTTGGCGAGGCCGACGCCGTGTTCACCCGAAAGCGATCCGTCGAGCGCGAGCACGGCCTCGAACACGCGCGGCAGGGTTTGTTCGGCGGCGCGCGTCTCGCGTGCGTCGTCGGGATCGAAAAGCAGATTGACGTGGAGATTGCCGTTGCCGGCATGACCGAAGCTCACGATGGGAATGTCGGCCTCGCGCGCGAGTTCACCCAGGCGTTCGACGAGCGCCGGAATCCTGGAGACCGGCACCACAACGTCTTCGTTGATCTTGCCCGCACGAAGCGTGCGCAGCGCGGGCGAAAGCGCCTTGCGCGCCTGCCACAGCCGTGCCGCCTCATCGGCATCGGCAGCGGAATCGAGCGCGATGAATCCCTCGCCGCGTGCGACCCTGCCCAGATGCTCGACGGCGCCGGCGAGTCCGTCGCGCGAAGATTCGACTTCGAACAGCAGCATGGATTCGGTGCCTTCGGCGAGTTCGATGCCCTGATTGCGGATGAGGCCGACCGCGCCCGCGTCCATGAATTCGAGCACCCAGGGAGTTCCGGGCTGCGCCATGATGCGGGCGACGGCGGTCGCCGCCGCAGCGACACTCGCATAGCTTGCGCGCAATGTCGCGACCGCTTCGGGAATCGGCCAGAGCTTGAGCGTCGCCTGCGTAATGAGGGCGAGCGTGCCTTCGGAACCGATCAGGAGGCGCGTCAAATCGTAGCCGACCACGCCTTTGGTTGTGCGCGTGCCGACGCGGATGATCTTCGCCCGCGCCGGTCACGGCGCTCAGGCCGAGGATATTCTCGCGCGGCGTACCGTACTTCACCGCGTGCGGGCCGGCGGCGTTGCAGGCGAGGTTGCCGCCGAGTGTCGAATAGGCGGCCGAGGTCGGATCGGGTGGCCAGAAAAACCCCGCTTCGCGCGCGACCTTCTGAATGTCGGCGTTGGTCGCGCCGGCTTCGGCGATGAGGTAGCGGTCCGCCCCGTTCACCGGTTGGATGTGCTTCATGCGCTCGAACGAGACGACGAGCGCGTCGTTCTCCGGCACCGCGGCGCCGGTGGTGTTGCTGCCGAGTCCGCGCGCAACGAGCGGCCAGCCGTGCTCGCAGCAGGCGCGCACGATTTCAGCGACTTCGGTTTCGCTTGCGGGAAAGGCGACGGCACCGGCCTGCGCCGCGGCGCCGGCTGTTGTCGTAGGCATAGACGGCGCGGTCGGCGGGGTCGGTGCGAAACGCTCGCGCCCGAGCAAGCGTTTCGAGCCGGCGTGCAAGTTCGGTCGGAAAAGTCATTCGGGGTAAAGCGTCGCGTCCACCAGATCGCACAGGCAATGGAGCAGCACGATGTGCACTTCCTGGATGTGCGCCGTGCGTTCGGCGGGCACACGTAACTCCATGTCGCCCGCGCCGAGTGCCGCGGCGAGTTTGCCGCCGTCGCGTCCGCTGAGCGCAAGCGTCCAGGCGCCCGCGGCGTGCGCGGCCTCGACGGCGGCGGCAATGTTCGGCCGAACCGCCGCTGGTGGAGATCGCGACCAGCGCGTCGCCCGCGCGCGCCAGCGCCTGCACCTGCTTCGCGAACACCTGATCGAAATGGTAGTCGTTGCCGATCGCGGTGAGCGCCGAGGTGTCGGTGGTGAGCGCAATCGCCGCAAGCGGCGGACGCTCGCGCTCGAAGCGGTTGGTGAACTCGGCGGCGAAGTGCTGGGCATCGGCGGCCGAACCGCCGTTGCCGCAGACGAGAACCTTGCCGCCGTCGCGCAGTGTCGCAGCAAGCCGGACGGCTGCTGCGGCTACCGGGCCCGCAAGCGCATCGCACGCGCGTTGCTGCGTTTCGATTGTGGCGGCGAAATGATCGCGTACACGTTTCTCATTATTCATGTCATGGCCTCCATCGCGTTTTTGAATCCATTCGATCTCGTCCGTGCCCGTGATCGCTATCACGTCGGCGCGCAGGTTGCGCCGCGCCGCCGCCGGATTCGCGGCCACGAATAGACCGCGAATCGCGCGTTCCATGCCGCGTGCGCTTGGCGGCCGTCACGCTTGCCGCCGCGCCGCCGTAATCGTCGCGCGCACGATAGCGCACCTCCACGAAAACCAGCGCCTCGCCGTCGTCCATCACCAGATCGATTTCGCCGTAACGAAAACGCACGTTACGCGCAATCAGTTTAAGTCCGCGCGCTTCGAGCCAGCTCGCGGCGAGCGCCTCGGCGCTCGCACCGCGATCCGCTGCGCGGGTCACGGCGTCTGCGGCGCGGTCACGGCCCGGGGCTTGCCGTTCACATAACGCGCCCAGTCAGCGCGGCGTTCAATCACGTTGCCGGCACCGAGACTGAGCGTGCCCGTCATGGCGCGCACGGGACGCGAGAGCGGATGCGCCGAATTACCGAGCAACGGAATCAGCCGCCAGGCGTCGTAGCCCAGTGCATACAGCGGGGCATCATTACGCCAGGCGTCGGGAAACAGTTTCGAAATCTGTTCGCGCAGCGCCTTGACCGGTCCGTCGGCGGCGACAAACCAGGGCATGATCGGGAAGTTCACGCCGTCGAGATCGGAAGGCGTTTCGTCGGGCTGATAGACGTTGGAAAGAGAATACACGGCAAGCCCCATGCCGTGGTAGTAATCAATCTGCGGCACGATCAGTTCGGCGGTCGTAAACGGCGCGGCGAAGAACACGAACTGGATGTCACCGCGCCGGCGCGGCGTAAAGCCGAGCGGCCGGCCGACGGTCGCGGCAAGATTCTGCTCCCGCGCAAGGCTCGTATCGAGCCCGAACAGCGAGGAGAGCGGTGTCTCGAAATGAGTGGCGCCGGGCTGGAACGTCGCCCGCTCGAGTACCTGTCCGCCGAGCGCGGTCAGGCGTTGCGTGAAGGCGTCGCCGATCGCGCTGCCCCAATCGCTTGCGGGCACCAGTACGACGGCGCGCACGAGTCCCTGCGAAACGGCCTCCTCGGCCGCCGACTGCGCTTCCTGTTCCGGACTCAAACCGAACTGGAAAAAACGTGGCGGCGTCGCCACTCCACCCAGGTAATTAAGCGCGAGCACCGGCATCTGCGGATCGGCGGAGGCGACGCCGCCGACGCCGGCGGGCGTCAGCGGACCGAGCACAAAGTCCGCGCCAGCGGTCTGCGCTTTTGCGAACGCGGCGCGCGCCCCGCTGCCGGTGCCTTGAGTGTCGTACACCGTGATCGTCGGCCCTGAACCAACGCTGCGGTAATAGGCGGCGAACAGTCCCGCCTCGACGGCCTGCGCCTGATCGGCATAGGCGCCGGAAAGCGGCAGCAGCAGCGCGATCTTCTGCGGATATTGCAGCTCGGCGCGTTCCTCGGCTTCGATCTGGGCGAGCAAGTTCTGCGCGGGATGATCCGGGTAAGCCGCGCTCCAATCGGCGATGCGTCGGTCGAATTCGCCCGGCTCCGCCCAGGCGACATGCTCGATCCGGGCGAGCGCGATCCAGCCCTGTGCCGCAAGCGAAAGGCCGGCAGGCGCAGGCAGGGGCGAGGCGTTGGAGATGAGCGCCCACAGCAGTTCGTCGTTCGCAAGCACGTCGGGCGGCTCGGTGAACAGTTCGCCGCGCGCGACCATGACTTCCAGCCCCCGTGCGGACTCGTCCGCCGCAAACAGGGCGCGGCCCTTGAGCGCGAGAAAGCGCGCCTTGCCCGCCTGATCCGACGGCGCGGGGGCGGCGGCGAGGGCGGCAAGCGCCGCCCGCGGACGATGGGCTGCCAGCGCGATTCCGGCCTTGATTTCGGCGCCGGAAAGCCGCTCGCCCGACGGCAGATCGGCGATCTTGATCTTTTCCGCGGTCTGCCAGGCGGCGGCAAAACGGCCGGCTTCCTGCGCCTTGCGGGCGGCGTAAAGTTGCGCGAGCGCCCCGTTTGCGCCGGCGGTCGGGCCGGCGGTCGGGCCCACGGCACAGCCGGCGACAAGTGCCGCAACTGCGATCACGGCCGGCGCGGCAATTCGGAATCGGGCTTGCATGCAAGACAGCATAAGTGGAGGATAGCATTGCTTGGCGTTTTGAAACAGGTTCACCATGCCCCCTGCATCCGCGACGCTATATGTCGTCGCCACCCCCATCGGCAACCTCGGCGATCTCGGTGTACGTGCGCGGGAGGTGCTTTCCGGCGTGAATATTATCGCCGCTGAAGATACCCGCCACAGCAAGCGATTGCTTGCGGCCTGGGACATTACGGCAGGAATCTCATCTCGCTGCACGAACACAACGAAGCCGCGCGCGCGCCGGAACTCGTTGCCGTCTCGTCGCCGGCGAAAGCGTGGCGTTGATCTCGGATGCGGGCACGCCACTGGTGAGCGATCCCGGCTACCGCCTGGTGCGCGCGGCGCAGGATGCGGGCATCGCCGTGCGCGCAGTGCCCGGCCCCTGCGCGGCGGTGGCCGCGTTTCCGTCGCCGGTCTCGCCACCGACCGCTTCGCCTTCGAGGGTTTCTTGCCGGCACGCGCGGCGGCGCGGCGCAAACGCCTCGGCGAACTCGCACGCGGAAACCCGCACGCTCGTCTTTTACGAAGCGCCGCATCGCCTCGCGGCAATGCTTGCGGACTGCGCGCTAGATTTTCGGTGCTAGCACGAGGGACGCTTGCCCGCGAACTGACCAAGCTGCACGAAACCATTCGCCGTGCGCCGCTCGGCGAACTCTGTGCGTCTGGTCGCAAGCGGCGAAGAACCCGCCCTAGGCGAATGCGTGATACTCGTTTCGGGCGCAGAAGTGCGCGCTCTCGAAGACGACGCCGATGCGTTGCTCATAGCGCTGCTCGCGGAAGGAGTCAGTGCGAAAACGACGGCCGCTGTCGCCCGACGGCTGAGCGGGAGACCGCGGCGCGAACTCTATCAACGCGCCATCGAAATGTCTCACACCCCAATACGCCGCGAATGAGCTGCGCAAGAGACATAAAAAGGGGGTGGCCGAAGCCACCCCCAAAGCCGACGATTGTTATTATCGGTTGCGCCCCGTCGCATCCGCTCGGCGAGGCGAAACGTCGGCAACCCCAAACTAATACAAAAGCGCTATTTTCAAACCGGCGTATGCCGTAATGGCAACGATCGCCAGCACCGCCACCGCATCGGCAACGGTCACGTAGCGAAGCGCCGGCAAGGATGCCCTGCGCCTCGTCCCCAATTCCGCATTTCCCGCCAGAGCCTTCATCATCGTCTCCCGGCCAGCGGCCGCCAAACATCGGGAACCCGCCTGCACAGGCGGACTGCGTGACAAGTGTGGCTCACGGCCGGACGAACAACCTTACATTTGCATTCTTTTTACATTTTTTTAAAATTCTGCTGGTCTCGCCATAGAAGAATCCCGGCCTGTGGCCGGGATTCAAAGGTTTGATTGGATTCCGGCTTTCGTCGGGAAAATGATTGACCGGATGTTCCTTAAGACAAGGATCCGGAATCAGGCGGCGCGGCGATAGGCGAGATCGAAGATTTCACGGCCTTCGCGCCGGCCGCGTATCTCATAGCGCGTCTCCGGGCGCCACGCGGGACGCGCGGGCAAACCACCCTCCTCGTCCACACTCACCAGCCCCGGCGTGCCGTTCAGGATGCCGCGCATCTGTTCGGCATACTCGGGCCAGTCGGTGGCGAGTTCGAGGCGTCCGCCCACGGCGAGCTTGGCCGAAATCATGAGCGCGAATTCGCTCTGGATGAGGCGACGCTTGTGATGGCGTTTCTTCGGCCAGGGATCGGGGAAATAGACCAGAATCTCGTCCAGCGAATCGTCGGGGATTTCGTTCCTGAGCACCTGCGTGCCGTCACGATCGGCGATGCGTACGTTTTCGATTCCCGCGCGCGCAAGACGCATCAGCAACCGTCCGACGCCCGGGCGATGCACTTCGACGCCGATGTAATTGCGCTCCGGGTGCGCCGCGGCAAGATCGGCGAGGGCGTCGCCGTTGCCGAAACCGATTTCGAGCGTGGTCGGCGCACGACGGCCGAAGATCGCGGCAAAGTCCACCGCGGCCTCGCTTGCGGGAAAGGCGTAGAGCGGCAGAAACTTCTCGAGTGCCCGCTTCTGCGCGGTCGTCAGACGCCCTTCGCGGCGCACGAAACTTCTTACCGGACGTCGCCGCGAGGCGGAGACAGCAACGGGAAGTGGATCACGCATATTTTTGTCCTCAAAATCAAACCCCGAAAAATGCTTCCGTGAATCTTCCGGGGATGGCAAATCCGGTACAGTCCGAGCCTGCCTCCCGTCGAATCAGACACGCATGTGCCTGATTCGCGATGGTGCCTCCATGCACCACGCCGAAGCGCCGAATAAACATCGGAGCTTCCTCAAAAAAACAACCCCGTCTCCGGGGATGAGGCGCTTGCATAACGTTTTCTCGGCATACGCCCGGCGAGCCAGGCATCGCGCCCGGCGCTGACGGCTTCGCGCATCGCGCCCGCCATGCGCACGGGGTCGCGTGCAAGCGCGATCGCCGAATTCATGAGTACGCCATCGCAGCCGAACTCCATCGCCATGGCAGCATCGGAGGCCGTACCCACGCCGGCGTCCACCAATACCGGCACCTGCGCGCCCTCGACGATCTCGCGCAGGTTATAGCGGTTCTGGATACCCAGCCCCGAACCTATGGGCGCCGCCAGCGGCATCACCGCCACGCAGCCGGCGGCTTCGGCCCGCCGGCGTACCATCAGCGGATCGTCGCTGATGTAGGCCATAACCTCGAAACCTTCGCGGCGAGGGTTTCGGCTGCCTCCAGCGGTCGCAATCATGTCCGGATACAAGGTTTTCTCATCGCCAATGACTTCAAGTTTAATGAGTGCCGCGCCGTCCAATAGTTCCCGCGCGAGGCGTGCCGTGCGCAGTGCGTCGGCAGCCGTGTAGCAGCCCGCGGTATTGGGCAGGATCGTGAAACGACCGGGCGAAAGTACGTCGAGAAGATTCGGTTCGCCGGGGGTCTGGCCGATGTTGGTGCGGCGGACGGCGACGGTCACGATCTCGGCGCCCGAGGCCTCGATCGCACGCCGGGTCTCCTCGAGATCGCGGTATTTTCCGGTGCCGACGAGCAGCCGCGAGCGGTAGTCGCGCCCGGCCACCACGAGGGCATCCTCATTGGCCGCCATCGCAAACCATCACCGCCGATGACGCCCATCATCCTCCTCCGATCGCGCCGATGAATTCCACCTGATCGCTCTCGGCAAGTCGGCGCCTATCGTGTTCGCTCTCCGGGACCACGGCGCCGTTTATCTCCACCGCGACCCCCCGTCGGCAAGATCGAGGGTGGCAATAAGGTCGGCGACGGTCTCCGTGGCGGCAAGCTCACGGCGTTCGCCATTGAGCCGAATTTTCATGGATCATTTTACCACCGGCCTGACCCAAGCCGTTAAAATAGCGCGTTTTTTCGCGTTTCTCGCCATGCCCCAAGCGCTCTCGCCCCATTCCTTTCTGGCCACTCCGCAGGCGGCCGACGCCCTGGCCACCGAGCCCGGAACGCTCGCCCTGATTGGCTTCGACGGCCCCCGCGATGCCGGAGACGGGCGTTCCGCCTGGATCGGAACCGGCCTCGCGTCGCTCGCCGGGCCGCTCGTCCAGGTCTGGCGCGTCGCCGCCCCGGTGCAATACGGCCGGCTGGGCCGGTTCACGATTCGTACCGCCCCGGGGCTCGCGATGCTCGCGGCAACCGCCGCCGATGCGGAGGATCCGGGCACGGGCGCCGAGCAACTCTATCGCGAGCTGTTCGAGGCCGTGGATCGGCTCGGATGCCCCCACCTGCTGCGCGTCTGGCAATACATGCCGCGCATTACCGAGGCCCGAAGCGAGGAAGACCGCTACCGCGCCTACTGCGCCGGGCGCCGCCGTGCCTTCATGGCGGCCGGGCGCAGCGACGCGACCCTCCCCGCCGCCTGCCTGCTCGGCGACGAGGGCGACAGCATGCTGCTCTATGCACTGGCCGCGGATACGGCCGGCCGCCAGATCGAAAATCCGCGCCAGCAAAGCGCCTTCCGCTACCCTCAACGTTACGGCCGCCTTCCACCCTCCTTTTCCCGCGCCCTCGCCGTGGCCTGCTCGGACGGTGAAGAACGGCTCTATATTTCGGGTACGGCAAGCATCACCGGGCATGAATCACGGCATGAAACGACGCTCGCACAGCTCGATGAAACCCTCGCAAATCTGGAGGCTCTGGTCGCCAACTGGCGCGAAACCGGCGGCGATGCCCTCGCTGAAATCACGCCGATGAAGGTGTATCTGCGCCACGCGGATGACCTCGCGGCGGTGCGTGCGGCTCTGAGCGCACGGCTGCCGCCCGATCATCCGATTGTGTATCTGCGTGCCGACGTTTGCCGCCCCGAACTCAGAATCGAAATCGAAGGCATGGTGCAAACCGGTGCTTCCGGGTCCGCCCGGAGGCCGCTAGAATAAGCATCGTCGAGCGGGTGTAGTTCAATGGTAGAACTGCAGCTTCCCAAGCTGCTAACGTGGGTTCGATTCCCATCACCCGCTCCATTCTCTCCATGAATCGAGGCGGCGACCGGCCCGGCTTGCCGTCGCCTGCTGCCGGGGTTATGGTAGTAGTGATTTTCGTTCGAGATTGACGTCATGGCCGAGAAACCCGCAGCCCCCGTCCGCCGCTCTGCTTCACGTCGCGTGCTCAAGTGGGCCGGCATCGTCGTCGCGACGATCGTCGTGCTCGTCATCGTCGCGATCATCGTCATCCCGCACGTGATAAACACCGTCGCCGTCAAACACAAGATCGAGCAAATAGCCCGGCAGGACACCGGGCGCGAAGTCACGATCGCGGGACCGCTTTCGCTTTCGCTCTTCCCCTGGGTCGGCTTCGATGCGCGGGACGTGACCATGGCCAACGCTACGGGCTTCGGCGGGAAACCCTTCATGCATGTGAAGGAAGCCGACATACACGCCAAACTGATCCCGCTCATCTTCGGTCGTGTGGAAGTTTCCGGTATCACTTTCGATACGCCCACGGTAAATCTCGCACGCAATAAAGGCGGCACAAGCAACTGGCAGGATCTTGTCGGCGGCAAAAAATCCGCGGCGAACGAAACCCCGCAGAAAAACCGTGCGCCGCTCGCAAACCTTTCTGTCGGCCGCCTCGCGATCAAGGATGCGACCCTGGATTACGATGACGCGGCAAGCGGCAAGCATTACACAATCACGCAGTTCGATCTCAGTGCGAGCAATCTCGCGCCGGGCAAGTCCTTCCCGCTCACGCTGAGCACGCAGCTTGCGAGCACGGCACCGCATCTGAACGCACAGATCAAGCTCGACACGCAGGCCGAGTTCGACAAGACGGCGAAAGAAATCACGCTCGGCAAGGGCACGTTCGACGCGGTCTTGAGCGGCTTCGGCGGCAACGAGCCGGTCACGTTCTCGGCGAACTGGAACCGCATCACGCTAAACGAAAACACCGGCACGGCAAGTGTCGCGGGCTTGATGTTCGCGCTCGCCAACCTCAAGGCGAAACTCGACGCGAGCGCCAAAAATCTCGGCAACAATCCCGAAATCTCCGGCCGTCTCGAAGTACCGCCATTCTCGCCGCGGAAACTGCTCGTCGCGCTCGGCAACCCGCTACCGACCAGTCTCAAGGGTTTCGACACGGCGAATCTGAGCGCCGATCTTTCGGCGCAAAAGAATGCGCTTGCATTGAATCATCTCAAGCTGGCGTTGGACGCGACCGCCCTCACCGGAACCCTCGGTGTGCCCGATCTCTCCCGCGGCGCCTTGCGCTTCCGGCTCGCGGCCGACAAGATCAATCTCGACAACTACCTCGTCACCGGCGGCGGAGAAAAAACCCGCGTCGGCATCACGCACGGCAAGAGCTTCATGGAAACGCGTCTGCCCGGCCGCCTGCTCAAAAAGCTTGATCTTGCAGGTCAGCTTTCCATCGGACAACTCTCGGGTTTCGGCCTCGACGCGAGCGATCTTGCGCTTACTCTGAATGCCGCAAACGGCACCCTGCAGGCGGATCCGATCCAGGCAAAACTCTACTCGGGAAACTACGGCGGAACGCTCACGCTCGCGACCGCAGGCCAGGGCATGAGCCTCGTCACCACACAGACCATGCAGAGTGTCAACGTGGGGAAATTGATCGGCGCACTCTCCGGGCAGCAGCGCTTAACCGGCATCGGCGACATGAAGCTCTCACTCAAGGGCCAGGGCGACACCGTAGGCGAACTGATGAACACCCTCGCGGGCAACGCCATCCTCACGCTCCAGAACGGCGCGATCGAAGGCATCGATCTGTGGGATACCCTGAGCCGCGCGTATCTGCTGATCAAGGAACACAAGCAGAGTGCTCCGGCGGCGGGACCGCAGCGCACGCAGATCACCAGCCTCAAGGCGCATGCAACGATAGACAAGGGCAAGGTGATGAACGATGCACTCGTCGCTGAACTTCCGTTTGTCTCGGTGACCGGCCACGGAGTCATTGATTTCATCCGCGACCAGTTGGATTACCATCTCCTCGCCACGGTAATAAAGACCCCCACCGCCAAGGGCAAGAATATTGCTGCACTCAAGGGGCTTGAGGTGCCGATCAGCGTGAGCGGCAGCCTGTCGGATTTCTCCGCGGCACCCGACATCAAGGAGGCGCTCAAGGCCCGCCTCCAGAGCGCGGCCAAACGCAAGCTCGATCAGGAAAAGGACAAGCTGAAAAAGAAACTGTTGCAGGAACTCCTGGGCGGCGGCGATAAGGGTGGCGGCGGTTAAGCGGCGGCCGTCCATCGCACCACCGCTACTCGCCTGGGCAAAGGTCCACGGACGTCACGACCTGCCCTGGCAGCGACCGGCGACGCCGTACCGCGTATGGGTCTCGGAGGTCATGCTCCAGCAGACCCAGGTGGCAACGGTCATTCCCTACTTCAGTCGTTTCCTCGAACGATTCCCGACGCTGGCGGCGCTCGCCGCAGCGGAGCTGTCCGAAGTGCTCGCATTATGGTCGGGACTCGGCTATTACGCCCGCGCAAGAAACCTGCACGCAGCGGCCCGCCGCTGCCGCGATGCATGCGGCGGCGAACTGCCGAAGACTCCCGAAGCACTCGCCGCCCTGCCCGGCATCGGTCGCTCGACCGCGGCCGCCATCGTCGCGCTTGCGCACGATCGGCGCGCGCCGATACTCGATGGCAATGCGCGCCGCGTAATCGCCCGCTATCACACCGTCGCCGGATCGCCGACAAAGAGCGCCGTCGCACGCGAATTATGGCGGCTTGCCGACATGGAAACGCCGACGGCGGATGCACGTGCCTACACGCAGGCGATCATGGATCTAGGCGCCACGCTGTGTACTCGCACGACGCCCGACTGCCTCCGTTGCCCGCTCGCAAGCGGTTGCGCCGCGCACGCAACGGGACGCGAAACGGAGTTTCCGACTTCGCGTACGGCGCTTGCGCGCCCCTTGCGCAAGCGCCGCTATGCGTGGATCGAACGTGCGGGGGCAATCCTTCTCGAACGGCGCGCACCCTCGGGTGTGTGGGGCGGCCTGTTGTGTCTGCCCGAAGTACCCGACGATGTGCAACCCGACGATTGGTGCCGGGACACACTTGGCCTGCGTGCAGTCTCATGCCGCGAGTTTCCAGGCTTCCAACACGAGTTCACGCATTTTCGTCTCGACGCGAGCGTCGTTGCGCTCGCCGCCGCAGGCGAAGTTGCCCGGGAGGCCGGACGCTACCGCTGGCTGGGCCGCGAGGCTGCGCTCGCGGAGGGCCTGCCCGCTCCGATCCGCAGTTACATTCTCGCGCAAGGCACTCTCGAATCCGCTTCCGCCGTCAACTTTTAGGAACATCGTTTCCATGTCACATACCGTCCATTGCGTCGTTCTCGACCACGAGGCCGAAGGTCTCGCCAAGCCGCCGTACCCGGGAGAACTCGGAAAACGCATTTACGAAAACGTTTCGAAGGAAGTGTGGCGGAAATGGCTGGCGCATCAGACCATGCTCATCAACGAATACCGCCTGACGCCGATGGATCCCGAGGCGCGCAAATTCCTGGAGGGGGAAATGGAGAAGTTCTTCTTCGGTACCGGCTCCGAAAAACCTGCGGACTACGTCTCCCTCGACAAATAAAGGGATACCACAAATCAATCGGCGCTTCCCTGCAATTGCGCATCGAGGCGCTTGAAAAAGCGCGAAGCAAGCCCGCGTGCAACGCCGGAAGCGATTCGCGTGCCGAGCCTGTCGAGGTAGCCGTCGAGACTCGCCTCAACGTCGTAGTGAATCGTTGTTCCGGCCGGCGCCGGCGCCAGCCGGATGTGGCTTTCGATGCTCGCAGTCTCGACGCTCTTGCCGATCAGAAGCTTGTAGCTTTCGGGTTCTATCGCCTCGACAATGCGAATGTAGCCCCGATAACGGCGGCGCGCGGTGCCGATCTTGAGCGCCAGACCCGCCTCCAGCGTTTCATCGTCGAGCCAGTTGATTTCTTCGCAACCGGGCACGCAGTGCGCAAGCAGGTCCGTGTCGTGCAGCGCCCGCCATACCGCCTTCCGGTCGGCATGCAACAGGGTTTCTCCGCTTATATGCACGTGGGACGGCGAAACTTCAAGTCCGTTACCTGCTGACGAGCCCGAGTTCGTGGGCGAAAAAGCCGAGCGCGGCGGCGGTATTGCCTACACGCTGCGCGAACGAGGCGGTAACGCCGTGGCCTTCGTTCATGCGCGTGAGCAGAAGTATCGGCCGATCGGAAGAGTTCGCCGCCTGCAGCGCCGCCGCAAACTTGCGCGATTGCCAGGGCGCGACGCGCGGATCGTTCACGCCGGTGATCAACAGCACCGCCGGATAGGCGGTGCCCTTTTTCACATGCTGCAAAGGCGAATAGGCATAGAGCCACTGAAAGTCCTTCTTTCGGGTCGCCGTGCCGTATTCGCTCACGTTATAGCGGCCGTTCGGCCACAACTCCGAGCGCAGCATGTCGTAGATGCCGACGGAAGAGACCACAGCCCGGTATTCCTCCGGATGCTGCGTGAGCGCGGCGCCCATCAGGAGCCCGCCGTTGGAACCGCCCTGGATGCCGAGATGGGCGGGATCCGTCCAGTGACTCTTCACCAGTTCCTGCGCAGCCGCATAAAAGTCGTCGAAGTCGTTCTGCTTGTTGCCGAGCATGCCGGCCTCGTGCCAGCCTTCGCCGTAGGCGCCGCCGCCGCGGATGTTGGCGAGCGCATAGACGCCGCCTTTCTCCAGCCAGGCGAGATACGGTCCCATGAAGTGCGGCGCGACGACGATGCCGTAGCCGCCGTAGGCGTAGAGAATGGTCGGGCGTTTGCCGTCCGGCTTGACGCCCGCCATTGCGACCACGGTGACGGGAATCTTGGCGCCGTCCTTCGATGTCGCCGTGAGACGGTAGGTGCGCAAGCTTTGAATAATCCGCCGCGGGCTTTACCTCGAACACGGTCTTGAGTCCGCCCTCGCCGGCGTCGTAACGTGCCCAGCGCTCGGGAAACGTCCAGCCGGAATAGGTAATCAGCGCAACGTTCGATTGCTCCGACGATGCGATCGCACCGACGCCGATGCCGTTTTTCGGAAGCGGAACGACACGGACGAACTTTCCGCGCGCATCGTATTGGGCGACGCGCCAGTCGGGGCCAGCGACTTCGGTCACGAGAAAGCCGCTTTTGATCGCGGCAACCGCGTGCATCGCCCACGACGAATCCTGGGGAACGAGAACTTGCGCGCCCGCCGGCGTGACGGCAAGGAGCTTGCCGCGCGGCGCGTCCTGGTAGGAAATTACCGCAAGACGCCCGTTCTGCCAGACCGCGCCCGCGCTCACGCCGCTTGCGGCGCGCACGTTCGCTTTTGGCCCCAACACCTGTAACCATCCCTGGGCGATGCGCAGATATGCGTAATCGGGGTTACCGTCACCGTAATGCACCAATATGGCGGTGTTTTTGCCGTCGGAGGAACTCGCGAAGGCGTATTCGGCAACCGGCGACATCCCCTTGCCGAAGGCAAGCTCGTCCGCATCGGCCGGTTCACCAAGCGTGTGGTGATAAAGCACCGCATTGAACTGGGATTGCTTGCCGCTATCCGGCAGGCGCACGTAGAAAAACCCCTTGCCATCACTGTCCCAGAGAACACCCTGCGGCGAAGTGCCGCCACCGGCATGGGGAAGCGCATCGGGAAGAATTTTGTCGTCCGCAACGCTTGCGACATGGATCGTCGTCGCCTCGCTGCCGCCCTCGGCGATGCCGTAGGCGACGTGTTTGCCGTCGGGCGAGGGCCAATAACCGGTAATCGCCCCGCCGGACTTGTTGGGGTCAACCAGTACATGCAGCTTGCCGTGCGGCCACTTCTCCACGACGAGCACCGCCTGTTGCTGCGGCGGCGTCTGCTGCATGAAAAAGAGCATCCCGGCGGCAAATTCGGGATGCGAGCGTTTGCTGGTGGTAAGCGAAAGCTGCTCGACGCGCCTTGCCATCGCATCGCTCTGCCAAAAGCCGTCGAGCACCTGATCGGTATGCGCATTCTGGGCGGAAATCCATCTTTTTACGCCAGCGGAATCGGAAAATTCCAGCCAGCGATAGGGATCCGGCACCTTCACGCCGTGGTAGGTCGTGACCGTAGAGTCTCTCCATGTTGCGGGCGCCTTGTCGTTCGCGGGCGGCGATGCGGAAGCCGCAAACGCGACGGCAGCGAGGATCAGGCCGGCAAGCGGAACGGCGGCGAGGCGCAGGCAAGAATTCATGACGGACTCCGGATGGAAACTTCGGCGTATATGATAAGCGGCTTGCAGACGACGCGAGGAAGACTTGCAATGACGACGGGATTAGGACATTACGGCTGGGTGTGGATTGTCGCCCTGGTCGCAATACTGGCCTTCGCGCTCTATCGGCGCGGGCGGCGCTTGATCGGGCATCAACGCCTCATCGAGCGGCGCATCGTCTTTCGCATCGCCGTGTTTGCCGTGCTTGCGGTGGTTCTGCTGTTTACCTACGCGCGCCGCAGCAACCCCCCCCTGGAATACGAGAGCACGGCCGCGGGCTTCGCACTCGGCGCGATTATTGCGCTTTTTGCGCTGCGCTTCACGAAAATGGGACGCGACGAACACGGCCTCTGGTACGTGCCGAATCTCTATCTCGGCATCGGCCTGATCGCATTACTGATCGCGCGTTTCGTCTATGAATACGTTGTCGTATTTCCGCAGATCCAACGTCAGGCCGAGGCGGCCGCGGCGGCAAAGGGCGGCGCCATCCCCGTGCTTACCTCGCAACCGGCATTACACGGCGTTCTCTATCTCGTGCTCGGCTATTACCTGATTTATTATGCGGGCATCCTGCTGCGCGCAAAGCGCCTTGAATCCGAACCCCCGACGCAAGACCGGGAGGGAAACTGATCCTCTCATGAAAATGCTCGGACTCATCGGCGGCATGAGCTGGGAATCCACTGCCCATTACTACGCACGGCTGAACGAACTCGTGGCGGAACGATTGGGCGGCCTGCATTCGGCGCATGTGCTGCTCTGGAACGTGGACTTCGACGAGATCGCGCGACTGCAACATGCGGACGACTGGGACGCCGCCGGGGAAATCCTTGCGCACGCCGCGAAAAACCTGGAACAAGCCGGCGCCGAAGCGCTCGTCGTCTGCGCGAACACCATGCACCGCGTCGCGCCCGCGATCGAGGCGACGGTGAAGATTCCGCTCATTCATCTTGCCGACGTAACCGCGGAAGCCCTGCACGCAAGCGGCCATCGTCATGTGGCGCTGCTCGGCACCCGCTACACCATGGCGCAGCCGTTCTACCGCGAGCGGTTGGAAAGTCGCGGACTCGAGGTGGACGTGCCGACGGAAAGCGAACAGGATGAAATCCATCGCATCATCTTCGAGGAACTGGTCAAGGGGCGGATACGCGACGAATCGCGCGCACGCTTCGTCGCGATCATGCGCCGGATGCACGCGGCGGGCGCCGCAGCCGTCATTCTCGGCTGCACCGAATTCACGCTGCTCGTCCGCCCGCAGGACGCGCCGGAGATTCCGCGCTTCGACACCACCGAACTCCACTGCCTCGCCGCGGCCGACTGGATGCTTGCCTGATAAGGTGTTGCCCCACCGCCCCTACGAATGCGCTAATTCGGCCTGACGCGCCTCGAGTGCTTCCCAGCGGGCGTAGGCTGCCGACAGTTTTTGTTCTGCGTCGGCAAGCTGCATCTGACCGTTCTTGATTTCGTCGGATGATCGGCGGAAGAAATCGGGCTCGCTCATAGTCTTGTGCCACTCGGCAATTTCCGCTTCCAGCGCCTGGATCCGCGGCGGCAATTCATCCAGCTCGCGCCGATCCTTGTAGCCGAGCTTGTTTGCGCGCCGCTTTTGCTCCGGCTTTGCACGCTCGGCTTCGGCGACGCTCTCCCGCGATGTTTTTGCTTCACGTGGCGCTCCGTTCCGCCGCAGCCAGTCTTTGTAGTTGCCGACGTGGTAACGAAAGCCGTCCTCGCCCTCGTGCACAAGCAGTCCGTCCACCACGTTATCTACAAAGGCGCGGTCGTGTGAGACGAGAATCACGGTGCCGGGATAGTCGGCAACGAGATTTTCCAGCAGCTCCAGGGTTTCGATGTCGAGATCGTTGGTGGGCTCGTCGAGCACAAGCACGTTGGAAGGCTTGGCAAAGAGACGCGCGAGCAGCAGCCGGTTGCGCTCACCCCCGGAAAGCATCTTGACCGCCGTGCGCGCCCGATCCGGCGTGAACAGAAACGCCTTGAGATAGCCCAGCACGTGCAGGCTCTTGCCTTCGAAACCGATGCGGTCCGCGCCCTCGGCAACGTTCCAGGCGGCATCGCGTTCGAGATTGAGCTGTTCGCGGTTCTGGTCGAAATAGGCGATCTGGAGATTCTCGCCGTATTTAAGCGTACCGCCGTCCTGCGGATGTTCACCGAGCAAAACGCGCAAAAGCGTCGTCTTGCCGCTTCCGTTCGGACCCATGACGCCGATCACGTCGCCGCGACGGATCTTGTGCGTGAAACCTCTGAGGATAGTCTTGCCGGCGATGCTCGCATTGACCTTGTGCGCCTCGATCACGCGCCGGCTGGATTCCTCGCCGAACTGCGCGCGAATGCGTGCCCGCCGCTGGTATTTTCGCCGTGCCGCGGCCTCTTCGCGCATCTCTTCCAGCGCGCGCACGCGGCCCATGTTGCGCGTGGTGCGCGCCTTCACGCCACGGCGTATCCAGGCTTCTTCCTCCGCGAGCGTCTTGTCGAATTCGCGCATCGCCTGTGTCTCGGCCGCGAGCGCCTCGCGTTTGCGCCAAAGGTACTCGGCGTAATTGCCGGGCCAACTGTAAAGTCGGCCGCGATCCACCTCGACGATGCGGGTCGCGATGCGATCGAGAAAGGCGCGATCGTGACTGATAAAGACAAGGGCCGAGCGCGCGCCGAGCAGCAGATGTTCCAGCCAGGCGACGCCTTCGATATCGAGATGGTTGGTCGGCTCGTCGAGCAACAGCAGATCGGGGTCGCTCACCACGGCCGCGGCGAGCATGACGCGGCGCCGAAGGCCACCGGAGAGCGTGTGGAACTCCGCCTGTGGATCGAGCGCCATGCGCGAAATGACGGAATCCACGCGCACCTTCTCGCTCCATGCGCCGTCGTGTTCGAGCGCGTGCTGCAATTCGATCAGGCGCGAGGATTCCGCGCCCGAATGAGCAAGCCGCGCGTAGGCGAGGAGTTTGCGTCCGGTCTCGCCGAGGCCGCTGGTGACGATGTCGTACACAGGGCCGGCGAGATCCGGCGGCGCTTCCTGTTCGAGCCAGGCGATGCGCAACGTCTCGGCGTGCTCGCGTTCGCCGGAATCGGGTTCCAGGCTGCCGGCGATGACGCGCATCAGCGTGGATTTCCCGGCGCCGTTGCGCCCGACGAGACACACGCGCTCGCCTTCCTGGATGGTGAGATTTACCTCGTCCAGAACCGGCTCGGCCGTGTAGCGCACCGTAAGGTCGCGCAGCGTGATCAACATGATTGAATGTTTATATTTCCGGCTGTCGTTCGTGCAGACTATAATCGCACAGAGATCTTGAACGGGAATTTCGACATGAAAACGCGTGCGGCCGTAGCCTGGGAGGCGGGCAAGCCTCTCGCCATCGAGGAAGTCGGGCTGGAGGGGCCTAAGGCGGGCGAGGTGCTGGTGCGCAACGTCGCGTCCGGCGTCTGTCATACCGATGCCTATACGCTTTCCGGAGAGGACCCCGAGGGTCTGTTCCCGACGATTCTCGGCCACGAGGGTGGCGCCGTCGTCGAGGAGCTTGGCGCCGGCGTCAAAAGCGTCAAACCCGGCGATCACGTGATACCGCTCTACACGCCCGAATGCGGCGCATGTGAATATTGCCGCTCCGGCAAGACCAACCTCTGTCAGGCAATTCGTGCGACGCAGGGCCGCGGCGTGATGCCCGACGGCAGCTCGCGCTTTTCCCTGAACGGCAAACCGATCTATCACTACATGGGCACCTCGACCTTTTCCGAATACACGGTCCTGCCCGAGATCGCGGTCGCCAAAATCAACAAGGAAGCGCCGCTGGAAAAGGTGTGCCTGCTCGCCTGCGGCGTGACCACCGGCATCGGTGCCGTGCTCAATACCGCGAAGGTGGAAGCGGGCGCGACGGTCGCCGTGTTCGGGCTCGGCGGCATCGGACTTGCCGTGATTCAGGGCGCGGTGCTCGCCAAAGCCGGACGCATCATCGCCATTGACGTCAACGAAGACAAGTTCGAATTCGCGCGCTCTCTCGGCGCGACCGATACCGTCAACCCGACGCAATACGATCGCCCGATTCAGGAAGTCATCGTCGAACTGACCGGCGGCGGTGCGGACTATTCCTTCGAGTGCGTCGGCAACGTGAAACTCATGCGCGCCGCGCTCGAGTGCTGTCACAAGGGCTGGGGCGTTTCTACCATCATCGGCGTCGCCGGCGCCGGACAGGAAATCTCGACGCGCCCGTTCCAGTTGGTGACCGGACGGGTGTGGAAGGGCACGGCCTTCGGCGGCGTCAAGGGCCGTTCCGAACTGCCTGACTACGTCGAATGGTATCTCGACGGCAGGATCAAGCTCGATCCGATGATTACGCACACAATGCCGCTCGAAGACATCAACCGCGCCTTCGAACTGATGCACGCGGGAAAAAGCATCCGCTCCGTCATTCTTTACTGATGAGCAGACAAACGAGCAGCCTCGAACTCGTGAAGCGCCATCGTTCGCACGGCGGCAGCGTCGAATTCTACCGCCACGATTCGCAGTCCTGCAAGGCGCCGATGCGTTTTTCCATCTATCGTCCGCCGCAGGCGGAAGCGGGCACGGTACCGGTGCTCTACTGGCTGTCGGGACTCACCTGCACCGAAGAGAACTTCATGGCAAAGGCCGGCGCCCAGCGCTACGCCGCCGAACACGGCATCCTCCTCGTCGCGCCCGACACCAGTCCACGCGATCTCGGCCTGCCCGGCGAAACCGAGAGCTACGACTTCGGCGCCGGGGCGTCCTTCTACGTCAACGCGACCGAGGCGCCGTGGTCGAAGCATTACCGGATGTACGACTATGTCGTCGAGGAGCTGCCAGATGTCGTCGCGGAAAACTTTCCGGTTCAGACCGATTGCACAGGCATCTTCGGACACTCCATGGGCGGACACGGCGCGCTCGTCATCGCACTGCGCAACCCGGATCGCTATTGCTCGGTTTCGGCTTTCGCGCCCATCGCGGCGCCCAGCCTGTGCCCCTGGGGACGCAAGGCCTTCACCGGCTATCTCGGATCGGACGAAGCCACATGGCGCGAGTACGACGCCCACGATTTGATAAAGATCGCAAAGCACCACCTTCCGCTGCTGGTAGATCAAGGCACGGCGGACGAATTCCTGCACGCGGGCCAATTGCTGCCGGAAAAGCTGATCGAGACCGCCCACGCGGCGGACTACCCCCTGACCTTCAATCGGCGCGACGGCTACGATCACAGCTACTACTTCATTGCGAGCTTCATGCGCGAGCACTTCGCACACCACGCCGCTGCACTCTGCGACCGACGGAATTCCTGAACCGCCTCCAAAAGTTGTACGATAGCGCTTTCGTTTCCCGGCAAATCCCATGCGCAGATTGTTCGCCCTGATTCTGTTGTTGCTTCCGGGCTTCGCCCTTGCGGCTGCGCCGACGGCAACCCAAATCCTCGCCCAATCCAAGGCCGCGAGCGGCGGAGCCGCCTGGAACGGCATCCATACGCTGCGCATCGAAGGCACGATCGAAGTCGGCGGCCTGTCCGGCGCCGTCACCCAGCTCGACGATCTCGCGACCGGCCGCTCGGTCAGCCACTACACCTTGGGCGCGCTCACCGGCGCCCAGGGCTTCGACGGAAAAATGGGATGGAACAAGTCGCCCGGCGGAGAGATTTCGCCCAATGATTCTTCCGCCGCGAAGCAGCAGGATGCGACCGCCGCCTATCAGACAGCGCGGGCATGGTGGTTCCCCGAACGCCGGCCAGGCAAGATCGAATCGCTCGGCACGCGCAAGGACGACGGCGCAACTTATCAGGTGTTGCGCATCACGCCGAAAGACGGGCATCCATTCGAACTGTGGATAGACAGCCATACTCACCTCATCGCCCGTACGGTCGAGGCGACGGGCGTGGGTTCGGTTCAGGAAACGGCCTACCTCAGCGACTACCGCACGACCCAAGGCATCAAACTTCCGTTTCACCAGCGCTACTCCAACGGCAAGAAGCAATACGACACCGTCGTTCAGCTGAAGACGGTTGCCGTGAATGTGCCGGTAAGCGTTGCCGACTTTGCAGTGCCGAAACAAAAGCTCAAGGACTTTTCCTTCGTCGGCGGCGGCAATGAAGCGACGATTCCGTTCCAACTCATCAACAACCACATCTATATCCAGGTCACCGTGAACGGTCATCCGCTCCAGTTCATGCTCGATACGGGCGGCGCGAACATCCTGACGCCCGAGGCGGCCAAGAGCGCCGGTATCGCGAGCAAGGGCGCGCTGGAAGGCGGCGGCGTCGGCAAGAAATCCGTGAACACCGGCTTCGGCAAGGTCCAAGACCTCACGCTCGGCGGCAAGGTAACTCTGCGCGACCAGCTCTTCGGCGTACTGCCGCTCCCCGCGTTCGGCGCGGTGGAGGGTGCGCGATTCGATGGCCTCGTCGGCTACGAGGTCTTCAAGCGTTTCGTCGTGCAAATTGATTACGCGGCGCAGACGCTGACCCTCATGCGGCCGGAGGATTTCAAGGCGGCGGATGCCGGCACGCCCGTGCCTTTTACGTTTCTCGGCCGCATCCCTGGAGTCAAGGGTTCGATAGATGGATTGACAGGGGAATTCGAGATAGACACCGGCAGCCGTGCTGCACTGAGCCTGTGGACGCCCTTCGTGAAGGCTAATGATCTCGACTCGCGTTACACGACTACGCCGCAAACCGTCGTGGGCTGGGGCGTCGGCGGCAGCGCGAGCGGCCGCGTAACCCGCGGCGGAACGCTGATGATCGGCAGCGTAAGCGTGCACAATCCCGTCGTCGAGTTAAGCACGGCCACGCAAGGCGCGGGTGCCGACAAATACGTTGCCGGCAACATTGGCGGTGAAATTCTCAAGCACTTCACCGTGACCTTCGACTACGCGAACCAGACGATTTACCTCAAGCCGAACAAGAATTACGGCGCGCCCATGAACTACGACCGCTCCGGCATGTGGATCAACGGCACGAACGGCGGCTTCGAGGTAAAGGCCGTGATGACAGGCGGACCGGCCGAACAGGCCGGGCTCAAGCCAGGCGACGTCATCACCGCGGTGAACGGCAAACCGGCAGACAGCCTGACTCTCTACAATCTGCGCGGGATGCTCCGTGACGGCACGCCCGGTAGCCGGATGAAATTTACTCTCGGGAAAGGCGGGGACGCGCGCACGGTGACTCTCGTGCTGCGCCGGTTGATACCGCAGACGGGCGGACTGGGGAAAGTCGCCCGATAGCGGGTACTTTCGCAGCAAGGGAACATCCGGGCAAATTCACGGTCTGACCCAAGTACAGGACTTTCCTGTTATTCATTCAAAAAAGGAGGAATGATCATGCGCAAGTTTTTAACGACTCTGGGATTCGCCGCGGCGCTGGGCGTCTCGGGATGGGCTGCCGCTCCGGCGACGGCCTACGCCTCCGACTCGTCGAATACGTCGAGCTCGGTCAAGTGCCACATGAAATTTTCACTACATGGCTGGTCAATTATCTACAAGACCGCGAGCGGCAAGGGCATCGTGACCTGTTCCAACGGCCAGAGCATGCGCGTCAAACTCAGCATCAAGGGCGGCGGGCTCACCGTCGGCAAGTCCACGATTGACGACGGCCACGGCACCTTCAGCGGCGTGAACGACATCAAGAACGTGTTGGGCAGTTATGCCGCCGCTTCCGCGCATGCAGGAGCGGTCAAATCCACCGACGCCATGGCCTTGACCAAGGGTCCGGTTTCGCTCTCGATTACCGGCACCGGCAAGGGCTGGGATGTGGGCGC
Source organism: uncultured Gammaproteobacteria bacterium (assembly GCA_963843735.1). Classification (GTDB taxonomy): domain Bacteria; phylum Pseudomonadota; class Gammaproteobacteria; order JAKDMP01; family JAKDMP01; genus CAWJLN01. The sequence continues at coordinate 38,691 of CAWJLN010000009.1, forward strand.
AGACTTTGCGTCCTTCACCATCAGCCGCCTCAACAAGTAAACCACGAATAAGTCGTCTCCGATTTACTCGGAGTTTCCGACAATCAAAACATCGCCGTCCGGATCGGGTGCACAAACACCCGATCCCGGCGCGGTGCATCAGCTTGCATGCACCAGAACGGCCACCCAGCCAGCCAGCAATTCAATCGCCGCGGCAAATGCAAGCTGCGTGCACAGCACCCGGTACCAGCGCGGCAAACGATCCGCGAACCAGCGTCCTTCCGCGTACCACAGCATAACGAAGGAAGCAGCCAGCAGGGGCAGGGAAAATGCAGCCCAGGGCAGGCAAGCAAGAATCCAGCCGGCCGTCAGCGGCACCATGGCCCACAGATAACGGCGCGAATCGGCATGACCGGAAAGCGCCCATCCCCAATGCACACCGCCGATGAAAGTCAGCACAACCGCCGCATATACGGCGAGCACGTGGCTTGCGTAGCCACCGTTGTGCGTCCATAGCCACACGGCCAGTCCGATAAACGGAAGCTGCCCACCGTAGGCGGCGAGCGCCGCATAGAAAGTAAGTTTCGTGCCGGGCTCCCCGGCCGTGGTTCCGTATCGGTTGGAGTATGTCTTCAATTTGTCACCCTCGTTCATTTGCCATTGCCGTGTATTGCGTCTTCCGATGTTTGATCCGTGTCTTTCACCCGCCTTATGGATGCATCGGCATATTGGCGAGAAACTGCTGGCCCCAGATCGCCGAAAAGATGCCGATTGCAATGCCGAGTACGAGGACGACAATCATGATTACGCCCAACAGCCGCCACAAACTTCGCTGCTTGAGCAATGCCCGTTCGAGCGCCGCATTCGCTGCCTCCGTGTCCCCCTCAATCTGCCGCAGCGCACCCGAGTAGCCGAGCTGCCACACGGCAAGCAGGATGAAGACGGCCATGAATATTACGCCTTCACTTATGAGCAGCACGCCGGCGTGCATGTTTCTGTGCAGGGCGAGCAAGGCGGCGAGGATCATGATTCCGCCGATAACCGCAAGAATCACGCCGATCACGCCGAGGAACAGCACCCAGAATCTTGTCTTGCGCAGTGCAAGCAGGGCGCCATCCGTAACCGGAATCACATGAGGTAACCCGTTCATGCCGTTCCCCTCCCGCGCGCTCATGGGTGATGCAGTGCGACAAGGACAATCGCCGCAAAGATGCCGATGATATACAGGGCGATAAAGACGATGATCAGCACGCCCTGCAGGGTCCAGAAGCGGCGCTGCCACCAGAACGCCGCCTCCAGGGCGGCGGAATCGCCCGTGCGCAGGCTCGCACCAAGCCGGCGCGCATATTGCAGCGCGAACCAGGCGAATGCGCCGTCTATGAACAGCGCGCATATAGCGAAGCCAAGGTGCATAAATCGGACGGCTTGCCGAAGCTCGGGCGATACGCCCGGTGGACCCAGGCCGCGCGCAGCGTAGATGAGATTGCCCGCAATCCCCGCCGCCATTGTGAGCAACATGAAGATCGCCACCAACAGCGCCCAGCGCCGCGTGCCGCGCAATGCTTCGAGTCCGCGCCCCGATACCCCGAGTGTCCCGGCCGCCGTAATATCGCTCATCGCTTCCTCCCGGCATCGTCTGCCGTTCGATTATAGGACAATGCCGCCGCATCGCGGGTAAGATGCTCCCGTTCGTTCACCCAAGGCCCTGATGTATTCGGAACGCGAACGCGAGCGCATCGCCGCCTCACGACGGCGCATCCAGCACGCTTTCAGCATCAGCATCATATTCGTCGCGGCGCTGTGGTGGATCCGTCTTATCGAAACTGTCGGCGGCTGGAATTTCGACCGACTCGGCGTCGAGCCGCACGTGATCTTCGGCCTTGTCGGCATTGTCGCCGCTCCGCTTCTGCACGGCTCCTGGGAACACCTGCTCGCCAATACGGCGCCGGTGCTGATTCTCGGCACCGCACTTATCTACGGGTATCCGCGCGCCTGCCGCTTCGTGATTCCGCTGGTATGGCTGGGAACGGGCGTCGGCGTGTGGTTCACGGGTCCACCCGCCTTTCACCTCGGCGCAAGCGGACTGGTGATGGGCTTTATCGTGTTCCTGATCGTCGCCGGCGCGCTCCGGCGCGACCGCACCTCGATCGCCATCACCTGTGCGACCGCCTTCCTCTACGGCACGGCGCTCGTGGCCATCGTGCCGGGAACCGCCGGCCCGCACATCTCCTACATCACCCATGCCTGGGGCGCCGGGATCGGCCTGATCTGCGCGCTTGTCCTGTTCCGACTGGATCCGATACCGCCGCGCAAACCCTTTCGCTGGGAACACGAATCCGAAGACCTGGAGGATCCGGTGATCGGCGATCTGTGGCGCAAGCCGCCACCCGATCCCGGAAAACCACCGCCCGGCCCACCACCCGATACCGACGAGGACAAGCCTCCGCGTCTGCACTAAGCAGGCATTTCAGAGATCGCGAATGTCCACGAAGCTGCCGCTGGGATATTTTTCGCAAAGGCTCGGCAAGGCTTCCACCATGCGGCGCGCGGCGTCGCGCGGTGCGGGCATGGCCGGCGTGCCGCGTGCTTCCTTCAGACGTTTGACCGAGGGAAAACGCTTCTCGTCCACCTTTTCGTAAATGTGATCCTGCATCGGCGTGTGCACCAACCCGGGTGCAAGTGCGACAAGATGCGAGCCGGGCAAATCGTGGGCGTAGAGTTGGGTCAGCATGTTGAGCGCCGCCTTGGAAAGCGCATACATGCTCCAGCCCTTGTGGCCCGTGACTGCGGCGCCGGAAGAAATGAGCACAATCTGCCGGGGCGCATGGCGCGCCGCGAACCAATCGAGTATCAGTTTGTTCGCCCACAGGTTCACGTCCATCGCGTGGCGCAATTCGCTGAGACTCGCCTCGGGCATCGGTTTGAACTTGCCGAGGATGCCGGCATTGAGGATCGCAAGTTCGATATCGGCGTCGCCGATCAGGCGATCGAGTACGCCGGCAATGCCATCGAGATCGGCAAGATCCGCCTTCGCTGCGTGCAGCCGTTCGTGCTCGAAGCCCGCGCCGCGGCGACTGAGCCCGTAAACCTCGCGACCCCGCTCCAGATATTCCTCGGCGAAGCCGCGTCCGAGGCCGCTCGAAATACCGGTAATAAATACGCCGTCGGCCATGGTTTTCTCCGTTTACAGCCTCCAAGAATAACAGGCATCAAAGCATTGAGCATATAGTAGACTTTATGCTTAATAGGCAGATGGCAGTCACATTGAATGCCGGAGCAGCAATGAACGCGCTACGCGTCGAACTCGTTTACTTCACCGGCTGCCCGCATGTCGCCGCAGCACGCGAGGCAATTCGCGAAGCGATGACGGCCACCGGTTTGGCGGCCGAGTGGCAGGAATGGAACCGCGACGATTCGGCGACGCCAGAAGCGCTGCGCGGCTACGGATCGCCGACCGTGCTGGTGGACGGACGCGACGTCGCGCCTGCCCCGGCGAATGCAGACTGCTGCCGCGTCTATTCCGGCGGCAGCGGACTGCACAACGCCCCGGAGTCGGACACGATCAGGGCGGCACTTGAATCCGGATTCTCAGGCAAGAAAAAAGGAGAAGAGACTTGATGGGAATTCCCGCGTGGCTCAATGCATTGGCCTGGATAGCTCTCGTTTCGGCAATTCTCACGGCCGCGACGATCACATTCGACATCGCGCGCGGACGGCGCCAGCCGATGCGCATCATGGAAGTGGTGTGGCCGGTTACGGCATTGTATTTCGGTCCCGCCGTCTTCTTTTTCTACCGACGTTTCGGTCGCACGCCCGCCAGCGGCGAAAAGATGCCGATGCACATGCCCTACTGGCAAAGCGTGTTCATCTCCTCGAGCCATTGCGGCGCCGGATGCACGCTCGGCGACATCCTCGCCGACGTTCTGATCGTCGCCTTCGGCATTGTTATCGTGCCGTTCGCACTCGGCACTTCCTACATCCTGGATTTCAGCGCCGCCTATGTGCTCGGCATCCTTTTCCAGTACCTGCCGATCCGCCAGATGGGCGGGCACTCCAGGCTCGGCGCGTTGTGGGCGGCGATCAAGGCCGACACGCTCTCGCTCGTCGCCTTCGAAATCGGGTTGTTTGGCTGGATGGCACTGGTGCGCCTCGTCTGGTTCCCCGGCCTCGAAGCGAATACGGCGCTGTTCTGGTTCATGATGCAGATCGGCATGGTGATCGGTTTTGCCACGACCTATCCCGCCAACTGGTGGCTGGTCAAGGTCGGCATCAAGCACGGCATGTAGCGGAAGTGAAAGCCCACGGCGAAACCGAAGAGGCTGGAACGGTGAAGGATCCGGTATGCGGCATGCGCGTTGATCAGGCCGCGGTGAAATACAGCGTCGAACACTCGGGCGAGACGTTTTATTTCTGCAGCGCCGGCTGCCGCGAAAAATTCGTCGCCGAACCGGACCGCTTCCTCGACGACGCGCGCAGGCGAAAAATGGCGAAGACAGCGGACCCGGACGGCGTCTATACCTGCCCCATGCATCCCGAGGTCGTGCAGGATCATCCCGGCGACTGCCCCAAATGCGGCATGGCACTGGAACCGCGCAACGCGAGTGTGGAGGAAGCGGTCAACCCCGAACTTGTCGCCTTTACGCGGCGACTGTGGTTGGCGGTCCCGCTCACGGCCGCGCTGCTTTTGATCACCATGGGCGACATGCTGCCGGGTCTCGATTTCCAGCATTGGCTGGGCGCGGGCTACGGCTGGGTGCAACTCGCACTCACGACGCCGATCATGTTTTACGCCGGTTCGATTTTTTTCAAGCGCGGCTGGAAGTCTCTCAAAAGCGCGAACTTCAATATGTGGACGCTGATCGCACTCGGCACCGGCGCCGCGTATCTCTTCAGCCTGTTCGCACTCGTTCTGCCCGGGTTTTTGCCGCAGGCATTTTTAGGGCACGGCGGTTCGGTGCCGCTGTACTTCGAGAGTGCGGCCGTCATCATTACCCTGATATTGATCGGTCAGGTGTTGGAACAACGTGCGCGCGAACGCACTTCGGGGGCGATCAAGGCCCTGCTCAATCTTGCGCCGCCGCGTGCGCGGCGTATCCGCGATGACGGCACTGAGGAAGAAGCGGACCTCGCTCAAGTGCAAGAGGGCGATCGTCTACGTGTGCGCCCGGGAGAAAAGGTGCCGGTGGATGGCGAAGTGCTTGAAGGTCGCTCCAGCGTGGACGAATCCATGCTCACTGGCGAGCCGGTGCCGGTGGAGAAGACCGCCGGCGAAAAAGTCACGGGTGGCACGGTAAACGGCAACGGCAGTTTCGTGATGCGCGCGACCCGCGTCGGCGACGAAACCATGCTCGCGCGCATTGTTGCCCAGGTGGCTGCCGCACAAAGAAGCCGGGCACCGATTCAGGGCCTCGCCGACCGGGTCTCCAGGATTTTCGTGCCCGCAGTAGTGGCGAGCGCGATCACGGCCTTCGTGGTCTGGGCACTGCTCGGATCGGCGCAAGGCGGTCTCGCCTTCGCACTGGTTTCGGCGATTTCGGTGCTCATCATCGCCTGCCCCTGCGCGCTTGGCTTGGCGACGCCGATGGCCGTCATGGTCGGAGTCGGGCGCGGTGCGGGCACGGGCATTCTGGTACGTGACGCCGAGGCGCTGCAACGCATGGCCGAAGTGGATACGCTGGTCGTGGACAAGACCGGCACCATTACCGAAGGCAAACCGCGGCTGGAAACCGTCGAGGCAGTGGAAGGCTTCGAAGCGGACGAAGTGCTGCGCCTTGCCGCCGGACTGGAGGCGGCCAGCGAGCATCCCCTGGCCGCCGCGATACTCGCGGGCGCCGCGGCACGTGGCATCGAAGCGTCGAAAACCGACGAGTTCGAGGCGGTGACCGGGCGCGGCGTGCGCGGCACGATCGAGGGCCGCAACGTACTCGCCGGCAACGTCACCTTCATGCAGGAGTCCGGCATTGACGCGGGAGCGCTAGCCACACGGGTGGAGACCCTCGCCGCCGAGGGCGCAACAGTGATGTACGTGGCCGTCGATGGCCGCGCCATCGGCTTGATTGCCGTGAAGGATCCGGTCAAGGAAAGCAGCCGCGAGGCGGTGGAAATTCTGCACCGCGAGGGCGTGCGCGTGGTCATGGTCACCGGCGACGGCGAGCGTGCGGCGCAGGCCGTGGCGCGTGCCGTCGGCATTGATGAAGTGCAGGCCGAGGCGCTGCCCGAGGCCAAGCTCGAAGCGGTCCGGCGCCTGCAACGCGAGGGCCGAGTGGTGGCAATGGCGGGTGACGGCGTGAACGATGCGCCCGCGCTTGCCGCCGCCGACGTCGGCATAGCAATGGGCACGGGCACCGATGTCGCCATGGAAAGTGCGGGCTTGACGTTGATCAAGGGCGATCTGCGCGGTGTGGCCAGGGCGCGGCGGCTTTCGCACGCGACGCTGGCCAACATCCGCCAGAACCTCTTTTTCGCCTTCTTCTACAACGGTGCCGGAATTCCGATCGCGGCGGGCGTACTGTTCCCGCTGGCCGGCTGGCTGCTCTCGCCGATGATCGCCGCCGCGGCGATGAGCCTGAGTTCGGTTTCTGTGATCGCAAACGCCTTGCGCCTGCGCCGATCAAAGTTATGAATGCATACAAGCGCCTCGAAGTCTCTTCACGCTATGGGGAAGGGTGCAGCTTGCGAGGCGGCCTCAGCCTGGCGCGTAAACGAGGAAGCCCCTGACAGACTCAGGGGCTTCCCCGGCTATTACGGCAATAGCGCTTGGTTATACTGCCGCCGCCCTCAGTAGGATTCCTCGGCACAGGGCAGGACGTTGCGCCCGGCGTGCGAGTTGATGATGCTGCCGGCGGAGACGTAGAAGAACAGCAGCGCGCTCACCAGTCCCAGGTAGCCGCCGATGACGCTCAGCACCGCAGCGGAGCTGAACAAACCCGCAAGTCCACCTGCGAGCGCCGAAAGCCACAGCAACAGGACCGCGAACGAAAGAACGGCACCCAGCTTCCCCTTCATGGCGGCGATCCAGAGATAGAGGTTCACGAGAGCGAGAGCGAGCCACAGCCAGCTTCCGAAAGGATTCGCCATCGTGGTACCGCCCATCGTCCCGGCGTATCCCCAAGCCACGCCACACCACAAGATGAAGAAGAACGCCAGCCAGGTTTCGCCGCGTAGGAATGCGGCAAGACCGGCGATCAGCAGGCCGAGCATGGCCACAACGAGTACGGTGTGTGCCGCCGGCGTCGCGTAAGCCTGCATGCTGATCCAACCTGCACTCGGCATATTGAAAATCCACGCCATAATGGCAAAAACGCCGAATCCGAGCGCCTTGGAACTGGCTACTTTCCCATTCATGATCAACCTCCTTTCCAGGGTTTCAAAAATAGGCGCCGCGTCCCGCATATCTTTCGGCGACCAAGACGCCCGATAAGAAAGACAATTCCATTAAGCATAGTCGAAAATTATGGGTATTGCACACTTTTGGACAATTATTCGTCAAAAAAACCCTGATTCGTATCCATACTCGCCATTCCGACCGCGCGCGAGTGCGAATAAAACGAAGTTTCCTTAACTTGCGGGCTGCCGCACCAGATAGCGGACGCTGAACAGGGATTCCGCATCTTTCCAGGTTTCAAGCAGACGGAAACCGCCCGCAACGGCCAGTTCCGCGAAGCGTTCGTCGGTGTACTTGTAGCTGGATTCGGTATGAATCGTCTCGTCGGCCTCGAAATGAACGGCTTCGCCGGCGAGTTGCACGGTTTGTTTGTACCGACTCCTGAGATGCATTTCGACGCGCGACTCCCGTTCGTTGTAGAAAGCGAAATGCTCGAAGGCGGAAATGTCGAAATCGGCCCCGAACCGCTGGTTCAAATGCGCGAGCATATTCAGATTGAAGGCGGCCGTGACGCCGGCGGCGTCGTTATAGGCGGACTCGATCGCGCTTGCCTCCTTGGCCAGGTCAACACCCACCAGTGCGACGCCGCCCTCGTCCACCATGCCGGCGAAGTTTTCGAGCAGCGCGACCGCGTCTCCGGGCTCGAAGTTGCCGAGCGTGGAACCGGGGAAATAGATCGCCCGCCGCCGGACCTTTTGTTTGGGCTCGGGAATATCCAGCGGCTGCGTAAAATCGCCCCACACGGGAAGAATCTTGATGTCGGGAAAATCCCCGGCGAGCGCGCCGCTAGAAGCCTCCAGATGCCGGCGCGCAATCTCGATCGGCACATAGGCGACCGGATGCGCCAGCGCATGGAGCAACAGCCGGATCTTTTCGCCCGCGCCGCTGCCGGGTTCGATGACCATGGCCTCGGGACCGATTCGCTCGGCCATTTCGCCCACGTGCCGACGCATGATCGCAAGCTCGGTGCGGGTCAGGTAATACTCGGGCTGCTCGGTAATGCGATCGAACAGCCGTGCGCCCGCATCATCGTAGAAGTACATCGAGGAAATCCACTTCTGCGTTTGCCGCAGACCGTGACGCAGGCGCTGCAACTCCTCGAGCCATTGCGGCGACTGATCGTCAAGTTCGGGGCCTTCGCTGCTCATGCGTCCCGTGCGAGGCGCAGGCCGGCGAACTGCCAGCGCTGATGCGGATAGAAGAAATTACGGTAACTCGCACGAATATGATCGTCGGGCGTCGCGCAGGAACCGCCGCGCAGCACCATCTGCCCGCTCATGAACTTGCCGTTGTACTCGCCGATCGCGCCCACGGCAGCGCGGTAACCGGGATACGGCAAATAGGCGCTTGCCGTCCATTCCCACACGTCACCCCAAAGCCCCGCAAGTGCGCCCGCTCGCGCAGACGCGGGATGAAAACGCCCGTTGCCGGCAAGATTGCCGACGATGGCCTGCTTGCCCGCCGCATGTTCCCACTCGGCCTCGGTCGGCAGGCGCGCGCCGGCCCAACGTGCATAGGCATCGGCTTCGTAATGGCTCAGATGCGAAACCGGTTCGGAAGAAGCCGGCACGCGCAGACCCGCCACGGTGAATTCCTTCGTTCCGTTCCTCGTTCCAGTACAACGGCCGGCGCCAGTTCTCATCCTGCACTCGTGCCCAGCCGTCGGCAAGCCACAGCTCGGGACGCGCGTAGCCGCCGTCTTCGATGAACGCCCGATACTCGGTGTTGATGACGGGGCGATCGGCAAGTGCATAGGGTGCCAGCCAGACCTGGTGACGCGGACCTTCGTTGTCGAAAGAAAATCCTTCGCCCGCATGCCCGATTTCGACCAGGCCGCCGCCGAATTCGCTCCAGGCAAGCGCCGGCGGTGACACCGTGTCCGGCGGCGGCAGTTCGCGCCACGCGGGGGCGAGCGGGTTTTGCGCCAGCACGTGCTTGATGTCGGTCACTAACAATTCCTGATGCTGTTGCTCGTGATGACAACCGAGCGTAACGCGCTCGGCAATTTCACGATCGCCTGCGCGCGTGGTCAAAAGCGTGAGCATCGCCTCATCCACGCGGCGGCGATATTCCAGCACCTCGGCGAACGTCGGCCGGGTGACAAGTCCGCGACGAGCGCGCGGATACATCGGACCAACGAGGTTGTAATAGCTGTTGAAGAGAAAATCGTAGCCGGCATGCACGCGCTCGTAATCCGCTTGGAAGATCGCAAGCACAAACTCCTCGAAGAACCAGGTGGTATGCGCGAGATGCCACTTGGTCGGACTCACGTCGGGCATCGTCTGCACCACGGTGTCTTCCGGTTCGAGATCGGCGGCGAGCGTCACCGTCGCCGCACGCACGCGTCGGTAATGCTCGGCCACAGTTCCCGCGCCCGGCGAAGATGTCGTGCTTCGAAGCTGAAACGTCATGATGGAAGCCTACCAGATTCCAGGAATCGGCCGGAGTCGAAGATTTACCGCTTTCCCTGCACCCGCTCACTCGATGGGAGAGGAAACGAGACCGCTTTCGGCCCGCTAAAGCCAGCGCCTGACGCGACGGTTTTCATCCATCCCCAAACGAGACAGTGACGAGGTTCTGCAGCAAATCGCAGCAAGGCCGGATTGCCGGAATCAACCCCCGCTGCAGGCAAGCGTCGAATTCGTCTGCACAAGCCAGTCAAGCATTTCGCCCAGGAGCCTGCCGGCAAGCGCATTGGTGGCGACGACGCCGCCGTAGGGGCCGGCGGCAGCGGACTCGGATCCCTCGAAGGTCTTGCCCGCAATCAAGGCACCGCTCTGTGTGTGTGTGAGACTCGCGGCAAGCGTCAGCGATTCCGTGCTGCTGCCCGAATTGCCGCCTTTCTCGGCGGCCGGCGCGGAAAAGGACTGCAACGGACCGTTCTGAAGAGTCACGGCCAGGGTGAGATCGGCATTCCCCGGGCTCACCGGACCGAGCACGCCACGGTAAAGTCCGTTTGCGGCCAGCGTCTTGACGAGCGTATCGGTCAACAGGGTTGCCGGCGCCGCGGCCCAGCGATGATAGGCAAAGCTCGCGATGGCATGCTCGGACTTCGTGTAGAGCATGTTGTCGCTCGCCCACGGGGTGTTCGCCTCGATGTTGCGCACGCGCACGACGAGCTTGCAGGGCGCAGCCGGAGGTTGGGACATGGTTACGTCGGGAGCAATTTCGTATTGCTCTACCGGCGTCTCGTCTGCCCGCGACAGCAGGCCGCAGCCGGCGATCAAGGTTACCGGAGCGAGCACGCAGAGCGTTGCCGCGAGCACGATGTATTTGCGCATTTTCAACCTCCCGATTTGCCTGTTTCACCCGGGCCGGGATGGGGTGTGAGGCCCACGATAACCGAATTGGGCTGACGGCTGAGTTGCTGCGCCAGCGCGTTGAGATTCCGGCTCACCTGGGCGAGTTGCGCAAGCAGCCCCTGCGTCTGCGGTCCGAGCGCGCCAAGGCTGTTCGATGCCTTATCCACACTGGCTGCGGCATTGCCGATTTTTGGGCGACGGCGCGGTAGCTCGCGAGCGTCGCGTGCATTTCCACCATCAGGGCGGGCAATTTGGAGCTTGCCGCACGCGCATTGGCGAAGGTCGTATCCATGTTCGCGATGACGGAGTCGAGTTCGCCGGCACGCGCCGCGAGGTTCGATGTGATGTCGCGGATATTGGTGAGACTGTCGCTGATGGACTTGACGTTCTTCTCGCTCAAGACCTGACCCAGTTGATCGGACAATTCCGTGATGTGCTGTGCGACGTGGCGTACCATGCCGGTCAGTGATTCGAGAGTGCCGGGTCGGGTCGGTATGGCAGCATATTCCTCGCCCGGTTTGGCCTTTAGCAGCGGTGACTCGTGCGCACCGCCGGAAAGCTCCACATAGCCCGAACCGGTCAGGCCGCGCGTTTCCACCGTCGCCTCGGTATCGGTCTTGAGCGGAACGTTCGCGCGCACGTCCAGAAGGATACGTGCGCGTTCGGGATGTTCCGGATCGAGCGCCACCGAGGACACGCGGCCAACCTTGACGCCGTGATAAAGCACCGCGGAATCGCGGTTCAGCGACTCTGCACCGGACTGGAGGTAAATGGCATAGGTGTTGTATTTTCCGCCCACGCCGCCGCTCGCGAGCCATATCAGTCCGGCGGCGAGCACGCCTCCCAGGATAAGCACGAAGGCGCCGATAACGGTGTAGCTGATTCGATGTTCCATGAACCTATCTCATAATCCCGCGCGGCCGCGACGGCGGCGGATTGCGCTCGCAGCGCGAAGCGCTGAGTGCGGTTTGGTTATTCCAAATGAGCGAGGCGCGACAAAGCCGCGGGCGCAATCCGTCCCGTCCCTTCGGGTTGCGACCCTGCGCCACGCCCTCGGCGTTGCAAGCCTTGCCCGTGGAACGACCACGCGCTGCGGCTTGCGCCTTGATGGCGCAGCGCAGGGCCGACAACGCGGCTCGTGGGGGATTATGAGATAGGTTCATTAGATAATTACCTCGCCCTCCTGCGCCGCCATCGCGTAGCTTTTCTTCACCTCGAGTTGGAAGAAGTAGCGCACTGCGCTGATCGTCGCTTGCGAGAAGTTCCTGCGGTGATCCGTCCGCAAGGATTCTCCCTTCGTGCAGAAGAATAGCACGATCGGCGAGCCGCTGGACGGAAGTGAGATCATGCGTCACCATCACCACGGTGAGCCCAAGCGCCGACGCAGCCGCCCGATAAGTTCGTCGAGCGAGCGGGCGCTCGCCGGGTCGAGACCCGAGCCCGGCTCATCAAGGATCAAAAGCTCCGGGTCGAGCGCCAAGGCACGGGCAAGCGCCGCGCGCTTTCTCATCCCGCCCGAGAGCTCGCTCGGCATGAGCCCCGCCACCTCCGGTGCGAGCCCGGTGAGCTGAATCTTGAGCTGGGCGATTTCTGTCACGCAGTCGCGAGGGCAGCGACGTATGCTCGATCAGCGGAAGTTCCACATTGTGCCGAACGGTTAGGCCGCCGAACAGGGCGCCGAACTGGAACATGTAGCCCATGCGCCGGCGCAGGTCGAATTCGGCATCGCTGCCGATGGGAACGTGCTTGCCGAACAGCTTGATCTCGCCAGCCTGCGGGCGGTGCAGCAGCGCCATCACCCTGAGCAGCGTCGTCTTGCCGCTGCCGCTGCCGCCCAGAAGCGCCACGATTTCGCCGCGCCTGACCGTGAGACTGATGCCGTCATGCACCAAGTGGCGCCCGAAATGCGTGCGTATGTCGCGCAACTCGATGACGGGCGGTGTGGCGACGTTCATATTCCGAGCGTGCTATAGACGACGGAAAATACCGCGTCAATGATGATGACGAAAAATATGCTTTGCACCACACTGCGCGTCGTCTGCCGGCCGACGCTCTCGGCGTTGTTCTCGGCCTTGAAGCCCTGAAAGCAGCCGACGGTTGCGATCACCAAAGCGAATACCGGCGCCTTGATCAAGCCGGTTACCACTGTCGTGGGCGAGACCGCCGAAGCGAGCTGGGTCATGAAGGCATGCGGCTGAATCCCCGCCACCAGGGTGGCCGTAAACACGGCACCGAGGATGCCGGCTGCGTCGGCGAGCACAGTCAAGAGCGGTAAGGCGAGCATGAGTCCGAACACGCGCGGAAGCACCAGCACCTCCACCGGACTCAGCCCCATGGCGATGAAGGCGTCTACCTCCTCGGACACTTTCATGGTGCCGAGCTGGGCGGTAAAGGCCGAACCCGTGCGCCCAGCCACCACGATAGCGGCGATCAGCGGTCCCAGTTCGCGCAGCACAATCAGGCCGCTCAGATTGGCAACAAACAGTGAGGCGCCGTAGCTGTGCAGCAGGAAAAGCCCTTGGTAGGCGATTACCACACCGATCAGAAACGAAAGTAGGGCAATGATGGGAACGGCCGTGACGCCCGTCTGCTCGACGATGTCCAAAAATTGACGCAGCCGCCAATGACGGCTACTGAACCCTACCTGAAACCAACGATGAGCGGTCTCGCCCAGAAAACTTACGTAATCAACGAGATTGTGCAGTATCACCAGCGTCGCGCGTCCGCAGCGCTGCAGGATCGTGAAGTGCGGATGCGCGAACCTGGCATCGCGCGGATCCTGCTGCCCCGCCACCAGTTCGAGCAGGCTGCGTGCGCTCGCGCTGAGGCCGGCAAACACGACCTCGCGCCCATCGCGGCGCATGTTGCGCACCGTGCGCTCGATAAACCAGGCCCCCGCGGTATCGAGCGCGCCGATTTCGCCGAGATCAATCGTAAGCACGCCCTTGGGTGGAATCTTGCGCGGAATCTGGCTGTAGGCTTGCTCCAGATCCTCGGAGGTCCAGCGCCCGAACAAATGCACGGTGTTCCCGTCGAGCCTGATCCGCAAGCGCTCCGGTTGCGCGTCCCCTGCCACTTTTTGTCTGCTCCCTGCCGCGCCGGTCAAAGCTGCCCACAGCGTTTTATTGTAGCCGCGCTTGACGCCGGGCGCCGCGCCCGCTTTAATAGGCACCCTTCGGGCACCTTACCGTCGCCCGGCAGCGCTAAAATTTCCGTAACGGCCAGGTAGCTCAGTCGGTAGAGCAGCGGACTGAAAATCCGCGTGTCGGTGGTTCGATTCCGCCCCTGGCCACCATTTATCGCTTCTGTCGCATCAACCGCCGGCGCTGCCTTAGCCGACGCTCGCCGCCGCGAGCGTGTCGGTGGTTCGATTGCTCGGCCCATCCGTGGGCCTCGCCCCTGCGGGGCCTTGCCTGCGGCAAGTCGTAAATCGTTCCGGACGATTTGCTCCGCCCCTGGCCACCATTTATCGCTTCTGTCGCATCAACCGCCGGCGCTGCCTTAGCCGACGCTCGCCGCCGCGAGCGTGTCGGTGGTTCGATTGCTCGGCCCATCCGTGGGCCTCGCCCCTGCGGGGCCTTGCCTGCGGCAAGTCGTAAATCGTTCCGGACGATTTGCTCCGCCCCTGGCCACCATTTATCGCTTCTGCCGCATCAACCGCCACCGCTCCTACGGTTGCACAGCGGCCGGAATAACCGTAGTAACCGGCGGCGGGCAGATTACGGCCGCGCGCGGCGCCGTTGCACCCGGTGGAGCAACGGTTTTGCCGTGAGGCGCCATACGCCGCAACAAGGAAACCGGCTTGCCGTTGAGCAGCCAGTCGTAGATCACGCTGTAGGCCATCACGGCGACGACGTATCGGCGCGTCTCGCGGTACGGGATCGTCGCAACGAACAGATCGGGGTCGAGTGCAGCACGCGCATCCAGCCATTCGTCCACCCGGATCGGGCCGGCGTTGTAGGCGGCGGCGGCAAGCCACGGCGCGCCGTTGTAGCGCTGCATCATCCGCGCGAGGTAATGCGTGCCGAGCACAATGTTCATGCGCGGTTCGAACAGATTGCCGTCGAAGCGGATGTGGTGCCGGTGTGCCACCCGGCGCGCCGTACCCGGCCTGAGCTGCATCAATCCGCGTGCGTCTGCGCGCGAACCGGCATCGGGAATCCACGCGCTCTCGGCGCGGATGAGCGCATAGATCCAGGCCGGATCCAGACCGGTCTCCCTGGCCGCGGCGTTCACGCTCTTCCGGTACACGAACGGGAATCGCTCCTGATAGAAATGCAGCGAATCGCCGTAGCTGTAGGTAAAAATCGCGCGACTGTACCAGCCGCGGCGGAAGGCAAGATCGGCGATCAGTTGCTGGGATTCCACATCGGTATCCCTGAGCGCATGCAGCCATTCGCGGCGCGCATCGTGCAGCATTCCGACGGCGAAAAGCTCGAAGGCGCGGGTGAATCCCGGGCGCGCAAGCAGTGCCTGTTCGCGCGCCGCATCCGACGGCGGATCGCTGGGGCAAATGGCATAGGCGGTATCCAGGTGATCGGCGGCGAGAAATCCCCAGTAATCGGGCGCATTCGCCAGCGCGGTAAACCCGGCACGCGCCTTTTCGTGTTCGCCGAGTTTCTGAAGCACTCGCGCGCGCAGATACCGCCAGGAATCTTCCTGTTTCTGCGTAGCATCCAGCGCATCGAGCCCGGCGAGCGCCGCGCTCCAGTTTCGCCCGGCGACCGCAATGCGCACCCGCCACGCGCGGGTTGCGTCGTCTTCGGCTGTGTCGGGAAGCGCCGCCAGTAGCGCGAGTGCATCGTCGCCGAAATCATAGGCACGATGGAGCGCCAGGCTGCGCAAAATCCGATCCTGCATTGCCGCCGGGAAGTGGAAATGCTGCCGCAAACGGGGCCAGGCGCGCACGGCGCTTGCGCTCGATCCGCGCGCCAGCTGAGTAACGGCGAGCATCGCCGCCTTGCGGTTGCGCACGGTATCCGACCAGTGTGCGGCGGCACGCACGGCGCCCGCCGGATGCCGCAGCGCAGACACCAGACGCCGGGCGACAACCGCATCCTTGTGCGGCAGCCAGAGCGCAAGCGATGCGATGGTGTCGCTGCGCCGGGCGTCGGCGGCACGTTCGATGCGCCGCCACAGGCGCGCCTTCGTAAGCAGACCGTGATCGTGCGCCCAGGCCTGGACGGCATTGCAGGAAGCCGGCAACGAGGGCTCGCGCCACAGCGTGGCGAGATCGCGCGCGAAATCGAGCTTCTCGCCGCGGGCAAGGCGCGCCTGGAGTGCATAGCAGGCCAGGGTGTCGTTCGATTCCGGCCGATACAGCGCCAGGAATGCATGCCAGTCTTTGCGATGCGCGAGCAGGTAAAGAAAATTACGGCGCAGATCCTCGGCGGGGATCAGGCCCGGATAACGCTTGAGATACGCCGCAACCTCATCGAAGCCGGCCTTGTGAAGAGTGTGCTCGAGATAGGTCGCTTCGAGATACGGATACAGGGGGTAATCCGTGAGCGTCGCAGCCTGAGCGCGCCAGTCCTCGCTTCCCAACTGCGCCGACGCATAGGCCTTGAGAAAGGCGGCACGCTCGGCCCCGATGTTCGCAGCCCGGGCCGGCGATGCCGCCCCACAGACGCCGAGTAGCGCCAACAGCCACACGCATATCCTTATTCGGCGCGTATCCCGCACCTTTATTGTCGATCGTTTACACACGGCTTCCAGTGTAGCGCGCTTCTATCCTTGCGCGCGTTCGCCCAATCCAGCGCACCCCCTCTTGACAGAAACGAAACTTTCTACTACAAATGTAGTACGACACTCGTAGAGAGAGCCCAGATGGACTCCGCCAAGCCGAACCGCCGAGTCAGCCTGAGCGAGCTGCAACTAGACGTCATGCGGGTTCTGTGGAACCGCGGCGCGGCCTCTACCGCCGAGGTCCAATCCGCGCTTGCGCCCGACCGCGCGCTCGCACACACCACCGTCGCCACCCTGCTTTCGCGGCTGGAGAAGCGCGGCGTGGCGGCCAGCCGACGCGACGGCCGGCAACTGATATATCGGGCGCAGGTTTCCGAAGGCGAAGTGCGCCGTTCCATGGTGTTCGATCTGGTGTCCACCCTTTTCCATGGCGATCCCAAGGCACTGGTGACACACCTGGTACGTGAATCCGAGATGCAGCCCGGCGATCTCGAACGGGTTCGCGCACTGCTGGACGGGGAGAATCGCGATGACTGAGTTTTCGACCTTCGCTGTGGGCTGGCTGCTGACCTACCTCGCACACAGCACTTTGCTGCTGGCCGCGCTCTTGCTGATCGAACACTACGGGCGCATCCGCTCCGGCGCACTGCTCGCGGGGCTCTGGCGCGCGGCGTTGTTCGGTGCGATCGCGACCGCCACGCTGCAGACCGCCTTCGCCACCTCGCCCGTGCACGCACAAGTGACGATGCCGTTGGCGCAGACGACACAGACGTTTTCCGCGACTTCGCGTCCCGTCGCGGTGCACGCAAATGTGGCAGCTGCGGACAGGCCCGCGGCGGCGCATGCGATCGCCAAACTCACCAGTTCCAATTCAAGCCGCAAAGCACGCGCGAACACAGCAGCTTCGGCGAACGATGCCCACGGGACCCTTTCTTGCCGCATCGGCAACGTGGCTCGGCCAGCACTGGCCGCTCGCGCTGACGGCGGTCTGGCTCGCCATCGCCCTGGCGCTGCTGGCGCGACTCGGCGTCTGCGCGCTGGCGGCGCGACGCGAACTCGCCGGACGCATCCGCCTGCGCGACGGTGGCGCCTTCGATATGCTCTTTGCACTGTGTCGCGACGCGGGGCGATGCGGTATGCCGCGTCTGAGTGTTTCGGATTCGCTGACCGGGCCGGTGTCGCTGCCGAACGGCGAAATCTGCCTCCCGTCATGGGCTCTCGATCGGCTCGCGCCGGCACCATTGCGCGCGATGCTCGCGCATGAGCTTGCGCATTGCCGACGCCGCGATCCGCAATGGCAGCTCGCCGCTACTGTGACGGACGCCTTGCTGTTCATGCAGCCACTCAACCGGACGGCACGCGGCCGCGTCGTCGCCAGTGCCGAACTCGCCTGCGACGACTGGGCGGCGACGCAGACGGGCAATCGGCGCGCCCTCGCCGAATGCCTGGCCGAGTGCGCCACCCGGCTGCACGCGAGCCGTCTTCCCGCCTTCGCTTCCGCCATGGCCGCTCCCGGCTCCGCGCTGACGCGGCGCGTTGGCAGACTGCTGAGCGGCATTCAATCGTTCAACGGAGAAATCCCCATGAAAACCCGCATCACTATCCTCGCCGCACTGCTGGCACTCGCCTTCACCGCCCCCGGCTTCCTGATCGCTCCGTCGCTCGCCGCAAGCAGCGGATCCCATTCCGTTTCCGTCTCGCAGAACGACGGCGATATGTCCGTTTCGATCAGCGAAAACGGCCTGCGCCTGAAAATGCACGCGGATGGAAAGTTCGCATTCAACGATGCCGAAAACGGCATCGCGACGCTCGCCGACGGCAGCGAACTCGAAATATCGGCGACGCAGAACGGCGCAACGCGCCGCGCGATCTTCTTCGGGAAAAACGGCGGCATAGAGAAAAACTATTACATCAACGGCAAGGAGCAACCCTTCGACGCGAACGCGCAAAAATGGCTCGCAAGCGTCCTGCCGCAAATTCTCCGCGAATCCGCCATCAACGCCAAGGCGCGCATCGCGCGTATCCTCAAGCGCGGCGGACCCGATGCGGTGCTCGCCGAAATCGGGAAAACCCAAAGCGGCTACGCGCGCAGCGTCTATATCCGCACCTTTGCACAGAGCGGAACGCTCAAGCCGGCGATCGTGGACAAGCTCATCGCCGAAGTCGCGGGCATTGATTCAGGCTACGAAAAGGAACAGGCGCTCACCGTAATCTACAAGACGCAACATCCACGCGGTGACCAACTCACGACGCTGCTCAAGGCCGGCAGCGGCATGGATTCGGCCTACGAAACAAGTCAGCTTCTGCAGCTTGTCGCCGCGAAAATTCTACTCGATAAAACGACCATACAAACCTATCTCGGGATGACGGGAAAAATAGATTCGGATTACGAGATGAGCAGGGCGCTCTCGGCGCTGCTCGCGCGCTCCGACCTGACACCCGCAGTAACGACGCAGGTCATCGCAATGGCCGCTGAACATCTGGGTTCCCCCTACGACCTTCGCACCACACTCGGCAAGGCGGCTTCGCGCCTCGGCGCTTCAGAAGCGGCCGTCGTCGCCTATTGCCAGGCCACCACGCACATCAATTCCTCCTACGACAAGCGCGAAGCTCTGGCAACGCTGCTACGCAAGGCGAAATTGCAAAAAGCGGGGTATATGTGCGTGCTCGACGCGACGACCGGCATTGACTCCGACTACGACCGCGCCACGCTGCTGATGGAAATTGCGCGGCAGATGCCGAACGATTCCGCGCTCGTTGCCAAATACCGCGCGGTCGCAAAGACTATCTCCAGCGCCTACGAACGCAGTCAGGCCGAAGACGCGTTACGGCAGTAACCCGACCCGTTCAGGCTTTTGCGCGCAGCGCTCGGCGGCGACGCAGAATGCTCACGCCGGCCAGCAAACCGAGCAGTGCGAAGAGCACGAGTCCGAGCGCGCCGCCGCCGCCCGATGAAGATCCGCCCGTGACCTTGGTGCCGGCACTTGCCGTCACCTCCGGCGCGGCCCCGGTCACGACGGCGGAATTCTCGATCGTTACCCCTGTCTTGGCAGTCGCGACCTTGAACGTCACGTTCACGCCCGCCGTGCCGCCATTGCCGGCGACCTGGCCCAGAGCACAACTGATGATGACCGTTCGCGTGCAGTCGCCCTGCGTCGCAGTGGCCGATATGTAGGTGGCACCAGCCGGCACAAAGGTGACGAGCGTGAGCGGCGGCGATGCCGTGGCTGCATTGTTGGTCAGGATCAAATCGTTGGGAAATTCGGCCTTGGGTTTCACCTCGGCCGGCGCGCTGAGCGTGAGGAAAAGATTGGTATCGCCATAAAAGATGGCAAGACCGCCGTTAGCGCCGACGCCGACGTTGGGGGAACCGACCAGCGCCGTGAGTCCTCTCAGCGCCACCGCCCGGCCATAGCCCGTGCCGCCCGAGACGAATTCCATGCTCTGCGCCCAGCTGCCGCCATCGTTATTGAAGAGATACGCCTTTCCGCTGCCGCCCTCGCCGCCGACGAGCGCATTCGCACCGTCAATCATCATTGCGGAACCGAATTCATTGCTCGCCTCACCGTCACTGGCGGTCAGCACGGCTTGCTGACTCCAGCTTCCGCCGCTCGCGACGAAGACATAAACCTTGCCCTGGCTCACCAGACCGGAAACATCGGCAAAGGGTGCGCCGACGAACGCCGTCGTGCCGGAGAGCGCAAAAGCCGAACCGAATTGATCGCCCGTCGCGCCGTCGCTCGCCGTAAGCTTCTGCGTCTCACTCCAGACACCGCCCGTATCGCTGAAAGCGTAGGCAGCGCCGCGGAAGGCATCGCCGGCAATGCTCACCGCCGGCGCCCCAACGAGCGCCATCGTGCCATCGAGCGCAACGGCGGACCCGAACAGATTGCCGGCCGCACCGTCGCTCGCCGTAAGCTTCTGCGTCTCGCTCCAGCTTCCACCGACTGCGGCGAAAGCATAGGCGGCGCCAGCGCGCGTGTTCCCGCCGACGGCGGCCCTGGGTGCACCGATGAGCGCGTCCGTGCCGGAAATGGCCAGCGCGCCGCCGAACTCGTCGCCGGCCGCGCCGTCGCTCGCCGTGAGCTTCTGCGTCTCGCTCCAGACGCCGCCCGTATTCCCGAACACATAGGCGGCGCCCTGGGCCGTATTGCCGCCCACGGTCGCACCCGGTGCGCCGATCAAAAGATTCGTGCCGGAAACCGCGAGCGTGCTGCCGAACTGATCGTTACTCGCCCCGTCGGCGGCGGTAAGCAAGGCGCTTTCGCTCCACGTGCGGTCTGCCGCCTCGGTGTACACAAAAACCGCGCCCTGCTGATTGTTCCCGACCACCGAGGTGAACGGCGCGGCGAGGAAAGCGGTCCCGCCAGAAAACGCCACGGCGGCGCCGAACGCGCTGGGAATGGTAACGCTGGTGGCGGCGGCGGGAGCAAGCTGGGCGCTGCTCGTCGTGATCGCGCCCGGCGATTTGACTATCTGCGGGATCCACACCAGCGGATCCACCGTGAGCGGATACGCCGCCGCCCGATCGTCCGTGGTGATGGTGATACGCGAACCGCGAGCGCCGAGCGTCGCCGGAAGATGCCGGCCGCGTGCATCAGTCACCACGAGACCGCCGTAGCGCAGCCGCCCCCAACCCAGACTCTCGCCGTATCGGCGCGGACTGCTATTGGCGGCAAGCACCAGCGTCAGCGAACCCGCTCCGGCGGGACGCTTCCGAACGGTAAACCCCTGCTCGTAGCCGGTCGGCAACACCCGCCACCATTCGGTCAACGCGGCATAGCGGTAACTCACCCGTCCGTGGGCAAGCACACGCTCCGCGGTACCGGCCGGCGAGAGCTTCGCGCCGCGCCCGAAGGCCGTCAGGTGCAGACTGAGCGCTTGCGTACCCTGTGTAGTAAAGCGTGCGCCGCGGCTCCCGAAGCAAGCCTTCAAGTCCTGGCTTTCGAGGCTTGCACAACCGTTGCGCGCCACCGGAGCTGCGGACCCCGCCGCCGCCCCGACAAGCGTTTGATAAATCGCCGGGCGCAAACCCTCGGGAAGCGTTGCGGCCGGTGCAGCGGCGCGCGCCGTCGCGTTCAGACACAAGCCCGCGGCGATAAAGACAGGCATCGCCATGACCAGGCGTCGGCGATGCTTCGAGATTCGGGATTGCATGTCGAGACTCCGCGGTTGAAAACTCTGGAAAACCATTGAACGCGCCCTGAATAAGCCGGCCGAATGCTACATGGTAAGCCATGCGGCGGCTGCCCTAGCAGAGACCCGCACCGGGCAAGCGAGTTCCGCCGCCGTATCGGAGGCGATTATGCCGTAAAAGCACGGTTTACGCGAAAGCCGGTCGTTTCCCGACGATCGGCAAAAGCAAGGGCACGCTCCGGGGTCGGAACACGTCCGGATTCATTCCCCTCCGTCACCCCGGACGCGCACAGCGCGAGCCGCGCTACCAGCGGCGCGCGAACAGGCGCGCGCAGGCGTCCACTTCGCTCTTCTCGCCGCTCAAGGTCAGGGTGTCGTTGGCCTGAACCACCGTCGCCATCTCCGGGACCAGCGTCGCGTCGCCGCGCTCTATGCGCAGCACCCGCACGCTCCCCGGCAGGCCGAGATGCTTGATCGAACGCCCGACCAGCAACTGGTTCTGCAGCTTGATCACCTGCACCTCCTGATCCGCGCCCGGATCGGCGCCGACCGAGAGCGCGGCCGGATTGATGACCAGTCCTTCGAGCATGAGCAACGTCGAGTATTGCGGATTGACGATGCGCACCCCGGATTCGCGAAAACGCGGATTGTCGGCGGGGCTCCCGACCCAGGCGATCACATCGCGGGTGGCGAACACCTCGCGCGCGAGGCGGGCGACGTTGAAGTTGTCGGCCCCGTCCTCGGCCATGGCAACCACCGTGCCCGCCTCGGCCATGCCCGCCTCGCGCAGCCTTTCCAGCAGGTCCACGCGCGACTCCTCGCCCTCCGGCGCGCCGGAAGACTTGAAATCGTGCACCAGCACCACGTCGAGATCGTGCCCCTTGAGCCGCTCGGCAAGCGTCTCCGCCTCGGGCCGCGATCCCACGATGAACACGCGGTCGCCGGCGCGATGCTTGCGCGGCAGCATCCGGCTGAAGAGAATCGGCGAGAGCGTGCAGGTCACCACCGCCACCAGGATGATGGCCGAATTGACCGCCTGGGAGATGACGCCCATCTCCAGCCCGATCGCCGCCACCGCGACGATGAACGAAAGCCGCGCGCTCAAGAGTGCGCCGGCGGCAAAGGTCTCGCGCCACCGGTAACCGAGGCGCATCACCAGCACCGCGATGAACTTCACCGCGTAGGCGAGCCCGATCAGGATCGGCACCAGCAGCAAAGTCGCGCGCGAACCCATCAGCGCGGCCAGATCGAACTTCACCCCCACCATGATGAAAAAGATCGGGATGAAAAACCCGTAGCCGATCGCGTCGAGCTTCTCGCGCAGCATGCTGCCGCCGCTCCCGGAAAGCAGCGAAATAATCACGCCGGCGAGAAAGGCGCCAAGAATATTCGCGATCCCCAGGCTTTCCGCAAGCGCCATGAACACCAGCGTCACGGCGAACGCCCCGCGCACCCGGATCTGCGCGGTGGCCGTGGACAGCGCCCGCATGATGCGGCGCGCCGGCGCATGGCGCTGGAAGCGCGTGCCGATGCGATACACGACGACAAACACCGCGAACAGCACCAGCACCAGCAGCACGCGCACATTCGCGCCGTGGCCGAGATACAGCACGTAGGCGCTGATCAGCAGAATGGTCACGAAGTCCGCGAGCAGCGCGCTCACCAGAATGGACTGACCGAAACTGTTCGCCGTCAGCCCGCGCTCCTTGAGCACCGGCGCCACCACGCCGAGCGACGTGGTGGTGAGAATCATCGCCATGATCCAGGGATCCCTGGTCAACCCCTGGCGCATCAACTCGAAACCGGCCGCGAGCGAGAGCACGGCCGAGATCACGAACATCACGGCACCGACAAAGAAGGGATTGCGCACGAGCCGATGACGGCCCAGGCCGCGGCGCGACGCCGCCGTCTCGGAAAAGTTGATCTCCAGCCCCGAGAGAAACATCAGGTACGCGAAGCCGAACACCGAGAGCACCTGGAGCACGACGTCGGTCTGGATCAGATTAAAGCCGCTGTGGCCGAAAATAATGCCGGCGATGATCTCGCCCACCACCACCGGAATGCCGTAGCGCTTGATCGGCGAAAGCAGCACCGGCACCAGAAAGGCCAGCGCCACCACGATCAGCAAGGGAACAAATGAAAAACTCGCTTCGTGCATACACCGTCACGCCTGAAGTGGAAGAAACATCCGCCGCCGCAAACCCGCCGACCGACAATAGCACGTCCGCTTCCGATCCGAAACCGGAGCTCCCGACGACCCGAACACCGCGGAACAATGCCGGAGCGGCTTCAGCCGCGATCCTCTTGCCGCTCCGACATCCGTCGCGCCATCGTCCCGCTTATTTGGATCGAGACTTACACGCGGCCAGAATGTGCGATATCATATTTACAGGCACAAGATATCGTGTTAGCCGCTCATGCCTCGAACCGTGATCAATCTCGACCCCGAAGACAAACGCTGGCTCGACCACGAAGCCCGGCAGCGGCGTGTGCCGATGACAGAACTGGTCCGCCAGGCGGTTCGAGCCTACCGGGTTCGCGCCGAAACCCTCTCGAAGCCCGATCTCCAAGCTGCTCTCGCGCACACGGCCGGCATCTGGCGTGCCGGCGACGGACTGGCGCATCAAAACCGGCTACGCAAAGAATGGGACCGGCAACCTTGAAATACCTTCTGGATTCCGTCATCGTCATTGATCATTTCAACGCCATCGAGCCTGCCACGAACTTCCTCAAAGAACAAGGCAACGAATGTGTGCTATCCGCCATCACGCGCGCCGAAGTACTTGCGGGCTTCGATACGGAAACCGAAGCCCTCGCACTCGAACTGCTCGACCTCTTCCCTACCTTGCCCCTCACGGCCGAAACCGCCGACGTGGCCGCCCGGCTGCGAAGGACGCAACACCTAAAATTACCCGATGCTTTCCAGGCCGCGACAGCACTCCAAAACAACCTCACTTTAGTCACCCGCAACACACGCGACTTCCAACCGGGCGGCACGCCCGAAGTATTCATTCCCTACCGCCTGTAGAACCGGCCGGAACTGGCTCAAGCCAAAGCAGTAGTTCCGGCTAGAGCACAATTCCTAGTCTGCTATGCTCCTGTACGGCACCGTCAGCGAGTATCGGGCCGTTCCGGCTAGAGCACAATTCCTGATCTGCTCTCCCCGTCAATCAACCTCCGCACGTGCCCGAGCAACTTCAATGAGGCCGCGGCATTATGCCGCGGAAAATCCGGGACGCTGCGCGCAGGCGCGCAAAGTTCATCAGGCTTCAATGAGGCCGCGGCATTATGCCGCGGAAAATCCACGGCTGGCGCGATTCTTGCGGCTGGCCGGGACGGGCTTCAATGAGGCCGCGGCATTATGCCGCGGAAAATCTGGCCTTGCAGGAGATCATGTCGCAGGGCACGGTGCTTCAATGAGGCCGCGGCATTATGCCGCGGAAAATGTCGTGCTGCCGGCCGGCGCCGAGCCGCCGGCGGACAGCTTCAATGAGGCCGCGGCATTATGCCGCGGAAAATCTGCAATACCGCCCAGCGATAACAACGCACCAGGTCGGCTTCAATGAGGCCGCGGCATTATGCCGCGGAAAATCCAGAGTAACGGTAATCTGGCGAGTTTCGCCGTTAGGCTTCAATGAGGCCGCGGCATTATGCCGCGGAAAATATTCAACGTGGCAGTTTGCTTTGTCGTGTATGCCGACGCTTCAATGAGGCCGCGGCATTATGCCGCGGAAAATAAAGGGGCCGATTTTCTCCCAACTGTCTCTGGGAATATGCTTCAATGAGGCCGCGGCATTATGCCGCGGAAAATGGTGTGATAGGCACTAAGGGCTGTTCGATTAGCCCTGCTTCAATGAGGCCGCGGCATTATGCCGCGGAAAATCGGGCTCCCAAAGCAGTTTTCCAGGGGGTTATGAATTGCTTCAATGAGGCCGCGGCATTATGCCGCGGAAAATCCAACGTAGCGATCACGTTCGCCAGTGCAGAACCAGGCTTCAATGAGGCCGCGGCATTATGCCGCGGAAAATATGCCAAAGCTGCTGCTAAAGCTAAAGCTGCTTATGCGCTTCAATGAGGCCGCGGCATTATGCCGCGGAAAATTAGTGTTGCCAAAAAATACTATGAGATTTTCTGGTTGCTTCAATGAGGCCGCGGCATTATGCCGCGGAAAATCCGGTCACCGCGACCGGCCAGCCGGTGGGCCTGCAGCTTCAATGAGGCCGCGGCATTATGCCGCGGAAAATCAGCAGGTATGGGCACAGATTGCGCCACTGATGCAGCTTCAATGAGGCCGCGGCATTATGCCGCGGAAAATCACCCATTCAGGGTAAATGATACCTGGCTGGTGATGCAGCTTCAATGAGGCCGCGGCATTATGCCGCGGAAAATACGCGGACGGAGTGATGCGCACGCTGGCTACATTGGAGCTTCAATGAGGCCGCGGCATTATGCCGCGGAAAATCGGCGTGATGCTTCCGTGGGTCGCCCGAGAGTTCAAGCAGCTTCAATGAGGCCGCGGCATTATGCCGCGGAAAATGTCGGGATTGGTGTTACGCTCATCTTCGAGTATTTCGGCTTCAATGAGGCCGCGGCATTATGCCGCGGAAAATATGAGTGAGCGCACGGTTGATGAAGAAATATCCAGATGCTTCAATGAGGCCGCGGCATTATGCCGCGGAAAATTTGGTTTTATTTGAGTGTGATGACGCCTAACCCTTGCTTCAATGAGGCCGCGGCATTATGCCGCGGAAAATGCGCAGCAAAAGCGGGCAGACCGGGCCGAGATCAATGCTTCAATGAGGCCGCGGCATTATGCCGCGGAAAATTCCGGGGCCGTGTCCTCTTCCTTGTCTTTATAGTAAGCTTCAATGAGGCCGCGGCATTATGCCGCGGAAAATGCAAAAACCAAGGAGAAGAAGGAGCCTGATCTTCAGCTTCAATGAGGCCGCGGCATTATGCCGCGGAAAATGACGCCACGCAGCAGAGCCCTCAGAAACCCAAGAAGCTTCAATGAGGCCGCGGCATTATGCCGCGGAAAATCAGGGTAGCACCAAAGGCTAGGCAGAACATCGGGACGCTTCAATGAGGCCGCGGCATTATGCCGCGGAAAATAAGGTGATAATGGATGCGACCAGATTTACAACGCTCGAGCTTCAATGAGGCCGCGGCATTATGCCGCGGAAAATAGTCGTCTCGAAAAACCGCGCAGGGAGCATTTTACATGCAGCATTTTCGAGCACTGCCTTGCTGATGGCGACAAAAGAGGACTTGCGTCCATTTGCGGCCGAGGACGATGTTCATAAGTGCCTAATTGTAAAAGAACTTTCATTCTGCGAGCGCTTCCCGGGTTTCGAGCCACCACCGGAGTGCTCGCGCTACCCAGGCAAAGCAATGCTAATGCCTTCACGTCTATACCACAATTGTACGCCGTTCCACAGGCGAAAAGTCTTGCTTCCCAAGGCTTGTCACCTTGGGCGAAACATTATCGGCCAATCCCAAATCCACAATCACTATATGATCGTGATCGTGATGAATAATCTGATCTAACATTGCAGTCATTTCGGCCTGGCGACGAGCCGATAAGCGGCATTGGAATACAGAAAGCTGCACCCATTCTCCGAAACCTTTCATCAGCTTGAATACAGATCTCCAGCGCCGTGGATCACCAATATCGTACGTCACTATGAAAAGGTGTTCGGAGCTTGACATCATTTAGCGCGTTGTGAAATTCGGATATTCAGGAATTTCGCCTATCAGGAAGCGGCCAAGCAATCGCGCCTGCAACTCCAGCAAACGGCGATAACTTATTTTATATCCGAACAAAGGATGAGTAACCTCCTGCGAAAGACGACGCTCAAATGACCCGATAAACCGCTTGCGCCCTTCCGGTGCAAGGTTAACGCGATCTCCGGCAGTCACAAAATCCGTAGCACGAACTTCGCCATTATTGATGGCAAGCAATACGCTGGAATCCGCCAAAAGGGGACGAAACGGTTCCATCATATCGAGCGCAAGTGCCGGACGCCCGTAACGCGGTTGGTGGTAAAAACCACGATAGGCATCGAAACCGACGGCTGTCAAGGCAACTAGCCATTGACGCACCAACAGTGCATACGCGAACGAAAGCATAGCATTGACGGGATCCGCGGGAGGCCGGCGGTTTCGGTGTATAAAATTGAAGCCAAAATCAAGAGCTTCTTCATCGCTTTTTATCAGACTGGAAAAGCAACCGAAATAAGACGCAGCCGCACCGCCTTCGACTCCCAGCAATGCTTGTAAATTCTCAGTTCTATCCACACCTGCCGCGAATCTTTTGAGTTCATTTTGCACCCGCTCCAGCCGCTGCTCATCTCCACGCCAATTACGACGCATGAACGTGCGCGAGTTTTGTATCTTGGCCTTAACCCACCCTTTGGCAAGGCGAAGACAGACGCCATCGTCGAAGCTCGCCCGATACTGCGCGGTCCGCAGCTCTACGTTTTTATGCCCGATACCGACAGTGTGGCCCATAAACCAGCCGCCGAAGGAATACCAGGAAACGGGGGTTCCCCGGCGCATCAACTCATGCAGCGCCGGGGTTGTTACGTATACGTTGCCCATCAATATGAGCTGCGAGGTGTCGGCTAGACGGGCTCGCGTTGCCCTTTCATCATTGATAAAAATCTCTAGACAATCCCCTTCCTTGGTGACCTTGGCATGATGCGCCTGCACGTGTACCGGCAATGCCTCCGTAACTCCAACGGCGAGAGGACGCAGCGGTCCGCCAGCGCCGCGCAAAAAATTAATTTCATCCGGAAGACAAATGCCGACCAGAGAACAGCCCGGACACTTGGGACTATCTTCTAACGGAGGCGGAATGTTTCCGCCAGCAGCGACAAGACGCAGCCCGTGCACGGCGGCAAGTGTACGTTCTATAAGTTCATCGTCGAATGCCACCGTTACCCGTTCGCGGGAACCACAGAAATAAAGAACCCCCTCGGTACATTCGTAACCGTGCTCCACAAGTAACAACCCCTGCACGCATAGCTGCACTCGCTCGGGGTCATAGGCCCCTTTCGGGACGTGGGGGCGCTTGCCGCGCTTGTAATCCACGGGCGTCACCACGTTGCCTTCTGCTTCCACCAAATCGAGGCGCGCTACCAAGCCCAACTTTTCCGAGGTAAGCGTGACCGAACGCGCATGAATACGTTCTTCGGCGGCAAACTCATCCGGTGCTGGCAAGTGTCCGCCTGGCCGGTCGGCCCTGCGATGGCGATAGCGACCCTCTACGGTCTCTGCAGATTCCGCCCACTCGCCTTGCACCCATTCGAGATAGGCAAGGCGTGGACAATACTCATACTCGTTGACCATCCGTGCCGGCACCGGCGGCATATCCGCTGGCAGTTCCGGCAATGGCAGCGCAAGTTCTCGTTGCTCCGACATACCCCCAATCCTACCGAACAAGTCCTACGGCATCGAGCCTTCTACAATATTCGTTGAAAACAAAGTGAAAGTCGAGAAGAGTTCATCATACGGGCCATGCGGTGGTGAAGTTGCGGTATTTGTCCCGCGTTATGCGTTCGCAGCGGAAAACGTCCACAACACCACGGGCAGTTAGTTGGCTGCGATCTGGAACCTCCGCGACCAACGCTTGTGATGACAATAGTGAAAGGACTTCATACAGACCGATTGCGGCGTTCCAGACTGGCCACGTCAATTGCAAAGGTTTTCCCTTATCTTTTACGAATCCGGTGGTTTCAAGCCGATCACCCACAGGCTGTGCCGGGAATAGCGGCAGCGCTTCGATGGCCAGGCGATAGGCTCCCCACATGCTGCCGCCAGTTTTGCGCTCGCGATCACCGCTGGGATTGTCCCAGCGCAGGGCGTAACGAATGTCGTCAATGGGATCCCAGCGCAAGCTGTGCTTTTCCAGCGGATCGTCGTATAGCCACGCTTGAAAGAGTGCTTTGTCGAGGTGGGTTTCCGTCGTATCGGTGATGAATGTACGTATGGTGCCTAGAAAGTGTTGATGACCGGCGCCACTCATGGTCCGAAATGCCGTGTCTGCGATTTGGCCCGTTGGCTTTCCATTAAGTCTTGATTGAACGACGTCGCTACCGAGTGCGGCAAGAAAGTCAATGTTGCAGCGAAGCTGTGGCAGTGCATTTTTCTGGGCATGCACAAGCGCGTCGCGGTAGTCGGCGACAGGCAACTTGAGATCGTCACCCAATGCAAAAGCCTCCAACCCCCGGCTCTTTTGCAACTGCAGGTGCAAGCCGGCGATCAATGACTCATGAGAAATTTCAATGGCGAGGATTAGTTGCGGTGTCCAGACGCCCTCCGTTGTGTTCCAGTACATACGTGCTCGCGATTCCGGCCACGCGAGCGTAGCCGTGCGCAACGTGCCAAGGGCAGCCATAAAGCCGAGAAGATTGTTCGCAGCCACGCCGGAAAAACGAAATTCACTCATGACGTTTCCTCACTGGCATGCGTTTGCTCCCACTCGCTGCGACGGTGGTCGGCCAGCCTCAGCAGCGATTCCAGCCAGGCGAGGCCCCACCAGCCATAGCGGTGGGTGAGGCGCCAGTAGCGTTGTGCCACACCCGAATCCACTCGCTCCAGTTCAGTCGGGCCGTGCCATTCCAGGTGTTGCCCATTGAGGTCAAACGTCACATCAGGCGCCGCCGCGTCGGTGACGATAGGCGCGAAGGGGCGGCAATGACCGTGATGACTGGAGACCAGATGCAACACCAGATCGCGTAGATCAGGGTCATCAGGCAACAGTGCAGGCGCACTCTCGGCCAGTCGCACGGAGAGCAGTTCATGGCGGCCGCCGATGGGGTAGCCTGAGGCCAGGCGGGCCGCCTCGAAGGCCACACGCGACTTGGGTAGCGCAGCGGATTTGGCCAGCGGCGACGGTGCAATGGCCAAGCGCTTGCCCCCTTGCAACAGCGCCTGGAAACGGGGGTCGGCCTTGCCAAGGTCGTGCAGCAAACCGGCTCTGGCGACAGCCTCGACCAGTTCAGCCGCAAGCCCACAACCATTGGCGAAGCTGCGCGCGAACGTTTCGACGCCCGGCAAATGATCGTGCAGTTTGATGGCTTTCCCTTGCCGATTGCTGGTTCCGGAAGCGCTGGCGTCGTCTTCGTCGCTGAAGGTTTCAGCTTGCCGTGTAAGTTCGGCTATCAAGGTCTGTCCGGTCAAGACCAGATAACCGTTGTCGGTACGGCGGATATTTCGAATAAACGTCTTGCGCCTCGCTTCTTGATACAACCGCGTCGCGGCGATGTGGAGCCAATGAAAGGCGGAGCGATTCTCAGTTTCACGCGCCAGGGTTTGTAGCAAGTCGCGCGTTGCGGCAAGCAATTCGTCTGGATCATCGTCCGTCAGATCGAGCAGTGCGAGTGCCTTTCTTTGGGCGTCGCCGTCGGGCCAACGATGGATCAACTCCGGGTGCAAGCGCAACTGCGCCTTCGCGCGAGCAGAAAGATAGGCGCGATCACCAACATCTAGGTTTGGCCCACCGTCATCGCCGGCGGCAGGAAAATCCCCGAGCGCCATCGAAGCGGACACCGACGTGGGAATAACGACAATGTCGCCCGGGCGAATATCGCCGGGATGGCTAATAAAGTCACCCGCGTTGGTTTTTGCGCCCCGCCAGCGTAAGACTCGCTCGGATGCTTCCTCTTGTTCGATATCGGGAGTGTCGGCATCAACGCCTTCGACGTCGCTGCTCACGTCTTCGCTCAATGTTCCCGCAAGCCATCGTCTGAACACGCCGATGGGTACCGGTAGTGTCTCGCTTGCCGCCGGCGGGCACAGGCTCAGAGTATCGAGGTCGAGAGCCACCCGCCAACAGACTTGCACGTCGGCTGCGCCCTCACGCGGTCCGTGCAGAAATAGCGCCACGTCTGGCGAGGGGGTCGGTTGTGGCGCGGTCTGCGCCCAGCAATCGATGTGAGCGGGAAGCATGACAGGCGCGTTGCGCACTGGCGGCTGCAAGGCGTCATCCTGCGGCAAATGTGGCGCAAGGTGGGCGTTGCCGAAATCCACGGTACCGCCTTTATTCTGCAGTTTCCGTAGCCAGGCCCAAGTGTTGGCAAGTGCCGCGCCATAGACCGGATCGTCGTCGCTCTTTTCTGCTTGATCGCCGCGGATCAAAACAACAGCGTGCGCGTCTATCGCACGACCCATCCGGTTGAGACGCCCAAAGCGCTGGCGCAGCGCATCGAGACTGGCGCATTCGCTGACCAGGGCATCGAAATCGAGGTCCGCGCCTACTTCAAGTGTTTGTGTTGCAACGATAAATTGTGGCTCATCGAGCTTGCGGCTTGCGGACGTTGCCGATGCCAGTGACTTCAAACGCTCGGCAACCACCGCATCTTTGTCCACCGCGCGCATGCGGCCAGTGAGCAGAGTCACTTCTTCGCCGTGCTTTGATCTCAGCAGCCGATACGTGGCGCGCGCGGTGGCGACGCGGTTGACAAATATGACCACGGCGCGGCGCTCTTCACTGACCAGCGATTCGGCGGCTTTGGCAAGTGCCTTGGCAAGGTTTTCAGTCGCCTTTGCGCCCTTGGCGTTCTTCACCTCGGCCAGGCTCGCCGGTTTGTGCGCCAACTGCCGCCTGCCCAGAGGATGTTGGGGATTGCGGGATTCGCCAGAGTCATCCACGAACGGTTCGACGCCGCTCGGCGGTGTGGCCGACAGCACGACGGGATGAAAGCAACGCTGCAGCGGCTGTTCGGCCCATGTGCGGTAGCGATGCACCGCGTGCAGAGTCTGCAGGAACGGCTGGGCGCAATGCGCTTCGTCAAGCAGAATCAGGCTGTCGTTGGCAGCTAGCCCGGCGAAAACAGACCACATCCCGGGGCCACGCCCATAGGCACGAAACAGCAGACGCGAACCAAGCTGATCCACGGTCGAGGCGATGACGGCCGGTTGCAGGGGGTTGCGAGCCCACGACTCGGAACGGTACATGCCACCACGCAAGGTGTGCACAGTGAGCGGCGCCTTGCCCTCATCATCGTCGCCGCCGCGTGCGATGACACGCAACGCATCGGCCACGATTTTGAGTACACCGCTGTCGGCACGGGACAGTTCTGCAGCGATTTTTTCCGATCGATCGTAGGCTTCATCAACAATCAAACGCCGATCCACGACAAAGAAGATGCGCCGCGGTGCAGTGATGATTTCGCCCTGCGCCAAGCGACTGGCCTGCGCCGCCAACGCGAACACGGCGATATCAATGCAGGCGGTTTTGCCTGCTCCCGTAGGCAGCGCAATGGCCTGTGGCCAAGGCGCGGTCGTATTCGACAATACCCGTTCAGACAGCGTCTGTTGCCACGCAAACGGAGTTTTGTTCCAAAGCGCCTCGAAGAAGGCTCGGAAATCCTTGGCAGTCAATTCAGTCACGATCGTGCATCCCCTGATCCATGGGGCGGCACAAGCCGTAACCACGAAAGCGGCCTGCTCCGATCAACACTGGCCCCCGGACGGGCTCATCAAAAATCAGCACGGCATGACTGTGGTGTCGCCGGCCACCGTCGGATTTGCGTGTCAGATACGGGAATTCACGGGCATGCGGTACCCCTTCGACCAGCGATACCGGGTGCAGCATGACTTCGCGTGGACGCGGTAGATCAATCCGTTCGCAGGCGTCCTTGACGCTTTCGGCGGCCTTGCTCCATTTGTCCTTGCCGTCGAAGTGCCGGTCCAGTACTACCGGTGTCACGCTGGCCCAGATGCGGGAGGGACTCGTCCAGCGTCGGGCGTCCAGATTCGTGGGCGGTTTTTCGCGAATTTCCATTTCCACATGGCATTCGAGCCACTTGCCTGCGAACAGACGAGTCGTCTTGGGCAAGCCGGTATCGTCATCGTAAAGAAATGCGGAAAGGCATCGGCTGGCTTCGTCTGCAGCCAGGCTGCGTGGCAACGCCAGTGCCAAACCCATGATGCGTCCATCGGCATGTTCGGAGCCGGAAAACGGTAAGGGCAGCAGTCCCATATGCGGTTCGGTGGATGGCCGACCATCGGCGGTGTGGCCACTGAACCATTCGGGTATCTGTTGTTCAGGGGACTGCGGGCAGGCCGCCAGCAAGGTGCCACGAAGTGTTTCGGTCAGTTTGAGGGTGGCAGGCAAGGAAAGGCGTTTGCCAGTGAGCGTCAATACCACAAGGTTCGGGTCGAAAAGCCCAGTGCGGATCGTGGATTCAGACGTGCCTTCTACGGGCGCGTAACCAATCCAGCCTCCCGATGTCGGGCGTTGCGAGCGGGGCGCACTATGACCAAACCGTTCCTTGATAGCTTCCTTCATTTGTGCTTTCTCTCTGCCGCTCATTGTTTCCAGAGTGGCATTCATGTCGGCATAGGCAATTACCGCATCACGGTTGTGCAGGCGTTTAAGGTCAGCAAGCCGTCCGGCCCAAGGCGTACGCAGACGCAACCGTGCGATACCAGCAGAGACGGGATGCCAAGTCGGCGGCGCCGGTGCGTCGTCGATCCAGGCTTGAACCAGTGAGGCGGAATGCCCCACATGGGTCAGTTTGGCGGCCAGTTGGTGCAGTGGCTCGCGATGTTCGACCGGAATTGGCTCCGGCCAGATCAAATGAATGATCGGGTGATGCGGTACGGCAACCGGGAAGCTCCGAGGTTGCCGCGAGCGGTACTCCGGGAGAACGTCGAGGCCGGTATCCTTCAGTTTGCTCAAGCTGTTTGTTGTGGGTCGCTTACGGCTGACCTTGGCATCATTCACTGGAACATAACTCGTTGTGCCAAGACGCTGTTCGGCAACGGTAGCCGCGATGGATGGTGGTTGCTGTGCTTCCAGCCAACGCAGTGCGGCTCCTTCGCTTTCATCTTCACCGCTCTCGAACCAAGCGGCAGCCAGTGCCATGTAGACGCGATCCGGATGTGGCGGCCACTCGGCTTTTTCCTTCTTCGCACCATCCACCGTTGCCATCGCCCAACCGTTCAGATAACTGATGGCCATAGCAAACATCAGGCGTCCCCCTCACCCGTAGCGCTGGCCAGTTCCTGACTGCGGCGAACCAGTTCGACCAAGTCATCCGAAGGCGTGAGCATGATTTCACCGTTCCAAGGCAAGCCGACCGCTTTGGCTTCTTCAATGGCTTGATTGAGAAGCTTGATAGCGTCGTCGCCGCTCAACTCGAATTCTTTGGGTGGGTCACCGGGTGCGTCGAGTAATGCCCAGACTGGGGTCGCTTGAGCGAACAGCTGACAACGCGAGCGCAAGTCGCCATCGGTACGCGCCAATGTGGCGGCAGCCAGTCCAAGGGCGGCAAGAACCGTGCGCGCCACGACGTCAACCTTGAGGTCGGATTTGGACGAATCGGCAAACGGAAAGCGAAGGCGGCGCAGCGCGGCCAGAGACAGAACGGTCGTCTGAATACCCTTGGAAATGGTGAAGCCGCCTTCAGTGAAGCTCGGAGTCACATTGCCGTGATTGGCCTCGGAGGGCTTGCCATCCTTTCCGAGTTTCTTGCCGCCGGCCTTCTCAGCCAATGTCCAGTCTGGGGCTGAATCGTTGCTTGCCTTGCGTGTATAAAGTGGTCCAGCGCCCAACATGATCTGGGCGGGATCGATGCGGCTGGAGGTCTTGGTTCCGAGTACCGCATTCAGACCAACGATTTCGGAAACGACGGCTCGTTGAAACTTGGCGCCCAGTCCGCCACGCGGCCCAGTCGAATCCCACAGGCCGAACACCAGCGCGGTCGGACACAGGCCAAACAGTCCCGTGGCATGCTGGATGTCGGCTGTGTCGAGGAGGCGGCCCTGCTCCGATTTTCGAAAGATCACCCCCTCAAGCAGGCTGTCGCGAAACAGGGCATCGGCCACCCGGTGTGGGGCTTCCAGGCTGGTCACGCAAAACTTCTTCAATAGCGGTTCCTGGTCGAAGCGCGCCGTAACCAGCGGCAGAGCGAGGCTTCCGTCACGATGTGCTTCCAGTAACGCCAATTCCATGCGGTTGGCCTGGGATTGCACCGAATCGAGCAAGACACAGTGGACTACCTCTCCTGTCGCCGGATCGACGCGATCTTCAGTGGCGTACTTCCCACCTTCGTACGTAGGTGGAAACACTTTGTCGCCCGGACCACCCGCCGGCTGGTACTCTGTGACACAGCGGAACGCAGCGGCCGTTCGGCCTACTGCATGATTCACAATTTCAAGATTCAATACATCTGTCATTTTCTCTTACTCCTTTTAAAGATTCACTGTGGCAATGTGAACAGCGATTGACACTAAGAAACGGCGTGCAAACGCTTGGCAATTTTTACCCCAAATGCAGTTTCGAAGAAATCATTAAATTCCACCCTGCAGTTCCTTACGGGTCATTCCGAATTCAAGACGACGAAGCTTGTTCATTGCGGGCTCCCCAAGGTTACATTGACAGCGGCTGGACGAAGGCTTCGGGGTCGAAGCCTTCGTCCAGCCAGTCGG
Source organism: uncultured Gammaproteobacteria bacterium (assembly GCA_963843735.1). Lineage (GTDB taxonomy): Bacteria > Pseudomonadota > Gammaproteobacteria > JAKDMP01 > JAKDMP01 > CAWJLN01. The sequence goes on from CAWJLN010000009.1 coordinate 74,616, forward strand.
GGAGTTCGTCGTACTCTTCGTTTTCCGGGTCGGCCAGCGCTTCGAGCAGACGCTCGTAGCCGGACGTGCCGCCGCAGTCTTCGGGCGGGCAGGCGCGTTCGCTGCCAATGCACTGCGGGTAGTGTTTGCCGGGTTCGGCGGTAAGGGTCTTCTCGATCTGGATTTCGTGCATCCAACCGTCGCCGAAGTCCTTGACCTGTTCCGGTTCGCGGGTGATGTGATCGGCGTTGCCGTCCTTGACGTCGCGGCTGGTGGTGGACCACTGGAAGTTGGAGTTGAATTTGATGCCGTAGGGCGGATCGAAGTAGATGCACTGCACCTTGCCGCGCAGGCCCTCCCCCTCGGCCAGACTGGCCATGACCTGTAGCGAATCGCCAAGGATCATGCGGTTTTGCCAGTTACCCTCGTAGTGGTAGAAGTCGGTTTTGTCGGCACCTTCGGGCAGGCCGTTGAAGTCACCGAAGAGGTCGGGTTGATCGTATCGTCCAGCATCGTCGGCGACCGAACCCTCACCCCCGGCCCCTCTCCCGGCGGGAGAGGGGTGCTCTTTCGATTGGCGCAGCAGGTCGTCAATCAGCACCTTGGGCTTGACCTTTTCCTGGATATACAGCGGCGGCGCGTTGACGGCCAGATCGGACCAGTCCTGCTGGTCCTTGCCGCGCCAGATGAGTTGCGGGTCCAAATCGCGGTTGCGGTTTGCCTTTTCTTCCTTCAGCCCCTTGGCGCCGCGTTCATAGGCCACCTTAACCGGTGCCTGCTCCTCCTTCTGCATCACCGACTGGAATTCGGCGGTGGGGATGTTGGTGCGCTTCGCCTCCTTATGCTTGAGGGTGGCGACAGTCTTGGGCGTTTTGGGGTTCTTGGCCATGTTCCGTTCTCAGGTGTCCAAAGCGTCGGGGTTCTTCAAAGACTTTTTCTGCTCGGACGCCAGACGGCGTTCGACTTTCTTGACGTCCCCGGAAGCGGAAAGGCGCTCGGGACGGATACCGCGATCCAGCAGGGTTTTGCGGACGGCTTCATTGTTGGTGACGTGCTCGTTTGCAATGGCCTTTTCACTGTCCAGGCGATGCGTGCGCGTGTTGTGTATGGTGATTTCCGTGGCGAAATCCTTGGCTTTCAGGATAATGGTGGGTGCAAAGTCGGCCAACGGGCGATTAGCCGGCACTTTCCATGTGGATTTCATCTGTTGGGTGGACCGGCCGAACAGGGCATGATCGCCTTTGCTGCGGATCAGCGCGAAGTCCTGGTTGCCGCCGGTCTGCTCGTAGATGATGCCGGAGAGTTCCTTCTCCGTCTTGGTGAGTTTGTGCCGGGCGGAAACGCGCTCGGCTTCGTCCAGGCGCTGCTCGATCAACTCGGCACGACGGGTCTGGACGGCGAAGTAGGTTTGGGCGAAGGCGATTTCCTGCTTTCTGGAGTCGCCGTTCTGGGCGATGAGGTAGCAGGCGTAGCGGGTCAGCATGAGGTCGTCCACCTCGCGCCGGCTACCGGAGCCGATGTCAACCATTTTGTTGACGTCAACAAAATGGTCCGGGACCGCATGACCGGACAACTCGCAGGCGGTTTTTGCCCTGGAAATCACGGTGCTGCTGAAATTGCGCCACTCGGAGTAGCCGAGCAGATACTGCAGATCACGGGCCAGCCAATACTCGACGCCGCTCTCGGTCTGCTGGGCATGGGCTTCGAAGGTGCCGGTGAGCGTCTGGATCAGCTCGGTTTTCATGGCATGACTTCCGTCTCAGGGGGTTCCGCGGCTGTCTGGATCATCTGGTCGAATAACGTTGCGGGGAATATCCCCGCTTCCTTGATTATTGCTGCCGCGAAGGCAGTGCTGGCCATCACAGGTTGGCGAGCGCGGCATTGACGGCGGCGGAATCGAAGGCTTCGGGGTCGAAGGCTTCGTCGCCGATCCAGTCGAGCATGTCTGCGTACTCTTCGTGCTTGGGGTCGCGAAGGATGTCGAGCAGACGCTCGTAGCCGGACGGGCCGCCGCAGTCTTCGGGCGGGCAGGCGCGTTCGCCGCCGATGCACTGCGGATAGTGTTTGCCGGGTTCGGCGGTGAGGGTCTTTTCGATCTGGATTTCGTGCATCCAGCCGTCGCCGAAGTCGTATTCGTAGTTCAGGCGATCGCCGGGGCCGGCGAGGCTGTCGAGCCAGACGTTGTGCTCGCTTTTCATGTCGTTCGGGAATTCCGCGTCCGGCACACCGTAGGCGACGCCGTCGGCGATGAATTGGTGCAGGTGCATATCGCTCCAGCCCATCGCGGTCTGGATGACGTGATGAAGTCGGCCGAGCGTGATGTCGGCAGGCACTTGGAGCCGACGCCAGATCGGCGGGCCGATGCGCAGGAGCGCGATTTTGATTTCATAGATGTTCATGGTTTCTCCATTTATGCTCCTTTTTGCGAGTGTACGCCCCCCGTTGTCGCAAATCCCGATCTAACCGCTTTTTGCCCCGCCTTCGCCGATGGCAACGGGTTGAAGGCTTCGTTGCTTGCTTGGCAAAAGGCGCTCGCCGGTTTCGGCGAGTGCCTCCAGGGCTTCGAGGCGTTCGCGCACGCTGAGCCTGAGCGCCCGCCTGAGTTGTTCGCGGCGTGCGCCCTCCCAGGTGGCCGCTTCCCACGAAGTTTCGTTACTCATGGCTCTCTCCCTCTTTGTTCAACTCCTCCAGAATCCAGCGCAGATGCTCGGCATCGTCCACGTCGCGGGGCCGTCCCGCCGCATCCTTCATGGCAATCAGCGCGCGCAGGCGCAGGAAGCGCAGGGAAACCCCCGGTTCAAGCTCGGTACGCAGCGCCATGTCGTATTCGGCGTCGAAATCGAAGGGCTCGGTAACGAACAAGTCAATCGTTGTGTCCGCGCAGCGATTACTTATCATCGGAAATACCTGCATGTTTTTGTGTTCAATCCAGGAGCGGCGTGTCTCGGGGTCGGCAAACTCTTCGCCGCGCACGGGCAGCGCCGGATGGTAGCCGAGCGGCTCCAATGCGCGTAACGCGGCCAGAAGATTCCCTGCATTCAATTGCACGACGAGGTCGAGGTCCTGGGTCAGGCGCTGATAACCGTGGGCGTTAACGGCAACCCCGCCGACGATGAGGTACCGCACGCCTGCGTCGTTCAGGTTGCGCGCAATCGCTGCAAGCGTGGCAAGTTTCATGGCGGACTTATCCGGTTTCCGGCGCCGGCGCAACCTTTAAGCGAATACCCATGATGGCGGTTGTCTGCTGCACCGTGCAAGCATAAACCATCGCTTAGCGGAAAAGCGGGCACGCGGCTCAGGCCTCCCGGTATTGCCGCGCGGCGGCGGCAAGGCGTTCCGCCACCTCGCGGCGCAGGCTTTGCGGGGCGGCGGCTTCGACGTCGGGGCCGTATTTGAGAATGTCCATGACGAGTTCGCGCGCGTCGCCGTAGGGAATCCTGAGTTCGTAGCGGCCGTCTTTGAGGAAGCGGCCTTGTTGTTCGGGATGCCATTGTTCGTCGGCGACCCAGCGGGCGCGCTCGGCGCTGAAGCGCAGCACGGCGGTATGCTTCGGGCAGCCGGCAAAGATGCCGTAGCTCGCGGCGAGTTCGCGGTCGAGCGTCGCCCCGGATATTTCCCGCGCTGCCTCCGGCAATACGCGCGGTGCCTCGATACGGTCCACGGAGAAGATGCGCAGAGCCTTGCGACGCATGATCCCAGGCGTCGAGGTACCAGTTGTCGCGGTAGTGCGTGAGACGTTGCGGCGAGACGTTGCGATCCGAGGTCTCGTCGCGGCCGCGGGCGTGATAGCGGAAGGCGAGGCGCCGGCGCGCGAGCACGGCTTCGGCGAGCACCCGGGACACTTCGGGGCGGGCGATGCGCGCCGTGATGTTGAGGATGCGGATGCGGGCGAGTTCGTTTGCCGCGTCGGGATAGCGGCTCGCGAGCAGCTTCTCGATGCGCTCGCGCAGCGGCGCAAGCCTGGGTTCGAGTACCCCCGGCTCGATCTCGTGGAGCAGTTGCAGGCAGGCGACGAGCGCAAGGAGTTCGGAGGGGTTGAACCACAGGCCGGGCAGTTCGTAGCGCCCGCGTTCGTCTTCGGCATACCAGTAGCCGCCGCCTTCGTGGCGCCGGGTCTCGATCGGCGCGCCGAGATCGTCGCGCATCTGCTGCACGAGGCGGCGCAGCGTCGCCGGCGTGCATTGGAGCAGATCACAGAGCCGGGCGCTCGACACCGGGCGATGCGCGCGGCGCAGCGCGTCGTGCAAGGCGTAGATGCGGCTCAGGTGATTCATATGTTCCCCGTTTCGCACCATAGCGCGATCTGCTCCGCAGCGCAAGGTTTTGTTCTTCTTCACCCTCACCCCAACCCTCTCCCGTCAAGGGAGAGGGAGGAAGATAGAATGAGCGGCCCATGACGCACAATTCCATAAAAATTCGCGGGGCCCGGCAGAACAACCTGAAGGGCCTCGACCTCAATATTCCGCTCGGCGAAATCACGGTGGTGACCGGCCCTTCGGGCTCGGGCAAGTCCTCGCTCGCCTTCGACACCGTGTATGCGGAGGGACAGCGCCGCTACGTCGAGACCTTCTCGCCCTACGCGCGCCAGTTCCTGGATCGGCAGGATCGTCCGCAGGTCGAGCGCATTGAGGGCATTCCGCCGGCGATCGCAATAGATCAGGTGAATCCGGTGCGCACCTCGCGCTCGACGGTGGGCACGATGAGCGAGCTTGCCGATCACCTGAAGCTGCTCTTCGCGCGTGCGGCCGGACTTTACTGCCGCGGCTGCGGGCGCGCCGTGCGCCGCGACACGCCGGAGGCGGTTGCGATCGAGCTACTCGCGAACGAGACGCTTGCCGATGCGCGCGTGACGGTAACCTTCACGGTGCAGGTCCCGCACAACTTCGACACGCACGAGGTTGAGGGCTTTCTCGAACAGCAGGGCTACACGCGCATCCACGCGCGCCGCGGCAAGACGATCGAAGTCGTGCAGGATCGGCTGCGCGTCAGCGCCGCGAATCGCGGCCGTCTGACAGAGGCATTGGAAGCCGCCTTCGTGCGCGGCCACGGACGCCTCGCCGTTTATCCCCTGAACATTTCTTCCCCCTCTCCCTTGACGGGAGAGGGTTGGGGTGAGGGTGAGAAACCCTCGCCGCTACGCGGCAAGACCCCTCACCCTGGCCCTCTCCCGCAAGGGGAGAGGGAAAAGGAAAAGCGTCCTCTCCCGCAGGGAGGGAAGCAGCAAAAGCCGCGGCGGTATTCGACGGCGCTGCATTGCGCGCGCTGCGATCTCGATTACGCCGCGCCGACGCCGGGACTGTTCTCGTTCAATTCGCCCGCCGGCGCCTGCCCGACCTGCCGCGGCTTCGGGCGCACGCAGGGCATTGATTACGCACTGGTGATTCCCGACGATTCGAAATCGCTCGCCGAAGGCGCGGTCCGTCCCTGGCAGACGAAGGCCTACCGTGGCGTCCAGCGCGATCTCCTGCGCTTTGCAAAACTGCGCGGGATTCCGACGACGACCCCCTGGCGCGAATTGAACGACGAGCAGAAACACTGGGTGATCGAGGGTGAAGGCCGGGCGCGCGACAAGGTCTGGTACGGCGCGGTGCGCTTCTTCCGCTGGCTGGAATCGAAAAGCTACCGCATGCACATCCGCGTGCTTCTTTCGCGCTACCGCGCCTACAATCCCTGCCCCGATTGCCGTGGCGCGCGCCTGAAGCCCGAAGCCTTCGCCTTCCGGCTCGGTTCGAAGAAAGAAGCCGACGCCGTACTCGCACCCGCCGCGCGCTTTCGTCCGCCGAACACGGATTTCGACGACAAGACGCTTGCCGCATTGCCCGGCCTCACGCTCCACGACGTGAACCTGCTGCCGCTTGCGAAGGCGCGCGAGTTTTTCGCCGTCCTGAAACTTCCCGCACCCTTCGATCAGGCGACCGAACATCTGCTCGCGGCGATCCGCGCGCGCTTCGATTATCTCGATACCGTCGGACTGGGCTATCTCACACTGGATCGCCAGTCGCGCACGCTCTCGGGCGGCGAAGTGCAGCGCATCAATCTCACCACCGCGCTCGGCACTTCGCTGGTAAACACGCTCTTCGTGCTCGACGAGCCTTCGATCGGCCTGCATCCGCGCGACATCGGGCGCGTGCTGGGCGTGCTCACGCGCCTGCGCGATGCGGGCAACACCCTGCTCGTCGTCGAACACGATCCGCAGATCATGCTCGCGGCCGACCGCATCCTCGATCTCGGTCCCGGCGCCGGCAAAAACGGCGGCGAGGTGCAATACTTCGGGCCGGCCGCCGGCATCGCGCGCGCACGCCATTCCGCGACCGGCGCCTGGCTCGCGGGTCGCGAAACGATGCCGCGCCCGAAAACCGCAGCGCCTTCGCGCAATACGCCGCGGCTCACGATCGAAGGGGCAAGCGCGCACAACCTCAAGAACAGTGATGTTTCGATTCCGCTCGGACGGCTGGTGTGCCTGACCGGTGTGTCCGGGAGCGGCAAGTCCACGCTGATGGAGGAAGTGCTTTATCGTGCGCTGCTGCGTGCGCAGGGCAAACCGACGGAGACGCCGGGGACACATCGGGCACTTTCCGGCGCGGAACATTTCGACGAGGTCGTGCTCGTGGATCAGTCGGCGATCGGTCGCACCACGCGCTCGAACCCGGCGAGCTACGTCGGCGCCTTCGATGCGATCCGTAAAATTTTCGCCGCCGCGCCGCTCGCACGCGACCGCGGATACACCGTCGGCACCTTCAGCTTCAACGCCGGCGCCGGCCGTTGCCCCGTCTGCGGCGGCAATGGTTTCGAACACATCGAGATGCAGTTTCTATCCGACGTCTATCTGCGCTGTCCGGAATGCGACGGACGGCGCTACCGTGACGAGATACTCGAAGTGACGATCGAACGCGGCGGGCGCCACGTCTCGATCGCCGACGTGCTCGAAATGACGGCGGACGAAGCCGCCGGATTTTTTGCCGACCATGCCGACGTGCTGCGTGGTCTCGCGCCGCTCGCTGCCGTCGGTCTCGGCTATCTCGCGCTCGGCCAGCCGGTGCCGACGCTGTCGGGCGGCGAGGCGCAGCGCCTGAAACTCGCCGGAAGGCTCGCGGCAGCCGACGAAGGCAAGCGCACGCTGTTTCTGCTCGACGAGCCGACGACCGGGCTTTCCTTCGGCGACATCGCGGTGCTGCTCGGGGCGCTGCGCGCATTGATCGCGCGCGGGCATTCGCTGCTCGTGATCGAACACAATCTCGACGTGATCCGCGCCGCCGACTGGGTGATAGATCTCGGCCCCGAAGGCGGCGAGGCGGGCGGCGCCGTCGTCGCCGAAGGCACGCCTGCGGACGTTGCGAAAAACAAGGCAAGCCACACCGGCCGCGCGCTTGCCGACTACGAGAAGGCGCTCGCCGGCAAGGGTCTGCTTGCGCTTGCACAATCTTCATCCCCCTCTCCCTCGACGGGAGAGGGTTGGGGTGAGGGTGACGAAAAACTGTCCTTGCCGCTACGCGGCAATACCCCTCACCCTAACCCTCTCCCGCAAGGGGCGAGGGGAAAAAAGAAAAGCAACACGATCAACATCGTTAACGCGCACGAACACAATCTGCGCGGCGTGAACGTTTCCATCCCGCACGAACGCTTCACCGTCGTCACCGGAATTTCCGGCAGCGGCAAGTCCACGCTCGCCTTCGACATCCTCTTCGCCGAGGGCCAGCGCCGCTATCTTGAATCGCTGAACGCCTACGCACGGAGCATCGTCGCGCCCGCCTCGCGCCCGGAAGTGGACTCGATCACCGGCATCCCGCCGACGGTCGCCATCGAGCAGCGCACCAGCCGCGGCGGCTGGAAAAGCACCGTCGGCACGCTCACCGAAATCCATCACTTCCTGCGTCTGCTCTATGTGCGTCTCGGCATCCAGCACTGCCCGGACTGCGGGACCGCGATCGAACCGCAGAGCGAAGAGGCGCTGCGTGCGCGCATCGCAAAACGCTTCCGCGGCCGGCGCATCCGGGTTTACGCGCCGCTCGTCGTCGCGCGCAAGGGCTACTACACCGACCTTGCGAAGTGGGCGGCGAACAAGGGCTACGAACATCTGCGCGTGGACGGCGAGTTACTGCCAACGGCGAAGTGGCCGCGCCTCGCGCGCTTCAAGGAACACGACATCGAGCTGCCGGTGGCCGAACTCACGGCGACGCCTGCGAACGGGCGCGAACTCGCCGCCGCGCTGGCTTCCGCCCTCGAATACGGCAAGGGCATCGTCAAGATCGCGGCCGGCCGGGGCGAGACGATCTATTCCACCCGTCGCGCCTGCCCGTCCTGCGGACGGAGTTTCCCCGAACCCGATCCGCGTCTCTTTTCCTACAACTCGCAGCACGGATGGTGCCCGCACTGCACCGGAACCGGTCTCGCGCATCACGACGAAGACGAAGAGAACCGGCGCACGGAACCCTGTCCCGACTGCGACGGCGCGCGGCTCAAACCCGAGGCATTAGCCGTCACCTTTGCCGGGCGTTCGATCGCCGAGGTCTCGGCGCTTGCCGTCACCGACGCCGCGCATTTTTTCAAGCGCATGAAACTCAACGCGCGCGCCCGCACCATCGCGCGTGACGCGCTCGCGGAAATCGCCTCGCGCCTCGCTTTCCTCGGCGAGGTCGGACTCGGCTATCTCGCGCTCGATCGCGCGGCGCCCACGCTCGCCGGCGGCGAGGCGCAGCGCATCCGTCTCGCCGCACAGCTCGGATCGAACCTCACCGGCGTGTGCTACGTGCTCGACGAGCCCACGATCGGTCTGCACCCGCGCGACCATGCGGAACTGTTGCGTGCATTGAAGACGCTGCGGCGCAAGGGCAACACGGTGGTCGTGGTCGAGCACGACGAGGAAACGATTCGCGCCGCCGAACATCTGATTGACCTCGGCCCGAGCGCCGGCATCGCGGGCGGACGCCTGGTTGCCGAAGGTACGCTTGCCGCGATCAAGCGCGCGCCCGATTCCATTACCGGCCGCGCGTTGAAGCATCCGCCGCGGCATCCGCAGTTCCCGCGCCGTGCCGTCAAGCGCGGCGATCCCGCGATCGCAATACGCAACGCGCGCCTGCACAATCTGCGCACGCCGGAGGTAAAAATTCCGCTTGCGCGGCTGGTGTGCGTCACCGGCGTTTCCGGCAGCGGCAAAAGCTCACTCGTGCGCGGCGTGCTGCACGCGAACCTGCACGCGCTGCTCGGACGCAAACGCGGTCAGAAGAAACCCGCACTCGTCGGCTGCAGGGAAATCGCCGGCGCCGAGGCGATCACGCGCGTGCTCGAAGTGGATCAGACGCCGATCGGGAAAACCCCGCGCTCCTGCCCCGCCACCTACGTCGGCATCTGGAGCGACATCCGCAAACTCTTTGCGCAAACGCCCGAAGCGCGGGCACGCGGTTTCGATGCCAGCCGCTTTTCCTTCAATACCGGCGCCGGGCGTTGCGCTAACTGCGAAGGCCAGGGCGTGAAACGCATCGAGATGAGTTTCATGGCAGACGTCGTCGTCGCCTGCGAAGTTTGCGGCGGCGCACGCTTCAACGCCGAGACGCTCGAAGTGACCTGGCGCGGCAAGACCATTGCCGACGTACTCGCAATGAACGTCTCGACCGCCGCGGAATTTTTTACCGTACATCCGCGCATCCACCGCGCGCTCGCGCTGCTCGACGAAGTCGGTCTCGGTTATTTGACGCTCGGCCAGCAGAGTCCGACGCTTTCCGGCGGCGAGGCGCAACGCCTGAAACTCGTGACCGAACTCGCCAAGGCCGGCTCGCCGCATGCCGGCCCGACGCTTTACCTATTGGACGAACCGACGGTGGGCCTGCACATCGCCGACGTCGAACGGCTCACAGGCGTGCTCCATCGTCTCGTCGCCGCCGGTCATTCGGTGGTCGTGATCGAGCACAATCTCGATCTCATCGCCGAAGCCGACTGGATTCTCGACCTCGGCCCCGAGGGCGGCGATCGCGGCGGGCGCGTCGTCGCCATCGGCACGCCCGAGCAGATCGTTCAACGCAAGAGCCCGACGGCACTCGCCCTTGCCTCTTTCCTCGCCGCCCGCCCGGCAGCATGATGCCCGCCAAATCTTCCGTAGGAGCGAGCTTGCTCGCGATAGAATCGGGGACAACGGCCAATCGCGAGCAAGCTCGCTCCTACCGGGGATGAATGTCTCGATTGAAAACGAATCGAAGCCGCAAGGCCATACCCTGCGCAAAGGCAGGGTATCCCTGCCCGGACAGATTTATCTGATTACCACGGTCACGCATAATCGCACGCCGCTGTTCACGGATTTATTCGCCGGGCGTTGTGTGGTCTGCGAACTGGCCGCGGCGGGAGTCGAAACTCTTGCCTACGTAATCATGCCGGATCATTTGCATTGGCTGCTCGAATTACGAGCGAAAACGCTACCGCGCGTGGTGCAGCAGATGAAATCGCGCAGCGCCATTGCAATCAACAAGCAATTGAAGCGGTCCGGTGCAGTCTGGCAACATGGCTATCATGACCACGCATTGCGCAAGGATGAAGACATTCGCAAGGCGGCACGCTACGGGATAGCCAACCCGCTGCGCGCGAGCCTGACCGACAGCATCGGCGATTATTCTCTCTGGGATGCCGCCTGGGTCTAACCTTGACCGTAGGAGCGAGCTTGCTCGCGATAGCTGCTGTCCGGTGCGTGAAGATCGCGAGCAGGCTCGCTCCTACACCAATCAGGCCAGACTGCGGCCACCATCCACGGGCAGAACAACGCCGGTGAGATAGGTTTCGCCCGCGAGCCAGGCGACGGCGCGGGCAATGTCTTCCGGTTCGCCGAGGCGGGCGAGCGGAATGCCGGCGAGCATCGCCTTCTGCGCCTCCTCGTCCGGTTCGGTTTCCGGCCACAGGATCGCGCCCGGCGCGACGGCGTTGACGCGCACGCCGGGCGCCAACTCACGCGCGAGCGAGCGGGTGAGATCGCCGAGCGCCGCCTTGGTCGCTGCATAGGCGGCGTAGCCGGCCGGCAACCGCCCGGCGTAGGCATCGGTGATATTGACGATGGAACCGCCCTGTTCGGCAAGCAGCGGCGCGGCGGCCTGCGCAAGAAAGAGCGGCGCCGTCAAGTTTGCGGCGAGCAGTTTCTGCCAATGTTCGCGCGTCAATTCGGCGAGCGGCGTGCGCAGGAATATCGAGGCATTGTTGACGAGGAGATCGAGCCGGCCGAAACGTTCGCCTGCGGCGGCAACGAGCGCCGCCGGCGCCCGTGCGTCGTCGAAGTCGGAAGCCAAGGCAACGGCCGAGTCCGTACGGACTCCGTCGAGTTCGGCGGCAAGCCGCTCGGCCGCTTCGGCGGAACCGCGATGGTGGATCGCGACGCGCACCCCGCGCGCATGCAGTTCGCGCACGACGGCCGCGCCGATGCGCTGCGCCCCGCCGGTGACCAGTGCAACCCGTCCGCTAAGATGATCCATGTTCCGCTTCTCCTGTAGCCACTCACAAGTTTAATGCCGTTCGTTGCCGCCGATTTGCCTGTCCCCGATGCGGATGCGCGCGAACACAGCGCGCGTGCTGCCGAACATATCCGTGCGGCAATCGAATCCGCGGGCGGCGCGATCCCGTTTTCCGAGTACATGCGCCTCGCGCTCTATGCACCGGGACTCGGCTATTACCGCGCGGGCACGGAGAAGTTCGGCGCCGCCGGCGACTTCGTCACCGCACCCGAGGTCTCGCCGCTGTTCGGCGCCGTCGTCGGGCGCCAGATCGCGGAAGTGCTCACGGCCGCGGACGGCGATACGGTGCTCGAACTCGGCGCCGGCAGCGGCAGGCTCGCGCTTGACGTGCTGCGCGCGCTCGCAGCACAAAATCAACTGCCCGAAAATTACCTCATTCTGGAAGTGAGCGGCGAACTCGCAACGCGCCAGCGCAAATTGCTGGCGGGAGAACCCGCGCTGGCCGAGCGCGTGCGCTGGCTCGATCGCCTGCCGCAGACGCCGATACGCGGCGCTATCCTTGCCAACGAAGTCGCCGACGCGCTGCCCGTCGAGTGTTTCACGTATCGGGACGATTGCATCGCGCGGCGCGGCGTGCGCATGGAAGGCAACGATTTTACCTGGTGCGAGTTGCCGGCGCCCGATTGGCTGGAACTGCGCGGCACGACACTCGCCGCGCGCTACGACTGGCCGGAGAACTATACCTCCGAAGCTTGTCCGGAACTGGGCGGCTGGATTGCGGCGCTCGCCGGGGCTCTCGATCGCGGCGCATTATTGCTCTTCGACTACGGCCTGCCCGAGCGCGAGTATTACCATCCCCAACGCGGCATGGGTACATTGATCTGTCACTATCGCCATCGCGCACACGAGAATCCGTTCCTGTGGCCGGGCTTGAACGACATTTCCGCGTGGGTGGATTTTTCCGCGCTCGCGCAAGCTGGTGCAACGGCCGGCCTGGAACCCGCGGGATTTTCCACACAGGCGAACTTCCTGCTCGGCGGCGGCATCGGCGATGCGCTGGAGCGGGCGCGCGACGAACGCGAACGCCTGCGCATTGCGGGCGAGATCAAGCGTCTCGTCCTGCCCTCGGAAATGGGCGAAGCCTTCAAGGCGATCGCCCTCACGCGCGGCTGCGCACCGCCTTCCGCCTTCGCGACCGGCAATTTCGCCGCACGGCTGTAAGTAAACGCCAGGCGTTCAACCCCGCTGCGCGTCTTCATTCTTTGCGAACGCCGCGCGCGCGGCGCAGGCCGAGCAGCATGCGCGGCAACTGCGTGCCGTGCATGACGTCGGCGAGACTCAAGACGCCGCGGATTTCGTCCGCCGTGTTCATTGCGCCCGACTCGGTAACGAGCGCGAGTTCGCAGTCGGCCTCGCGCATCCCCCCGATCACGTCGAAGAGCATGTCGTCGCCGGAAACCACAACGTAGGCGTGTTCCTCGTGCTGCGCAATCGCTGCCGCCAGCGCCTCGATTCCCGTAAAGCCGCGTACCGTCGAGGCTGGAATCACCGTGCGTACCTTGCCGCGCTCGACGACGACGATATGCGGCGTGCGCCGCCCGCGGCCAAGCAGGCGGGCGAGCCGTTCGCGGTTCGGGTTCGCGCTTATTCTGAGCACCGGCGTGCGGATGCGGTCGCGTGCACGTTCGAGCAGATACAGGTTGGTTTGCAGCACATTCGGAATGATGTGGCCGCGGCGACGCAGCTTGGTGTCGTAAATGCCGCCCTCCATGACGAGTTTGCGCACACCGTAGGCAACCGATACCGTCACCATCAGCGGAATGATGACGTGGTAGTCGCGGGTCATCTCGAAGACCATCACGATCGCGGTGACGGCCGCGCCGGTCGCACCGCCGAGCATGCCCGCCATGCCGACCACGCCCGCGGTGATCGGATGCATGCCGAGACCGGGGAAAAGCGCGTCGCCGAAAATTGCGTAGGCGCCGCCAAAACAGGCGCCCATGAAAATCGTCGGCGAAAAAATCCCGCCCGAACCGCCCGAACCGAGCGAAAGCGTGGTGGCGACGAGTTTGAGTACGACGAGCAGCAGGAGGAACCAGCCGATTGCGAGCTGTCCACCGAGAACATCCTGGATGGTGGCGTAGCCGACGCCCTGCACGTAGTAATGCCCGGTGTAGCGCAGCATCAGGTACATCATCACACCCACGAGCAGCATCGAAGCGGCGTGGCGAAAAATGTAGCCGCCGGGAATCTTGCCGAGTAAATCCTCGGTGCCGTAAAGCGCGCGGATGAAAACCGCCGACCACAGACCAAGCACGAGCCCGAAGACGAGATACGCCGCCCACAATGCAGGGCTGGTCAAGCCGCCCTCGATGAAGGAAAGCGAAGGCAGGTCGAACGCCGGCTGGTTGCCAAGGAATATGCGCGAGACGAACGTCGCGCCGCCGCTTGAGAGCGCGACCGGAATCAAGGTGCGCGCGCTGATCTCGGGCATGATGAGTTCGACGGCGAAGAGCAGCCCGCCGATCGGCGTGTTGAAGGTTGCCGCGATGCCGCCGGCCGCGCCGCAGGCGATCAGCGTCATGCGCTGCCACTCCGCAACGCGAAATACCTGCCCCAGCGTGGAACCGAAGGCGGAGCCGATCTGGATGATCGGCCCCTCGCGCCCGATCGAAGCGCCGCTGCCAATCGAAATGGATGCCGCAAGCGCCTTCACGCCAGCGACTATCGGGCGGATGATGCCGCGCTTGTAGTAGATCGCATCCATGACTTCCGGCACGCCGGCGCCGCGTGCCTCCGGCGCGCGGAAGCGAATCAGCGTCGCCACCACGATCGCGCCCACGACCGGACCGAGGATGATCCATGCACCCCAGGGCGAAACGACCGTGTGCAGACGGGCGTCGTAATGGAAAGAAAGAATCCCGAGAAAGATGAGATTGTGGAAGAACGCGATGAGCATCCGGAAGCCCACCGCGCCGAAGCCGGCAAGCAATCCCGTGCCCACCGCCAGCAGGGCGAAGCCGAAGGGCGCCGATTCGAGCGCCATGGACATCACGTTCGGCTCGTGCGCCGGGCCCGGACGAGAACCGAGCCCCGCCGGATGTCCGGATCGCGGCAACAGTCGTCGCGCCTTACGCGTCCAGAGGTTCATGCGCAATGTTTACGATTATCTAGACGCCGATATGCCGGCGCCCGTCGCTCACGGCGCGGCCGTCTCGAAGGATCGCGGCTCGTCATCGGTCTCCGCAACAAGCCGCAGGCGCCGCTTCTCGGTGCATTGGACTCACGAGGCCGCAGACGGTGGCGCGGATTCGTCGCCGGACTGTTCGGCGGCGGATTTCGGCGGCATAATCAACGCCCGAAACTGCTCGATCGAACCGCCTTCGGCCGCGACCAGCAATCCGTCGCCGACATGGAGCTTAGTGTCGCCATGCGGCACGATCTCGCTCTCACCCCGAATCAATCCGACGATGAGCACACCGATATCGCCGAGGCCGAGCGAACGCACTTCCCGGCCCGCAACCGGCGTGCCGGCCGCGAGTTTGAGGCTGTAAATCTGCTCCTTGCGCCGGCTGAGCGAGACGCCTTCGCCGCGCTCAAGCGCGGCCTGCAATTCGCTGTTGAGGATGTCGCGATCGAGCGTGACCTGCTGGCGGCGCAGCAGATCGGCCGCGGTCTGGTAATACAGGTCGTGATGCACCGGGCTGTCCGCCGGCCCTGGCACCTGTGCTTCATACAGGCTCGGGTAGCGGGCATGGCGAGTGAGCGTGAACTGCACGACAAAGGCGAGCGCAACGGCGATCATGGTGGGCATGATGAGCTGATAGCCGCTGGTCATCTCCACCACCATCACCATCGAGGCGATCGGTATGCGCGCCGCTCCGGCGAAAAGCGCCGCCATGCCGACGACTGCGAGGGCGGAAGCATTGACTTCAAGATGAAAAAGTCCGAGCAGTGCCGCGAAGGCCGCGCCGAACATGGCGCCGACGTAAAGGCTGGGTGCGAATACACCGCCCGAGCCGCCCGAGCCGATGGTAAGCGACAGCGCGAGTATTTTGCCCAGCGAGAGCAGCAGCAAAAACCATACCGCGAGCCCCGCCCCACCGGTGAGCGCGAACTGGATGTAACCGTAGCCGCCGCCGAGCAAAGGCGGCAGCGCGATGCCGATCAAACCCAAAGCCAGGCCGCCGATGGCGGGCTTGAAATGATTGGGAATGTGCAGGCCGCGAAACCAGTCGCGAATGCGATAGAACACCGTGGGCAAAACCGCACCAAGCACACCGGCGGCGAGACCTAGAACCGCGAACCACACCAGGTTGTACGACGAGCCGATGCCAACCGACTTGAGGATGAAAAGCGGCGTGAAACCATGGAACGCCCCGATGATGGCGTAGGCCACGGCCGCAGAAATCAACGTATAGATCAGAGCGCCGCCCTCGAACGCCATGCCCGAGTAGAGAATCTCGACCGCGAAGATCGCGGTGCCGAGCGGGCTCTTGAAGATGGCCGACAGGCCGGCCGCCATGCCCATGAGGATGACGTAGCGGCGCTCGTCATCGGGCAGCTTGAACAGGCCCGCGACGATCGAACCCACGCCGGCCGCGATCTGCGCGGTCGGTCCCTCGCGCCCGGCCGAACCGCCGGAGCCGATGGTGATCGCGCTCGCGATGCCTTTGACCAGCGGCACCCGTGCGCGCATCCGCCCGGCGGTAATGTGGAAGGCACGCACCGCGGCGTCGGTGCCGTGGCCCTCGGCCTCCGGCGCAAAGGTGTAGACCAGAAATCCGGCGACGAGTCCGCCCACCGTGGTTGAGACCGGTACCCACCAGTACCAGTGCGTGAAGGGCTTGGGCGCCGTGGCAGCGGCATGAGCCGCGGCGACGTCAATCGTGTGGTAATGGCCGAGAAAGCCGAGGATATAGATGTCGGCCCAGTGCAGCGCAACCAGGAAAAGCTCGGCCCCCAAACCGCCGATGATCCCCAGAATAATGCTCAACAGAAGCAGTCGCGGCGTGCGATCCAGCTTCAGTAACCACATGACGGACTCCCTGCCGGCCCGAACGACGGGCGAATACAAGCGTTTATCATATAGGCAGTCGCCGCTTGCGTGCCCGAAGAAGGCCACGGACGGCCGACGACGGGCCTGTAGCTCAGTTGGTTAGAGCAGGGGACTCATAAT
Organism: uncultured Gammaproteobacteria bacterium; assembly: GCA_963843735.1. GTDB lineage: Bacteria > Pseudomonadota > Gammaproteobacteria > JAKDMP01 > JAKDMP01 > CAWJLN01. Next base: position 91,197 of record CAWJLN010000009.1, read on the forward strand.
CCCTTGGTCCAAGGTTCGAGTCCTTGCAGGCCCACCATTCACCGATTCACGATGCACCAAAAAGAAAGGGGTGGCCGAGCCGCTGACCACCCCCCAGAGACCGCTTCGGGTACGGTAGAAACTTCTTCCGCTAGGCGCGGCGCCTGCCCGTTCCAGCGAGCGCGAGGCCAAGCAGCGCGGCCAGCGCAAGCCAGCCTAGGCCACCGCCACCGCCACTGCCACCACCACCGCTGCCGCCGGTGACGGTAACTGTCGCCGTAGTCACCTCGTTGCCCTGGTCCGGATCGTCCGCGCTGGTCGTCGCCTGTCCCGTAACCGTGGCCGTGCCCGCATAGGCTCCGTAGGCGCTGACGGTTATGTTCACGCTCTGGCCGGAAGGCACGTCGCCGATGTCGCAACTGAGCGCGTTCTGCCCCGACACCAGCGAGCAGCTTCCTGCGCTGCTCGTCGCCGAGAGCAGTTTTGCAGCCGCCCCCGAGGAGATATTGAACATCACATCGGTCGCCGTGTCCGGCCCCGCATTCGTCACTTCCATCTGGATGGTCCCGTTGGCGCTTGACGGAATGGTCACGTCCGAGGCGCTCGCGCTCACGTCGGCCGTGCCCGTCACCGTCGTGTTCACGTCGAGCGTGCTCGAATCCGAGTCGTCGGGCTCGCGTGCACTCACCTCGAAGTGGCTCGTGAGCGTGCCCGCATCGGCTACGGTGACCGCGACAGTCTCCGTCTTGCTCGCACCCGGCGTAACGGTTCCAAAGTCGCAGCTCACCGTCCCCTGCGTTACGGTGCAACTCGCATCGCCACCAGAACTGACATAGCTCACTCCCGCCGGCAACTGATAGGTCATCGCCGTCTGCGTCGCATCCCCGTGGCCATCCATCTGCCGGTTCTCGACCGTGAGGGTATAGATGAGCGTGTTTCCCTTCTGGATAGGATCCACGTTGGCAGTACCGGTGATTACCAGATGAACCGGCTGCGGATCCCAGATCACGGTGAGCGGCACGATTACCGGCCCGTAAGGCGATTTGTTCGCGATGCTCAGGTACGCCTCGGAAGTCGTGAACGCCGTCTGACCCGTGCCGTCGACGGTGAGTGTGACCTTCGCCGAAGAACCCGAGTCCAGCGTGCCGGATGCCGGCGCCACGGTAAGCCAGGACGCGTAAGGCACCATGCCGCATTGCTGCGTGTAGCCCGGCAGTACCCTCGATACGCTGGTGGTTATGGCGCCGAAGAAATCGCTGTACCCGGTGATCCCGCCCACTTGATAGAGGCCGCAGGCGTACCCGCCCCGCGAGATCGTAGTGGGCAGATTCGGCAACGGAACCCAGCTGTTGGTCTGCGGATCGTAGGCTTCGCCTTCATTGACGACATTAGCGCCCCCGTCAACCCCGCCGGCCACCAGGAGCAGGCCGTTCGCTGCCGTATAAATGGAACTGCCGAGCGGAGGGAACATGTCGGCGATCGGCGACCAACTGTTCGACAGCGGATCGTAGACATACCCATCCGCTTCGGCGGCGCCGTTTCGGATTCCGCCGGCACAGTAGAGCTTCCCTTCGATGGCTCCGCAGGATGCGAAAGTGACGGGATGAGGATAATTTGCGGCCGAGGTCCAGCTATCCGAGTACGGATGGTAAACCTGCACGGCGTTCGTCGAGGTAGAGCAAGGACCGTCGTTACACCCACCCACGATGTATAGCGAACCGTTCAACACCGCATAGGCGCTGCCGCCCCCGGCGGGCGCCGGGTTCGGGGCGCCGGCGTTCCATTGGCCGGTGGCCGGATCGTAAATATCCATTTCCGCGACCGGATTGGCTTCGGCACCCGACGCCCAGCCGTTGACGACGTAGTACTTGCCGTCCACGAATGCCGAGGCCGCCGCCTGCCTGGCCACCGGCGCATTCGCGATGGGCGACCAGGCGTCGGAGACGGGGTCGTAGACAAAGGCCGAATTGTCTATCCCGGCAACGGATCCGCTGTATGGATCGAGGTAGGTTCCTCCCATCGAATAGACCTTGCCGGTCGCCGGATCGCGCGCCGCCGTATTGTCGGCAACTTTTTTCGGATAGGGTGCGAACGCCTGCCATGCCGAACCGGCACTCTGCGGACCGAGATCGTCGGCCGGACTCGCTCCGGCCGAATGCGGCCGGGACGCGTTGGACATGGCGGCTTGCGCCACGACCCACGGCAGACTCGCCTTTATCCAGGCACGGTTGGGAACCGGCACCCGGATCAATGGCACGCCGCCGCCCACGGCAGGTGACTGCTGAGTGGCCGGCGCCGGCGCGGCGATTCCCAGAATCCTGTACTGCGCCGGAGCGCTGCCGGTATTGCTCAACGCGAAGGAGGCGGTCGCCGAACCGTTCACCGCCACGTGCAGCGTGAGCTGTCCCGGATCGACCCCGACTTTGGCCGCCTTGAGGGAGAAATTCTTCGTCACTACGCCATCGTTATTCAGGGTTATCCCCGCCGTCGCCGTGGAGTAATTGCTGGGCGCATTTGCGCTCAGCGTATGCTGGCCCGCCGCATCGAAGAACAGATAAAAACCGATCGGGAGATTCGGATCGGCATAATTTTCGACCGTCTCCGAACCCGTGCCGTTTTCATCCGCGACGTGGGCCCCAAGGAGACCCTCGCCGGTGTTGGCGTCGCTCACCTGTCCCATGACGAGACCGCCCGGAACCGGACTACAGGTTCCGATTACGACATCGTCAATTTGCGCGGTCGCACTTGAGTAGTCTGTCTCCAGAGGACCATAGAGATGCCAACGCAGTTGAAAGTCTCCACTCGACGGAAGATAAGGTCCGAGATCGACACTCGCAGACACTCCCGGGGTATTGGGAGGGCCTTCGTATTGGAAACCTGTCCATCGCAGAATGTTGGTCCACGTCGATCCGCCGTTCGTCGTGATATCAACATCGAGTGGCAACGTGTCGCCTCCCTCAAACCAGGCCTTGTACCGCAATATCGGCGTACCCTGCAGCGACGTTGCCGAAATCGGCGGCGTGACGAGCGAGGTATCGAAAGCCGGAATACCATTGGGCGTGTAGACATAGCTATCGGCCATAGCCGCCATTCCCGTCCCGCCCGTTTGGTTTGGCCATCCCGCTGTGCTATTGAGTTCCCACATTACCGCCGGGTTGTTCGGGAGACTGGTAACTGTCCAGCCAGCTGGCGGAAAAACAGGACCGTCGAAATCTTGCCCAAACCCTCCGAGATTGAACTGATAGCCCGGAGCCGAGCAGGTATCCGTGACGGTGAGCGGAAAGTCCTGGCTCGCGTCGCCGGACAGCGTCACCGTTTTCGAAGCCGTGTTGTAGCCGTCAAAACCCGCGGCCACGTGTATCGTGTAACCATAACCTTCCGGCAAATTAACGCTGTAGGCACCGCTTTCGGGATCGCTCCACACGTCGGCCACCTGGATATCTTTGGGTTTCCCATAGCCCGACGGCGTACTGGCAATCTGGACCGTGATTTCGGCATACAGTGCGTAATTGTGTCCGGATCCGTCGCTCACCTTGCCCGAGACGGTCGCAGTCGGCGCCGCTTCGAGAGTGAAGTTCTGCGTAGTCGTGTCGCTGGCTGTAACGCTTACCGATGCCGTGCCGAGCGCGTAGCCGAAGGCTCCCACCGTGACGGTGTGGTCGCCCGCCGGCAAGATAATCGAGTAACCGCCATCGTTTCCGGAGGGCGCTTCGTAACGACCGTCAACACTTATCGCGGCGCCGGCGACGGGATTGCCGTCGGCATCAGTTATCGAGCCGCTGAGGGTTCCCGCCGGTGCCGAAACGCCGAGATGCGAGAGGAAACTGGTCGCCTTGGGGGTTCCCCATCCGGTCGGGTGATCCCAGTTCACTGCCGCACAGGACGGCGAGCCATCGGGCAGTTCGCCGTTACAGCCCGAGGTGATGTCATGGAAATCGGACGCGTAATTGCCGACATTGACGTCGTCATAAATCAGCTTGTTCGACTGGCCCAGCGAGACGCCATTGGGCTGCTGAGACACGCCAACGGCAAATAAACCCGCAAGCGCCGGCGCCACCGCGCTGGTGCCGTACACGGCGCCGAAACCCTGCCGCGAGTCGTATACGAGATAGTCACTGCCGTCCGGGCTGCCGGAATTCAACGCCATGTCGGAATTCATGCGCATGCCGTTATCAGGCACCCCGGCACCCGTCTGCCAAGTCGGCTGCAGGAACAATTGGCTGATCGCTCCTCCGCCGGCCGGCGCGCCGGTATAGTCGGGCGACCAGGCCGTCTCGCTGCCATAGGCGCCGCTGATGCCGGCGATGGTCAACACGCTGCCATTTGCAGCCGTGATATAAGGGCTGGAGGACGGAAAATCGGCATTGTTTCCGGTGCCGTCATTATTGGGAATATCGGCGGCGCCGTTATCGCCCGCCGCGGCAAACATCGAAATGCCCTCGGCAGCCCCCTGGATGAAAATCTGGTCTGTCGTTTGTGCCAGTTGGCCCCAGTAAAATTCCGGCGCACCCCAACTCGTCGTCATGACCTGCGAGGTATCGTCATTGACGAACTGGTTATAGGCATCGGTAAACGTCGTAAAGTAGGGATTCGCCGCCACATACACGTTCTGCGTTATGCCCGGAGCCATGGCGCCGCTCCATTCCATATCGAGCAGCGTCTCGACCAATCCGTCGGTTAAACCTTCGTCGCCGTCCACGGGAATCACGTTGATCGTATGACCGGGCAATCCATATGCGCCCCAGAAGGTGCTGGGAGAGTCATTGGAAGCAAGGCCCGAAGTATCCGCCGTGATGATTGCGAGAGAAACACTCGCACCGTTTTGCGGGTTGGTGATATCGGGCCAATCGTAGGCAGTGGCAATCTGCGAAGGATTGAAATAGGCGGACGACGAGGTTGCGGCCGGCGGAGATACCTGCGGGTTGGCGCCGTTGGAACGCCCCCCCAGCTTTTTGAAATGGGAGTGAGGACGCATCAACTGCGAATTATCAAGTCCCAGCACATTAAGCAAGACATCGGACAACGCGCGCGGAAGCTGCGGACGATCCTGCGTGCTCAGAAAAGTGCGCCCATTGAGATTGTAATTGTTGATCCGGATTGCAAATGCACGTTCGAAGTCACCCGTGGTACCCACCGTATGAATCAGGGTGCGATTGGGCGAAACATCCTGCACATGGATGTTGTTCTGCTGCAGGAACTTTTTCACTGCATTGACCTGAGCCTGCGTCGGTCCATACAATTGTGTGAACTGGTGCGGCGTCATGAAATGATGATATTGTGGGCTGTCCGGATTTTGCACTTCGCTGAGAAACTGCTTCAACTGCTGCACATTGCGCAGCTTCAGGCTGATGGTCAGCTTCATCGTGGCCGATTTCGCACGGGGCCCCAGGTTCTCGGCCTGGGCGAGCAACGTCAAATTGCTTTGCGGCGCCATACGGACCAAGGAATTCGGCACACCGCTTTGACGGGCATTTGCAATACCCCACGATGTCAAACCCGAAGGTTTGTGTTGCGTCGCCGTGCGCGCTTGGCCCGGCGAAGCCGAAGAAGCGGACGCAAAGGCGATGCCGACGACTATTGTCAGTGTGAATAGGCCAAGGACGGCTGCGAGCGGTTTGCGGCTCATGGTCAATATCTCCGGAGCAGTTGCTGATTGAACCGCTAGTGTCCCAGACTTAATTCCACGCCGTCAACAGTTTTTGGGGCGGTCTAGTGCCATGGCGGTATACCGCCAATGCTGATCGCGCCTCCGTCTCCTCTCAACGCAAACGTTTCGATTCGGATCCCGCAGCAGTCCTTGGAAAATTGCCGGAATCGGCGCCCGACAGACGCAAGGCGGCAAGCCAACCCACCTGAAAACGTGTGCGCGCATTCAAAGACTGCATCAACTCCGCAATCCGCCGTTCGAAAGTGCGCTTGGAGATATTCAGATCATACGCGATGGTCTTGTCGTTCAAGCCCGCGGCCATCAGCGAGATCAATCCCCTGGTCTCCTCGCTTAATTCCGACTCGGACGCACTGACTTGCGGTTCGCCTGCTTGAGTGAAAGAAATAGGTGCGGCCCGTTCCCAGAACATTTCGAACAGTTCGTAAAGCGCATCGAGCAAAGACGAAGACCGGACCAGCAGGGCCGGGCTATCCAATTCCCGCAGGTTCAACGGAATCAGCGCGAGCCGGTGATCGGCAAGAACCAATTTAAGCGGCAATTCCGGAATGACCCTTATCTCTTCGCCCGCTTTTATATCGGAGCGGATACTCTCCAAAAAAGCGGGAACCTCCATAAGCTTCGCGTCAATGACAGTTCGGTAATGTACGCCCCTGATTAGCGCCTCCTTCTGGGCGGGATGATCTTCCTCGGCCGGCCTGTCCAATTGCGAAACACGCATTGGCGATCGCATCAAGGTAATAAATTCATCCTGAACGGTGCGATCCATTTGTTCCAGAATCTGACGCTCGGCCGCGCGGCTCGTAACCAATTCGACCATTTGCTTCTGCTCATCGCGGCGTTCTGCAACATTAATCTGTTCTTGCAGCTTCTGGATGGTGTGTTGCGTTTCCAGCAAGGCTTTCTGTTGCTGAAGAAACAGCGCCCCCAATGCGATATCGGGCGCGGAAGGCCAGTAACGCCGTGGCCGTTCCAGCGAATGGGTGGCCAATCCCTTGGTTTCGAGCATGTCGAGCGCCTGCTGAGCCTTGTTCGGAGAGAGCGCCAGCGCTTGCGCAACCTCACGTACAGTCGCCCCGGTATGGACCAATAGCCATCGGTAAACGCGTTCCTCGGGGCCGCTGATCCCCAGCGTACCCAGAGACTGCGCTTCAATGCCTTCAATTCGTGGTTCTGTCATAACGTGGAGAAAGGTAAAAACACAGAGTAATGCATGAAACGGAGCAGCGTTAGATTCCAGAACCGTGTATGCGGGGAAGCCCAATAGGCACGGGTGCGGATGCCGATCCGAACGACGGGCAGAGGCCTGCCTGTAGCTCGGTTGGTTAGAGCAGGGGACTCATAATCCCTTGGTCCAAGGTTCGAGTCCTTGCAGGCCCACCATCATTCCGTCCAGCGGCGGGCGCGCCGGCGCAGAAACGGTCAATCCCGGCTTTTCTGCATCAATGTGTACCCGGCCGGAACCTCGGTGCTGAAGCGCGCGGCGTCGATCGGCGTATCGAGACTCAGGTGTATGCGCTGAGTGAGCGTCGTGACGCCGTTGATGTTGACTGCGCGCGGCATGCCGTCGTCGTCGGCCCACAGCACGATATGCATGCCGTGGGTCCGCAAGGACCAGCCGTGAGTCGGCTTGCCGTCTAGCATGCGGGTTCCGGGCAGACGCTCGGCATGGCCCTGGAATTGGCGAACCGACTTCAACCAACCCAAGGCGGGAGTTCCCTGCGTGGCGCCGCGCGTGCCGATCGACATGCGCATGGCCTGATGGCTGCCATGCAGCAGCGTTAGCATGGTTCCGCTGCCGGCATTGACGATCACGCTGGTAGCGGTGCCGATGTCGGTGCGCGCGTCGCCGCGGCGATCCGCCCACACGTGAATTGTAGGCAAAGCGGCACCGTTGGCGCTTTGCGTGACGGTCATGGTCAAGGTCTTGAAATCACGGAGGTGTTTCTGCACGGCGGCGAACGCCACGCCCTGGCCCGTAAACAGCGCCGGCAGCACCAGCACCAGAAACCCCAGCGCGGCGGCACCGGCACAGGCCGCACTCAGCCGAGCTGTGATACGACGACGTTTTACCTTGATGCGTCCTTTGTTCACCACGTCATCCAGACGGCGCTGCGCGGCATCCATGGCAACGGAGCCGGGCACGCGTGCGGACAGCGCCCGCACATGAGCCTGGAGTGAAGAAGAAAGAGAGGATATTGATGCATTCATGGGAGGATCTCCGGTGTGGGTTTGGCGGCATCGCCCAAGAGAGATTCCAGCATCCGCGTCGCCCGGTGCAGGCAGACGCTGACGTGATTGGCAGTCATGCCGGTAGCGGCGGCGATCGCGCCGATATCCAGCCCGTGCACGCAGCGCAACGTGAAACATTCCGCTTCGCGAGGCTTCAGACGACCGATTGCCCGCAACAACCGCTCGGCTTTCTCGATCTGTGCCGCGTCATCCTCTGCACTGATCGCGGTCGTTGCAACGCCCGCTCGCCACAACGGCCGCAACCGTTGCCAGCGTTTGCGTCGGCGCAAACGATCAATGGCCATTCGCACCGCCAGCGTAGTCAGCAATGCCGGCCACGATTCGACTCTGCCCATGGGTTTCTCGATCAAACGCAGGAATACGTCCTGCTGCACGTCTTCGGCCTGATCGGGATCACCCAAAATGCGGTATGCGGCAGCGAACACCTGGCGACCGTAACTGCGGGCCAGCTCGCTAATTTCCTGTGGTCGCAGGGGTTCCAGCGTGGAATCGGTCTGCGTCAACGACGACAAATGCACAAAACATCTCCTGGGTTGCCGTCCATAAAGACGCACGGGGAGTATCGAATCTTACAGGGCGGTATGGAATAGAGGCGTTCCACCGCAGAGAAACCCCCAACGCCCGCCCCGCTCAGTGGGTGGCCAGTTTTTCCTTGAGGAGGCGGTTGACTTCGGCGGGGTTGGCCTTGCCTTTCGTCGCCTTCATCACCTGGCCGACGAAGTAGCCGAAGAGCTTGTCCTTGCCGGCACGGTAGTCGGCGAGTTGAGCGGGATTGGCGGCAATGATTTCGTTAACGATTTTCGCGATCGCGTCCGGGTCGGATATTTGCCGGAGTCCGCGTTTTTCGATCACGGCGTCGGCGTCGCCATCTCCCGCCCACATGCCTTCGAACACGTCCTTGGCGAGCTTGCCCGAGATCGTGCCGTCCACCACGCGCCGCAAGAGTCCGGCCAAGGCCGGCGCATCGAGTTTCGATGCGGCGATGGCAAGTCCATCGCGATTGAGCGCGGCGGCGAGTTCGCCCATCACCCAGTTCGCGGCGAGCTTGGCTTCGTCGCCGAGCGCCGCGACGACGGCCTCGTAGTAATCGGCGAGTTCGCGCTCGGCGGTGAGCACGCCGGCGTCGTAGGGGCTGAGTTCGTACTCGCGTTCAAAGCGTGCGCGCTTGGCTGCGGGCAGTTCGGGCAGCGCCGCGCGCGCCGCTTCGATGAAAGCGGGTTCGATCACGACGGGCAGAAGATCGGGGTCGGGGAAGTAACGGTAATCGTTCGCCTCTTCCTTCGCGCGCATCGGCCGGGTTTCGTGCCGGTCCGGATCGTAGAGACGGGTTTCCTGCACGATGGTGCCGCCGGCATCGAGCACTTCGGCCTGGCGCACGATTTCGTACTCGATCGCGCGCTCGACGAAACGGAAGGAGTTGAGATTCTTGATCTCGGTGCGCGTGCCGAACTTTTCCGTGCCCGTCTTGCGCAGCGACACGTTTGCGTCGCAGCGCAAGGAGCCCTCCTGCATGTTGCCGTCGCAGATGCCGAGGTAACGCACCAGACTGTGAATCGCCTTCATGTACGCGACCGCCTCGGCGGCGGAGCGCAACTCGGGTTCGGAAACGATTTCCAGCAGCGGCACGCCGGCGCGATTGAGGTCCACGCCCGTCGCATCGGCAAAGTTTTCGTGCAGCGACTTGCCGGCGTCCTCTTCCAGATGTGCGCGGGTGATGCCGATCACCTTTTCACTGCCGTCATCGAGCTGGATCGCGAGCCGGCCACCCTTAACGATCGGCAGTTCGTACTGGCTGATCTGGTAGCCCTTGGGGAGGTCGGGATAAAATAATTCTTGCGCGCGAACACCGAGCGCGGCGCGACTTCGGCCTCGATTGCAAGCCCGAAGATGGCGGCGAGACGCACCGCTTCGGCATTCAGCACCGGCAGTACGCCGGGGTAGCCGAGATCAATCAGGCAGGCGTTCTCGTTCGGCTCCGCACCGAAAGCGGTGGAAGCACCCGAAAAAATTTTGCTCTTCGTGAGCAACTGGGCGTGAATCTCAAGCCCGATGACCGGCTCCCAGGCGCTCATGTTATTAATTCCGATTTTCTCGATTTCCCACCTGGGATATACGAGCCTCGTTTTTCCATCAGGCGCATCTGTTTCATTCCCGCTGCAGCTTCAAGCCCGTAACGACTGCATACCGAATCAGGCAGGGGCAGGCGTTCCAGCGCCCGCGGCTCGACCTTGATCGCTCCCGAGCCATAGGATTTGCCGACATACATCAGTTGATCAAGCGTCTCCTTTTCATTCAACAAGCGCCACAATACTTCCGGTTCAACATTAATTTCCGGCCGCGGATAAACGCACAAAAACCCGGTAAGCGGCACGATGCCGGCGCGGTTTAGAACAAATCGGCATGCGCGCCGCCCCAAATAAGCGAATAATATCGGCGGCGGTTTCCGTTGCTCTGAACGGAACCAGATTTTGCGCGACTTTATCAACGGGCGATCCGGATAACCCTCGCGCTCGCCTTCAGCAAGATAGTTCTGAACGGAAGGCGGAAAGCCGGCGATTTCACGTACCGGCAAATTCAGCAAATACGTGGGACGACCGGCTTCATCCAATTCCTCAAGCCGACTTTTATCCAACGAATCACCGGGGCAATCCCGGGTGCGCCCTACGGCACGGATAAACCATTTTTTATCGAGCCCGTGCTCAATTATCTCTTGCCTGGTCAGAAAGAAAAACTCGTTGGCACCGGTAGCAATGCCCCGTCGCACTTGAGCGACATCGCCAAGAACGACCTTGCCGGCACGCGCAGATCGCGGCGGCCTCGTAAACCCCGTACTCAAGGCTTCGGAAATATCCCGACTGGAAAACTCATGCGAAAATTTCGAATTCGCGCCGCCCAAAAGCGCGGCTTCAAGCTCTTCACGAACGGGCTCTTCAAGCCTTGTCCATACAAACTCCTTGCCTGGCGGCGCATTTTCCATGGCAACGACAAAAGCATTGGTATCCACGCCGGGAAAGGGCGAAGCCTCGGGAGCAAAAGTCACTACGCTATGCAAACGGAAGTTGCGCGTCATCCATGACCATAGCGCCTCGGCAAAAACTCCTTCACAGGTGTCCGCGGGCAAGATAAAAGCAAGCCTTCCTCCCGGCGCAAGGTGCTGAAGACACCAAATAAGAAAATAGACATGGAGTCCTGCACGCCCGTCAATCTCGACATCTGTAGAACGGCGCAATTCAAACCGCAAGGCGGACTTCATCGCCGCACCGATGCGATGATGCCGAAGATAAGGCGGATTTGACAGAATCGCCGCATATCGGCCATGTTGACCCTGAAGAAAGTCTCCAACCACTACGTCCCGCAAATCTTGCGCCGCAAGCCCTTCGGAACGGGCGATTGCAAGTGCTTCAGGATCTCGCTCATAACCGGAAAAACGCCCCTTGTATCCGAGACGACGGCAGGCGCTGAAAAAAGCTCCCGCGCCTACCGCCGGATCAAAAATGATACGAGGTGCGCCTTCCAGCACGAAGGCGCCCATGGCCTCGGCCACCCACTCGGGAGTCCAGAACTGCCCCTTCTCCTGCAAAGCACGGCGAGCGGGTCCACTGCGCGGTAATTTGGCGCGCAATTGAGGATTCCCCATCATCGCCTTCCACGCAAAAGTTCGAGTGCCTGCCTGGAAAGCAAAAGAGATCCACCGCTGAATTTTACATAGGGAAGAATATGGCCGTTTTTATCTTCCACGAAAGCCGGCTTTAATTGTGGTTTGGCTTTGGCGAGCCCCAACTCATAAGCATAGTGATAATAATATTTGTAAATTGCCTTGCGCGTTGTTGCGCCACTGGGCGCCTGAAAAACCTGGACGGTAGGCTCTATCAAGCCTTCGGCTATCAGGCGCTCGGCCTCATCGAAGGCCAAACCGTAGGCACGATCGAAAAACACATGCCAGATGTGGAGCGGTATCTTGTTACGTCTTTGCCATTCGGCAAGGGGTTCGCGATCTTCTTCCTTGATAATCACAGTCGGAAGAACCGCGCTCTTCTTCAATCCCGGCTTCCCGTTCAAACGACGCTGAGGTTTGAGTTCAGAACCGAAATCCGGCATTTTCTCGGCACGCCACAAACTATTCTCGCACTCCACGGCCAAAAGAGCGGTGCGAATAAGCCTTTTCAATACTGGGTTTTTCTCGGCAATGAATGGCAGTTCCGCCACTCCACCCAAACTTGCCACATCGGCATCCACGCTCCTCCGATCCTGCGCACGGAAAATCAGCAGATCGGGTTTCTTGACCTTGCCCAGTCCCGCTGCTTCAAGCCGCTCGAAATAAAGCTCAAAGGCTCTGACATCTCCGGACGGTGCAACGCTGCTGGGGCCATACGGCAAAGAAAAGAATTTTTGGGTGGCATTAACCGCCTCGGTCAGGCGATCTTCACTCCAGCGCCCCTGCGACCAGCGCATCAGGAAATCACTGCCACGCAACCGGCGTGGATTCAACCAGAAGTCCAGCCACGCCTCGGGTAAAAATGCATTAAACGCCAATTCCAATTCGACATCGGCGATCTTCAACTGAAGCTCAAATGAATGCATGACGCTTACTCCCATCCCGGTGGAACGCGGCGGTGCCAGTCGGTGGCGTGCTGGTAGTGGTGCGAGAGCGCAAGGATACCGGCCTCATCGAAGGCGCGGCCGATAATGTGCAGACCCACCGGCAGCTTGCCGTCGAAACCCATCGGCACCGACATCGCGGGAAGACCTGCGAGGTTTGCGCCGATGGTGAAGATGTCGTTGAGATACATCGCAACCGGATCGCCGGTCTTTTCGCCGATGCGAAACGCCGCGGTCGGCGTGGTCGGGCCGATCAGGAAATCGTATTTTTCAAAGGCGCGCTTGAAGTCGTCGGCGATCAACTGGCGCACCCGCTGCGCGCGAAGATAATACGCATCGTAGTAGCCATGCGAGAGCACGAAGGTACCGATCAGAATGCGGCGCTTGACCTCGGCTCCGAATCCTTCGCCGCGTGATCGTTCGTAAAGATCGGTGAGATCTTTCGGGTTTTCGGCGCGATGGCCATAGCGCACACCGTCGTATCGCGCGAGATTGGAACTTGCTTCGGCCGGCGCGACGACGTAGTAGGTCGGCACCGAGAGGCCGAGATTGGGCAGCGTGGTTTCCTCGACTTCGCAGCCGAGCGCGGCGAGCTGATCGGCCGTGGCGGCGAAAGCGGCGCGCACGCCGGGCTCGACGCCCTCGGCAAGAAACTCCTTGGGGATACCGACGCGCTTGCCTGTGACGGATTCTTCAAGCAACGACGGATAATCCGGCACCGGCTCCTCGGCCGAGGTCGAGTCGCGCGGATCGAAGCCGGCGATTTCCTTGAGCACGAACGCGGCGTCTTCGGCGCTCGGAGTAAGCGTGCCGGCCTGATCGAGACTCGATGCAAAGGCGACGATGCCGTAGCGCGAGACGCGGCCGTAGGTCGGCTTGAGGCCGGTGATGCCGGCGAGCGCCGCGGGTTGGCGAATCGAACCGCCGGTATCGGTGCCGGTGGCATACGGCACGAGACGTGCGGCGACGGCCGCAGCCGAGCCGCCGGAGGAACCGCCGGGCACGCGCTCGGTGTCCCAGGGATTTTTCACCGCGCCATAGAAACTCGTCTCGTTCGACGAACCCATCGCGAATTCGTCCATGTTGGTCTTGCCAACGAGCACCGCGCCCGCCGCGCGCAGGCGCTCGGCCACGGTCGCATCATGGGGCGCGACGAAATTGTCGAGCATGCGCGAACCGGCGCTGGTCTTCAGCCCCGCCGTGCAGAACAGATCCTTGTGCGCCATCGGGATGCCGGTGAGTGCGCCACCTTCGTCGCGTGCCAATCGTGTATCGGCAGCATGCGCCGCCTCGAGCGCGGCGTCGCCGGCGACGGTGATAAACGCATTGAGTTCGGAATCGCGCGCGGCAATGCGCGCAAGTGCGGCCTCGGTGAGCGCGACGCTGGTCGTGTCCCCCGCGCGCAATTCGGCCGCGAGTTCCCGGAGGCTCTTCCCGCTCATGCGCCGCCGATCACGCGCGGCACCCGGTACACGCCGGCAACGGTGTCGGGAGCGTTCTCCTGGTAGAGGTCGCGCTCGGGGCATTCGGTGATTTCGTCCGCGCGCAAACGCTGGGCGAGCGCCAGTGGATGGGCCATGGGTTCAACGTTCTCGACGTGGGCGGCCTTGAGTTCGTCCACCATCGCGAGGATGTGTTCGAGTTCTTCCCCCAGGGCGGCGGCGGTGCTTTCGTCCACGCCGATGCGAGCCAGATGGGCGAGGCGCTGTACGCTCGCGGAATCAAACGCCACGATAAATCTCTTTAAAAGACCGTTTTATGTTAGCAAAATGTCAGGGAGGGCTTGTGTCCGGCGCGCCGGATTGCTACATTAGCGTGCTAACCGCCTGAATCCCGCAGGGACGCGCATAAATGTTTCGCAAACTCCTGGCCCCTTCTCCAGCGACCTCTCGATTGATCTCGGCACCGCCAACACGCTCGTGTACGTCCGGGGCCGCGGGATTGTGCTCAACGAGCCCTCGGTGGTCGCCGTGCGCTACGACCCCAAGCACGGCACCCGCAGACCGGAGGCGATCGGCAAGGCGGCCAAGGCAATGCTTGGACGCACCCCCGGCAACATCAGCGCCGAGCGCCCGCTCAAGGACGGCGTAATTGCCGACTTCACGCTGACCGAGCAAATGCTCAAGCACTTCATTCGCCAGGCCAACGGCAATCGCTATTTTCGCCCCAGCCCGCGCGTACTGGTGTGCGTGCCGCACGGCTCGACGCAAGTGGAACGCAAGGCGATCCGCGATTCCGCCGAGGGGGCGGGTGCGCGCAAGGTCTATCTGATTGACGAACCCATGGCAGCCGCGATCGGCGCCGGCCTGCCAGTGGCAGAGCCGCACGGCTCGATGATCCTCGATGTCGGCGGCGGCACCTCGGAGGTCGCCGTCATTTCGCTCAACGGCATCGTCTATGCCGCCTCCGTACGCACGGGCGGCGACCGTTTCGACGAGGCCATCATCAATTACATCCGCCGCAACTACTCGATCCTGATCGGCGAAGGCACCGCCGAGCGGATCAAGATCGCTATCGGTTCCGCCTTCCCCGGCCGCGAGGTGCTGGAGATGGAGGTCAAGGGACGCAATCTTGCCGAAGGCGTGCCGCGCAGCTTCACCCTCAATTCCAACGAGATACTCGAAGCGCTCCAGGAACCGCTTTCGAGCATCGTTGGCGCCGTCAAGCAGGCCTTGGAACAGACCCCGCCGGAGCTTTCCGGCGACGTGGCCGAGCAGGGCATGGTGCTTTCGGGCGGCGGCGCGCTCTTGCGCGATCTTGATCGGCTGATCGCCGAGGAAACCGGCATTCCGGTCATCATCGCCGAAGATCCGCTGACCTGTGTCGCCCGCGGCGGCGGGCGGGCGCTGGAACTCATTGACGAGCACGGGCCGGATCTACTCGCGCTCGAATAGCCCGATCTCCCGGAACTTGCGGCGGGCGGTCGCGTCATGACTGAACGAAGGCCCGGTACGGACACATGAACGAGCACAGTCAAAACGCCGCATCCCTGCTACGCCCCGGCGGCATCAACTTCCATGCCTGTGCGCCGCCTGCGTGCCCGTGCTGAGGTTTAGCCCCAGGCAACGCCTGCTCCAGTCCCCGCGCGGGCTCGCCCTGCGCACGCTCGCGCTCTCGCTGGCGGCGGTCGCCCTGATGCTGATGGATCAGCACTACGAACTCCTTCCCCGCGTACGTGGCGCATTGATGGCAGCGGTTTACCCGACGCAGTGGCTGGTGAATGCACCCGCGGCCGGGCTGCGCGAACTCGGAGCCGATCTCGCCTCGCGGGCCTCGTTGCTTGCCGAGAACCGCAGCTTGAAGCACGCCCAACTGCTCGCGAGCGTGCAACTGGAACGCTTCGATTCACTGGAGACGGAAAACCGGCGTCTGCGCGCGCTCCTGAACACCGCCGGCACCATGCGCGGACGGGTCAAAGTCGCGAGCGTGCTCAACACGAACACCGATGCCTTCGCCGACCGGATGACCGTGAACGCGGGCCGGAGCGCCGGCGTTTACAAGGGCCAACCGCTGCTTGATGCGAGCGGTATCGTCGGCCAAACGCTGCAAGTGGGCCCGATCTCGGCACAGGTCATGCTCATCACCGATCCGGCCAGCGCAGTGCCGGTGGAAATCGAGCGCACGGGCCTCGCCACGCTCGCCGTCGGCACCGGCAGCCTCAATCTGCTGTCCCTGCCGTATCTGCCCAACAACGCCGACGTAAAACCGGGCGACCGCCTGCTTGCCTCGGGACTCGGCGGCCTCTATCCGCGCGGTTATCCGGTCGGCGTGGTGACGGCCGTCACGCCGCAACCCGGCCGGCGCTTCGCCGAGGTCGAGGCGCAGCCGCTGGCACGACTCGGGCGCGAACATCAGGTACTGCTGTACTTTGCCGGCGATCAGCCGCAAGGCGCGCCGTGATGCGCCGGCTCGTGGCTCCGCTTACAGTTGCGGCGACGATTTTCATCGCCTTCTCGCTCAGCGTCGTGCCGCTGCCGCGCTGGGCCGATGCACTGTGGCCATTCTGGGTCGCACTCGTCGTCTTCTATTGGTCCATTGCGCTGCCCGAACACTTCGGCGTCGCACTCGCCTGGGTGGTCGGACTGTTGATGGATGCACTCGTGGGCACGCCGCTCGGTACACATGCGCTCGCCCTCACTCTGGTTGCCTTCGTCGCCGCACGCACCTATCTCAAACTCAGGATGGCGCCGGTCTGGCAGCAGAGTCTTACCGTCGGACTTGCCCTCCTGCTTTACGCCTTCGTGCTGTTCTGGATCGGCGGACTTACGGGCGAGATGCTGCGTCCGCTCGCACGTTTCGTGCCGGTGGTGGTAAGCGTTGCGCTATGGCCCTGGACGTACGCGCTCCTGCGCGCACTCCGGCGCCGCTTCGTCGCGAGCTGAGCCGTGGCGGGCCTGCCGCCTCTGGACAGCGGCGGACGCAAGCATTACGCCGGACGCCTCATAATCGTTGCGGTCATCGCGGCGTTACTCGGCGCGGGTCTGGTGGCACGCCTCGCCTGGCTGCAGATCGCGCAGGCCTCGCACTATGCCTCGCTCGCTCGCGGCAACCGCATCCGCGTGCAGCCGATCGCCCCCACCCGCGGACTCATCTACGACAGAAACGGGCGGATACTCGCCGAGAACGTGCCGACCTACGAGCTCACGCTGGTTCCCGACCAGGTCGGGAACATTGCGCAAACGCTCAAGCGACTCGGCCGCGTCATTCGACTGAGCCCTCAGGACATCGAGGACTTCAACGGCCTGCGGGCAACCAAGCGCGGCTTCCAGCCGATTCCGCTCAAGACCGATCTCAGCCCGCAGGAACTGGCTCGATTCGCCGTGCGCCGCCAGGACTTTCCGGGCGTGGACGTACGCGCGGCCCTCAAACGCTACTATCCACCGGGCACCGATGCCGCCGCCGTGACGGGTTACGTCGGACTCATCAGCCAAAGCGATCTCGCGCGTCTGAATGCCGGCGAATACCGGGCGAGCGCCCACGTCGGCAAGACCGGCGTGGAGCGCGAATACGAAAAAATATTGCACGGGCAGATCGGCTACGAAAAGGTGGAGGTGAACGCGGCCGGACGCACGGTGCGCGTGCTCGAAACCTATCCGCCCGGTGACGGCGACGACGTTTACCTCACGATTGACGATAATCTCCAGCGCATCGCTTCGCGTGCACTCGGTAATCATGCGGGCGCCGTGGTCGCCATCCAGCCCGCGACTGGCGCCGTGCTCTGTCTCGTGAGCAAGCCCAGTTTCGATCCCAACGCCTTCGTGAACGGCATTTCCCAAGCCGACTACGACGCACTCCTCAAACGTCCCGACGATCCGCTGGTGGATCGCGCGCTGCGCGGACGCTATGCGCCGGGTTCGACGATCAAACCCTTCATAGGTCTCGCCGCGCTTCACTACGGTGTGCTGACGCCCAGCACCATGATCTTTTCGGGACCTACCTTCCGGCTGCCGAACTATTCACACGTCTTCCACGATGTGAATCCCCATCAGAACAGCAAGGTGACGCTCGCCGAGAGCCTCGTACGCTCCATAGACACATTCTTCTATCAGGTCGCACAACAGCTCGGGATCGGAAACATGCACGATTTTCTGGCGAAATTCGGTTTCGGCGAAAAACCGGCGATAGACCTCCCCGGCGCACTCGGCGGCGTGAATCCCTCGCCCGCCTGGAAACAGCGCGCGATGCATCAACCGTGGTATCCGGGCAATACGGTCAACAACGGCATCGGTCAGGGCTTCCTGCTGGCAACGCCGTTGCAGCTCGCATCCGCTGTCGCTACGCTGGCCGAACGCGGCAGACGCATGCGCCCGCACGTACTCGATGCGGTCGTGAACACTGGAAGCGGTCGGCGAATTGCGGCCGGACCCGATCCGCTCCCGCCGGTTACGCTGCTCGATCCGGCCTATTGGGATTACGTTGTCAACGCGCTCCACGAAGTCATTACCAGCCCGCACGGTACGGCGCACAACATCGCGCAGGGCCTCGACTTCGCGATGGCGGGCAAGACCGGCTCGGCGCAGGTGGTAAGCGTGTACCGCAAGGAATCGGTGAAACTCGCCGACATTCCGCCCGCCGAGCGCACGAACGGGCTGTTTATCGCCTTCGCCCCACTCGATAAACCCGAAATAGCCGTGGCCGTCGTGGTTGAGCACGGCGGCTACGGCGCACAATCCGCCGCACCGATTGCGCGCAAGATCATAGCGGCGTGGCTGAAGGAAAACGCAAAACCTGCTAGTAAAACCCCGAAAAATTCGCCCTCCGATTCAGACAAGCATGTTTCACACCCGCATTGACCGCCCGCTGATCACGGCCCTGCTGCTGCTCGCGCTCGGCGGCCTCGGGCTGCTCTACAGCGCGAGCGGCGGAGACTGGCATCTGATCGTCAATCAGGGCCTGCGTCTTGTGATCGGTCTCGTTCTGATGATCGCCCTGGCATTCACGCCGCCGCGTTATTTCCGCCTTGCCGCACCCGTGTTCTTCCTGATCACGCTGCTCCTGCTCGTGCTGGTATTGCTGGTGGGCGCGCATGGCAAGGGCGCGCTGCGCTGGCTGGATATCGGTCCGGCCCAGTTCCAGCCCGCGGAGTTGATGAAGATCGCGCTCCCGCTCGCGCTCGCCTGGTTCTTTCACGATCGCGCTCCACCGCCGCGCTGGTATCTGGTGTTTGCCGCGCTCGCCATCATCCTTGTACCGATTGCGCTGATCGTGCTCGAACCGGATCTCGGCACCGCTATTCTCATCGCCGGTGCGGGCGTGATGGTGCTCCTGCTCGCCGGGATTCCCTGGCGCTACGTCATCGTCTTCGCCCTCGTCATGGGCGCAGCGCTGCCGCTAGGCTGGCATTTCATGCACGACTACCAGCGCTCGCGTCTGCTGGTGTTCCTCGACCCGACGCGCGATCCGCTCGGCGCCGGCTATCACATCATCCAGTCCAAAATCGCCATCGGTTCGGGGGGGCTTTTCGGCCAGGGCTTTCTCGGTGGCTCCCAGGCGCAGCTCAACTTTCTGCCCGAACAGACGACGGACTTTATCTTCGCCGTGTTCGCCGAACAGTTCGGCTTCGTCGGCGTGCTCGCGCTTCTCGCTCTCTATGCCTTCATTATCGGGCGCGGGCTGGTGCTCTCGTTTCGCGCCCACACCCGCTTCGGACGACTGGCCGCAGCGGGCATGGTGATGACTTTCCTGCTCTACGTGGTAATCAACGTGGGTATGGTCGCGGGCGTAGTGCCGGTGGTCGGCGTACCCTTGCCACTGGTAAGCTACGGCGGGAGTTCCATCGTCACCGTGCTTGCCGGTTTCGGTATCCTGATAAGCATCGCCGCCCATCGCCGCCTGATTGACACATGAAATATCTACTCCCCATCGCCGCTTTCCTCGCCGTCGTCTTCGCCGCAACGCCGGCACACGCACTGGACGTAAAGCAGCCGGCGGTGGCACAGTTCATCTCCCGAATGGTGCACAAGCACGGCTTCCGGCGCAAGCCGCTCACCCGGCTGCTCGCCGCGACGTCGCTCGATCCGCAAGTGGTAAAACGCATGGAGAGCCCCGCCGAGGCACTGCCCTGGTACCGCTACCAGCGCCATCTTCGTCACCCCCAAGCGGATTGCCGCGGGACGCGTGTTCATGGCCGAGAACCGCCAGACGCTCGCGGCGGCCGAAGAAACACTACGGCGTACCGCCAGCGATCATCACCGCGCTCATTGGCATGGAAAGCCGCTACGGCGACCGGGAAGGCGATTTTTCCGCACTTCCGCACTTGCCACCCTCGCCTTCGCCTATCCGCGGCGCGCGGATTATTTCCGGCACGAGCTGGCGAATTACCTCCTGCTCTGTCGTAGCAACCATCTCGATCCGCAGGCGCTCAAATCCTCGTACGCTGGTGCGCTAGGCGCCGGACAGTTCATGCCCTCAAGCTATCTCTCCTATGCAGTGGACGCCGACGGCGGCGGCAGCGACCTGTTCATCCACTGGCCGGACATCGTCGCCAGCATTGCGCATTACCTTGCCGCACACGGCTGGCAGGCGGGAAAACCCTTGGCCGCACCTGCCGCCCTCAAACCCGGATTCGACTCCGAGAATCTGTTCGGTCGCGTGGTCCCGATGCGCACGCTGCGCGCCAAGAACGTGGCCTCCGACCTCTCGGTTGCCGGCGATACGCCCGTGCGACTGATAAAAGTCACTACCCGCAACGGGAATACCGAAGAAGACGATTACTGGATCGGCCTGCCCAACTTCTCCGTGCTGATGAGCTACAACAACAGCGCGCTCTATGCGCTCGCGGCCACCCAGCTTGCCGACGCGCTGGCGACAGCGCCCGCCTCCGTCGGGGCTCCGCTTGCCGCCGGCCACCGATAAAGCCGGACGGTTCGCGCTCGGGCTCGGCCTTCTCGCCGCGCTCGGCCTTCTCGCCGCCGGTTGCGCTCCTTTCTCCCAGCCGGTTTCCCGGCAATCGGCGCAGCGCGGTAGCACGACTCATGGAGTGGGCCAATCCTGCAGCTACGACGGCGCCGGCAGTTCCTATGTCGTTTTCGGCCGTCGCCACTATGTACTTAAAAGCGCCGCGGGCTACGACAAGCGCGGCATCGCCTCCTGGTACGGACCGAACTTCCACGGCAAACTCACTTCGAGCGGTGTGATCTACGACATGTACGCGGCAACGGCCGCAAGCAAGGTGCTGCCGCTGTGCACCTGGGTGAAAGTCACCAACCTCGAAAACGGCCGGCACACCGTGGTACAGATCAACGATCGCGGCCCCTTCGTTGCGAACCGCATCATTGATCTTTCCTACGCGGCAGCCAAAGACATCGGCATGATAGGCCAGGGCACCGCGCTGGTGAACGTCCGTACCATCGCCGCGCCGTCGCGCAACCCGCCGAAGAATCTCGCCAGCGCGAGCGCACACGCACCCACGCCCGAACTGCATCACCACGCCCGGCTCTACCTGCAACTCGGCGCCTTCCTCAAGGCCGGAAACGCCAACCGTCTGCGCGCAAAACTCCTGCAGCACCGGATCGGCAAGGTACGAATCGAAACCGGGCGTGTACACGGCAAAAAGTTTTACCGCGTGCAGGTTGGCCCCTATGCCACCGTCGCGCAGATAGACCGACTCGGCGACCGCCTGGAGCGCCTCGGCTATCACAACACCGAGGTCGTCATCGAGTAGCCGATAGCACGCCCGCAACACGCGACCAGCTAAAATCACGCCATGACCGACGCACTTTCCATCTGCCTGCTCGACGGCGAGTTTGTCGAGACGCGCACGGCGCGCGTCTCGCCACTGGATCGCGGCTTCCTGTTCGGCGACGGCATCTACGAGGTCGTGCCCTGCTATGGCGGCCGCCCGTTGCGTCTGGAGGCGCATCTCGCGCGCCTCGCGGCGAGTCTCGGCGCGCTCGGCATGACCAATCCCTATCCACAGGCGCGCTGGCGCGAACTGGTCGGCGCGCTCATCGAAAAGAACGGCGGCGGCAATCTCGGCATCTATCTGCAGGTAACTCGCGGCACCGCCGCCGGGCGCGACTTTCTCCCCGAACCGGGGATGCAGCCCACCGTGTTCGGCTTCGCCTGGCCGCTGACGGCGCCGCGGCCGGAACAGCTCGAACGCGGCATCGCCGGCGCGACGCTGGAGGACATCCGCTGGCTGCGCTGCGACGTGAAATCCATCGCGCTTCTCGCCGCAGTGATGCTGCGCCAGGAAGCGGCACGGCACGGCGCGGACGAGGCGATCCTGATTCGCGACGGGCATCTCGCCGAAGGCAGTTCGAGCGCCGTGTTCGTCGTAAAAAACGGCGCCATCGCAACGCCGCCCGCCAGCCGCGAACGCCTGCCGAGCATCACCCGCGAAGTGGTCGGCGACGCAATCGGGGCACTTGACCTGCCGTTTGTCGAGCGCGAGATCGCCGCGAGCCGAACTCGCCGGCATGGACGAAATCTGGATTGCAAGCGCAACCCGCGAAGCGCTCGCGATCACGCGGCTCGATGGCGAGCCCGTCGGCGACGGACGGCCCGGCCCCGTCTGGAGGCGCGTGTACGACGAGTTTCAGACGCTCAAAAAACGCGAGTGCGCCGCGTGAACGAAAGCGACGAATATCCGCAGCGCGTCCCGCTCAAGGTGGTCGGCAGCAACGGCGACGCATTGCGAAGTGCGCTCGATGCGGCGCTCGCGCGGCACCTCGTCTCCGGCACGCTGATAGACATGGCGGAACGCGAGAGCGCAAAGGGCAGCTACGTTGCGCTCACCGCTACCTTCATGGCCGAAAGCCGCGAACAACTTGTCGCCATTTATGCGGAATTGCGCGGGCACGAAGCCGTCCGTTTCCTGCTGTGAACGGCGAGATTCGCATCCGACGTCTGGGGCGCGTACCCTTCGAGCCGACCTGGCGACGGATGCAGGCGTTCACCGACGCGCGCGACGCCGACACGCCGGATGAAGTCTGGCTACTCGAACATGATCCCGTATTCACGCTCGGCCTCGCCGGCAAGCGCGAACATGTGCTTGCGCCCGGCGAGATCCCGGTCGTGCATATAGACCGCGGCGGTCAGGTGACCTACCACGGTCCGGGCCAACTCGTGGTTTATCCGTTGCTCGACATGAAGCGGCGGCGGATGGGACCGCGCGCACTCGTAAGCGCGCTGGAAAAAGCCGCGATTGCGGCGCTTGCCGAATGGGGCATTGAAGCGCGCGCCCGACCCGACGCACCGGGCGTGTACGTGGAAGAAAAGAAAATCGCCTCGATCGGCCTGCGCATCCGCCGCGGCGCAAGCTATCACGGTCTCGCCTTCAACGTCGCGATGAATCTCGAACCCTTCTCCCGCATCAACCCCTGCGGCTACGCCGGCCTCGAGATGACCCAGGTCTCCGAACTCGGCGGTCCCGCCGATCTCAGCACCGTCGCCGACGCCTTGATGCCGCATTTCCTCGAACGCCTCAAGGCTGCGACTCGCACGCAGAAAGAAAACGCTATTTCCCGAGCCACTGGTAACTGACGGGATTATCGGCGCACTGACCGAAACCGCATTCGAGCAGCGTCGAAGCAAGATTGGCTGCAACGACGAAAAGGAACAGCCCTACCGCCACCCAGTCAGCGACCGCAAGCGGTGCCTTGCCGCTGCGCACCCTTGCGTCTCCGCCAGATGCGTGGGTTGGCAAGAACAGGAGCAGGGTGGTGAATACAATCACGGCTGCAAAGGCAACGAATGCCCAGGTATAAAAATGCATTCCGAATAGCGCGGAACCGTAGGCGCCCGTACCAGGAACGATGTGCAGCAATATCTGCCGTCCCGAAGTGACCGTGCCGAGCACGGCGCCGAGCAACACCAAGGCGTAATGCGCGGGGGAAACCCCGAACCGGACGTTGAGCACAAAGCCAATGCCGACTGCGATAAGGCATCCACGCTGAAGCAGGCACAGGGGACAGGGCAGTTCGTGCAGGACCAATTGGTAATAAAACGCCAGAAGCAGCACAGCGCTCACGCCGGCGAGCGCAAGCACGTTCAGGTAATCGCCAAAATCACGCCGCATCGGGCCGTCCATTTCAGAACGCCAAGCCGAGAGGGCTGGTACTGTGATACACCAGCCAGGCTGCGAGAACAATCATCAGGGCGATCCATACGATGATTGCCGCCGTACGGCGGCGCACGAGTGCGCACAGGATCGCAATCAGCCCAAGTAGAAAAGGCAGCATCATGACCACGGCTTTCGCTCCCTGTCCCCGTTGCTGCCGGCAGTTTAACGCTAGACGCGATCGACGTTTGCGGCGGCGAGGCGTTCGGGCGTGCCTACGTCGAGCCAGCGGCCGCGGTAATGCTCGCCGGCAACGCGTCCAGCATGGACGGCGCGCCGCATCATCGGCAGGAGCGGCTTGCGTTGTGCGCCTTCGCCGTCAAAGAACTCCGGGCGATAACAACCGATTCCAGCGTAGGTGAGTCGCTCGCCCTCGGTTTCTGAAACACGCAAGCCGGCGAGCGCGAAGTCGCCGCCGTTGTGTTCGGGATTGTCCACCAGCACGAAGTGGGCGAGATCGTCGTGCGCGAGATGCGGATCGGGAAAGGCGTAATCGCAGAGTACGTCCGTATTCACCACCCAGAACGGTTCGTCGCCAAGCAGCGACAGTGCGTTGACGATGCCGCCGCCGGTTTCCAGCGTCGCCGCCCCCTCGTCGGAATAGCGAATCGTGACGCCGAAATCGCGCCCGTCGCCGAGCGCCTCTCGGATGCACCCGCCCAGCCAGCCGAGATTGACGACGAGTTCCTTGATGCCGGCCGCGCGCAGACGTTCGATCGCATGCACCGCGAGCGGCTTGCCGTGCACCTCGATCAACGCCTTGGGTGTCGCATCGGTGAGCGGACGCAGCCGCTCGCCGCGCCCGGCGGCAAGCATCATCGCACGCATCGGGCCGCCGCTTCGTCGAGCGCGGGCATAACGCGCGCGGCGAGGAAATCACCGAAGTCGGCGAACTCGGACTGTGTGTGCGCCGCCTCGACGACGTAATTCAGCGTGCGCGGAATATCGCGCAGGTAGTCCGGCTTGCCGTCGCGGTGCCAGAGACGCGCAAAGATGCCGGCAGCCTTGAGATGGCGCTGCATCCCCATCGTCTCGAACCAGCCGAAAAACTCGGCCTCGCTTGCCCCTGCGGGAAGTTCTGCCGCGAGCGCGCGTTCGCGCCAGACGCGTACCCATTCGAGCACCCTTTCGCGCGGCCAGGCGATGTAGCAATCCTTGAGGAGCGAGACGAGATCGTAGCTCACAGGGCCAACAACTGCATCCTGGAAATCGAGAATGCCCGGCAGCGGCTCGCAGGCCATGAGGTTGCGCGAGTGATAGTCGCGATGCACGGCGACGCGCGGCTGGGCGAGCGCAAGCGCCGTCAGCCGCGCGCGCGTTTGCGCGACAAGCTGCACCTCGGTCGCGCTCAGCTCCAACCCGAGATGCCGGTCGAGCAGCCAATCCCCGAACAAAACGGTTTCCGCATCGAGAAGCGCCGCGTCGTAATCAGGTAACTCCGGCGCACGCCAGGACTGAAGGCGCAGCAGCGCATCGATCGCGGCCGCGTAAAGCGGTGCGGCATCGGCACCGGCCTCGAGACGCATGAGATAGGTCTCGCAGCCGAGGTCGGAAAGCAGCGCAAAACCCTCACCAAAATCGCAGGCGAGCACCCGCGGCACCCTGAGTTCAAGCGCGGCAAGCGCGCGCGCAATGCGCACAAAGCCGGCGAGATTCTCGCGCGCGGGCGGCGCATCCACGGCGATGACGCTCGCGCCGTCCGGCAAGACGATGCGAAAATAACGGCGAAAGCTCGCATCGCCCGAAGCCGGTACGAGCGCGACGGAGGCGAGCGCCAGCGTGTCCGCCGCCCAGCGGCCGAGTGCATCGAGACGCCGATCCGCGTCGGTGGCGCTTGCTGCCTTGCTTGTCATTGTGCGATCTTACCGTCCTTTGCCGCTCCCGGATCAAGGAAGCCCGTGCCCCGAGCTTGCCCTGTCATCGCATTCACCCTGCTGCTCGGTTCGGCCGGCGCGATGGCGCAGGCGCCGTCGGTGCGGCCCGGCGAATTCGCCCGGTGTCCAGTCAACCCGATGCTTGCGCCCGTCCCCGCTACCGCAACCGGCACAGCACCTCGTTCGCTCACGGTGGATGCCGATTATGCCAGCGCCAGCCGGAACGGCATTTCCCGTTACCAGGGTCACGTCGTGGCGACGCGCGGCAACCAGCGCCTGTGGGCGGACCTGGTCGAGTACGAGCAACAAACCCATATTTTGAACGGCAGCGGACACCTGCGCTACGCCAGTCCGAAAATGAGCCTCGCCGCGGACCACGCCAGTTACGATTTCCTGACAGATCGCGGCATATTTTACGATAATCGCTACGAGTTACCGGCACGACACGGTCGCGGCAAGGCCTCGCGCATAGAAACGCATGCCTCCGACAAAACCAAACTCTACGCCATTACCTATACCACCTGCGCGCCCCCCGATCCTGCCTGGCTCCTGCACGCCAAGCGCGTCGTGCTCGACAACGACCGGGAAACCGGCTACGCCTATAACGCCTGGCTGAGCTTCGAGGGTGTTCCCTTTCTGTGGACACCCTACCTTTCCTTTCCCCTCACCGATAAACGCAAATCCGGTTTTCTCGCGCCCAGCCTGTCGCAGAACTCGAGTGGCGGCCTGGACCTCGAAACGCCCTATTACTTCAACCTCGCCCCCAACATGGACATGACCTTCACGCCGCGGCTCATCACCCGCCGCGGCCTCATGTTCATGGACACCTATCGCTGGCTGTTGCCCGGTACGCGCGGACAGCTTCATCTCGAATACCTGCCCCATGACCGGCGCGCGGATCGCAGCCGCGGCCTGTTCCAGTTCGACGACGGCTCGCAGATCACAAACCATTGGCGAGTGGACAGCACTATCGAGTACATCTCCGATTCGAACTACCTCGACGATTTCGGCGCCAGCCTGCGCCAGGTTGCGCAGACGTACCAGACGCGGCAAGTGACCGCGACCTATCAGGTGGCCGCCGGCTCGGCATTTGTGCGGGTGGAGGACGAAGCGCCGCTCGACCCCTCGATCACGCCGCAGGAGCGACCCTACCGGAAGCTGCCCGAGATCGGTTTCGACTTCTCCTGGCCGGACTACAGGAACGGACTCACGCCGTCGCTCGCCGAGGATTTCACCCGCTTCGAGGCCCCCGGGCGTCAGGGCGGGCTGCGCAACGATCTGCGCCCCGATCTGCAGTGGCAGTTGGGCGGTGCAAGCTGGTATCTAACGCCCGCGCTCGCCTACGATCAGGCCAACTACCGCTTGAACGCCTTTGCGGGCGCCCCGGACGAGAGCATCAACCGCTCGACGCCGATCGCTTCGCTCGATTCAGGTCTGCGCTTCGAGCGCACGCTCGGCAAGGGCGGCTGGCTCACCCAGACGCTCGAGCCTCGGCTTTTTTACCTCTACGTTCCTTACCGCGACCAGAGCGCGATCCCGATCTTCGACACCTACCAGCCGCCGCTCGACATGGAGCGGCTGTTCAGCGACAATCGTTTCGTCGGTCCGGACCGGCTCGGCGACGCCAACCAGTTCTCGCTCGGTATCACCACGCGCTTCCTGAACAACGAGAATGGCGAGCAGCTCCTCACCCTGGGCCTCGGTCAGAGCTTCTACCTGCAGGATCGCAAGGTGACGCTGCCGGGCGCGCCCATCGAAACCAGCGCGCGCTCTGACTACGTGGGCGAACTCACGGCCAATCTCGGCCATCATCTTTTCACGCGCGTGGTCGGGGATTACAACCCCTACACGCACGACTTCGACCAAGGCTATCTGTCCTTTCAGTACCGGCCGGCCCTTATCAGTTGCTCAATCTGGGCTATCTGTACCGGCGCGGAGAGCTGGATCAGACCGACGTATCCTTCTCCTGGCCGATCGCCGGAGGCTGGAGCGTAGTGGGGCGCTGGAACTATTCGATACACGACCATCAAACCTTGGAGACGATGGCGGGCCTACAATATGAGTCTTGCTGCTGGCGGCTCAGGTTCGTCGGACGGCGCTTCGTGACCCTGAACGGACAGGGTAATTCCGCCATTTTCCTTGAACTCGAACTCAAGGGATTCGGCAGCCTTGGTAACCGATTGAGTGATTTTCTGCATGATGACATCTATGGCTATGGTGAGAACAGACATCCTTAGCGGCTGCGCCCTGCTGGTCGCGGCCGCCTTTGCCGCACCGGCGCTCGCCACGCCCGCGACCACTCCCGCCGTGCACACCGCGCCCGCGCCGGCGACCGCACCGCCCGGCCAGTTGCTCGACCAGATCGTGGCCGTGGTGAACGATCAACCGATCCTCGAAAGCGCACTAAACTCGGAAGAAGCGCAGGTCAGTTCCGCATTGCAGGCCCAGGGCACGCCGCTGCCCCCGGAAAAAGTATTCCGCCACCAAGTGCTGGAGCACCTGATTACCGAGCAAATACAACTGCAGGCGGCGAAGAACCAGGGCATCCAGGTCAGCGCCGATCAGGTCAATCAGGCGCTCTCGGCAATCGCCTCGCGCAACGGGATCACGCTCGCGCAACTGCCCCAGGCACTGGCGTCGCAGGGAGAAAACTATCTTGCCTTTCGACACAGAATCGAGAGCCAGCTCATCATGCATCAACTGGTGCAGCAGGCGGTGGCCGCGAACATCGAGGTCTCGTCCGCCGAAACCGCCAATTACCTGAAGCGCGAGGCGAACGCCGCGGGCGGCAATATCGAGTATCAAATCGCGCAAATTCTCGTGGCTTTCCCCGCGAACGCAACGCCGGTCGAAGTCAAGAAAACACTGGCAAAGACCAACGACATCGAAGCCAAATTGAAGACGGGCGCCGATTTCGCCGCCACCGCGGTCGCCGAGTCGGGCGGGCCACATGCCCTGCAGGGAGGCATGATCGGCTGGCTCAAGGCCGCGGATCTGCCGACGCTTTTCGCCGACGTTGTGCCGACCATGAAGGCGGGCGATATCTCCGCACCGATCGAAGGCGTGGGCGGATATCACATCGTCAAGCTGGTTGCGACGCGCCAGCCGAAAAGCGAAAACATGCAGACGGAATACCACGTCGAGCACATCATGCTCAAGCCCAACCCGGTACGCAATCTCGATCAGTCGAAGGCGCTCGCCGAGAAGCTTCGCGGCGAAATCGAATCCGGCAAGACGAGTTTCGCCGCGGCTGCCAAAGAATACTCGGACGATCCCAACTCGGCCGGCAACGGCGGGGTACTCGGCTGGCAGACGCTGGATCAAATGCCCAAATCCTTCGCTGCCACGATCCCGAATCTGAAGCCGAATACCGTCAGTCAACCCGTCCAGACCCAATACGGCTGGCACCTGGTCGAGGTGCTCGGCACCCGCAAGAGCGACGTGACCCAGAGCGAGCGCGAACACCAGGCCTACCAGGCGATTTTCCAGCGCAAGCTCGCCGACCAGCTCGCCGAATTCAACCGGGTGCTGCGCGATCAGGCCTATGTACATATTTTCGACCCGGCCGATGCCGGCAACGACACGGAAACGAAAGCCGGCAGCGGAAGTTGAGCCGACAAAGCGGCGGGGCATGACCATGCGGCTCGCGCTGTCGGTGGGCGAGCCCGCCGGCATCGGTCCCGATCTCGCAGTGATCGCCGCGCAGCATACGCGGGACTTTGAACTCGTCGCCTTCTGCGATCCCGCATTGCTCGCCGAACGCGCCGGCACACTCGGCCTGCCCCTCACGATCGCCGAATACGATCCCGCACACGCGCCGATGCCCGGCGCACCCGGCCGACTCGTCGTCGCGCCCGTGCCGCTTGCGGCGCGCGCGGCACCAGGCCGGCTCGATCCCGTGAACGCACGCTCCGTCCTTGCCGCGCTGGATGCGGCCTGGGCGGCCTGCGCGCGCGACGAATGCGCGGCGCTGGTTACGGCGCCCATGCACAAAAGCATCATCAACGACGCGGGCATTCCCTTCAGCGGACACACCGAATACCTGGCCGCGCTCGCCGGCGACGCAATGCCGGTCATGCTGCTCGTCGCGGGAGGACTGCGGGTCGCGCTTGCGACCACCCACCTGCCGCTTGCCGAGGTGCCGCGCGCGATCACCCGTGAGCGCCTCACCCGGGTGATTGAAGTACTCGCCGCCGGACTCGCCCGCGATTTCGGCATTGAAAATCCCCGCATCCTCGTGCTCGGACTCAACCCGCACGCGGGCGAGGGCGGACATCTGGGCAAGGAAGAACAAATCGTCCTCACGCCCGCGCTCGATGCTCTGCGCGAACGCGGATACGCGCTCGACGGTCCGATCCCGGCCGATACCGCCTTCGTACCTGCGCGTCTCGCCAAGGCCGACGCGGTGCTTGCCCTGTATCACGATCAGGGTTTGCCGGTGCTCAAATACGCCGGCTTCGGCCGCGCCGTCAACGTGACGCTGGGACTCCCGATCGTGCGCACTTCAGTGGATCACGGGACGGCGCTCGAACTCTCCGGCAGCGGGCGCGTGGATCCGGGCAGCCTCGAAGCCGCCCTGAGCCTGGCGGCGGAAATCGCTTCGAGGCGTTCGCGTGACTGAACGTGCCAGCAAGCGCTTGGGGCAACATTTTCTGCACGACCCGGCGGTGATCGCACGCATCGTCGCAGCGATCGCGCCGCGCGAAGGCGAAGACATCGTCGAGATCGGTCCGGGCCGCGGCGCACTCACCCGTCCGCTTGCGGCGAGCGGCGCACGGCTGATCGTCATCGAACTGGATCACGTGCTGGTCGCCGATCTCGCCACTGACCCCTCACTCCGGGACGTCGAAGTAATTCACGGCGATGCGCTCAAGGTGAACTACGCGGAACTCGCCGCGGAAAAACCGCTGCGCATCGTCGGCAATCTTCCCTACAACATTTCCTCGCCGCTGCTGTTCCGTTTCCTCGATGCCTCCGCGCATATAGGCGACCTCACGCTGATGCTCCAGCGCGAAGTGGTCGAACGCATGATCGCCGCGCCGGGAACCCGCGCCTACGGGCGGCTCACCGTCATGCTCGCCGCGCGCTGCCGCGTGGAAAAACTCTTTACCGTCGGTGGCGGCGCCTTTACCCCGCCGCCGAAAGTCGAATCCGCCGTCGTGCGTCTCGTTCCTTACGCAAAGCCGCCCTTCGATCCGGGCGATTGGGGACTTTTCGAGCAACTGGTGCGCGCGGGATTCACCGCCCGGCGCAAAACGCTCAGAAGGGCGCTGGCCGCGTGCGCCGACGCGACTGCAATCGAGGCCGCGGGACTCGACCCCGGCGCCCGCCCCGGCACGCTTGCCGCCGCGGATTACGCCCGCCTCGCCCGCCTGATCCATGACAAGCACATCACCTGACTCACACAGCCGTAAACGACCGATTCCGATACCCATCTGTGATTTTTCCTGCGTCCGTGCGAATCATGGAGTGAACGGCAAGGAATACCTGCGGACATGACGGGCAAACAACACCAACAACGCTTCACGGAACTGCTGCACGAGCACCGGAAAATCATCTTCAAGGTGGCGGCGATCTACGCGCGCGGCGCGGAGGACCGTCACGATCTGGAGCAGGAGATCTGTACCCAGCTATGGCGCTCATTCGGCCGCTACGACGAGGCACGCGGCAAGTTCTCCACCTGGATGTACCGCATCGCCCTGAACGTCGCTATCTCGCAGGCACGGCGCAAGCGCCGGTCGGAACCCGATCGCTTTGAGCCACTGGAAGACCATCACCTGGAAACCATCGGCGGCGAACCGACCGAGGAACCGGACGAACGCCTGCAAACGCTGTACGCCTTCATCGGCCGGCTCGACACACTCAATCGCGCGCTGATCCTGCTGTATCTGGAAGACAAGAGTTACGCCGAGATTGCCGAGATTCTCGGCATCAGCGAAACCAATGTGGCGACCAAACTCAACCGCATCAAACAGAAACTGCGCGGCCGGATGACGGATCCGGACGCCGCCCCTACCGGAGCATGAACATGGAACTCGATGATTTCAAACTCGCTTGGCAGACGCTGGATCGCCGCCTCGAACGGCACAATGCGCTGAATCTGCAACTGCTTCGCGACAGCCGGCTGGAGCGGCTGCGCCGCGGCCTGCGGCCGCTGAAATGGGGGCAGGCCGTCCAGATTCTGATCGGCATTGCCGGCGCGCTCCTGTTCGCGCCGTTCTGGATCGCCCATCGGCACGAGCCCGCCCTGCTCGCGTCCGGTCTCGTCATGCATCTGTACTGCCTTGCGCTGATCATTTTCGGCGCCGTAATCGAGGGACAGATCGCGCGCATCAATTACGCCGCTCCCGTGCTGGAAATACAATGCCGGCTGCTGCGGCTGCGCCGCATCTATACGGTGGGCGGCGCGCTGTTCCTGGGTCTGCCCTGGTGGTTCCTGTACGTGCCGCTGATGATCGTGCTCGTCGCCATAGCGAGCGGCGCGAATCTGCTGCACACGGCGCCTTCGTTCGTCTACGGCGGCCTCGCCGTCGGTCTTCTGGGTCTCCTCGCGAGCGCGGGAATCTACCGCTGGTCGCATCGCCCCGAGCGCGCCCGATTGGGGCGCATGCTCGACGACAGCATGGCGGGCGGCAGCATCCGCCGCGCCCAGCGCGCGCTCGACGAACTCGCCCGCTTCGAGCAGGAATGACTATCTCATCCCATTCTCTACCGATCAGGAAGAAACCATGAACAAAATCATACGTAGAACGATCATAATTGTTGCAACCATGGCCATGCTCTGGATCGTGACCGCCGGAATTCTGGTCGCCCTCCCGGCACCATCATTCACCAAATCGGCTCTGGCACTGCCGGCGGCACCACCTCCGCCAACCTGCCACAACAGTAAAACCATCGAATGTTTCCGAATGCGCGATGGCGTGCTGTTGAGTGCGCGTCTTTATCCGGGCAGCACCAAACAGCTTGTATTACTGCTGCACGGTCTTGGCGGCAGCGCAGCGGCGATGGACGATACCGCACGCCGGTTGCAGTCAGCGACGGGTGCCGGGGTGGTGAGTCTCGATCTGCGCGGCAACGGACAATCGCCGGGGCGCTGGGGCGATCTGGCCTACGTTGGCCAATACGAAGACGACGTAGCGGATGTTGTAGCGATCATCCGCAAGAACCACCCCGACCAGCGTCTGATCCTGGCAGGCTATTCGATGGGCGGCGGCATTGCGATGCGCTACGCCGCGAGACACACACTGCCGCCTGTGGATGGCTATCTGCTCTTCGCGCCACATCTTGGCGACGGTTCGCCAACCGCCCGCAAGACGCCTGTCGATCCGCACGTGGACCCGCCCATAAAACTCGACATACCGCGCATTCTCGGCTTGCTGATGTTCAACAGAATCGGTTTTACGGGATTGAATCATTTGTGCACAATGTATTTCAACGTAAAAATAGCCGGGCACTTCGCCTGTTACCGCTTTAATGCCATGCGCAGCGTGGCTCCGACCGACTACAAAACCGCATTGACGGCCGACACCAAACCGTTACTTATCGTCGCAGGCAGCAATGACGAAGCCTTCGTTGCCAAACGCTATCCGGATGTCGTGGCCCTACACCACAACGGGCACGCACTAATCATCCCCGGCGCAACCCACGACAGCATCCTGCACAGTCCGGCCGCTTTTGCCGCCGTCAAGGGCTGGCTGCAGCGAACTTCACAGATGTTTTCTCGCTAACGGGCTGCACGGCTTACCGGTGGCTCAATGCGTCTCCGTCAGCCCGACGGCGGGGTCAAGGAATCCGCTTCTTCGACAAGGGTATCCGCCGTCACGCCGATGAGCGTAATCAGATGCGGAATGCCGGGGGGCGCGGAGGCGATATCCGGCGGCGCCGCGAGCCGGATTCCCGTTGCCGGTGTCGCCTTGCCGCCGAGAGTACCGGCGGCGGCGGCGAGTCCCGCGGCCCAGTCGTCGGCCAGCGGTGCCAGCGCCGGCAGCCTCTCCAGACCGATATCGAGCCGGGCACCGAACGCGCCGAGATGCCGCATCAGATGCTCGAAATGCGCGTTCAACTGAAAAAATCGCGTGCGCTCGCCGACTATCCGCCGCGGTTCCGCGAGCATCGTTTGCAGCGCGGCCTCCACGTTTACCGCGGCAAGCTCGGCCTCGCGGCGCGCGTCCAAGACGGTGGCGCAGAATCCGTCGCCCGTGGCCGCGGCCTTGAAGGAAGCATCCAGATAGCGGGCCGCCGCCGTCAACGCCTCGGCAAATCGGGCGGGCACCCGCCGGCCGCCCCAGGCGGGCCAGAGCAGATGCGCGCCGACGATCGCCAGCACGATGCCGCCCAGGGTTTCGCCGGCACGTTCGAACACGAAGTTCCAACCCTGGGACGGATCGTACAGGGCAAGCAGGATGATGACGAGCGGCGTCAGACAGGCCACGAAAAAACCGTAGTGAAACCGGATGGTGAAGACCGTGAAAAACACCAGCACGGCCACCGCGGCTTCGCGCCCCGCGGGCGTCGGAAACGCCACCAAGACCGCGCCCGCAACGAATACGCCGGCAAGCGTCCCCGCCGCCCTCGCCACGGCGCGCAGCCGGGTGGCGCCGAAATCCGGCTGCATCACGACGAGCACCGTGAGCACGAGCCATATCCCGTGCGGCAAGCGCCAATAGACTTCGATCGCCATCGCGCCGCCGGCGACGACGCCGAGACGCAGCGCATGGCGGAACAGCGTCGAACGCAGCGTCCATTGCGCGCGCAGCGTATGCAGCAGCTCGCGTACCCTTTGAACCGGCGCAAGCTTGGGAAGCCAGTCTGCGGTTCTTCGCGGGCGGGAGCGAGAGAGAAAAGCGCCGGCCTCGGCGGCCTGCTGCAGTCGGGCCGTGCCGGCACGAAACGCTTCGAGCGCGACAGTCCGCGCCGCCGCGAGCCCGGAATCGGCGGTCTGCAATCCGGCAAGCGTTCCGATTTTTTCACCGACTTCCTCTCCCGGCTCCCAGCCGTGCGATTTGATCACGGCGCGGGCGGCGCCGGCAGCGGCACGCGAAATCGCGAGCGTCGCCGCGTCCAGCGCCGCAAGCGCTTCACGGTTGCGCGCGAACCCCGCGCGCAGATCGGCCAGGGTCATCGCGAGCACCGTCAGGCGGGAGGAAACGTAAAGCAATGTCCACAGCCGCGTCAGCGCAGGATTCGTCGCCGGCGCCATCGCGCGCGTGACGCCCAGTGCATTGCGCGCCTGCTCGATTCCCGCGCGCACCGCCAGCTCTTTCGCACTGAGCGTTTTGCCGCGCGCGGTCGGGACGGCGGCAAGCAGACGCGCGGCGGCATCCAATGCACTGCCGGTTTCGCGCTGAAGTGCGAGATAGGGACGCAACCGCCAGGCGGCAAGCACGAGCGCGAGCGTCCACACGCTTCCCGCCAGGAACCATCCGGTCTGAACCAGCGCCGCAGCCGCAGACGCCTGCGTAAACGTACCCATCAGGAAGGTGGCGCCCATCACCATGCCCAGCGGCAGGCCCATCGTTCCCAGCGCCCTGAGCAATCCGCCGAGAAAGGCCAGCGCGAACATGGCGAGCGCCGCCGCCCACCAGACGTTTCCGATCTGCGCCCCGAGCAGATAAATCTCCGGAAGCGTGAGGCAAAGCAGACTGATGGAAAACAGACGATCGCGGTAGGGTCCGCCGCTGTCTGAAATGGCGATCTGCAGCGCGCCGATCGCGAAGAACAAACCGGCGAGCGGCAGTCCGATGAGCCGGAACACGGTGAGCGGCAAGGCGATGGCGAGCACCGCCCTCACCGCCAACCCGACGGCGATCTGGTTGGGCGGGAAAGCAAGGCGTGCGCGCAGGCGCCGCAACCAGGTTTCGCTCCTCACCGTAAAGCCCCGGACAACAAAGGCCGAAAGCTAGTTTACTGTGCTGCAGCAAACCAGGCTTATACGCGGCGGCCATTGACAAACCCGGGCGCTCAGGGCACGATCATGCACCCAACGGTTGAGATACGGAAAATCCATGACCGCCTACTCGCATCTTCTCGCTGCGGTGGATCTGGGCACCGATTCCGAAGCCCTGGTGCGGCGCGCGGTCGGCGTGGCCGCCGATTTCGGCGCCCGATTAAGCCTCGCCCACGTGGTCGAGTATCTGCCGGCCGAGCCCGCGGGCGAAGCACTGCTGCCGGCGACGGCCGAACTCGAACCCGAACTCGTGAACGGCGCCGAACGACAACTGGCCGAACTGGCCGCGCGCGCGGGCTGCGGCGACGCCCTGCAACACGTTGCGGTCGGCAACATCCCCTCCGAGCTTGCGCGGATCGCCGAGGATCTGGGCGTGGATCTGCTCGTCACCGGTGCGCACGAGCATCGCGGGATTTTCTTTTTCGCTGGCGGCACCGAGCGCTCGCTGCTGAAACGCGTCGGCTGCGATATCCTCGTCATCCGCCTGCGCAAAGGCGAGAAGGCCACCGAATCCGCCTGAACCGGCGCGCACTGTTAAAATCAGCCGGCATTCCACCGCAGGCAGGAACGTGACCGAGAGCCGGCACGAAATCAACGTCAAGGTCGCGAGCGACTTTCTCGCCGATCAGTCGGAACCGGCGAACAAGCGCTACGTCTTCGCCTACACCGTCACCATCGAGAACACCGGCGAGATCGGCGCGCAACTGCTCACCCGACACTGGATCATCACTGACGCTGACGGCGAGGTGCGCGAGGTGCACGGCGACGGCGTCATCGGCGAAACGCCCTACCTCAAACCCGGCGGCGGCTTCCGCTACACCTCGGGCGCCGTACTCACGACTCCCGTCGGCACCATGCAGGGCAGCTACCAATGGATCGGCGATGACGGTGTGCCCTTCGACGCGCCCATCCCGCTGTTCCGGCTCGCCGTTCCCGGCGTGCTGCACTAAAGCAACCTCACCGCAACAAGGTGGCCATTTTCGCGATCGGAGACGTCCAGGGCTGTGCGGACGCGCTCAAACAACTCCTTGAACGCATCCGCTTCGATCCGCACGAAGATCGCCTGTGGTTTGCGGGCGATCTCGTCAACCGCGGTCGCCATTCGCTGGAAGTGCTGCGCTTTGTGCGCGGACTCGGCGACAGTGCGATTACCGTACTCGGCAACCACGACCTGCACTTGATCGCCATGGCCGAAGGCGTGCGCCCACCTTCGCACAGTCTCAACGCGGTGCTCAAGGCCAAAGACGGCCCCGATCTCATCGCCTGGCTGCGCACGCAACCGTTGCTCCGGTACGACGAGGAACTCGGCTACGTGCTCGTACACGCCGGACTCGCGCCCGCGTGGACGCTCGCCGAGGCACAATCGCTGGCCCACGAGGTGGAAGCCGCACTTGCCGGTCCCGGCGCGAAAAAACTGCTGCGCGGCATGTACGGTGACAAACCCGCGAGCTGGCGCGATGATCTCACGGGCACCGAACGGCTGCGCGCCATCATCAACGTCTTCACCCGCCTGCGCTACGTCACCGCCGACGGCAAGTTCGATTTTGAACATACCGGCGCGCCCGGCACTCAACCGCCGCATCTCATGCCCTGGTTTCTCGCGCCCGGCCGGCGTAATGCCGACGAACACATTCTCTTCGGCCACTGGTCCACGCTCGGCCCGGTGAACGCACCCAACGTCTATCCGCTCGACACCGGCTGCGTGTGGGGCGGCAAGCTCACCGCGATGCGTCTCGACGGCGAAGGCGGCTGGTACGCGATCCCTTGCCCGCGCGCGGCCGCGCTGCGCAAGTGATGCCGCGCTACACTGATGCGGCCATTTTCCGCAGCGGTTTTACATGTTGAACGAAGAACTCGCCGGTTATCACGCGCTGGTCTGCGGCGCGAGCCGCGGCATCGGCCGCGCCACGGCAGAAGCGCTCGCCGCACACGGCGCAAGCGTGACGCTACTCGCCCGCGATGCCGGGACGCTTGCCGAAGTGTGTACGGCGCTGCCCGTCGCCAAGGGCGCACATCACGAAACGCTGGCCGCCGATCTCGAAGACACGCGGGTACTCGCCGATAAAATCCAATCGCTCGATCACCCGGTCCACCTCCTCGTCAACAACGCGGGCGGGCCACCGGGCGGGCCGCTGATCGAAGCCGAGCCCGATGTGTTTCGCCGCGGCTTCGAGCGCCTCCTGCTCGCCGCGCATCTCCTGACGCAGCAACTCGTGCCCGGCATGCGTGCCGCCGGCTACGGACGCATCATCAACATCATCTCCACCTCGGTGCGTGAACCGATCCCCGGCCTCGGTGTTTCCAATACCATTCGCGCCGCCTGCGCCGCCTGGGCGAAGACGCTCTCGCGCGAACTTGCGCCCGACGGCATCACGGTGAACAACGTGCTGCCCGGCTACACCGCAACCGATCGTCTCTCGACATTGTTCGCGACGCGCGCCGAACGCACGGGCAAAACACTCGGGGAAATCGAAGCGGCGGCACGCACGTCCGTCCCCGCCGGGCGCTTCGCCACGGCGGAAGAAATCGCCGCCGCCGTCGCCTTCCTCGCCTCGCCCGCTGCAAACTACATAACCGGCGTATCGCTGCCCGTGGACGGCGGCCGGTTGCACGGCATCTGATGGAACGCTTCGAGAACTTCATCGCGGGCGAATTCGTCGCGGCGAAGAACGGCGAATGGCTGCCCGTGTACGAGTCGGCGACCGGTGAGCAATATGCCGAAATTCCCGATTCCAACGATGCCGACATCGCCGCCGCCGTCGTCGCGGCACGCGCGGCTTTCCCGGCCTGGTCGGCGCTTCCCGCCATCGAACGCGGGAAGATCATGGAGCGCATCGCGCAAGGCATCGAGGCGCATCTGGACGAACTCGTCGCGCTCGAAAGCCGCGACCAGGGCAAGCCC
The DNA here is from genome assembly GCA_963843735.1 of uncultured Gammaproteobacteria bacterium. GTDB lineage: Bacteria > Pseudomonadota > Gammaproteobacteria > JAKDMP01 > JAKDMP01 > CAWJLN01. The sequence goes on from CAWJLN010000009.1 coordinate 129,978, forward strand.
GAATCGCTTGCACGCCGTGTGGACATCCCGCGCGCGGCGCTGAATCTTCGCTTCTACGGCGCGGCCGCGAGCCAGTTCGCGAGCGAAGCGCATCCGACGCCCGGCGCATTCAACCTCACGCTGCGCAACCCGCTCGGCGTCGCCGGCTGCATCTCGCCCTGGAATCTGCCGCTCTACCTTTTTACCTGGAAACTCGCGCCCGCGCTTGCCGCCGGCTGCACCGTGGTTGCCAAGCCTTCGGAATGGACGCCGGCGACGGCGACTCGTTTCGCCGCCATCGCCCATGAGGCGGGGTTGCCACCGGGCGTGCTCAACGTCGTGCACGGACTCGGCGAACGCGCCGGACGCGCCCTGGTGGATCATCCCGATGTGCCCGCGATCACCTTCACCGGCGGCACCGCGACCGGCGCCGACATTGCACGCCGCGCGGCGCCGAAGTTCAAGCGGCTTTCGCTCGAACTCGGCGGCAAGAATCCAACGCTGGTCTTTGCCGACTGCAACTTCGATGAGGCGCTCGCTGGAGCACTCCGCGCGGCGTTCTCCAACCAGGGCGAAATCTGCCTCTGCGGTTCGCGCATACTGGTGGAAAAGCCGATCTATAAACGCTTCCGAGACGCCTTCGTCGCCGGCGCGAAAAAACTCAAGGTCGGCGATCCGCGCGATGCCGCCACCGACATCGGCGCCCTCGTTTCGCGCGAGCACTACGACAAAGTGCTCGGCTGCATCGCGCTCGCGCGCGAAGAAGGCGGAAACATTCTCTGCGGCGGCGAGGCATTGAAAATGCCGGGACGGCTTGCCGGCGGCTGGTTCGTCGCGCCCACCGTGATCGAAGGGCTCGCAAACGACTGCCGCAGCAATCAGGAAGAAATCTTCGGCCCCGTCGCGGCATTGATCCCCTTCGACGGCGAAGACGAAGCGCTCGCGATCGCGAACGACGTCCGCTATGGACTCGCCGCCTCGCTGTGGACCGAAAACCTCGGCAAGGCCTTGCGCGTTGCCGAGCACTTGCAGGCGGGGCTGATCTGGGTCAACTGCTGGATGCTCCGCGATCTGCGCACCCCGATGGGCGGCGTCAAGGATTCCGGCATCGGCCACGAGGGCGGCTTCGAATCCATGCGCTTCTTCACCGAAACCCGCAATCTCTGCCTCAAGTACTGAACACCGAGACGACTTTAATTGTATGTTTTATCTTCATTTCCGCGCCCAAGCAGGCCTTGTACGCCTGGTCAGACCCAGGCGTCGCCGATCTCGCCTTTGGCGCCAGGAACGGCCGCACGCGCGGCTTTGATCGCAAGTCGAGGCAAGCCCAGGCCATCGCCCATGGCCAAGTCCCGAATCCCGTTGCATTTATGACGCATTTACATGCGATAATGGGATCGTGAGCTTGAGAACTTCTGTGCTTTCTTACCGTAAGGCGGGAACGGACTACGGCCGATGATGCAAAACCTCACACGCGTGTGCATGGATGCCACCTTGCGGATGTTCTCCACCCGGACAAATTACTGGGCCGAATTCGGCGTGGATATGACGCTGTCTGCCGTGCTGATCTATGAGGGCTTGCGGCTACACACCGGCGGCCTCTTGACGGTGCTTCTGGCCATTGGGCTCGGCCTGTTTGTGTTCACCTTCATTGAGTATTGTTTTCACCGCTGGCTTTTCCATATGCGGGTTCCGCTGTTCGAGCAGGGCCATCGCATGCATCACGAGCACCCGCGCGGCTACGACTCGCTGCCGTTCTTCCTTCCGGCGACGGTGGTGTTGGGCCTGACCGGCCTGGGCGTGCTGATCATGCCCACCGGCTTCGTTTTTTTGATGACGGGTGCCATGACGTTCGGTTACGTCTCCTATGGTCTGAGTCACCACATCATCCATCACGCCCGTTTCAGGCAACCGCTGCTCATGCGCTGGGCGGCCGCCCATCACATTCACCACCATCATTCCGACTGCAACTTCGGCGTCACCACGCCGTTGTGGGACATCCTGCTGCGCACGCGCTATGCGCGGCGGCATCCCGGAAGGGCATAACCCGACCCTCCGTCCGGCCTGCCGGGCGTTTCCGCATCAATAGACTTCGAGGAACATCCGCGGGCCGGGGCGTACGTGACGATGGAATTCCTCGCTCGTGTACTCCAGGGGTCTCTTGCCATCGGGCGGGTGGCGCAGCGTGATGTAGCTGTCGAGTCCCGCCTTCAGCAGTTCGCGATAGATCGCATTCTCCATGTTCTTGATTCCACACACGTAGATCAACGTGTTCGGCTGGGCGAGCGTTTCGCGCAGTTCTTCGTCCTCGCCGATCTCGTGATGCACGTAGCGCTTGAAACCGTCCATGCGCCGATCTTCGCGCGACACCACGGAGCGATAGCGGAACCCCGGGAGTTCCCGCGCCGGACCGGTGAATAAATCGTGATAGAGATAGTCGGTGCGATAGGGCACGCCCACGATCAGGTGGATGCGCGAACTTTGCACGCCCGCCGCCAGCAGATCGAGCACCATCGCGCGGAACGGCGCGATCCCGGTGCCGGTGGCGAAGAAGACGTAGTTGTGCCGATCGGGTTCGACGGGCAGCAGAAAACGTTTGCCCGCGGGGCCGGTCATTTCGACTTCGTCACCGATCTGGAGATCGCAGAGGAAATTCGAGCAGACGCCGAGATACAGGCGATGCGTCGGTCCGTGTTCTTCCAGCACACGCTTGACCAGCGTCGAGGCAAGCCGTCCTTCGCCCTTTTCGCCGCGCGAGGGCGAACTTACCGAGTAGAGCCTGAGTTTGTGCGGCTTGCCGTCGGCGTCGGTGCCGGGCGGAACAATGCCAAAGCTCTGGCCGGCAAGCAGCCGCCCTTCGAGCGGCGTACCGCCGACATCGAAGGTGACGTGACGCACGAAGTTGGGGCTAGCCTCCGCCGTGACGATCTGCGATTCCGCCAACGGTACCCTGACCGGCGCGTTTGCGCGGCACAGATTGACCGCCACCTCCGGCATTACCGGCGCCGCATCCACCATACTGTCCAAAATCGCCTCTCCCGTGAGGACTGCAAATCAGCGATACAGGATAACGGAATGGTCCGTATGCAGGCGCGACGCAACTCAGTTCAGGGCGCCGCCGCAGGAACTGCCCTGCCCGGCAGTGCAGCCGTAGCAGTGGCCGGAAACGGCAATGGGACGCCCGGCGAGGTCCGCGTCCAGGAGTTCGGCAAGGTGCGTGCGCCGCCCGCCGAGCGGCATGTCGAGCATCTGGTTGAAGTCGCAGTCGTACACGTAGCCGCGCCAGTCCACGCTGATGAGCGAGCGGCACATCACGCGCTCCATGTTTTCGTTGCGATGCGCGCCGCGCAGCGTCGTCATGTATTCCTCGAAGCGCCCCTTGGAGACGAGCCAGCTTCCGAAGCGGCCGATCGGCAGGTTTGCAAGCACGAAAAGCCGGTTGAAAGTAATGCCGAAGTGTTCGTCGAGATAGCGCCGGTAGTCTTCTTCGAGCGGCCCCTGCGCCGGAGGCAGCACCGGGTCCTGCGGGTTGTAAACGAGATCGAGCACGAGTCCGCTGCCTTCCACACCGTAGCCGAGCGCATTGAGTCTTTGCAGCACGCGGATGCTTCCGCCGTACACGCCGCTGCCGCGCTGACGGTCCACGTTGTGTTCGAGATAACAGGGCAGCGAGGCGACGATTTCCACCCGCTCGCGCGCGAGAAACTCACCGAGATCCTCGTAGCCGGGCTCCTCCAGGATGGTGAGGTTGCAGCGATCCATCACCCGCTTGCCCAGCGCGCGCGCTTCCTGCACCAGCCAGCGAAAGTTCGCATTCATCTCCGGCGCGCCGCCGGTGAGGTCCAGCGTTTCGATCTCGGGACGTTTGAGAAATGCGAGCACCGTCTCGGCGGTTTCCCGATCCATCTGCTCCTTGCGGTGCGGACTCGCGGCGACATGGCAATGCAGACAGGCGAGATTGCACAGATACCCGAGGTTCACCTGGAGCGTATCGGGGCGCGCGCGCGTAAGCGCGGGGAAAGGCGTGCCGGCGAGGCGCGGGCGAACGTCATGCATGATCGAGTTTTACTCCTTGCCCGCCGGGCCGCGCAGACGAAACAGAAATTGGATGAGGCGCTTGCGGCTTGGCGTAAGCGCTGTTTTCAGGCGTTGGTCGGCGGCGAAGCGCAGTCCCTGCGCGCGCGTCGGGTAGGCATGAATCAGCCCCGAGAGACTGGAAAGTTTGCGTTTCGCGGCGATCGCGAGCGCGGCCTCGTGAATCAGTTCGCCCGCCGCTGCGCCGACAACGGTCGCGCCGAGCAAACGCCCACGCGGGCTCGCGACAAGTTTCACGAAACCCGCGGTTTCACCCTCGATGATCGCGCGATCCACGTCGGCAAACTCGGCGCGCCAAATCTGGTGGCGCAGACCCTGTTCCCGCGCCGCACTTTCGCTCAACCCCGCTTCGGCAAGTTCGGGATCGGTATAGACCACCGCCGGCACCAGTGGGCTCTTGAAACGCGCGGGCAAATGAAACAGCGCGTTCTGCAGCACCACCCGCGCCTGATACTCGGCAAGATGCGTGAAGGCGGCGCCGGCCGCATCGCCCGCCGCGTAGATATGCTTTTGACTCGTGCGCAGCCGCGAATCGAGTACGAGCCGTCCCTTTTCGAGCGTGACGCCGGCGGCTTCGAGATTCAGATCGTCGAAGCTCGGGCGTCTTCCGGCAGCGACCAAGAAATGCGAACCTTCGGCGCGGCCGCAGGTGCCATCCTCGCGCCGCCAGGCTAGCCACAATGCCCCCTCCGCACCGCCGGCCTGCTCGACACGCACGCCACTGAGAATCTCCACGCCGTCGCCCGCAAGTGCATCGCGCACCACGGCTGCGGCCTCGACGTCGGAACGCGGCAGGATTTCGGGCGCCATCTCCACGATCGTCACCCGGCTACCAAGCCGCCGAAAGGCCTGTGCAAGCTCCACGCCGATCGGCCCGCCGCCGAGCACGAGCAGCGCCGGCACCGGTTCGGCCAGCCCGAATATGTTTTCGTTGGTAAGCAGCGGCAGATCGTTCAGACCGGGAACCGGCGGAACGGCGGGACGCGAGCCGGTGGCGATCAGGAAGCGGCGCGACGACAGATTCCGCCCGTTCACTTCCACCGTGTGCGCAGCGCGGAAGCGCGCGCGCCCCACGATGACATCGACACCGAGCGAAGTCATGCGCTCGACGCTGTCGTGCGGCGCAATGGCGGCGATCGTATCGCGTACCTTTGCAAGCACGGCGGGCAAATCAGGCGGCGCCGATGAAACGGCGGCAAGCCGCGCGGCATGCAGCAGGGCCTTCGACGGTACGCAGCCGGTGTTCAGGCATTCGCCGCCCATGCGTCCGGACTCGATCAAGGCCACGCGCGCGCCGAGTTGCGCCGCGCCCGCCGCCGCGCTCAATCCCGCGGCGCCCGCCCCGATCACGACAAGATCGTATTCACCGTTGTGGCTCAAGCCCGTCCTCCGCCGCCGGCCCGCGCCACACGCAAGCGCTCGACGATGCGTTCGCGTACCGCCGCATCGAGTCCTGCCGGAAGTTCCCCGCGGGCTTCGTTGTGAAGGCGCTCGTGCAGCCAGCGAAGTTGTGCCGCGTAGCGCCGGCAAGCGCCGCACATCAAAACGTGAAAGCGCAGCGCCCAGCCGCGGCGCAGGCCGAGCCGATGCTGCAATCGTTTGGAAATAAGCAGAGCCGCCTCTTCGCAGTTGATCATGCCGCCTCCTTCCGTTTCGCTCTCTCGCGACCCGTGTTCTTGCCGAACCAATGACGCTCCAGGCAGCCGCGCAGGCCCAGACGCGCACGGTGCAATCGCACCCAGACGTTCGTCGGGCTGATGCCGAGAACCTTACAGACTTCGTCCGTTTCCAATCCGTCCAGCTCAATCAGCCGGAAGGTCGTCTCGAGCGTGTCGGGCAACTTAGCAAGGCAATCCGCGAGGGTCGCCCAGAACTCGCTCTTTTCGGCATCTTCGTCGGGCCGCGCCCAGCGTTGCGGCGCGACCCGCCAGCGGCCGGAAGCATCGAAACTTTCCGCGGCTAAGGCATCCACCTGTTCGTCGGATTCGAGCGAAATCTCGCGTCCGCGCACGCGCAACCGATCTATTACCTTGTGCTTGAGAATGCCGAACAGCCACGCGCGTTCGCCGGACTCGCCGTGGTAACGTGCCTGCGCACCGAGTGCGGCGAGAAAGGTGTCCTGCACCGCGTCCTCGGCCTCCGCGCGAACACGCAGACGGGAAAACGCGAAGCCGAACAAGGCATCGCCATACGCCTCTACCCAGCGGGCAACGTCGAGCGTCTCGCCGCCGCCCGCGGATTCCCGGGACACCCCTCCGTCCGTTTGCCCCATCCCGGTCCCATCTGAAATCCAGTGATCATCATAGTGCAGCTAGTGCGGCGTGCCCGCAGCCGTACGTCTTCCCGCCTTCCCGGCCGCCGATCGCGGGGCCGACCCCGGTGTAAGGATCGCCTTCTTTCTTCGACTTCCCCCTGTGGAGAAGACTCCCACGCAATTCACCAACGAGGAGTAAATCATGTCGAGACACAGCGTAATTTCCGTATTGGCGTGCGCGGCCCTGGGCGTGCTGACGCTCGGATCGGCCCGGGCACAAGACCAGAACATGCAGCAGAACAAGATGCAGGCGATGCATCAAAAGCAGATGCAAATGATGCAGCAATTCGAGGCCATGGGGCCCTGGCGGGGCTACCTGGAGGCGCACGACGGCGTACGCAATCCGATGCCGTTGCTCGGCGGACCGATCAAAATCAGCGTCATGCAGGATGGCGGCGGCGTTTTCGTCGCTTTGCCGGCACACCGCAACCTGGATCCCACCGTTTTCGGCACCCCTGATCATCCGCGTGCCTTCGGCGGTTTTCCGATCGTGGAAGGCGTGCCCTATCCGCTGCGCGGCATGGAGAACGGCCGATACACAAATTTAATGAAGCTCTCGCCCTTCGGCGACAAATTCATGGTGCTTCCCGACGGACATCTGAGCCTCGAAGCCATGGACGTCACGGCGACGGATGCCGCAACGACCAAGGACTCCGTCAAGCTCGATGCGACCTGGAAAGACAAGGCGGGCAACAGCTACGAGGTGCGATGCTGCAAGATGATGGCGGCGCACGACGCGGACTACCCGACCTTCGGCGGCGTAGCAACCAACGTCATTCTGCACGGATCGAGCCGCATCGGCACGCCGCTCATGCCCACCGAATTTACGTTCGTGGACTTCTGGGGCATGGGCGAGGTACTCAAGAACGGCAAGGTGCTCCAGGCGCCACGGTTGGTGCACGGCATGCTCACCGAGTACGTGCGCACAGCAGGCTACAAGCTCGGCTTCGACAAGGACGTGACGCCGACCAAGGTGCAGTTCCATCTGATACTGCCGCCGGTGATGCCGGAACTCGCCAAAGGGACCTTCAAGCCCGATCCGGTGGATACCGGCTTCAAGCTGCCGAACGGCATGACGCTGCCCTTCTGGCACGTGATGTTCGAGAACCTGACCGTGACCGCCTCGCGTACCGAGCCGAGCCAGCAGTTCTGGCCGCCCAAGGGATGAGGAGACGATGATGAAGCTGCCAAAAAGACGCAGGCTGGCAGCGGCGATTCTCGGTTCGGCGGGCGTAATGCTCGGCGCATCGGGATACACCGCCACCGCCACGGTCGGGATGACCAATACGCTCAGATTCACGCCGCCAACGCTCACGGTTCACGTCGGCGATACCGTGGTGTGGAAAAACGACTCGGCACTCGCGCACACGGTCACCGACGTGCCCAAACTCGCGAGCACGGCGAGCGATGCAAGCTTGCCGATGGGAGCCAAGCCCTTCAATTCGGGCTACCTCAATCCCGGCAAGAGTTACGTGCATACGTTTACCGTACCCGGCACCTACCGTTACTTCTGCATTCCGCATGAGGCGACCGGCATGGTGGGCACAGTAATCGTCGAACCTGCCGGGCATTGAACCGCGACTGAGTCAAAATCGGCGGGCGGGACAATGCGGCATGCGAGGACTGCTTTGCTGCGTGTGAAGGCGTGCGGAGCTACTCCGGTTCGGCCAGACTCTCGAGCGTGCGGCCGCGCGCTTCGGGACCGTATGCGATCCACGGCAGCATGGCGGCGACGCCGATCAGATAGAAAAGTCCGGCAATAACGAGCGCCGCCGTCACCGAATAGCGTCCCGCCACGAAGATCAACAGCGGCGGCGACAAGCCGGCGGCGACCCGTCCTGCGGCCACCGAGACGCCGATGCCGGTGGCACGGCTGCGCGTCGGGAAAATCTCCGTGAAGGCGGGATAGGCGGCGACCCAGCTTCCGGTCCCGGCCGCGCTGGCGAGCACGTAGGCCGCAAGCGTCGCTGCCGGGCCGGCAACCAGGGCGACCGCAACGAGCCCCATGGCCAGTGCGGCAGCGATATAGAAACCGGTAACGGTACGCTTGCGTCCGACGCGCTCGATCAACCACGCCGCCACTAATGCGCCGGCCAGCGCGCCGCCGCCGCCGACCAGGTAGAACAAGGGCGTTCCCGCAAAGCTCAGGTGCAGCGCCGGAATGATGGCGAGCGGGATCAAGGCAAACAGTCCGTAGTAGCCCGCGGCCTCGGAGACGTCGAGCGCGGCGCCGAGCGCGAGTCGCGCGGGATACTTCCGCCACAGCATCCTGAATTCCGCGAACCAGTCGCGTGCGGCGCGTGGCGTCTGTGGCGCATGGCGCCACGGTGCGGCTTTTGCATTTCCGGCCATGCGCACCAGGGCCGCCTGCGCTTCCGCCTCGCGGCCGCGACTCATCAGCCAGCGCGGTGATTCCGGCAGCGTGCGCCGCGCCCACAGGGCGAAAATCGCGACGATGGCACCGCTACCGAAGACGATCCGCCATGCAAGATGCGGCGGTACGACCGCAAGAACGCCGAGCGTAAGGCCACCGCCGAGCAAAGCACCCACTGGCCAGAAACTCATCACCAGCGCCGCGGCACGGCCCCGCCACCGTGCGGGCACCAGTTCGGAGACTGCGGCGTTCACGGCCGAATATTCCGCGCCGACGCCGATCGCGGCAACGATGCGCAAGGCGAGAAACATCCAGAAGTTGACCGAGAAGGCGGCGGCGAAGGTGGCCGTCGCGTAAAGAACGAGCGTCAGGATGAACAAGCGCCGGCGTCCGAAACCGTCGGCCAGCCAGCCGAACGCGAGCGCGCCGACCAGTATGCCGGCGAGCCATAGCGAAATCGTGAGCGTACTTTCGAGCGCACCCAGCGACCACTGTTCGCGCAGGATCGGCAAGACGTTGCCGACCAGCGTGACCTCGAAGGCGTCGAGCATCCAACCGAGCCCGAGCGCGAGCAGAATGCGGGTATGAATCGGACGCCAGTCGCCCGCGTCCATGGCATGAATAGCTGCGGCAGCCGTTGTGTCGGCATTGTTGACCCGGACTGTCATAGTTGCCTCTGGCGGTCGTTACTGGATGTCCAGACTTGCACGAATTCCATGGTCGTCTTGAAATTCAGCGAAAGAATGTACTCTTGAGAATCGACGACGGCAAACAGGATCCTGAATAATCCGTACGCCGCCGGGATCAGGTCGGCAAAACGCGCGAATCCTTACAGTGAAGTCGGCAGCCTGTCGGTCACGATCAAAAGGCCGGAGCGGATTGCCTGGCGTCTTTTGTCTGCCGTTCCCGGTCTTCGGCCTGCTGCAAATCCCACAGGCGCGCGTAAAGACCGCGCTCTCTCAGCAACTCGCGGTGCGTGCCGCGCTCCACGATGCGGCCCGCGTCCAGCACCATGATCTCGTCGGCGTCCACGATGGTCGAGAGCCTGTGGGCGATCACGAGACTGGTGCGCCGCTCGGCAAGCGTGCGCATCGCGGCGAGGATCGCTTGTTCGGCGCCGGAGTCGAGGCTCGAAGTCGCCTCGTCGAAAACCAGGATGGGCGGATTCTTGAGGATCGCACGCGCGATCGCGACGCGCTGTTTCTCGCCGCCGGAAAGCTTCAGTCCGCGCTCGCCGACGAGCGTGTCGTATTTCTGCGGCAAGGACTCGATGAAGGATTTGAGATTCGCAAACTCCGCCGCGCGTGCGATCTCGTTCTCGTTCGCATCCGGGCGGCCATAGGCGATGTTGTAGCCAATCGTGTCGTTGAACAGCACCGTGTCCTGCGGCACAATGCCGATCAAGCGGCGGAGGCTCTCGCGGGTGACGTCGCGGATGTCTTCGTCGTCCACGAGTATGCGCCCTTCGTTTGCATCGTAGAAGCGAAAGAGCAGACGCGCGAGCGTGGACTTGCCCGCGCCGCTCGGGCCGACCACCGCGACCTTCGCACCTGCGGGCACCGTGAAGCTCACGCCGCGCAGGATTTCGCGATCCGGCCCGTAGCCAAAACGCAGGTTCTCAAAGCGCAACTCGCCACGCGGCGCCACAAGTACCGAGGCATCAGGTTTGTCTGCGATCTGCGTGTTGCGGTCGAGCAGCGCGAACATCCGTTCCATGTCCACAAACGCCTGCTTCATCTGGCGATACACGAAACCGAGGAAATTAAGCGGCAGGAACAGCTGCACCATATATGCGTTGACCATGACGAAATCGCCCACCGTCATGCGGCCGTGCACCACTTCGTAGCCCGCGAGCAGCATCATGGCGGTAACGCCTAGCGCGATGATGAGCGCCTGACCGGCATTGAGCGTCGAAAGCGAATACTGGGTTCGCAGCGCCTCCTTTTCCCAGGCCGCCATCTGCATGTCGTAACGCCCGGCCTCGTATTCCTCGTTGGTGAAATACTTCACCGTCTCGTAATTGATGAGGCTGTCTATCGCGCGCGTATTGGCCTTCGAGTCCAACTCGTTCATGCGCCGCACGTGGCGCACGCGCCACTCGGTGACGGCGATCGAAAACGCGATAAAGAGGATCACCGCAACCAGGATGATCACCGCGAACCACACGGAAAAGTTCCACAGGAGGATGCCGGTAACGAGCCCGATTTCGAGCAAAGTCGGCAGAATATTGAACAGCATGAAACTCAGCACGAAGTTGATGCCGCGCGTACCGCGTTCGATGTCGCGCGAAAGCCCGCCGGTCTGGCGCTCCAGATGAAAGGCGAGGTCGAGATCGTGCAGATGCCGGAACACCTTGAGCGCGATGCGACGCACCGCACGAAGCGCCGCGAACTCGAACACCAGATCGCGCAATTCGCCGAATAGCGTCGCGGCAAAGCGCAGTGCGCCGTAGGCGATCAGCAACGCGAGCGGCAGTACGAGCGCTGCGTGCTGTACGTTGAGCGCATCCACGATGTGCTTCAGGGCCATCGGGATCGCGACCGTAGCGAGCTTGGCCACGACCAAAAAGCCGAGCGCGACGAACGCCCGCCCGCGGAACTCCCACAGGAAGGGAAGCAGATTGCGCCAGGTAGTGCTGCTTTTCCGAGTCATTGTTCCATCTTCCCTGCAATTACTCCGCATGACAGCACATGGGCATCTCTATCGAAAATTTTTCCGTCGTTTCCCGGTGCGTCCGCGCGAGTATAACGAACAGATTAGGGAGCCACTGATTTATTCCGTCATGCTGACGAAAGTCGGCTTCCAGAAAAAAAGAATCCCGGCCCATGGCCGGGATACAATGTCTTACTGGGCCCGGCTTTCGCCGGGGTGACGATATGTTCAGTTGAGTCCTTCTTCCTGCAGCACCTTCTTGACTGCCGCATCGGCGTGCATGCGCTGGAAGAAGCGTTCGAGGTTATCCAGACCGGAAAGGTCAACCATCATCCCCTTCGCCCAGCGCAGAATCACGAACAGGTACGGATCGGCGATCGAGCGCGCGCCGGCGATCCAGTCGCGACCTTCGAGTTGTTTGTCGGCCTGTTCCAGACGCTGGCGAATCGTTTTCTTCGCTTGTTCCTTGGTCTTCTCGATGACTGTCTTGTCGCCGAGATAGGCGGTCGCACCAAACAGTGGCCCGAAGGCGGGATGCACATCGGAATTGACGATGCCCAGCCAGCGGTTCACCTCGGCGCGGCCCTTCGGGGTACCGTCGCCGGCGAGTTTCGCTTCGGGAAATGCGTCGGCCAGATAATTAAGGATGGCCGAGTTCTGCGTCAGTATCCAGCCGTCCTTCTCGAAGGCCGGCACCGCGCCGGCGGGATTGATCTTGAGGTAGGCGTCTTTCTTCAACTCGTCATGGCTGAGCTTTTGCGTGTCGTAGGGTTGTCCTATCCATTCCAGCGTGATGTGATCGGCGAGCGAACAGGCGCCCGGAGAGTAATACAGTTTCATAACAATGTCTCCTTGTGTTTACGTGAATACATGAGATTCGGCAAAGTCCGGCGAACCGCTCAGGCGGCCTCGGCGCGCTGCATGGGATAGTCCACGTAGCCGCGCGCGCCTCCCTGGTAGAAGGTCGCCGGGTCCGGCGAGGCGAGCGGTGCGGCGAGGCGAAAACGCAGCGGCAGTATCCGGGTTGGCGATGAACGGCTTGCCATAGGCGACGAGGTCCGCCTCGCCGCGGGCGATCGCCGCATTGCCGCGTTCGCGGTCGTAGCCGTTGTTGGTAATCAGCGTGCCGCCATACACCGTGCGGTAATGCGCGGTTACATCCGCAACCACGTTCGGAATGTCCAGGACTCCATCCGCCTCGCGAAGATGCAGATATGCAAGACGGTAGCCGCCGAGCACGCCGATGACGAAGTCGTAAAGCGCCGCGGTGTCGCTGTCGGCAGGAATGTTGCCGACGTTCGCGGGCGAGAGCCGCACGCCGACCCGCTCGCGACCGATCGCGTTCGAAACCCCTTCCACGATCTCGAACAGGAAGCGCGCGCGGTTGGCGATGCTGCCACCATATCTGTCGCTGCGGCGATTGGTCGAATCGCGCAGGAACTGCTCGACCAGATAGCCGTTCGCGCCGTGAATTTCCACGCCGTCGAATCCGGCTTCGATTGCGTTTTTCGCACCCTGCACGAAGTCTGAAACCACCGCACGCACCTCACGGGTCGAGAGCGCGCGCGGCGCGACGGTTTCCTTCTGCCCCGAGGGCGTGAACACTTTGACGTTCGGGTTGACGGCCGAAGGCGCCACGGGCAATTCGCCGTCATGAAAATCCGGATGCGAGATGCGCCCCACGTGCCAGAGCTGAAGAAAGATATGACCGTCGCGCGCATGCACGGCATCTGCGACCTGCTTCCAGCCGCGGATTTGCGCCGCGGAATGGATGCCGGGCGTGTTGACATAACCCACACCCTGCGGCGAAACCTGACTTCCCTCGGTGATGATGAGTCCGGCATCGGCACGCTGCGCATAGTATTCGGCGTGCAGCGCCGTCGGCACGCGCTCGGGATTATCCGCACGGGCGCGCGTCATCGGCGCCATCACCACGCGGTTCGGCAAGGTGTACGGTCCCAACTTTACCGGGGTCAGCAACGGCTGTCGTTCGTCCATCAGTGCTCTCCTTTCTTCATTCAACGAATCTGTAGCGTATTGAAATATCGGCGAATTTCGATATTAACGGTCGAAAAAGCCGCGCCACGGCAGCGCTCAAATATCCTGCTGCAGAAACACGCCCACGCGACGCAGCGTCTCTTCGTTGCGCACGTAGAAAGTCCACTGCCCGCAGCGCTTCGCCTCGATCAATCCGGCCTGCTGGAGCTGGGCCAGGTACTGCGAAGCCGTGGACTGCGACAGGCCGAGTTTCTTCTGAATCTCGCCCACGCAGACCCGATCGCCCCGGCACTCGCCATTCGGCGTCGGGCCGAAATTCTTGTCCGGCTCCCGCATCAGGCTCAGAATCTTGAGCCGCGACTCGTTCGCCAGTGCCTTGAAGACAGTCACTTCGTCCATGCGCATCAATATATCACGAAATCCCGATATGTCAATACGCATTTAGTGTGGTTAAAACTGACATCATGATTACCCATCGTTGCGACTAGTCTTTGGCAGCTTCTGCTACCGGTCCCCTTTTGATAGTGAACACTCCACCGGCTAAAGCCGGTGGCTTCGGATTACGGCTGAAAGCCGGATCGGTCGGCCATGCGGCCGACTACACAACCTGAAAGTCATCGTCAGGCTCCGGCGGCTTCTGCTCCTCGATGTAACGGTGCCACACCTCGTCGGTCACGTTCCCGCTCGTGCATACCCAGTAGCCTCGCGCCCACAGGTGCTGTCCCCAATACCGCTTCCTCAGCCGCGCAAACTCCGTCAGAAGCTTGTGCGAACTCTTGCCCTTCATGTACTGCACCGCCCGCGATACCGATAGATACGGCGGTATCCCTATCAGCATGTGCACATGATCCCGATTGATCGCCCCCGCATAGATGCGCATCTCCTTCGCCCGCGCTATCTCGCGCAGCAACTCCCGGCAGCGCTCTCCTACTTCCCCGCCCAGTACCTGATATCGGTACTTCGTCGTCCACACCAGGTGGTACTTGCAGTCCCACACCGTGTGGCTCCCGCGCTTATAATCCTCCATCTCCTCAGCATAACCTAGTCAACCTGTCCGCCGGCTAAAGCCGGGGGGTTTACTGATCCCCTATCGGGGACTCTAAAAGCCGATGCGGAATATCCCTCAAAGCGTCCTTATGCCATTTTTCATCTATAATCGCCCAGGGTGGATGTGGAATTAACATTGAAATCAGCGGTAAAGCTCAAACTTCCATGGCGACAAGCTGACACATTTATATCAGCCGTTCATTCGAGAACGAGAGTGAGCGGTTTGACGCACGACTTTTACAAGTACCCAGCCCGCTTTTCTCCCGAATTCGCGAGAGCGACAATTACGTCGCTCTCGCGTCCCGGCGACATCATTGCCGACCCATTCATGGGCGGAGGCACATCGCTAGTTGAAGCGCGGGCTACCGGGCGTCTGTCAGTTGGCTGTGACATTAGTAGCCTTGCTACTTTTGTAGCCCGGGCAAAAACACAAGTCTTATCTCCTGACGAACTTCATAATGTAAGCACATGGCTGCAGTGCCTTCCCGATAACATTAACCTCCGGATTCACTCCTCCAATGAGAATATTTGGGCAGAACGTGGTTACTTCAAACATCTTAACGGTCCATCTACTTGGCCAATCCGCAAATTTATAGAGTTGGCACTACCGCGTCTCTACGAGCTTCCAGGATACAAACAACGCGTATTCGCTAGATGCGTAATGTTACGCACTGCGCAATGGGCGATAGATGGCAGGAAGACCATTCCCAACATTGCAACATTCCGACACCAGTTTCGGGAAATCGCGTCCCGCATGACACAAGGCAGCCAAGATTTTAGCGCTATGTCCTTAGCGGCCGATAAGCTCTCGCAGACATCCCGACGCTCCCGGATACTATGCATCAACTCCCCAGCATCTAGGTTGCCTGCGTTCTACTCCGCCCGCCACAGCAATGCACCGA
Source organism: uncultured Gammaproteobacteria bacterium (assembly GCA_963843735.1). Taxonomy (GTDB): domain Bacteria; phylum Pseudomonadota; class Gammaproteobacteria; order JAKDMP01; family JAKDMP01; genus CAWJLN01. The sequence goes on from CAWJLN010000009.1 coordinate 145,339, forward strand.
AGTTGGTATTGACATCCCCCCCGTATCCCGGGGTTCATATGCTTTACCACCGCTGGCAGCTATTCGGTGGCAAGGAATCTCCTGCGCCATTCTGGATCGCTAACCGGTTAGATGGTGCCGGCGAATCGCATTACCTAATGCATGCACGCAAAGATGACAAAACGAGATATTTTGGCGAACTTGAGGCCGCGCTAAAGCCCTTAGTAGTCCTCGCGAAACGAGATACAACATTCGTCCAACTCGTGGCGTTTTCCGATCCACAAAAGCAACTCCCCAAATATCTCGAAACAATGGAGCGCTGCGGATTGCGGGAACACATCCTTTCTGAACACATTGATTCTCACGATGGAAGACTATGGAGAACAGTTCCTAATAGGCGTTGGCACGCTCAGTCGAAGGGTGCACTTGAGTCGTCACGTGAAGTAGTCCTGCTCCACAGACCCTCCTAGCGCAACATTAAGCCAGGCTCATTTGGGGGATATACATTTTTAGGTGTCCTCACCGGTATCGCTAAATGCTTCAAGTTCGGAATCTGTAAGTCCGGACAACTGATCTATCATCGGAAGCAGCATGGGTGCAACTGCCCGTGAATACAGCCGGATATGTTCTTCCGACGATTTTTCATATTCCGAAGACGCTTCTGACCCTGGAACATTCTTGTTCGTTGCGTTAGCACCATCTAGTTCGTGAAGAAGCGCCAAACCAAGCAACACATTCCCATATTTGAACTTGGCTTCCAAGAGACGCACATCCTGTTTCGAGTATTTCATTTCCGTTTGCAGAGAATCATTATCCACGTTGATATAAAACGTATGCTGCACTCCATCATCGCCCTCCTCCGCTATAGGCTCGGAGATTACATGGCACGCCGTTTGATCATCAAACTTATACTTCTTCCAGTAAGTATCATCCTTACGAACCGGGACAACATCCGGGAGTCTTAGGCCTTCATTGCCCAGCTTCCCTTCACCACCTCTTCGTTGACGCGTAGGCTGAACAGTGACCTCGATTAGGTTCACAAATGGCTCTATTAGAGTCGCATCATAAACACTCGCTTGCAAAACAAAAGTTTCGCCAACACTTGCGTCCTCTGGAAGGGCCATATTTAGGAAAGCTTCGCCATCCTCAAGCGCCAAACTATGACCTGGTATGTTCTCCGACTCGGTTCCATCTACTATTTCAAGCTCGAACGTACCTCGATCCTCAGGGCGATCAAAATATTCATTTTCGACATCCGTTTCGAACTTTATCCGGCATCTCCGCCTTAACTCAGCGTTCCGTTTATAGACCTGCCCATACTCAACGGCCGATATCCGGAAGTAGGTTGGGTGCCTTTTGCCCTCAAAATCCTCCGGCTTATTTGGCTTTCCTCCGCCACCACGTTCTCCTGGAGCCTTGCCGGGTCGCGAAAACGGACGTGAGAGCCGCTGACCGCGCAAAAACAAAGCCTGCAACGTAGGAGAAGACTTCAATACCTTGCTAAGCACCTCTTCAAGTGGTCGCTCTTCGCTCAAGCGAGATTGGACATCCTTATCTTTGCGTTCCTGCTGCAACCTGCGAAGGTCTTTATGCTCCTTAAGCATCTGTTCAATTTCACGCTCCAATGCGTATCTTATTGAACTCTTGCTTAGCCGATCACGGCTGGGCATAAAAAGATCTTCCCTCTGTCGCACCGAAATCTTCGAGCAGTCAATGAGAACCAGCAAGGAGTCTTTTAGCCGCGGCAGGCCTACGGCTTTCGGTCTTGCAAACATGGTACGCGGCAGGTACCCATGAGCCTGACCGTTGATTGCAAAAATAACGCCCTCGTCTCGAAGATACGTAGATGCACGGTCTTCCTTGAACGCATATATTCTCCCGCTCAACTCCATGCCTACCGCATTCAATCGAACTGACTTCGGGAACCCGTGCTCCAGGTTGCCACCTCTACCGTCTTCTAGGCGAACGACTAGGCCGGAAACCGTCGTCGCAAAACTTCTCTCCTTATCGCCGCGATATCCACGGCATTCGTGTAGCCGAAACGGCAACGCTGTTTCTGGCAACAGCCTCTCAAGAGCATACAAGAGTCCATCAGGTAACAGAACATTACTTTGTCCGACTGTTGTCTTGTACTCGTAAAGCTTTATCGCAGTACCCCACGCCACATCGCGAGCGTACGGCTCGTCATGCTCAGGCATTAGTGGCATGGAATCGGATCGGAAGCTAAGTACGCCGCCCTTTCTAGGGCTGTCCTCAGCACCAATAGGCGATAGATAAGTGAATTCGGAATGCACTGGTTCACCGCTTAGGTCGCTTGGTTCTTCACGTCTAACAACTGTCACAGCCCATTTGTCGACGGTTGGATCCTTATCCCTTTCACATCCAGAAAGCCCTGGATGACGTCGCGTAATCACAAGCTGAAGTCCGAGATCCCCGCAGAACCGAAGGGCACCCGATCCGCCCATATTAAATTTCCCTTGGACAAATCGAACCCGCTGCTTATTCGTCGCATTTAGCGAAAGGATCGTTACAGGGATTCTGGAAGCACTTTGCCCTTCCCCTTGATCAGCGACTGTGAGACAAAATGATCTGCTAGACCTTCCTTTAGTAGGACGATCTCCTGTTGCGGCTATAGTGATGGGGTAATCCCCCCGGAAAGTAGCGGAGATCAGAAGTAGAATTTTCTCTTAACGGAATGAGGAGGTTCTACGTGAAGAAGTCTCGATTCAGCGACAGTCAGATCATGAGCATTTTGAAGCAGGCCGAGGCGGGTACGCCGGTGGCCGAGCTATGCCGGGAGCACGGCATGAGCGGTGCGCTGTTCTACCGCTGGCGGGCGAAGTACGGGGGGATGGACGCCTCGCTGATGCGCCGTCTCAGGGAGTTGGAGGAGGAGAACCGGCGGCTGAAGAAGATGTACGCCGAGGAGCGGCTCAAGGCGGAGATTGTGAGCGAGGCGCTCACAAAAAAATGGTGAGGCCATCTCGGCGCCGCGAGATGGCCAGGCAAGCGGTTAAGAGACGAGGCGTAAGCATTCGGGCGGCGTGTGCGGCCTTTGCGCTGAGCGAGACCTGCTACCGCTACGAACCCAAGCACTCAGAGGAGAATGGCGAGATCGCCGAGTGGCTGATCCGCTTGACGCACAATCAGAGGAACTGGGGCTTCGGGCTGTGCTTTCTGTATCTGAGGAACGTCAAGGGCTACGGCTGGAACCACAAGCGGGTGTATCGGATCTATCGGGCGCTGGAACTGAACCTGCGCATCAAGCCGAGAAAGCGCCTGGTGCGCGAGAAGCCCCAAGCCCTGGCCGTACCACAAGCGATCAACGCGGTCTGGTCCATGGACTTCATGCACGATCAGCTCGCCGACGGGCGCAGCTTGCGCCTGTTCAACGTCATTGACGACTACAACCGCGAGGGTCTCGGCATCGAGGTCGGCTTCTCGCTGCCTGCCGCGCGGGTAATCCGTGCTCTGGAGCGGATCATCGAATGGCGAGGTGCACCGCGGGCGATCCGCTGCGACAACGGCCCCGAATACATCAGCGGGGAGTTGCTCGCCTGGGCGCGCAAGCGCGCCATCCGCATCGACTACATCCAGCCCGGCAAACCGCAGCAAAACGCCTACATCGAGCGCTACAACCGCACCGTGCGCTACGACTGGCTCGCCCATTACCTGTTCGACACCATCCACGAGGTGCAGGCGTTCGCTACCCGCTGGCTGTGGACGTATAATCACGAGCGGCCCAATATGGGCCTCGGTGGCGTGACACCCATGCAGAAGTTGGCCATGGCGGCCTAAACCCTACTTCTGACCACCGCTAAATATGGGGGGATTACCATGGCGCGCGCCTGCTGAGTGCGGTGAGTTTCCGGCCAGTCTATAAGCATGCCCGGTTCGTCGAAGAATGCTTTTACAGCTTCTCGAATTCCACGCGGAGCATTTTCTGACTCGGGTTGAATCCCTTTCTTCAGGCATTCAGCCATTAGCGTTGAATCTACACTGTTCACGATTTTTTCAATGAGAGCAGCTTCAGAGAAGTTCTGCTGATTCCCAACCGTGGCAAAATTTCCTTCCTTGTCCCCATAAAGTCGCCAAAGTTGATTATCGTCCCAGAGCTCGCGAGCCTTAAGAATTTGGATAACTTCATGCTCCGACTCAGCGTGAAGCAAATCCAGAGCCAAGACTTTAACTTCTTGATCGTTCATGATTTTCTCCGTCCTCGGAATTCAGGGCGAACGCGCGGGCAATTCCTGCCATAAAGCTAGGAATGCATTCATGTCTGCGGTGCGCGCCAAAAAAACATACCCATCGCGGCCACGTTTCTCGACTGCCGCAGAGTTTCTTAGCCACGCGATTGTGGCATATACTTGATACGCAGGTATTTCTTCGCCTTCCTTGGTAGTAACAGGGAGAAGCTCATCGACCTCAAATTTTTTACTCTGACCGCGCTTCATAATCAGCCTATTAAATATCGTTTCAGCTACGGCCCGAGGCACCTTATGCTCATATTCCGTTTTGTTCTTCTTGGACCATCCCACTTTTATCAACCGCTCGTCGTCACGCTCGAACCTCGGGTAGGCGAAAGATCGTCCTCGTTTTACTTTTCTTAACTTGGAGTTTATACCGTCTGCGCTTGCCTTCACTTCCGACAAGTCGTGCTTCTTTTCGCCTTTTTGCACAGTATTACCTGCGATACCATGCCCCAGCACATAAAACTCTCTTTTTTGCAGCGTGGAGACCGCTTCCGCTAGCTGAGCTACAAACGCAACCTCCTCGTAGCCACTATTTTTCAACGAGTCCTCGATGAGAGTCCGCAAGGATGTTTCCGTTGAAGCCAAAAGCTTCTTCGCTTTTTGTATTGTATCCATATTGTAATTATATGTCTTTGTCCATGGAAGTAAGTAGTGCCGTTGTTTTACTTCTTTAACTGCCAAAACTGCCAAAGTGACTTGTCCAAATCGCTCAGCAATGCCCCATGGCGGTGCAAGTGTCGAAAACTCCGGCTTTGGCGTCTACCGCCGCTAGGCGGACAAGGCCATGCGGCTATTGTTTTTACGTGCATTTTCATATACATTAAGCGAGTTAAAGGCAATATATGTTGACGTTAAAAATGGAAACGAGCCGGACAAGCTCGACACTGCCGCTGCCGGTCGGGCGCCTTCTGCGCAAGCTGGGGCAGGACATCCGGGACGCCCGGAGACGGCGGCGTATCCCCGTGGCGGTGATGGCGGAGCGGGCCTCCATCAGCCGGGCAACCCTGAGCAAGGTGGAAAAAGGCGCTCCCGGAGTATCGGCAGGCACCTACGCCGCCGTGCTCTTCGTCCTGGGTCTGGCGGAGCGAATCGGGAATCTGGCCGATGCTGCGAGCGACACGCTGGGCCTCGATCTGGAGGAAGAGCGTTTGCCGCAGCGCATCCGGGGTCGCCGCAGCCGCGCGTCCGCCTCGCAGGCAAAGACGGGCAAAGACTGATGGACGCCGAAATACTTGTTTACGTGGATCTGGAGGGCGAGCCGATTCTGGCAGGCCGGCTGTGGGCTCGCACGCGCAAGGATCGGGAGAGCGCCACATTCGAGTACGACAAGGACTGGCTCGCCCATCCGGCTCGCTTCTCCCTTGAGCCGGCGCTGCAACTCGGCCCCGGCCCGTTTCACACGCCGGCCGGCAAGCCCTTGTTCGGCGCCATCGGCGATTCTGCACCCGATCGCTGGGGCCGTGTGCTCATGCGCCGCGCCGAACGTCGGCGGGCGGAACGCGCCGGGGAAACGCCACGGACGTTGCGCGAGAGTGACTATCTCCTGACGGTTAACGACGAGGCGCGTCAAGGCGCGCTGCGTTTTGCGCGGCAGCCGGGAGGACCATTCCTTGCCACCGGTTTGTTGGCGATCCCGCCGCTGGTCGAGTTGCCTCGTCTGCTCTCCGCCGCCGAACATGTTGGCGACGATTCGGAAAGCGACGAAGACCTGCGCCTGCTGCTTGCGCCCGGTTCGTCGCTCGGGGGTGCAAGGCCCAAGGCGTCCGTTCGGGACAAAAACGGTGATCTGGCGATCGCCAAATTCCCGCACAAGGGCGATGAGATAGACGCCGTCCGATGGGAAGCCGTCGCACTGAGGCTGGCGGAGAAGGCGGGGATCGCGGTTCCGGAATGGCGACCGGAAACCGTTGCCGGGAAACAGACGCTGCTTCTACGCCGTTTTGACCGCGACGACGGCAGGCGCATACCGTTTCTTTCCGCCATGAGCATGCTCGGCGCAGACGATAACGAAACCCGCAGCTATCTCGAATTTGTTGACGCGTTGCGCCGCTACGGCGCTGCGCCGAAACACGACATACAAATGCTTTGGCGACGCATCGTATTCAACATCCTGATTTCCAACACCGACGACCATCTGCGCAACCACGGATTTTTGTATGACGGTACGAACGGTTGGCGGCTCGCGCCGGCCTATGACCTCAACCCCGTACCGGTGGACATCAAGCCGCGAATACTAAGCACTGCAATCAATCTCGACGACGGCACGGCGTCGCTGGAACTGGCGTTGACGGTTGCCGAATATTTCGGACTGAATGCCGAACGGGCGCGCGCGATTGCGGCTGAAGTCGGAGAAGCCGTGGCAGACTGGCGCAAAGAGGCGGCGCAGCTGGGTTTGAAGGGAAGCGAAATTGATCGCATGGCGAGCGCCTTCGAGCATGGCGATCTGCGGCAAGCGCGGTCCTTGCGGACCCTTGCCTCGCACAAGCCCGTTCAAAATCGGTAATAAGCCTGTTTCCGGCGAATCGTTATCCGGATACCCCGGCCGACTCGGCCCGCCCAAGCTTGCGGACGGCGGTTATAAGGACGTCGAAGTCTTCGCGACGGCTGCGGTGGTTGGTGATGGCGACGCGCAGGGCGAAGCGACCGTTCAGCACGGTGGAGGACGGCACGGCGATGCCGCTTTCCTGGAGTTCAGCGAGGATGCGGGCGTTCAGCTCGTCGAGCGCCGCATCGTCGAGACCGGGTGCGACGTAGCGGAAGTTGACGATGTTGAGCGGCACCGGCGCCAGCAGTTCCAGCTCCGGCGTTGCTTCCACAAGTCCGGCGAGATAGCGGGCCTGGCGGATGTTCTGCGCAATGACGCGGGCGAAGCGATCGAGGCCGTAGGCCTTGAGGTTCATCCACACCTTCAGTGCGCGGAAGGTGCGCGAAAGCTGAGGCCCGTAGTCGGCCCAGATCACCGGGCCGCTGGCAATACCCTCCTCCATCCGCGCGAGGTAGTCGGCGTGCGCGGCAAACGTTGCGGTGTGCGCCTCGTGCGAGCGCACCAGCGTGCACGCGACCTCGAACGGCAGATACATCCACTTGTGCAGATCGAAAGCGATGGAATCGGCGCGCTCGAGACCCGCGAGTTGCGGGCGCGTTTCGGGGTCGAGCACGGCGAGTGCGCCGAAGGCGCCGTCCACGTGCAGCCAGAGATCCTCGCGCGCGCACAGGTCCGCGAGTTCGGCGACCGGGTCTATGGCGCCGGTGTTGACGGTACCGGCGTTGGCGGAGACGCAGCAGGGTACGCGCCCCGCCTTGCGGTCGGCAGTGATGCGCGCTTCGAGTGCGGCGATGTCGATGGTGAAATCCGCGCGAACCGGGATGACGCCGAGCGATTCGGCGCCCATGCCGAGCAGCTCTACCGCGCGCTGCACGGAGTTGTGGCTTTCGCTCGAGGTGTAGAACATGAGCCGCGCTTGGCCGGAAAGACCTTCGCGGCGCACGTCGAACGGCGCCTTGGCGTTGCGCGCGACGGCGAGGCTGACCTGGTTGGCGACGGAGCCGCCGGAGAGAAGCACGCCGCCGGCCTCGGGCGGGTAGCCCATGATTTCCTTCAGCCAGTCGAGCACCTGGAGTTCGACAAAGGTCGCGCTTTGGCAGTGCCCGGCCGCGTTGTTGTTCATGGTCGCGGCGAGCATCTCGGCCATGACGCCGAGCGGCGTGCCGGTGCCGATGACCCAGCCCCAGAAGCGCGGGTGGACATTGCCGAGCGGATACGGCGCGACGAGTTCCGCATAGTCGGCGTAGGCGGCCTCTTCGCCCGCGCCGTCGCGCGGCAGCGGCTCGGCGAAACGCGCCTGCACGGATTCCGGGATGCGCTGCCAGGCCGGACGCTCGCGCACGGTCTTCAGGTAGTCGAGCGAATCGTCGAGCATCCGATGGGCGAGATGCGCGAACGCATCCCAATCGCCGGGATCGAGCGATTCTTCGATCTGCAGATCACACGGTTCGTTCATGAAATTTCGCTCAATAAACGCACTAGCAGCCAGGCTAAAGCCGGTAGTTTCACCCTGTGCACCGCTTCGCGGCGTACCCCTCACCCTCGCCCTCTCCCACAAGGGGAGAGGGAAGAAGAGGCGGTGTTACCCGCCGCCGGCGTTTGCTGACGACGAGGGAAGCGGCGGAAGTTTCGGATGATAGTTGCGCCACGGCGGCCGCGTGTAATGCGGCGGCGGGTTCGCCTTGAGCTGCTCGAGGGCAATTTCCACCGCGCGTTCGAGTTGCGGGTCGTGGCCCTCGCGCGTCAGTTGCGGGTTCTGCCATACGGTCACGTCCGGTGCAATGCCGTGATTTTCCACCGGGAAAGTGCCGTCCAGACCTTCCACCGCGACGCGAGGCGAGGTAATGCCGCCGCCGTCCATCAGCGGCGGGTAGCCGCCGATGCCGACCAGCCCGCCCCAGGTGCGCACGCCAACCAGGGTGCCGACCTTGTCCTTCTTGAAGTACCACGGCAAGGCGTCGCCGCCCGAACCCGCGAACTGGTTGATGATCATTACCTTGGGTCCGGGAATCTGCATTTGCGGAATGACCGTGGTGGTACGTTTGCCCCAGCGAACGACACCGAGCGCCATCGGCTTGCGCGTGAGGTATCCGATGATGTAGTCGGAGAGCGAACCGCCGTGGTTGAAGCGCTCGTCTACGATCACGCCCTGCTTGTTCACCTGCGCGAAGAAGTAGCGGTTGAAGTTCGTGTAGCCGCCCCAAGTAGTATCGGGCAGGTACACATAGCCCAACTTGCCGCCTGAGAGCTTGTTCACCACTTCCATGTTGTGGTCGATCCAGGCGGTGTTGCGCAGCCTGAACTCACTGGGAATGGTCTTGACCGTAATCTGATGCGAACCTTTCATGCCCGGGTTCGGCCCCACGGTCAGCGTAACGTCCTGGTTGGCCAGGTCTTCGAACGCCTGATAGATGTTGTCGCTGGCCGTGATCGAGGTGCCGTTCACGGCCAGGAGGTAATCGCCCGTCTGGACCTTGAGCCCCGGCTGCGCGAGCGGCGCATACAGCTTCGGGTTCCACTGCCCGGCGGTGAATATCTTCGTGATGCGGTAGCGGCCGTTCTCGACCCGGTAGTCGGCGCCGAGCAGACCGACGTGAATCTCCTGCATCTTCGGCATATAGCCGCCGTAGATGAACATGTGTCCGACGGACATGTAGCTCATCATTTCGCGGAACAGGAAGCTCAGTCCGTCGCGGCTTGCAATGCCCGGCAGATAATGCGCGAATTCCTTCTCGGCGGCATCAATGTTCAACCCGTCGAGCAACGGATTGTAGAAGAAGGCCCGCTGAATGCGCCAGGCATCGCGATACATCTGATCCCACTGCTCGTGCGGCACCACGAAGGCCCGCATGTCTCCCATGTGGAGCGGTTGCGGCTTGGCCGCGGGCTTGGCGTCGGCAATGAACCAGTTCGGCCCCTGTTGATAGAGCATCTTCTCGCCGTTCGCGGACAATCCGAATTGGGTCACGCCGGCGATGACATCCTGCGTCTTTTTCTTCTCGAGGTCGAACAGCTTGATCGCCATGGGGACGCCGAACGGCGTCATGTCGGACTCCATGAGGACCCGCGGCCCTTGCACCAGGTAAAGCTCCCCGCTCTTGCCGACTTCCAGGTCGGCGTAATTGGCGGGTTCGATCGGCAACGCCACCGCCCGCGACTGCAAGCCGTTGAAGTTGATTGCGACTTGTTTCGGTTGTTTGTTTTCAGACTTTTTGGCCGCGGTGGACTTGCCCTTGCCGCTGTTCGCCGAGGCGGAGGATTTCGCCTTTTCAAAACCGCTTTCTGGCGCAATCGGAGAAGCCGTGCCCGGCTCCAGCGTCGTAGCATAGACATGACTCGTAACCGGACGCGCGAAAGACGCCAGATCGAAGTCGTGCGTCGGGCCGAATTGGTACTGGAGATAAAGTAAAGATATTTGCCGTTGGGATCGAACCTGGGCGACCCGCAATCGCTCGCTCCATCGGTGACCTGATGCGTCTTGCCGTCGGCGAGCGAGTACACGAATATCGCGTCCATGTAATTCGGCAACGACTCGGTATAGGCAATCCAGCGGCTGTCGGAAGACCAGCCCGCATCGAACGAGTTGCTGAAGCTGTTGATCGCCACTTTGACCGGTTTGGGGTTGCGCGCCTTGAGATCCACTACCCAAAGCTGGTCTTTCTGATCGGCGAAAAGCACCTTTTCGCTATCCGGCGACCAGGCAAGCTCGTAGTAATAGGCGTCGTTCTGGCCGAGCGCGATCCGGCGCGCCGTGCCGGTGCCGTTCTGGGCGCGGATGTAGAGATCGTATTCGCCGGCCGCGTCGGAGAAATACGCGATCGACTTGCCGTCCGGCGACCACGCCACACCTCGGTCCATGGCGCCCGGGCTGTGCGTCAGGTTGACGATGCTGCCGTGCTTGGTGGGCACGGAGAGAATATCGCCGTGCGCCGCGAACGCCGCGCGCACGCCGTTCGGCGAGATCGCCGCATCCGTAATCTGCTCGGCCACGTCAACAAAGTTCGGACGGCGCTGCGGGAGATCCCCGCCACCGTAACCGGCACGGCCGTGCTCTTGCCGGTCGCGAAATCATAAACATGAAGCTGGCCGAACTGCGAATAGACGATGCCGCCGGGACCAGCCGATGCCGAGGTGATGTCAAAGCCGCTGTTGTCGAGTACGCGCGAAACTTTGCCCGAACCGGTGTCATAGGCAAAGAGCGTGATCGGGCCGTCGCGGTCGGAGAGGAAATACACCGTATTGCCCGCCCACATCGGGTCGCTTTCGTTGGCGTCCTCATTGGGAATCCGCATCGTGCTCGAATCCGACAGCTTCGCCAGCCACACCTGCGTGTGCTGACCGCCCTTGTAGCCTTTCCAGAACGCCTCCCATTGGAAATTCGGCACGTAGGCGAGATGACTGCCGTCTGGAGAATATGAGCCCTCTTCCGCCATGTTCAGCGGCAGTTCCTGCGGGAAGCCGCCCGTCACCGGCACGGTGTAAAGCTGGTTCGGATCAGAATAGCTGTAGCGGTGCGAACGGAAAAGAATGCTCTTGCCGTCCGGCGTCCAACCGACCGCGACATCCGGGTACGGATGGTACGTCAGCCGGACGGGTTGGCCGCCAGCCGCGGGCACCACGTACACATCGGTATTGTGATCGTAGGTGCCGGTGAAGGCGACCATCGAACCGTCGGGCGAAAAGATCGGCTTGGTAAGCATGTCCATGCCGCTCGCGAGCACATGCGCCGCACCGCCGGCACGCGGCATCTCCCAGATTTGCCCGCCGTACTCGAAGGCGATTTGCGTCTTCGACATCGTCGGATATCGGAGCAAGAGCAGACTATTGTTGGCCGCTCTCGCCGCGGTACAGAAACTCAGAGCCAGAAAGGCCGCTATCCACTTGGACATGATCATCTCCAATGCGCGATCGCTGAATCGGCACCGGCGGCACCGGTGTCGGCATCGCGCCATTGTAATGCGGTAAATCCTGGATCGGAGCATCGGTTCACGATCCCCGGCCCGGCGCGGCACCCGGACTGCCGGAAGCTGCGCCGAATTACGCCAGGAAGCGATCCAGCACGTTGCGGGTGATCCGCTCCACCGCCGGGTCGGCGTGGATCAGACCCGACACCCAGCCGCAGCACCCGGCATTGAACACCTCCCCGACTCCGGCGGTCATCGTCGCCATCATCGCCGCGCCACGTTCTATCGCCGCATCGGGAAGGTCATAGAAGAAGGGCTCTTGCGCCAAAACCTGGCGGAAGTCGCTCAGCGGCGCGTTCATCGGCGCGCCGTGGCGGCTGTGCTCGCCACGCGCGGCTGGCGCCATGGCCAGGATCTGCAGGCTGGAAGGAGCGCCGTCCTTATGCGTGGCATAGGGTAGGCCGTCGCGAAATGTGTAATCGACACCATCGACTTCGTAGGCAAGGATGCGCGCGGGCGCGGCACCGAATTGGTCGGCGTAATAAAGATCAGTCCCGGCGTTTCCGCGACCATCATGGCCGGTCTGTGGGGAACTGCGCGCGAGCTCTGCGCATGAACAGCGCGCGCAGCTTGTCCCAGAAATCCCCGCCCAGCACGAACAGGCTGATTAGAAACACGGCGTCGGCCAGCAGGTTGATCGCCAGCCGCCAGCCGGGATCGGCGGGCAGCCAGGACGGCAGATAGGCCGTGAGATAAATCGGGACCAGAGGCAGCAGAAGCAGCACCAGGCCGATCGCGTGGCGCAGCCGGCCGATATCCCGTGCGGTGGGCTGCAGCCGCCCCAGCACGCGCCAGATCAGAGCCATGATGCGATCGAAATTCGCCTTGCCCATCACCGCGATCGCCGGGAATGCCAGGATCTCGAAGCCGAAGAACAGGCAGCCGGCCAGCGCCGATTTCACCGCCACGGGCCAAGAGGTGCGCAACACCAACACGCCGGCCAGCGGCGAGAGAAAACCGACCACCAGCAGCATGATGCCCAGCGCCAGCCGCAGATTCACCATGGAGTTGGATTTCTCTGCGCTGTTCATATACGAAGCAGCGGCTGCGTGCTGCAGCGAAATGCACCGCCGAAGCTGCGCGAGATGGCGAAATCCACAGGCACCACTTGCACGCCGTGCCGCGCGATCGCCTCCGCGATGCGTCCGAAGGCGGGGTCGGTGACGTACACATCGGGCGTAATCGGCAGACCGTTGGCGCCCAATGCCATGGCTTCTTCCTCGGTCACGACGATGCGGTCCCAGTCCGCCAGGCGGTGCGGCACGCCCTCCAGCAAGGCGGCTTCGCAGATCACCATCAATCCTTCGCGCACCAGGCTCAGCGCACAATCCAGATGCAGTATGTTCGGCTTCAGCCGTACGGTCTCCACCCTGTATCCGCGCGGGGCCATAAGCTTGCGCAGCCAGGCCGCACCGAGCTCACTGGAGCCGCGTCCGGAATTGCCGACGAACACGTGCCGGTCCAGCACCAGCACATCTCCTCCTTCCAGGAACGGACCGGCGCCCCCGCCATCAACGTCCAGCGGCATGATTTCGGGCTGCGGCAGCGCCACATACGTGCACTCGGCGGGCAGCACTTCCCGGCACAGCAGATCGCGGCTCGACAGTACCTCGTGGCGGCGATGCGGAAAGCGTAACCCGCCCTCGATCACGACGTCGCCGACGGTGAACCATGGATCGCGCACAAAGGAATTGCTGTAGCCGAACTTGCCGCCGGCGGCCTTTTCCCAGCGTGTCAGCAGGCGTGGGTACAGTACCTCTACGCCATGCGCGGCGAACACCGCGGCGAGCGCGTCGCGTTCGGCTTCCCACTGCCGCTGCCGTTCCGGCATCGCCTCGGCGTGGTCGCGGCCAAGCAGCTGCGTGGCTACCGCACGCGCTTCGTCCGGCAGGATCGCAACTTCCTGGTTGAACTGCTCGGCGGAGGAGGCATCGGGATCCGGCAGCCGCATCTGCGAACGGGCCAGCACCACCCGGCGCAGCGGTGCGAACTCGCTCGCGACGAACACACGAGGCACGCCTGGCGAAGTTTCTTTGCCGTCCGGCTCATCGCTGGCCTGCATCGCACTCCCCCTCTGGCCTTACCCGCTCAGTTTACTCTAACCAGCGACAGATGATGCTTTGAAGAAAGGTCCGGGCTCTGCTTGGCCCACGCGACCCGCAAGACCGCCACATATATGAGTTCTCCGTGCCACCGTCGGCGTCTGGCAGGCCCGCCGCGGCGGTGATAGACTGGGAAACGGAGGCGAGGACCGATGGGCAAGGGCACCAAATACGTAGCCAAGCATCCGGACGCCACCGGACACATTCCCTATACGCCGGAGGAGGACGCCATCTGGGCCGCGCTCTACGAGCGTCAGATGAAAGTGATCCCCGGCCGTGCGGCGCCGGCCTTCTTGGACGCGCTCGCGCGCCTCTCGCTTCCCGCCGACCGCGTGCCCCAGCCCGAAGAGGTCTCCTCGGTGCTGCGCAAGGCGACGGGCTGGGAAGTGGCGCCGGTGCCGGCGCTGATCAACTTTGACGACTTCTTCAAGCTGCTCTCGGAGAAGAAATTCCCGGCAGCCTCCTTCATCCGCACCTGGGACGAGTTCGATTACCTGCGCGAGCCGGACGTCTTCCACGAGATCTTCGGCCACACGCCGCTGCTGACCGACCCGAATTTTGCCGCCTTCACCCAGGCCTACGGCGAATACGGACTCAAGGCAAGCAAGGAAGACCGCGTGATGCTCGCGCGCCTGTATTGGTTCACGGTCGAGTTCGGACTCATCAACACCGCGGAAGGATTGCGCGCCTACGGCTCGGGCATCATCTCCTCACCGGGCGAGGCGGTGTATGCGCTCGAAAGCGACGTGCCCGCACGCAAACCCTTCGACGCGGTGGACGCGCTGCGCACGCCCTACCGGATAGACATATTCCAGACCGTTTATTTCGTCATCAACGGCCTCGAGGACCTGTTCGAGCTTGCGCAGCAGGATTTGTTCGCGCTGATCGCCGAAGCGCGCCGCGCTGGCATGCATGCGCCGACCTTCCCGCCGAAGGAGCCGGAGAAAAAGACCGCCGCCATGTAACGAATTCCCCCTCTCCCTCGACGGGAGAGGGTTGGGGTGAGGGTGAAGAAATTTTCGCGCCGCCGCGCGGCGCATCCCTGAAGGAGAACTTTATGCCGGACAAGGAAGATTTCGCCGCCAAACATTGCGAAGCCTGCGAGGGCGGCGTCGCGCCGCTCACGCGCGACGAGGCCGAAAAATACCTGAAGAAACTCGCACCCGAATGGACGCTGGCCGACGATGCGAAGTCCATCCACCGCGACTTCACCTTCAAGGGCTTCAACAAGACCATGGGCTTCGTGAACGCAATCGCCTGGATGGCCAACCGCGAGGGCCATCACCCCGATCTCGAGGTCGGCTACGGCCACTGCCACGTGCACTACACCACGCACGCGATCGGCGGCCTCTCGGAAAACGATTTCATCTGCGCCGTAAAAATAGACCGCCTCTTGACGTAAAACAAAGGTGCACCGACTTTCGCTGACGGGCGTCGCTGATCCTGCACTCCATGGAGCCCGAAAAACGTCGCCTAACAGCGACGCTTGATTGCGTAGCTAATTTTGCGTTGTGGCGGCGGCCGCGGCAGGCACATTCGTGCAGTTCAGATATTGCGTCAGGGCATCGCGCCACGCCTGCTTTGGATCGAAGTTTGTGGCCAAACCATCCGCTGTTTTGAGCCCCATAGCAAAATCCATGCCGAATTGCACCATATAGCGCGGATAGTAATTTGGGGGTCCCATGCGTTCGAGTTTCTCGCAGGCTGCTGCCAATTTGGCAGGCGTTTTCGCAGTTGCTGCCAAGTCTTTGCCGAGAGCTTTTATTTCGGCTTCAGACATGGCTTCTTTCGACCGGTTTAACAGAACCATGTCCACGTTATGGGTCGTAGGATCAGGCACACGGCGCATATCGAAATCGGCATAAACCCCAGCCATCATCAGCATGAACACGGCCTTGCCGTAGTCGTTGGTTTTAACGCATTTGACAATTGCAGAAAACAGATCCGGCGGTGTGTCATTGTTGCTTAACTTGTCGGCCGCTACGCAGCCGATATCGCTTGTGGGTGCCAGAGGGTCTGCTGCTTGGCTGCCATCTGTCGTTGAAGCGGAGCGCGGCATCATTGCCGAAGTACCTGCAGGCATTGCGCTGGCTTCGACGTTTGAACAGTGCAAATTGTCTTTGAGGGTTTCGGTCCAGGCTTTCGCAGCATCAAAGCCTGGCACCAAACCTTGCGCGGTCTGCATCCCCGTGAACATTTGCATGCCGTGTCCGACCATATACTCGGGATAGTAACCGGGAGGGCCTATTTCCGCGATGCGTTTGCAAATAGCTCCAAAACGCACGGGGTCATTAAGGATTTTGTATTTGACGGAATCGAATTTCTTGAGCTTGGATTGGGGTACGCCATTCGCAACTATTCCCAACATTTCCGAATTCACTCCGTGAGCCGTTTTGTCGGCAACACGCAGGGTATCTAAGTCCGCATAGGCAATAGAGAGCGCAAACACAAACATGGCACGGTCGTACCGATCATGCATCAAGCACTCCATCCACGCGAAATCCAGGTCCACCGGCGTGTCCTTGCTGGTTAGCTTGTCAGGCGGAAGGCAGTCTAGTTTAGGTGCTGATTCCTCCGCATCCGGGCCTTCCTGTTCGCGTATCGTCGCAAGTTGTTTGGCGAGGTAGGCCGTTAGACTGCTCGGGGCACTAGTACCCTGTGTTTCCCCTGCCGCCGGGTTTTCGCCTTTCTCAACGATATCAATAAAAACAGGCGCGCTCACCCCGCCGCATTTGATCTTTGTGCATGCCCGCACTTCCCACCACACCGCCTGCCAATCTTCGTTTGTTGGCTCTGTCTCTTTCACCGTTGTTGTTGTGATACCCATTTGCTGGGCCCCATGAGAACCGTTACGAAATAAATCGTAGTGATCTGCGCCAGGGACAGGATCCCAGCTTAGCGTGTATGTGTCGCCTGCGCTAGTGGTTTTGGTGCTGACACGAAGATTTTCTACGCGTGGAGGCGCGTCCCACGCCTCATGTGCCTTCAAAAAGGAAATCACCTTGTCACGCCATTCGGTTCGATAAGGAGAGTCACTTGCCTGGAAGGAAAACACCAAATAATCCTCCAGAGTTTTCCCGTCGGCGTCCTTCAGGCTGTAATCCGCCCCCGCTTCAAGAAGTTCATAGACCACATCAAATAACCCATCGTTTACGGCTTCCATCATCGCAGTCTCCCCCCCACTCGAAGGATACTTTGGAAGCCCGCCCCGCCAAATTGGGGTCCGGTAATTAAGGTCCGCCCCAGCCCTTATCAACAGTGGAACATTTACCTTCCCGCTCACGGTGTCTGCCGCGATGAGAGGGGTCTTACCTGTATGCGGCGCTATCAAATTAGGGTTGGCGCCATGCTTCAGGGCTTGTTCCATGAAGTATGGATTTTCAGAGCAGCAGGCAATGTTGTTAAGCAGCGTGTAGCCGTCGGTCCATACGTTATTGGGATCCGCTCCATGGTCGAGTAATGCTTTAAATCCGGCTTTGTTCCCTGCTTGTAAAGCAGAAAAAAGTGGTGTTATCCCGTACCGTCCATTTCCGTTGACATTCACACCGTGAGCAATCAAGACGTTCGATCTTTTTCAAATCGCCGTGTTGAGCCGCATCGGCGAGTTCTCTGAGCTTCGGATCAGAAAACAGGTCCGAGGGCGTCATGTACATGATCGGTTTATCGGGTTCTTTCGTCCCGGCGGCCGAAGCTTGATGGAACCATAGCAAGCCCTCCACCAAAAAGGTTGCCAGCGCGACAGCAATCAGCATGAGCAGCGGCTTTCGCTCCACTGGCCTTCTCGTTTGTCTCCCTTATGCGTATATTACCGCTCGCGAGCAACTTTTCGTAAGACCGTGACCCTCAAAAATCACCTATTCGTGGTCCCGTTGGGTGCGCCCGAGCACCCTAAGGCTTTGGGCTTGCGCCCGAAAGGGAGGCGTACGACGCATGAATTCGCAACGAGGTTTCCGCGCCGAAAGCACATCCTTGCGCCGCAACGCAAACAATTCTCCACAGAAGAGGGTCAGAGGAGCGGTTTGGCGAGCTCGGGGAGGTCACCGGCGGTGCCGAGTGCGATGCGGATCGCGTAGCGTTTGGCGGGCGCGGCGAGGTCGAACAGTTTCATGCCGACGCCGCGCAGCGTGCGCGCCGGTGCGTAGTCCAGACCGAACAACCGCTTGAAGCCGCCGAACGCGGTTTGCGCGGCGAGGTTTTCGCCGTGACGCCAACGCTCGTAGCGGCGGAGCAGGAGATAGTCGTCGGCGTCGCTGCCCGCGCGCCGGCCATCGCCGATGACTTCGGCGAGCGCGGCGGCGTCGAGGAGCCCCAGGTTCATGCCCTGCCCGGCCAGCGGATGCACGACGTGCGCCGCGTCGCCGACGAGCACGACTCGGGGTGCGATATAGCTTTGAGCGTGCAGTTTGAGCAAGGGGAACGAGGCGCGTTCGCTCGCGAGCGTGAGTTTTCCGAGTACGTTTTCGCTTGCCTCGCCGACGGCGTCGCCGAAGGCCGCTTCGTCAAGTGCCAACAAGCGCTCCGCTTCCTCCGGCGACGTGGACCAGACGATGGAGACGCGGCCGTCGGCGAGCGGCAGGAGCGCGAGCGGTCCGTTCGGTCGGAATATCTGCCGCGCCGTCGCGCCGTGCGGTTTTTCGGGTTCGAGATGCGCGACCACGGCCTTCTGTCCGTACGGCGATTCCTGTGTCTCGATGCCGGCTAACGTGCGCAGCTGCGAACGCGCCCCATCTGCACCGACGGCGACGAGCGCCGTGATCCGTCGCCCGCTTTCGAGAATCAACTCGGCGGCATCGTCACCAACGTTCAGTTGTTCGAGTCTTTCCGGGCAATGCCAGGCGATATCGGGCGCGGCGCGCACGCGCTCGACGAGCGTGGCAGCGAGCAGACTGCCCTCGACGATGTGACCGAGATCGGCTTCGTCCACGTCGGCGGCATCGAAGCGCACGCGCCCGCGGCCGTTCGCTTCCCATACTTCCATCGCGTCGTACGCGGCGGCTCGGGCTTCGGCGATGCGGTCCCAGGCACCGAGCCGGCGGAGTATGTTCTGCGAGGCGCGCGAGAGCGCGTACACGCGGAGATCCATCTTGTCCGCCGTCCACGGCGCGGGGGCTTTCGCCTCGACAAGTGCGGTCGCGACGCCGGCGCGCGCGAGCGCAAGCGCAAGCACGCTGCCCACCGGACCCGCGCCGACGATGGCGACTTCGACATCGGAACCGCTCACAACGGGAGAACTCCTTTTGCATTCCCCCTCTCCCTCAACGGGAGAGGGTTGGGGTGAGGGTGAAGGCTTCGACAGTCAGCCGCTTCGCGGCTGCGCCCCTCATCCTCGCCTTCTCCCGCAAGGGGAGAAGGGACAAGAGACAAGGAATCGCGAGCAAGCTCGCTCCTACGTGCATAGCTCACGGGCGGGCTCCGCGGACAAGTGCCGGCAGCGGGCGCGAGGCGAGTCCCATGCCCTGGCGCGCGACTTCGCGTGCGAACGGCCGCAATAATTCCGAGGCGAACAATCCCGCGGCGCGCGCCGGACTCGAAAACGGCAGATTGGAATCACCCGCGCGCCGGATCGCACCGGTGAAGGCCCGCGTGCGCGCCTGGTCACGGCGACGCGCACGCGCGTAGCGTGCAAGCGTCGGCGCGGCGCCGGAATCGTTGTGCTCATCGCCGATGCATTCGGCGAGCACGGCGACGTCACGCACGGTGAGATTGAAGCCCTGCGCGGCCACGGGATGCAGCGCGTGGGCGGCGTTGCCGATCACCACGGCGCGCTCGGCGGTTTGTGCAAGCGCCCGCGTTTCGGCAAGCGGAAAACGGCGGATCGGAGCCGCCGGTTCGAACGCGCCGAGCCGCCCGCCGATCGCGGCTTCGACACGGGCAAGAAACGCTTTCGGTTCGAGTGCCGCGAACTCTTCGCTGCGCTCCTCGGGCAAGGCCCACACAATGCCGACTTTTTTGCCCGCGCGCGGCAGGATCGCAAGCGTTCCGTCGCGGGTGAAGCGTTCGAAGGCGATGCCGGGCTGCGGGCGCGCGGCACTCGCTGTCGTCACCCAGGCCATGCTGTCGTAGCGTCGTTCGCGGACGCCGATGCCGAGCGATGTGCGCAGCTTGGAACCGGCCCCGTCCGCGATCACCAGCAGACGCGCGGGAATCGTTTTCCCCGCGCCTGCGGAGGTGATCGCCACTTCGCGCAGCTCGCCCGCAAGCGGTGCCGCCGTCGCCGCGGCAGGACTTTCGAGGGCAACGCCCGCCGCTGCCGCGGCATCTTCAATCGCCGCAAGCAATGCCTCCGCCGGGACGACCTGGCCGAGCGCGGCGACTCCCATCTCGCGCGCGGTGAGGCACAACCGGCCGAAGCGCCCGGCTTCGGACACGTGCACGGCGATGATCGGCGTGGCGGAATCGGCGAGCACCGGCCACAGGCCAAACGATTCCAAGACGCGCACGCTCGCAAGCGAAAGCGAAATGCTGCGGCCGTCGCCGTTCGCGCTGCGCGGGCGCACACTCGTCTCGATGACCGTCACCTGCAAGCCGCGCCGCGCGAACGCAAGCGCCGCGAGGCCGCCCGCAAGCGCCCCGCCGACGATCACGACATCGCGCGGTGCCGCCTCGTTCACGCCGCCTGCATCCAGGCCTCGATCTCGTCCGGCTCCTTGACGAGCCCGCCGGTGAGCACGTCGGGATCGCCGCGGGTCACGAGCACGTCGTCCTCAATGCGCACGCCGATGCCCCACCACTTCTTCGCCACGCCCTTGGTGCCCGGCGCGATATAGATGCCCGGCTCGACCGTGAGCACCATGCCGGGCTCGAGTTCACGCCATTCGCCGCCGACCTTGTAGTCGCCGACGTCGTGCACGTCGAGGCCCAGCCAATGCCCCGCGCGGTGCATGTAGAACTTGCGGTAGGCGCCTTCCTTGATGAGCTTGGCGGGCGTGCCCTTGAGGAGCCCGAGCTTGATCAGCCCGCGCGTGATTACGCGCACGGTCTCCTCGTGCGGCTCGTTGAAGCGCTTGCCCGCGCGGCATTTGTCTATCGCCGCCTTCTGCGCGGCGAGCACCAGCGAGTAAACCGCACGCTGCTCCTCGGTGAAGCGGCCGCTGACCGGGAAAGTGCGGGTGATGTCCGAGGCGTAGTACTCGTGCTCGCAGCCGGCGTCTATCAGGAGCATGTCGCCGTCTTCCATGCGCCGCCTGTTCTCCACGTAATGCAGGATGCAGCTGTTCGGGCCGGAGCCGACGATCGAACCGTAGGCCTCGCGGTTGCCGTGCGCGCGGAAGTGGCCGATCAGTTCGGCCTCCACCTCGTATTCATAGGCACCGGCGCGCGCGCGGCGCATGGCGCGCCGATGGGCCTCCATCGAAATCGCGGCGGCGCGCTTCATGGCGCCGATCTCGGCACGGCTCTTGTACAGACGCAGATCGTGGAGCAGATGCTCCAGCGCAACGAACTCCTCCGGGGTGCGCGCGCCGGAACGCCCCTCCGCGCGCAGATGATTCAGCCAGCCGATCATGCGCCGGTCGAACTCGGGGAACACGCCCATCGTGTAACACACGCTTTCGCAAGGTTCGATCAGCCCGGGCAGGATATCGTCCATGTCGCCGACGGGGAAGGCATCGGCCGCGCCGTAATCGCGCACCGCGCCCTCGGGTCCCGCGCGGTAGCCGTCCCAGGTCTCGCGCTCGGGATCGCGGTCGCGGCAGAAAAGAATATAGTCGCCGGCCTTGCGCCCCGGGATCAGCACCGCCACCGCATTCGGTTCGTTGAAGCCGGTGAGGTAGTAGAAGTCGCTGTCCTGACGGAACGGATAGGTGACGTCACGATTCCTGATCTTCTCGCCGGTCGAGGGAATAATCGCGATTGCGCCTTTGCCCATCATGCGCATGAGGGTAGTGCGGCGACGCTTGAACTCCTGCTGCTCCATTCGTGACTCCGAACTGCCTGAAACGCTCTCATTTTGCCACGTATGCCGCAAAAAACGTGGCGGGCTATTCGAGCAGGCGGTAAAAATGACCGGCACAAAGGCGCGCGTATTCGACGAGTTCCGCGTAGGCCAGTTCCTCCGCGTCGCTCGCGTTTTCTTCCAGCGAAGCGCCGCGGGCAACGGCGTCTAGATCGCGCAACATATCCACGGCCTCATCATCCAGCGCGTCAAGACGTGCGCCGGCCTGACCGAGACCGGAAAGGAATCCGCGCACCCAGGCCGCCAAGGCCTCGATGCGCCGCGCGAGCGCAACCGTATCGGCGGGCAGCGATAAGGATAATGAGAAGCAATCCTCGCGCAAGGCGCTCTCGCATTCCCCTGCAAAGACTTCCAGCCGCATCCGCGCAGCGTCACCGGCCTCCGCCGTGGCGATTTTTACCGCATTCACCGACGTCTCACGGGCGACGAGCACTCCCGCGACCGTCCCGTGAATTTCGGCGGTGAGAACGGCCTCATCGACCTCATTGAGGCGCGTGACGGGACGCGGATACGGGGTTTTCGACATGGCCGCTCCAGTTTACCGCGCCCCGTGGGATTGATATACTCCCCTCAAACGCTTATAGTTCAACGCCATGGATACCAAACTGCCCAAGGAACTGGAGTCTGAACTCGCCGCCCTGGAGCGCGAGATGCACGGACTACTGAACACCGTAAAGCGCCTGCGCGAGGAAAAGAAGCTGCTGGGCGAGCGCCTGAACAGCGTGAACAGCGAGCGTGCGCAACTCCTCAACAAGAACGCCGTGGTGCAAAACCGGGTCGAGACCATGATCGCACGCTTGAAAGGCATCGAGAAGGCGTAGCGGAAAACTAATGGCCGACACGAACACCCAAGTCAGCGTACGCATCCTCGATCGCGACTACCAGATCGCCTGCCCGCCCGAGGAACGCGAGTCGCTGATCAAGGCCGCCGATTACCTTTCCCAGCGCATGGCGGAAGTGCGCGATTCGGGCCGCGTCGTGGGCATGGACCGCATTGCCGTCATGGTCGCGCTCAATCTCGCGCACCAGTATCTCGGCGCCGACCAGGAACGTCAGAGCGCAGTCGAAACCGCCACGCATCGCCTGGAAAGGCTCAGACTCAGTCTGCTTGCGGCGAACGACGAAGGCGAAGCGTAACGCGCATCCGGCATGGGGCTTGCACAAAGCGGGCCGACGCGCGAAGATAGTTCCGCATCCTCTGCGGCGTACGATGCAGGTGCAAGCCCTTCGAGCCTGTTTGTAAGCTTCGGAGCCTGACTGTTGGATCACTGTGTGCAAGTCCGCGCTTCGGCTGCGGAAAGCCTTAAGTACCACGGTCCGCTCCCCCTTGAACCGTTGGTTCAAGGGTGACCACCGACGACGGCGCTGACGGAGGATGCCTCTTATTTCATCGCCCCCCGACACCGCGGATCCGAGACGTGCGCTGAGAGCCCGCCTGCGCGAACGCTGCGCGGACATTTCCGCCGACGAGGCGGCGGGTGCCGTCGCTGCCGCCTCGGCCTGGCTCACGAACAGTTCCGAATTCGCGCATGCAAACCGCATCGCCGGCTACACGGCGGTACGCGGAGAACTGGACCCGCTCATCGTGCTCGAAGCCGCGCTCGATTCGGGGAAAACGGTTTACCTGCCGCGCATCGTCGAGGATTTTCGCCTGAGCTTCGAGCGCTGGCGGCCGGGCGATCCGATGCGCAAGAATCGCTATGGCATTCCGGAACCGCAAACCTCTGGCGATCCCGCTGCCGCCGATGCACTCGATCTGGTGATCGTGCCGCTCCTCGGTTTCGACCGAACGGGCGCGCGTCTCGGAAGCGGCGCCGGATATTACGACCGCACATTCGACTTCAAACGCAAAGCACACAGCTCGCCTCCCCTGCTTGCGGGTTACGCCTATGCACTGCAGGAATGCGAAGCGATCGCCGCCGCCGCCTGGGACGTCCCGCTCGATCTCGTCGTCACCGAGCGTGGCGTAATGCGCTTCGGCACATTTCCGACACGGGAGAAGTGAATTGGCTTACTGGCTGATGAAGTCCGAACCGCGCGCATTTGGCATCGAAGACCTCGCCCGCGCGCCCAATGGACGCACCGCCTGGGACGGGGTGAGAAATTACCAGGCGCGCAATTTCCTGCGCGCAATGCATCCCGGCGACGAGGCATTCTTCTACCATTCGAGTTGCGCCGAGCCCGGCATTGCAGGACGCATGCGCATCGTGTCCGCCGCCTATCCCGACCCAACACAATTCGATCCGCACGACCACCACTTCGACCCGAAAAGCCCACGGGAAGCGCCTCGATGGAGCGTTGTGGACGTCGAGTTCGGCGCACAATTCGCGTCGCCGATTACCCTTAAAGAACTTCGCGACGCGAAACGGCTGACCTATCTTTTAATTCTCAAACGCGGAAATCGTTTGTCGGTAACGCCGGTAACAAGTTCGCAATGGCGGTGCATCAACGAACTCGCTCGCGAACTGCGAAAAAAATAATTTACGAAAAACTGTACAAAAAACTAAAAATCCGTCTATACTTCAGGTGACCCTTCCACACATGGAGATGTCTCTCATGGCAAAACGTAAAACTGGAACTCGGAAGAAAACGGCTGTTCGACGCAAGAAGACAGCCGCGAAAAAGAAGACTGCCACACGCAGTCAGGCGGCACGCCGCAAGGTAGTTGCGAAGAAGAAGGCTGGCACTCGCAAGAAAAAGGCGGGTGCGCGCAAGAAGAAGGCCGGCACTCGCAAGAAGAAGGCTGGCACTCGCAAGAAAAAGGCGGGTGCGCGCAAGAAGAAGGCCGGCACTCGCAAGAAGAAGGCTGGCACCCGCAAGAAAAAGGCGGGTGCGCGCAAGAAGAAGGCCGGCACTCGTAAAAAGAAGGCCGGCGCCCGCAAGAAAAAGGCGGGTACGCGTAAGAAGAAGGCCGGTGCTCGCAAGAAAAAGGCGGGTGCCCGCAAGAAGAAGGCCGGCGCCCGCAAGAAGACTGCGGCGCGCAAAAAGACCGCCAGCCGCAAATAGAGCGGTGACGGCACAGGGGCACGCGTCGAAGCCGGCGCGTGCCTCTTTCTTTTCCGTCCGAAAGGAGCCGCGCAACCATGAATGATGATGCCGCCAAGCAACGCGCCGCCGAGGCCGCGCTCGAATACGTCCGCGGCTGCGAGCTGATCGGCGTCGGCACGGGCACCACGGTTGCCCATTTCATCGCCGCGCTCGCCACGCTCAAGGGACGCTTCGATGCCACCGTGGCCAGTTCCGAAGACAGCGCGGCAAAACTTCGTGCCGCCGGCATCCGGGTGCTCGATCTCAATGCCGCGGGACCGCTTCCGGTGTACGTGGACGGCGCCGACGAGGCAACTCGGCACGGGCAACTGGTAAAGGGCGGAGGCGGCGCGCTCACGCGCGAGAAGGTTATCGCCGCGGCAAGCAAACGCTTTGTGTGCATGATCCAGCGGACGAAACTGGTGGATGTGCTGGGCGGATTCGGGCTGCCAATCGAAGTGATCCCAATGGCTCGAAGCTACGTCGCCCGCGAACTCACGCAGCGCGGCGGCCAACCCGTCTGGCGCGAAAACTACGTCACCGACAATGGCAACCACATCCTCGATGTGAAGGGGCTCGACATAGTTGATCCCTCGGCGCTGGAAACGGATCTGAACGAGATACCCGGCGTCGTGACCGTCGGGCTTTTCGCGCACCGCGGCGCCGACGTGCTTTTGATTGGCGACGAATCAGGCGTCGAAACCCTCACGCCCTGAGGTTGCGGGCATGACCCGCTCCTACTCCGATGGCATTAGACTTTGGGACATTCCCCATCCGGGGCACCCGCGATATGAAGTTGAACGCGCGCTTCGAGAAGCGCACCGCCGACCTGAACGCCGCGTGACTCTCAGATAAAGCGTTCGTGCGTCAAACCGGCGAGCGGAATCGGCGGCCTGCGCCCGAGTACCAGATCGCCGACGATGCGCCCGGCGCCGCACCCCAGCGTCCAGCCGAGCGGCCCGAGTCCGACGTTCAGCCACAGCCCCGGGATCCCGCTTGCACCGAGTATCGGCGGGCCGTCGGGCGTAATCGGGCGCAGACAACTCCAGTGTTCGATCGCGCTGCGAACAAGCGGTGGATACCACTCGGCCGCGATGCGTTCGAGCTGCGCGATCCGTGCGCGTGGCGCCGCAGAATTCAGGCCCGCGAAGTCCGCCATGCCCGCCGCGCGGAATTGTCCGCCGAGACGCGCGCAGACCATATGCCGTTCGATGTCCACAAGACGTCCGGGCGCCGGCGCATCCGGCACAATGGAAGCGGAAAGCGTGTAGCCGCGCAGCGGCAGAACCGGTACGCGCAGGCCGCAGCTGCGCAAAAAGGACGCACTCCAGGCGCCGAGCGCGACGACGCAGGCATCAACAGCAAGCGTTTCGCCTTCGATCTCGACACCCCGGCAGCGGCCTTGCTCAAGAAGAAGGCCGCGGACTTCGACGCCGTAACGGAAGTTCACTCCGGCTTGCGCTGAACGCTCCGCAAGTCCGTAACAGAACGCACGGCAATCGCCGGTGGCGTCGCCCGGATAGTAGAGCGCACCCGCGGGTTTGATCGAGGCCGCGGCGAGCGCGGGCTCGCGCGCGAGTGCCTCATGCGTCGAAAGAACCTGCGCGGTTTCCGGTTTGCGCTTCCGTGCGTACCGGAAGGCGCGTTCCGTGCGATACAGCGCAAGCACGCCGTCGCTCTCCAGGGAAACATCAAGGTTTTGTTCCTCGACCAGCGTCTCTAAAACTTCGCGGCTCAGGCACGCAAGACGCTGAATGGAGTCGGCTGCGTCCTTATAGGCTGCCGGCCGCGAGGCCGCGAGCGCACGCATGAACCAGCGCCAACGCCCCGGATCCCGTGCGCGCAGGATGCGTACGCTGCGTTCGTGCGCGAGTCGCGTAGCGAAAAAATCGCGCAACCCCACGGGCCCGGTCCAGGGGGTGCCGCTTTGCGTCGAAATATGCCCGCCGTTCGCGTGGCTGGTCTCCGAAGCCGGTTCCGCGCCGCGATCGAGCACCGTGACTTCGGCGCCGCCCGCGGCGAGATGCCAGGCGGTGGTAATTCCGGCAATGCCCGCGCCGAGAACGACAACTTTCATGGAAAGCGGAAAACCGACGGGGAAACTCTACTTGCGCCGTGCAAATTTCTATTCCCTCTCCCTTGACGGGAGAGGGGAAGGGTGAGGGTGAAAATCCACCTGCGCCGCCTTGCGGCGCTACCCCTCACCCCAACCCTCTCCCACAAGGGGAGAGGGGGTCGCGGCACATGGCACCCAACTGCGCTTACGTCTGCGATGTCGGGAGCGAAGAACATGAAACGCCTAATAGCCGGCGGCGAGTCCCGCCGGCCGGCGTTTGTCGTTCGCACCCGCGAGATGGCCATCCGGCAGCACGACTATCGCCTCGGCCGCACCCCAGCCGTCACGGATCTCGAAGCGATAGCCCATCTTTTCGAGCGCCGCACGGACGGCGGGCGTCAGGGCATCCGGTTCGAGGAACACCACGTCGGGCAGCCATTGCTGGTGGATGCGCGGCGCATCCACCGCCTGCTGCACGTTCATCCCGCGGTCCACCACGTTGAGGATCGTCTGCAAGACCGTGGTGATAATGGTCGCGCCGCCAGGACTGCCCGTCACCATGAACACCTTCCCGCCCTTGAGCACGATGGTCGGCGTCATGGAGGAAAGCGGGCGTTTGCCGGGCGCGATCGCGTTCGCCTGACCCTGCACCAGACCGAACTGGTTTGGCACGCCAGGCTTCGCGGTGGCGTCGTTCATCTCGTTGTTGAGCAAAAATCCCGTGCCGGGCGCGACGAACCCGGCGCCGAACCAGGAATTCAGCGTGTAGGTCACCGACACGGCATTGCCGTCTGCATCCACGATCGAATACTGTGTCGTGTGCGTGCCTTCCGCCGGGGCGAGGCTCGCGTGCACCGCACTCGAAGGCACCGCCCGATCGCCGGGAATACGACTGCGGATCCACGCCGCGTGCGCGGGCGAGAGCAGTTGCGCGACGGGATCGTGCACGAAGTCCGGATCGCCGAGCCAGGTGTTGCGATCCGCATAGGCGAAGCGCATCGCCTCCACCATATCGTGCACCACGGGCGCGGAATGGAAGGCATAGCCGGCGAACTGCGGCCAGCCGGAAAGCACATTGAATATCTCGCACAGGGTCACGCCGCCCGAACTCGGTGGCGGCGCGGAAACGATCGTGTAGCCGCGGTACGTGCACAGGATCGGCTGCATCCATTCGACCTTGTAGTCGCGAAAATCCGCGAGTGACAGAATGCCGCCGTGCGCCTTCGAGGCGGCGACGATATCCTTCGCGATGGGGCCGTCGTAAAACGCCTTGTCGCCCTCGCGGGCGATCAGAGCGAGCGTATGCGCCAGCTCGGGTTGACGCAGCCGCTCGCCGGCGCGCGGCAGATGTCCGTTGATAAGAAACTGCTTGCGCGCAACCGCATGACTCTTCAGCTTGGCGCCCGCGCGGGCGAAGATCGCCGCATCGCCGGGCGCAATCACAAAGCCGTCCTTCGCGTAGCGGATCGCCGGCGCCATCACTTCGGCACGGTTCATGGTGCCATAGCGTGCGAGCGCGGCATCGAGTCCCATCACCGTGCCCGGCACACCCGCCGCGAGATAGCTGCGCAGGCTCTTGTCGTGGTCCACCTTGCCTTTCGGCCCGAGGAACATGTCGGCGGTCGCGGCGAGCGGTGCCTTTTCGCGGAAATTGAGAAAGACGTTTTTGCCGTCGGCGAGATGGATGGTCATGAACCCGCCGCCACCGAGATTGCCGCAGCAGGGATGCACGACCGCTAGCGCATAGCCCACGGCGACCGCAGCGTCTATCGCATTGCCGCCGCGACGCAGGACGTCTACGCCTACTTCGGTCGCAAGATGCTGGGCGCTCGCCACCATGGCGTGAGGGGCCGACGCGGGCGCGGGTGCGGCGGCGCAGGGCCATGCAAAACACAGGGCGATGGTTAGGTAAAACCGGTGCATGTACGGAACCGACGGCGTGCAGGGATGCGCCAGTTTAACGCGCCCCAGCCCGCATGTCCCTTAGTTGATCGCCGGCTCCAGCAATTTCGATTCGCCGCCGCGATGGGCGACAATCAGGGCGCAGGTGGCATCACCGTACACGTTGACTGCCGTTCGCGACATGTCGAGTATGCGGTCGAACACAAACAATACGGCCACGGCTTCGGCCGGCAAGCCGACGATATTCATGATCACCACGATGGCAACCAGCGACGCGGCAGGAATCCCGGCCACGCCGATCGAGGTCGCCACGGCGGCCACCACAATGAGGAGTTGCGTCACGAATCCCAGATGTACGCCATACGCCTGGGCCAGAAAAATGACGGCGACACATTCATACAGCGCCGTGCCGTCCATGTTGATGGTCGCGCCGAGAGGCAGCACGAAGCTCGCGGTCCGCCGCGACACGCCCGCCTTTTCGACACTTTCCAGCGTAAACGGCAGTGTCGCCGCCGAAGAAGCGGTCGAAAACGCGGTCAACAGTGCGGGGGCCATCGGTCTGAACAATCGGTAGGGATGGCGCGCGCGGGCGAAGAAAAACGCCAGCAACGGCAACACGATGAACAGATGGGTGAACAGCGCCGCCAATACAGTCAGCGCGAAAACAGCCAACGGTCGTATCGCCCCGAAACCGGTTTGCGCAACCACTCCGGCGACCAGCGCGAATACGCCGATCGGAGCAAGACGCATGATCCAGTCGGTGATTTTAATCATCACCTGATACACGCCTTCCCAGAATTGGCGCACGGTGTTGATCGCACTGCCGTGCAGGCGACTCAGGGCGTAGCCGAACAGCAGGCTGAAGAAAATCACCGCCAGCATGCGCCCATTGTCCGAGGCCGCACTCAGCACGTTGGTGGGAATCATGCGCAGGAAAATGTCGGCCAGATCTCCCAGCGAACCGGTCGTCTGGAGGTGCCCGGCCACCCCGGCGCGCTGCGCCTGGAGGGCAAGCGCCGTGCCCACGGGTGCGCCATGGGAAAAGCCCGGCGCCACCAGATTTACCCAGGCAAGGCCGATCAACACCGCAAGCGAGCTGCTTAAAAGGTAGAACCCGAGCGTCCGCCCGCCGAGCCGTCCCAGCCCCTGGCCCATGCCTGCAATACTGGCAATGATCGAGGCCGCGATCAACGGCAGCACGATCATCTTCAGCGCGTTGATGAACAAGGTGCCGACGAATCCGAAAAGACTCACCCAGCGCATCCCGAAGATGGCGCCGTCCGGACCGGCGGCCCAACCGGCGAGGCCGGCGAGCACGATCGCGATAACTATCTGCCAGTGCAGAGCCAGACGAATTCCGGGTAGCCGCATCAACAACAGCCGGGTTGCGCACGATGCAGTCTAGCCTATTACACCGCAGGACAACGATGCGTTCCCGAATTAACCCTGCATTTACCTTCTATCCGCGCGCCGTCCACGCAAAAGGCCATTTTACGTAACCGCTATAATTGTTTAATTAGCGCCATGGATGAACCAATATGGGCAGTGCGATCGAAATTTCCGAGGCGAGCAAGCGTTTCGGCTCGCATACCGCTGTGGACAAACTTTCGCTCAGCGTCGCGAGCGGCAGCATCTACGGTTTTCTCGGCCCCAACGGCGCCGGCAAGACGACGACCTTGCGCATGATCACCGGCATCCTCGACCCCGACGCGGGCGCCATCACGGTGCTCGACGGCTGCAAGCCTGCGGAGGCGCGCTCGCGTATCGGTTATCTGCCCGAGGAAAAGGGTCTCTACAAGGACATGCGGGTCGGCGACGTGGTGGCCTACTTCGGCGAACTCAAGGGTCTCGCGCGCGGCGAAGCGCGCAAGCGTGCACAGAAACGTCTAAGCGACGCCGGGCTCGGTGACTGGATAACCTCCAAGTGCAACGCGCTTTCCAAAGGCATGGGACAAAAGGTGCAGGTGATCGCGACGCTGCTCCATGACCCGGAACTGGTGGTGCTCGACGAGCCCTTCTCCGGCCTCGACCCGGTGAACTCGGAAATGGTGCTCGAACTCATCAAACGCTACAAGCGCGAGGGGCGCACGGTGATCTTCTCCACGCATGTCGTCGAACATGCCGAGCAGATTTGCGACGACATCGTCATTATTGACCGCGGCAGGCGCAAGGTAGAAGGAACTCTCTCCGCGGTGAAGGCCGCGGCCGAGCGCACGGTAATACTCGACTACGAAGGCGATCCGGGCGATCTTGCCGCCTTGCCCGGCGTGCTTGCGGTTGACGATTCCGGCCAGCACGCCGAACTCAAACTCGGCGACGATGCCGACGCCCAGGCGCTGCTCGCAACACTTGCCGCGCGCGTACGCATTCGCCGCTTCGACACCCGCGAGGCCTCGCTCAAGCAGATTTTCCTCAGCGCCGTAGAGGAGGCCGACCATGAAACTGCGTAATACCCTGCTCATTGCCCGCCGCGATTACCTCGCCTATGTCACACGGCGACGCTTCTGGATTGGCCTGCTGATCACGCCGGCAATCCTGCTCGGCATCATCTTCGTGCCCGTGCTGATTCACAAATTTGAAAGCGCGCACGATTATGCCGTGGTGGATAATTCGGGTTGGGTGCTGAAAGCCGTGAATCAACGCATCGCGGCGGACGATTACGATCAGTTGCTTGATCTCGCGGCGCTGAGCGCCGCGACCGGCAACGCCCATTCGCTGCCGGCACCGCTCGCCGCACTGGCCGCACCGGCTGCGAAACTCGATTCCGCCGCGCGCAAAAATCTCTCCGATGCGCTAGCCACGGGCAGTCCCGTGCCAAGCGGAGATGCGGCGCTCGCGATCTGGCAGCAACGCGAATCTTTCTTGCACTGGTACCAGGGGCTCTCGTCAAAGGCTGCGCGCGCAATTGACGCCAACCTTTCCATCGCCCGCTACACGCAAAAACCTTCCGGCTCTTCGTCCGCCGCACTGCGCGATCAGGTAAGCGCTGGCAAGCTCTTCGCCTACTTCGTGATCCCCGCCGATCCGCTCAAGGACGGCGCGCAATACATCTACGCCTCGCGCAACCTGACCGACACGGCGCTGCGCGACTGGTTCGGCGGCGTAGTTACTAACGCGGTGCAGGCGCGCAAGGTGGCACAAGTCGGCCTGCCCGCAGCCAAGGCGAAATGGCTGCAAACGCCGGTGTCCTTCCAGAGCCGGCTCGTCACCAAGGCTGGCGCGAAAACCGCGACTGCCGCCGAGCAGGCCGCACAGTGGCTGCCGATCGGCTATGTGTATCTCCTGTTCATTGCCATCATGTCAATCGCCCAGTTGCTGATGATGTCCACGATCGAGGAGAAATCGAGCCGCATCGCCGAAACACTCCTCGCCACGGTGGATCCGACCGACGTCATGGCCGGCAAGACGCTCGGCGTTGCCGGAATCGGCATCACACTCGTCTGCTGCTGGCTCGCGATCATCCTGGGTCTGGTCGGGGCCTTTGCCGGCGCCTTGCCGATAGGCGGCTTCGCCCATGCGCTCCTCGCCGGCATCACGGTCTGGAACGTCGCCTGGTTCCTCGTTTACTTCATTCTCGGTTTTCTGCTCTATTCGGCTGCACTCGGCGCCATCGGCGCAGCGGTGAACAACATCCAAGAGGCCCAGCCCTACATTTCGCCGGTAATGATGTTTCTCATCCTCCCGCTCATCATCATGGTGCCGGTCATCAAGGATCCGACCGCAACCTGGGCGCGGGTTCTTTCCTACTTCCCGCCGCTCACGCCCTTCCTGATGGTGAATCGTGGGGCGGCTCCACCGCCGCTTGTGGACTATATCGCGACCACGGCGCTGCTGGTCGTGTCGGTAGCGATCGCGCTCTACGCCTCCGCGCGCATCTTCCGCGTCGGGCTTCTTAACACCGGCGCACCACCCAAGCTCAAGGAAATGCTCGGCTGGCTGCGTACACCGTCCGCGCAGCGTTCTGACAAGTGACCGCGGAGTCTTGACGAACGATCCGGATCGCCTCTGGGCGCGGGCGCGGGCGCTCCGCCGTGCGGGAGTCGCCAGCGGCGCAGTCACGGTCTTTCGCCATCGCGCCGAAACCTTCACGGCCGACGGCATCACCTGGGTGCTGCGCACGCTCGAAGATGCTGCGCCGCCTGCACCGACCGAGCCGGATCCTTTCCTGCCGCCCTACGATCCGCACCTTCTGGTCGCCGAACTCGGCCCGCGCCACGCACTGCTGCTCAACAAGTATCCGGTGCTGCCGGAACATCTTTTGATCGTGACGCATGCGGCACTCCCGCAGGCCGCTCTTCCCGACCCCGAAGACTTCGCCGCGACGGCGGTGCTGCTTGCGGGACCGCCCGCGCTCGCCTTCTACAACGGCGGCCCCGAATCCGGTGCCAGCCAACCGCACCGCCACTTCCAGGCCGTCGCGCTGCCGCTCGGTCCGGCGGCGGAACCCATTCCCACGCAGGCGTGGATCGCGGCAGCGGCCGGTGCGGCGCTGCCTTTCCCC
Source organism: uncultured Gammaproteobacteria bacterium (assembly GCA_963843735.1). Lineage (GTDB taxonomy): Bacteria > Pseudomonadota > Gammaproteobacteria > JAKDMP01 > JAKDMP01 > CAWJLN01. The sequence continues at coordinate 178,622 of CAWJLN010000009.1, forward strand.
GGCGCGGCCGCGGTGCTCGATTCCGTCCTGTGGCAATTGAACGATCCCGGGGAAAGTCTGCACGCGATTGCCGCGCGGCTTCTGCAATGCTGTGGACGGAATCCACAAACACCCGGTTCATTCAACCTTTTGTTCACCCTTGAGTGGATGCTCGCGATACCACGCCGGCGCCGCAAGTTCCGCGGCGTCTCCGTCAATGCATTGGGTTACGCCGGCGCGTTGATCGTAAAGTCCGCAGAGGGACAACGCACACTTGCCGAAATCGGCCCGCTCGCCGTCCTTCGTTCCACCGCGGAGCAGATGCCGGCCTAGCCGGATTTTTCGTCCGGTTTCTTTTTCGTATCACTCTTTTCGGACGCCTCGTTCCCGGCGTCGGAATCGGTCTCGGAACCGCCGCCGATCCGGGCGATCTTGAACGGCGGACTCGCCTCGCCGAAATAAAGCGTGCGATGCGGGAAGGGGATTTCGATGCCTTCGGCGTCGAAGGCCTTCTTGACGCGCGCCAGGAAGGCGCGTCCGATGGACCATTGCGCGCCGGGCTGGGTTTTCAGCCGGCCCTTGATTATCACCGCGGAATCGGCGAGCTGGTTGACGCCGAAAATCTCCATGTCCTGGATCATGTTGTTGCCGTATTCTTTGCTGTCCTTCATTTCCTTGCCGACGCGCTCGATGACTGCGATCACCTTGTCAGTGTTCTCCTTGTAGGCGACGCCGATCTCGAAATTGTAGCCGCTCCAGCCACTCGTCAAGTTCGCAAGCTTGCTGATGTCGCCGTTGCGAAATACGTGCACCGCACCGTCAAGATCGCGCAGAACGGTGGTGCGGAAATTGATCGCCTCCACCACGCCACCCGTGCCGTTTATGGTGGCCACGTCGCCGACGCGGATCTGATTTTCAAGCACGATGAAAAAGCCCGAAATGTAATCCTTTACCAGGCTCTGCGCGCCGAAGCTCAAGGCGAGGCCGGCGATGCCGGCGCCGGCGATCAGCGCACCGATGTTCACCCCGAGCTGGGAGAGCAGCGTCAGGATGACCGCAAGCCAGTAAAACGCGAAGATCAGCCGCCGCACCAGCGCAGTGAGCGTCGTGGCCCGCCGCCGCGCCTCGCCCGCGCTGTCGCCCTTCTCCTCCGAGTGCTTGATGATGCGCGCCTCGATGCGCGAAATCGCGAAGCGGATGGCCATCCACAGGATGAAGGCGGCGACCAGGATAAGCGCGATCCTGAGCCCGTTCTGCGCGAGCGACGCGTAGTCGAACTGGGACAGGAAGTGCTCGAACTTCGAGGACATGCGAATACCTCTGAATGCTTGTGCCCGGCCGTGCAGAAAGTCTAACAGGGACTGCGGCTGCGATCCTCAGGAAGCGGCGGCCAGGGCGAACAGGGCGGATTCGGAACGCACCCATGCGGGATACTCCTCGCCGGCGAGAAAGTGCCCCGCGTAAAGTCCCGCGAGCCTGGCGTAACGCTCGCCGCCGTTTGTCGCCAGATCGTAAAGCAGGGCGACCGAGGCGACATCGGCCAGGCGGCGCAGCGTGGTCTTCGCCTGCCATTCGGCCTCGCTCCGCTCGCGACAGGCGGCCTGCGCCTCAAGTGTTGCCGCGAGCGCGTCGCGCGCAAGCCGTGCCTCCACGGTTGCCGCGCGTTCGAGAAGCGTCGTCATCTCGGCGGCAAAGGGTTCGTGCGCATGCTTCTTGGTCATCGCCTCCAGCATATCCAGCGCCTGGATGTTCGTCGGCCCTTCCCAGATCGGCGTGATCAGCGCCTCGCGATGCCAGCGCGCGACAGCGTATTCCTCCAGGAAACCGAGTCCCCCGAACAACTCCATCGCCATCTGCGTCACCGCCGCGGCATGATCGGCGGTGCGCACCTTGGCGAGATGCGACCAGAAACGCGCGCCGTGATACGCCGCGCTGTAGGGCGGACGTTCCTGCCAGGCGCCGTCGAAGGCGGCGACCGCACGAAAGGCGAGCGCCGTGCCGCCGGCCAGACGCACCGCAATATCGGCGAGATCGCGGCGCACCAGCGGATGTTCGCCGAGCAGCTTGCCGAAGCTGCTGCGGCGCACGACGCGACCCGCGACCTCAAATGCCGCCTTGCGCGCAATGCCCATCGCCGCAGTCGCGTTGGTCAGACGCGAAACGGTGAGATTTTCCAGCGTGTAATAGATGCCTTCCTCGGCCTTGCCGATCAACCACGCCTCGGCGCCGTCGAGTTCCACTTCTCCCGAAGGCACCGCGCGCGTTGCACTCTTGTCCTTCAGGCGGCGCACGCGGAAATTGAGCTCGCCCCGCGAATCGAGACGCGGCAGCAGGAACAACGCAAGTCCCTTCGGTCCCGCAGGTGCGCCCTCGGGACGCGCCGTCGTAATGGCGACGTCGGCGAGCCCCGCACCACTCGCAAAGTATTTGTCGCCATCATAAATGCGCCAGGTGCCGTTTTCATTCACGGCGCGCGCCCGATTCGCACCGAGATCCGAACCGCCCTGGTTTTCGGTCATCCAGGTGGCGCCGAAGGCATCGCCGGAAAGGAGTTTTTCCTTCCATTCGGCGTACTCGGGAGCGTATTTGTGAATCGCGTACACCGTCTGCTGGGTGATGGTGAGCACGCAGAACAGGCCCGGGTCGGCGATCAGATAGCCGAGCGCGTAGTGATGATGCCAACTGCCGCCCTCGTAGGGCGGACGCATGACGGGCGCAAGTGTGCGCAGCAGGTCGCGCTCGGCGGGCGCAAGACGCACGCGATCCACGCGCCGCCCGTCCAGATCGTGCTGCACAAGCACCGGCGGCGAATCGTGATCCACGTGGTGGCAGATCTCGTACACCTCGCGCCCGGCAAGCGCCCCGTAGTGTTCGAGTTCGGCGCGCGCCGACTCCCACTGCGGCCAGTAATGACGCAGCACGTTCGGCAAGTCGGGATCAATCAGCCAATGATTTCTGCCCCAGGCGTAGCTGATGTTCGCGAAGCTCATCGCGCCTGCATGGTCTCGGGAATGCGCACGGCGACGACTTCGCCGCGGGCCGTTACCACACCGCCCGCGGCGAGTTCGACATCCACCAATACCTTGCGCGCGCCGACTTCGCGCGCCCGCGCCGAGAGTTCCAGCGGGCCGATCGGCGTCGGCTTGAGATAATCCACCTTGAGGCTTGCCGTCACGAAGCGCAGCGCCGGTTCGCTCCCCGGTTCGCGATTCTCCGCCCGGTAGGTCGCCGCCGCGGCCGTCGCCATCGCGTGACAATCAATCAGCGAGGCGATCAGGCCGCCGTAGGCAAAACCCGGCACCGATAACTGCCGGGGTTCGGGCTCGAACATGGCCACCACGCGCTCGCCCTGCACACGGCTCTTGAGTTGATGGCCGCCTTCGTTCAGCCGGCCGCAGCCGTAGCAGTGCGAAAAATCCTCGGGATAAATATCCTGAATTGCGATCGCATCGCGGCTCACTGGTTTACCGCCTCCCTGTTCGCAACCACGGCAATCTGTTGATCGAGTGCGGCGATCAGGTTTGAAGCGTCCGCGCCGGCGGCCGGAACGAGCCGCCACAGACCGTTCACGATCACGGCCGGTGCCCGACTCACCTGATAGCGCGCGGCCAGCGCGCGAGCGCGAACGAGCCCGCTGTCGGTGGTGGACGAATTCCAGGCCGCGGAAAATTCGACGTTGTTGATGCCCGCGGACTTGAAAATGTTCGCGATTGCGTTGATCGGCACGGACGCACCCGATGGGCTCCGCGGGCTATCCGCCGCCAACCCGAACACCCCCGGCAGTATGGAATCGGTAACGCCCAAAGTGCGTGCGACCACGAACGCCCGCGCAAACGGCGCATCATTGCCGCCGGCAAGCAGCGGTTCGCGATCGAGCACGATGTGATGCCCGGCGCCGCTCGCCCAGCGTCCGAGACGAGTGAGAAAAGCCCGCGAAGCGGGGCTGAAATCGAAGAACACCAGCACCCCGATCTGATCGGGACCGGCCTGGCTCGGTTGTGCGGGAACGATCCGGCTTACGACGACCACCGGCGCCGCTCCCGCCGCTTGCGCGCGCGGCGCAAGACCGGGCAGGAACGCAAGAACGAGCGCGAACCCGCCCCCCGCAATGCGTCTGATTAAACACGTCTTCACCATACCGATACTACACTACTGCTTGTCGCGGACTCACCCCGGTACAAACCATGAACTTTACCCAGGCCCGGTTTCTCACCAGCGCCGCCAAACTGGCCGGCATGCCCGCGGATACGGGCCACGAAGTGGCCTTTGCCGGGCGCTCGAACGCCGGCAAGTCGAGCGCGCTCAACCGCATCACCCACCAGCGCCGTCTCGCCCGCACCAGCGCGACGCCGGGACGCACCCAGCTCGTCAACTTCTTCGCCCTCGACGAATCCGAGTCCAGGCGACTGGTGGATCTGCCCGGTTATGGTTTTGCACGCGCCCCGCGCGCCGCTCAGGCGGCCTGGGCGGCACTGGTCGAGCACTATCTTGCCGAACGAACTTCGCTCGCCGGCCTCGTGCTGCTGGCCGATGCCCGCCACGCCCTCAAGCCGGGGGATGAAACGATGATTGACTGGGCGCGGGCGAGCCGCCTGCCCCTGCTGCTGCTGCTCACCAAGGCCGACAAACTCGGCCGCGGGCAATACACCGCCGCCGTCGCCAGGCAGCGTTCGAGTCTGCCGGAAAACTCGACCGCAGCCGCCTTCTCGGCCGTCTCCGGCCTCGGCCTGGATACTGCCCGTGCATGGATCGCTGAACGTCTGAATTCTCCACCTTCCTTGGTAACCAAGGACAGTTAAGCCTCGCAAGTGTTCCGGCGGAAGTTGAACCCACGTGTTTGCATATGCTATGGTTCGGCCCGATCGTGTGAGGAGTGCGCGATCCAACGGAAGCCCGGCCGCATCGGGCAGCACCGGTAGATGCAACCGTCTCCCGGCTGACACCAGGAGATTTCCATGGGTATTCATGTAAACGCACGGCGCCTGCGGGCACTTGGCGCCAGGTCCGTTTTTGCCTTACCGTTGATGTTTGTGTTCGCCGCCATAGCGATCACGGCGGCGCTTCCCGCGGCTGCATCCACCCGGGCACCACGCGCGATGCGGATGCAGGTCATCAAGCCCAGTCGCTACGGCATTTCGCAGCCGCTGCGTGGCATGCAGTGGCAATTGCCGGCGGATGTGCAGCGCATTATCGGCGCCCAAAAACTCAGCGAGGAGCAGCTCGCGCAGCTGGCGGCAAAACTCGCGGCCGCGGGGTTCTTCGCTCCGCCCTCGCCCCACGAGGCCTCGCCCGTGGGCCGCCGCCCGTTGGCCCGGGCGCATCCGCTGATCGTGAAGGATAGCCTGCTCCAGCGAGGAATTCCGGCGCGAAGCACTGCCCCCACCGTCACAACCGCGGCGAACTTCGCGGGCATCACCAACCAGTGGGGTGTCTATCCGCCCGACAACGACATCGCCGTCGGCGAGAGCCGCATCATCGAAATGGTCAACAATGGCTTTGCGGTGTTCGACAAGCAAGGGAACACGCTTCTCGGCCCGACCGACACCAATACCCTCTGGACCGGGTTCGGCGGGAAATGCGAGACCCGCAACGATGGCGATCCGGTCGTGCTTTACGACCGCACCGCGCACCGCTGGCTGCTGTCCCAGTTCACCACCGGCAACGCACCCTATTTCGAATGCATCGCCGTGTCCGTCACCAACGACCCCACCGGACGCTACTACCTGTATGCCTTCAAGATGAGTGATGCCGTCTTTCCCGATTATCCGAAACTCGCCGTATGGCCGGACGGCTACTACGCGACGTTCAACGATTTCGACGGCTCCAACCCAGCCGGAATCACAGTGGCCGCCTATGAGCGTTCGGCGATGCTGGACGGAAACCCGGACGCCAGGATGGTGTTATTCAGCGAACCCTACTCACAGCGCGGCGCCTGGTCGCTGCTCCCCGCCGAATTCGACGGTCAGAATCCCCCGCCGGCGGGACAGCCCGAACTGTTCGTCAGCTACGTCAGCCCGAACAGCGGCAAAGAACCGCCCGTGGACGGAGCGAGCACCCCACCCGACTACGCCCTCGAACTCTGGCACATGCACGTGGACTGGAGTAATCCGGCAAACTCCACGTTCAGCGGACCGACCGACGTGGCGGTGCCGGCCTTCAACGATTACGTCTGCGGACCAAACAGAAACTGCATTCCCCAGCCCAACGGCGCACCGGGCCTGGACACTCTCTCGGATCGTTTGATGTTCCGCCTCGCTTACCGCAATTTCGGCGACCACGAGGCGGTAGTCGTGAACCAGACGGTTTCGGTGGGAACCAACGACGACCCTCCAACCGGCGTACGTTGGTATCAGCTTTCGGACTCGGCGCCCGGTGCCGACGACTGGAGCCTCGCGCAGGCGGGGACCTGGGCACCGAGTGACGGCAACAGCCGCTGGATGGGTTCGATCGCGATGGACGAGGAAGGCGACCTGCTGCTCGGCTACAGCGTGAGCGGCCCGAATCTGGATCCCTCGATCGCCTTCACCGGACGTCTGGCCGGCGATCCTTCGGAACAGATGACGCTTCCCGAACATACGGTCATCGCGGGCGCTGGCCAGCAGACCGGATACCAGAACCGCTGGGGCGACTACTCCTCGATGGTCGGCGATCCGACCGACGATTGCACGTTCTGGTACGTTAATGAATATTACCCGCAGACGTCGCAGGCGGACTGGCATACGCGCATTGCCGCAGCCCGTTTCGATGCATGCGGGGGCACGGACACCGGAACACTCCAGGGCACTGTGACTGACGCACGTGACGACTCTCCTGTCGCGGATGCGATTATCACCATCGAGCCCGGAGATATCCAGACCCAAACGGACGCCGACGGACACTACGGGATCTTGCTCGATGCGGGCACCTATACGGTGACGCCAAGACATTACCCGTTCAGTACCAATTCCGGCGAGCAAGCCGACGTGACCGCGGGACAGACGACGATGATCAACATCGCGCTGCCGTTGGCGCCGGCTGTGACGCTCTCGGGCAAAGTCAGCGACGGCGGCATTACCGCAGGCATGCACGGCTGGGGACTCTATGCGCATCTCGCGCTGCAGGTTTCGCAATTCGGCGAGCTTTCCGCTGCGGGCGATGCCTACACCACCCCCGAGACCGGAACCTACAGCATGCAGCTGCGCAAGGGGTACAACTACGTGCTTACGATGACGCCTTCGCTGCAAGGCTACCACGACGGTTACGACCCGGCCGTCGTGAATCTGCCGGCAACCGACGCGAATATCGTCCATGATTTCGCCGTGGGCGTGAAACCGGAATGTACGGCACCAGGCTATAGCTATCCCAGTCATTTCGCCGAGGATTTCGACGGCCCTTACTTTCCACCGTTCTTATGGAGCGTCACGAACGACATCCAGGGGTCGCCCGTGAAATGGGACACGGATCGCGCTTTCGGAAAGTATTCTGCCAACTGGACCGGCGGGGCGGACAATGCAGCGACGGTGGATGCCAACTACGCATGTTTTGAGCAGGGCTACTGCGGGCCATCCGACACGTCTTTGGTAACGCCGCCGATTCCCGTCACTGATCTCGGCGGCGCAACGGAACTAACCTACAGGGCCAATTTCCAGAGCTTTGATGCCACCAGCACGCTCGACCTGGATATTTCCACGGACGGCGGTACTACGTGGACCACCGTGGTGCATTGGGGCGAGGGTCATGGCGGTCTTCGCAAGCTGCCGGGCGAAAACGTGCGTGTGGATCTTGCTCCCTACCTGCCCGCGAGCGGCAGCCTCCGTCTCCGCTGGCATTACCAGGCGCAGAGTTTCTTAGGCCTGTATGCACAGATCGACGACGTGGCGATCGGCAATTGCAGCATCCAGCCCGGCGGGCTCGCCATCGGCGAGGTGACCGATGCGAATACGGGCGGCGGCCTCGCCGGCGTGCAGGTGGCCGACGATCTGGGCAACTCGGCCGTGACCTTCCTCACGCCGGACGATCCCTTGCTCGCCGATCTGTACGTGCTCGCAACACAGGCGGGCAAACGCACGCTGACGGCCTTCGCCGCCACGCACGGCGCAGCGGCAACGACGCAGGTGCAGATCGCCAACGACCAGGCCGCACGCGCTGGCGCCATGGTACTAGGCAATGCCGACATCGCGATCTCCGGCGTGCAGGGCGGGACTCTGCCCGCGGGCTCAAGCGGAAAGGCGGCAACAGTGACAGTCGCCAACGCCGGCCCTGATTCCGCGGCCGACGTGACGCTGCACCTGAAAGCGGGTGCCGGCTTGAAGCTGCTCGGCGCCGAGGCGACACAGGGCGAATGTACGGCGGGTTCCGCGGGAATCGTCTGCAGCCTGGGCACGGTCGCTCCCGGTGCGAACGCGTCAGTGAATTTGAACGCCTTCGGCATTTCTGCGGGGGCGACAACCGTCACGGCAACCGTCACCCAGTCGGACACCGATCTCGATCCGAGCAACAACAGCGGCTCGGCGCAGGTGGACGTCGTCGCGCCGCCTTCGCCCGGCGGCGGGGGAGGCAGTGGCGGCGGCGGCTTCGGCTGGCCGATGCTCGTCGCGTTGCTTGCATGCGCAGGCCTGCTCACCGGCCTGCGCCGGCAGCGTGGCTGAACGATAAATCCGACTTCTCCCCAAGCCTGGAGGGCGACGATCGTCGCCCTCTTTTTTTTATCCGTCCAGTCCAGTGGATAAAAAAGGCCCGGTACCATTGCTGATACCGGGCCAGTCCTTTTCCGGCTTGGGGTTGCCGGATTTCCGCTCAGGGAGGGTAGAGCGGAAATGAACGCAAGCCATAAGCGTTCAGTGACTAGGATACCGGAATTGCAAAAAAAGTTCCCGTCGGATTTCTCGCCGGGTTTATCGAAGTTTTTTTGGGGGGGGGCACCGGGCCTGGCCAGTCGGCGGCTAACGCTGCCAGAGGATGGTCGGCAGCTCCAGCGGCCAGAGCAGGTCCGGGTGCGCCGGGCGAATCCTCAGGCTGTAGTCCGCCAGCGGCCGCGCGGGCGTGAACCGTGCCTCGTAGCGGTAGCCTCCGGCCATGCCGGCAAGCGCCTCCCAGGACGCGAATGCAATCCGTTCGGGCTGCCCGTCGCCATCGGGAAGAGGCTCGGCGTACAGCTCGACCGCCACGTCGGCGGGTTCGAGCCCATCGAGATCGGCGTGCGCGCTCGCCGTGACCATCTCGCCGTCGCCCTCGAAGCGGGGCGCCTCGATCCTGAGCGCCGGCCAATGATCGCGCAGCCGTTCGAGCCAACGATTAAGTTCGCGCGCCACGGCGGCGCCGTTCGCCGCCCGCTGCGTGAAACGCTCGGCCAGCGGCCGATAATAGTGCTCGACGTATTCCCGAAGCATCCGGTTCGACGAATACTCGGGCGTGAGCGTGGCCATGCTGGCGCGGATGCGCGCGGTCCAACGGCGGGGCATGCCATCGCTGTCACGTTCGTAAAACTCCGGCAGGATTTCGTCTTCGAGCAGCTTGTAAAGCAGCAGGGCTTCGCGCTCGTCGCCCGCCGCGACATTCCCGTCAGCGACCCCGTCCGAAAGCGCCCAACCGAGCCCATCGGCCCAGGCCTCGGCCCACCAGCCGTCGAGTTCGGACAGATTGAGGCCGCCGTTCACCAGCACCTTCATGCCGCTGGTGCCGCTCGCCTCCCAGGGATGACGTGGCGTGTTGAGCCAGACATCTGCGCCCTGGACCAGATTCGCGGCAATCGCCATGTCGTAGTCTTCGACAAACTCCACCCGCCCGCGCACTTCCGGACGACGAATAAACTCCTGCCAGCGCCGAATCATCCACTTGCCTGTCTCGTCGCGTGGATGCGCCTTGCCGGCGATGATGATCTGCATCGGCCGTTCGGCGTGATTGAGCAGGCGTATGAGCCGATCGGGATCGTGCAGCAGGAGCAACGGGCGCTTGTAGGCGGTGAAACGGCGTGCGAAGCAGAGGGTGAACACGTTCGGATCGAGCGCCTGATCCGGTGTTGCGGCGGTTCCCGGCGCTTCGCCGCGTCGGCGCCGGCCCTGCTCGATGCGCGGGGCAAGATAATCCACCAGCCGTGCGCGGCTCTCCTCGCGCATCTGCCAGACGGCCTCGTCGTCGCAGGCCGCGATCTTCTCGCCGAGACACGCAAGATCGCTGCGCCAGCGGTTTTCGCCGCAACTTTCGGTCCACAGCCGATCGGCCTGTTGCGAATCCCAACTAGGCACATGCACACCGTTGGTGACCGCGCCGATCGGAACTTCAGCAGGCGGAATCCCGGCAAACAGCGGCGCGAAAAGCTTCCGACTCACGCGCGCGTGCAAACGGCTCACGCCGTTCACTCCGCCACTGGTGCGCAATGCGAGCGCGGCCATGTTGAAGGCGCCCTGATGTTCGTTGCCGGGATCAGCGCCGAGCGCAAGTACGCGCTCGAGCGCGACGCCGAAACCGCGCGCATAGGGCGCGAGATAGGCGGCTATCAGCGCCTGCGGAAAACGATCGAAGGCCGCATCCACCGGCGTATGCGTGGTGAACAACGTGCCCGAGCGCACGGCCGTGAGCGCGGTCTCGAAATCGGTGTCGTGGCGCGAGGCGAAGGAGGCCGCGTGCGCAAGCGCCGCAAAGCCGGCGTGACCTTCATTGAGATGGCAGAGATTGACGCGCGCGCCCAGTCCGAGCGTCTCCAGCAACTGCCAGCCGCCGATGCCGAGGATGATCTCCTGCATCAGGCGGTTTTCCAGATCGCCGCCGTAGAGCTCGCCGGTGATGCCACGATCGGGTGGATTGTTGCCCGGATCGTTGCTGTCCAGCAGGTACAGTTTCACGCCGCCCACCCAGGCCTGCCAGGCGCGCAACGACAACATGCGCCCCGGTAGCGGCAAACGCAGATGCACCCATTCCCCGCTCGCGTCGCGTAGCGGCGCAATGGGCAGGGTTGCCGGATCGTTGTAGGGGAAATATTCGAGCTGTTCGCCCTCGGCCGAGATCGCCTGACGGAAGTAACCGCGCTGGTAAAGCAGGCCCACACCGACCATCGGCACGCCGAGATCGCTCGCGGTCTTCAGCACGTCACCGGCAAGCACCCCGAGCCCACCGGAATAAAGCGGCAGCGCCTCGCTGATACCAAACTCCATGCTGAAATAGGCCGCCAGCGAAAACGACAACTCCGGCGCCTCCTCGAACCAGGCGCGGCGCGCCTTCTTGCGCCGTCGCTCGGCCAATAGCCGATCGAGCTGTGCAATGAAATCGGGATCGAGCGCAAGGCTTTCCAGATGACGGCGCGACACCGCCTGCAGGATCAGCCAGGGGTTGCCCGTTCTTTCCCACAGCTCGGGATCAATCTTCTGCCACAGAGAATTCGCCCCATGATCCCAACTCCAGGCGAGATCAAGCGCGAGTTCGGCAAGCCCTTTGAGCGGTTCCGGCAGGGGCCGCGGGGCATGAATCGGAGCGTCAATCACCAGCAGGGACCCCGTGTCCGAAAATGGACGATAAGCATGGATACATTATGGATGAGTTAAGACATTTCGCCTTGAATTCGGCGAAAAACGCAATTAAGACGGCAAGAGTGCATTTTAAATGAAACAAGGCACGGACATAAGCGCCGGGCAAATAGCCTGGACAGATAAATTCCGGACGGATGCGGAACACAGTATAGTATTTCCCCTGTTCGCGCCGGATATTCGCGTCATGCGCCTTGCCCTCATCGCCGTTTCTCTCCTGCTCTTTGCCGGCACAGCCGGTGCCGCAACACAGGCTCCCGCCGCACAATCCGCTTCCGTGCGCCTGCATGCACTGATTAACCACGCCTGGCAGCAACAGATGCAGGAGAATCCCGTTGAGGCCTCACTCGACGGCTACCATCAATACGATGCGAGCTGGAGCGACCCGAGCGAGGCGCAACAGGAGCGCAACAGGCAGGAGATGAAGGAAAACCTCGCGGCGCTTGAGAAAATCTCCATCAAGCAATTGAGTCCGGCCGATCAGCTCAACTACCGCCTGTTCGACTATCAGTTGCGCGACGCGCTGGCGGGCGACGCCCAACCCGACGCCGCCCAGAGCATGATCACCGAGTTGTGGGGGCCGCAGCTCATGGCCGGCTCGGTCAAGCAATTGCGCTTTGCGTCGCTTGCCGACTACCAAAACTGGATCAAGCGCCTGCAGGGATTCGGCGCCTACATGGACGCCTACACGAAACGGCTCAGGCAGGCGGTGGACAAGGGCATCACCCAGCCCAGGGTCGTCATGCAGCGCGTGTCGGCGGAAATCTGCGGCGCCATCAGCAAGGATCCGACGCAAAGCGGTTTTTACTATCCGTTCAAGGACATGACCGCGACCATCCCGGCCGCCGAGCAGGCGAAGCTGCGTGCCGATGCGAAAGCCGCGATCGTGAACGTCATCAATCCGGCCTACGAAAAATTCCTGAAATTCTTCACCGACGACTACCTGCCGTACGCGCGCAAAAAAGTCGGCGTCCTGAATCTTTCGCACGGCAAGGCCTATTACCGCTATCTGGTCAAGCATTTCACCACCACCGACATGACGCCCGAGCAAGTACACCAGCTCGGCCTCGAACAGGTTGCACGCATTCGCGGGGAGATGCAGGCGCTGTTCGAAAAGATAGGATTCAAGGGCAGCTACCAGGACTTCCTGCACTATCTGCGCACCGATCCGAAGTTCTACTACAAGGATCCGCAGGCGCTGCTCGAAGCCTACCGCGCCGCGACCAAGCGGGTGGATCCCAATCTTGTGAAAATCGCCGGCACCTGGCTGCTGCCGCGCGTACCCTACGGGGTGCGTCCGATCCCCGCTGCGCTCGCGCCCAATACCTATCCCGCCTACTCGGTGCCGCCCGCGGGCGACGGCAGTGTTGCGGGCTATGTCGGCGTGAATCTTTACAAGCCCGAAAGCCGGCCCAAGTACGACATCCAGGTGCTGATGTGTCACGAGGGTCGGCCGGGTCACCAGCTGCCAGATCCCGGTTGCGATGCAGCTCGATAACCTGCCGCCGTTTCGCCGCTTCGCCTATTACAACGTGTACGGCGAAGGCTGGGCGCTCTACTCCGAAACGCTTTGCGACGAACTCGGCCTCTACGACAATCCCTATTCGAAGTTCGGCTATCTGAACTACCAGATGTGGCGCGCCGTGCGCCTGGTCGTCGATACCGGCATCCACTACTACGGCTGGAGCCGCGAAAAGGCGGTCCAATACATGCAGGAAAACACCGCGCTCGCCGACCAGAACATTTCCACCGAAGTGGACCGCTACATCGTCTGGCCGGGGCAGGCGCTTTCCTACATGATCGGCGAACTGCACATCCTCGATCTGCGCAAGGAAGCACAGGAGAAACTCGGGGACAAGTATTCGCTGCGCGACTTCGACGACGTCGTGCTCGGCCAGGGGAGCCTCCCGATGGCCGTGCTCAGCGATGTCGTCAACCGCTGGATTGCGAAAACGCTCGCCGGCACGCCCGCCGACCAGTTGCCCTACGCAAACAAGCCGCGTAGTCTAGGTACGGTCGAGCCGTAAAAAGCGACCGATCCTTCTCCCGAGCGTGATCGAATCCAGTACAGAGCCGGCGGAAACGTGATTGCATTATCCATGCAGCATGCGTTTGACGCCGTTTCAGCTTCAGAGTAAACTTCGGACCGTTTCCCTTTCCGGAAATTCGATGAACCGGCGTCGCAGGATCCCCTGGTTTTCGGGCGGTGTATGCACCGCGATGGCATTCGGCTTCGGCCTTGCCCTTCTTGCTCCCGGTCACGCGCTCGCCGCCGGCACCGTGACGCTTTCCGACCCCATTCCGACGCTGCTCGACGGCCCTCACGTCACTACCGACGTCAACCTGCTCGCCGTCGGCGCGCGTCCCGTACAGGGAGTGGCCGCCGACGGCGTCAGCGAGATTGTCATCGCCGTCAGTGCCGACGCAAGCGGGCAGCAGTTCACCTTCACGGTGTACAACGACCAATCCGTACCGAGCGCCTCCACCGCCGAGGACGGCGCGCTCGCCGCCGTGGGTTCGACGAATTTCGATCACAGTCAGCTCACCACGACCGCGGTGACGACGAACCTTGGCGCGATGTCGTTCGTGATCTACCGCGCGCCTATCAATTTCGCCCGTCCCGGTGGCGGCGATGACGCGCTTGCCTCCCGCGCCACATCCATTCACTGGTCAATCGCCGGCGGCTCACAATCGGGAACGATCCCGCTCACGGTCCTGCGCCCGCCCGTCGCGCTGATTCACGGCTTGTGGAGCGACCCTGCCACCTGGAGTAATTTCACGCCGCTGATCGGCGACGACAGATTCTCGATATTTCGCGCCAATTACGGCTCCCTTGTCGAACCCATAGCCAACTCCACGCCTTCGGAAGGATCGTCCATAAGCGCCAATGCACTCGGTTTCGCCTTCAATGCCCGCTACGTCGCGCCGCAAATCAATTCCTTCGTGAACAGCTTCAAGACGGGACGCAATCCGGCAAATATTCCGGTCGCCGACGTACAGGCCGACATAGTCGCCCACAGCATGGGCGGCAACATCACGCGCACGATGCCGCTGATGTCCGGCTTCGCGAGCGCCACGACCTTCGGGCTCGGCAACGTCCACAAGCTGATCACGATAGACACCCCGCATCTGGGCTCGCCGCTCGCCATTGACATATTGCCCGCATCCGACGGCAAGGATCCCAACAAATGCGTGCGCACTCTGTTCAGGTTCGGCGGGCTGTCCGCGCTGCTTTCGATCGAGACCCCGGCCGGGGCTTCGATCAACGGCGCGATGGGCGATTTGCGGGGTGGCACCGGCAACGTTAGCGACATGAGCCCGGCGTTGCAGGCGCTCTTGTCTTCGGCCACCCAACCCCCGCTGCAGACCCAATTGATTCCGACTGCGTTCGTGGCCGCGATCGCCTCAACGACCCCGCCGGATCAGTTGGGCCACCTCGATGTATGCAACCAGAATCCCAGTACAAAGGGTTGCAACTACTACTCTTTCATTTATGGCTGTGCCAAGAACAACGGCGATCCGCTCGCGAAGGCGATGGCCTCAGGTACGGAGTGGAAAAACGACGTTATGTCCGGTCAGGACAGCGACGCCCTGGTTCCCTGGGAGAGCGAATACAACGGCGACGGACCCGCGCCTGCCCCTCTCACGGCGATCCACAGCGATAGTCTCACGCAGCTCGGCTTGGGCGGCCCGGGCGTACTTCAATCCATAGCGGGCGCACCGGCGGACGTGCTCACCTTGTTGAATACCTGGATTGCCGCTGCGCCGCCCTTCGTGGGCCTGCGTTGAAGGCCATACGGAGAAGTGTGATGAATCTTTCCATGATGCGCGCGGCAAAACTTCTGCTCACGGCGGCTCTTGCTGCAGGTGCGGTCCTGATAGCCGGTTGCGGCAATGGTTCCGTTTCCACCCCGCCGCAGCCCACAATCGCCTTCGTCGCGCCGCCGTCCGGCGCCACCGCCGAGGTCGGCAAGACCATCTCGATCTCGCTGCACGTTACCAATGCCTCGGCCTTCAAAAACGGAATCTATGTCGTCGGTCAAGGGGAACTCGGCGCGGTCCGGATTCCCACGCAGCCGCCCTACGAGGCAACGCTCGCCGTGCCGTCGGATATCGAACTGGGTAACTACACTCTGACCGCCGCCGGCCAAATTTCTTCGTCCGGAACTCCGATTACGGCATCCACCATGGTCAAGGTCGTGCCCAATCCCGAGATTCCGGTCGAAATTCAGTTGCCGCAGGGCGGGCTCGTGTTCGAGGCGATCGGAGAGAGGCTTCCGATTACGGTTCCCGGTGCTACCCAAGGGCTTGAATACACATCGGACGCGCCCGATGTCGCCACCGTCTCGGGACCCGGCATCGTGATCGCGCAAAACGCGGGAACCGCCTCGATTACCGTGAGCCTGAACAAGGCGATTGTCGGTTTCGTACCGATCCGCGTGCTCGCGCCCCCTCTTCTGCCGTCTCCCACCGATCTCGACTTCGGAGCCCAGGGTACTGGCACGACCAGCCCGCCGCAATCCGTAACGATAACGAACAACGCCTCCTACCCGGTAAGCGTGCTTGCAGTGGATTCGGGAACGATCTTCCCCATAAGCGACGACTGCATAACTTCTTCGCCGCTTGCGCCCGGCGCCTCGTGCACGGTCAGCGTGAACTTCGCACCCACCAAGACGGGAGCCGTGAACGGCGCCTTGACGATCACCGACGATGCCACCATCGCGCAGACCCGGATACTGCTGAGCGGAACCGGCACCTGATTCGCGTCCAACACCGGACGATCGTCCACGCATAAATCGGGAAAGCAATGCGGCAATCGCTCTTATGCATCGCAGGCGCCATGGTTCTCGGCCTGTTCGCGGTTCGCTCCGCCCAGGCGCAGACGACGACTTTGAACATCTGGCCCGGCACGGCGCCCGGCTCGGAACACTGGACCTGGAAGGAAAAGGTGTTCCACGACACGCCCGTTGGCACCGTCGTACTCGACGTCGTCACCCCGACCATAACAGCCTATCTTCCGCAAAAATCCAGGGCCACCGGCACCGGCGTCATCGTCGCACCGGGCGGTTATTGCGTCGCGCTGACCATGGATCTCGAAGGCAGCAAGGTCGCGCGCTGGCTACAGCAAAGGGGCATCGCGGCGTTCGTCCTCAAATACCGCCTCAAGCAAAAAACGTTTGCGGGCGTGCCTCCGAATAATTTCGATATGGACGAGGCCTGCAAGTACGGGATCGCGGATGCAATCCAGGCCATCAAAGTCGTTCGCGCGCACGCGATGGAGTGGAGCATCTCTCCCGAGCGTGTTGGGATCGTGGGCTTTTCGGCGGGCGGCATGGTCGCAAGCGGCGCCTTGCTCCAGAAGGACGCCGCGACTCGCCCGGACTTCGCGGGCCTAATCTACGGTGCGCCCTTCGGCGTCATGCCGCCCATTCCCTCGAACCTGCCGCCCATCTTCATGGCCTGGGCACAGGACGACAACGTGGCCCGCAGCGGGGTAGTCAAGTTCTACGATGCGCTAATGGCGGCGGGCGACAAACCCGAAGCCCACATCTTCAGCGCCGGCGGCCACGGCTTCGGCATGAAAAAACAGGGCACGACGAGCGACCACTGGATCGAAGATTTCTACTGGTGGCTGCAGGCTAAGGGATTCGCCAAGCCGGCAGCAAAATAAGCCGCTTGTCTTATGATGGATACAGCGACAACTTTCGGAAAAGACTGACATGGCCGGAGGCTGGTCCAGAGACGGCGCCGTACAGGAACAGATAGACGCGAGCATCGAAGACGCGCTCGCGGACGTGCGTGCGCGCCTGCCCGCCGGCGAAAGCCTCGAATACTGCGAAGAATGCGGCGAGAAAATCCCGCCCGCTCGGCGCAAGGCCGTGCCGGGCGTACGCCTGTGCATCGCCTGCCAAAACGAGGCCGACAACCACGAACAAGGCCGCGCGCTCTACAACCGTCGCGGCAGCAAGGACAGCCAGCTCCGCTGAGCAAGCAATAGCGCAAGCGCCTGTGCAGCGCTGACTTTCCGGATGAGGAAGCGGCCGACGAATCCCAGAATTTCGGCGCACTGAAAATACTCAATATAGCCGGAGCGGCTCCTGCAGGATCCGCGGCGATTCCCTGCAGCACAGACGCGCCAGGCGACCTCCCGATACCCGTGTCGGCACGAGCATTACCGATCATTCCGCTTCGGCGGCCAGAACAGATTTTCTGCCGCCGGGGCTTGTTTTTTAGATTTTTCTAATTTAGAATATTCTAATGAATGCCCTTCCGGGCAGGAGGAACGTAATGAATATTGATCGTTGGGTCTTTCGGATCGCAGGGATATTGGTGCTCGCAAGCGTCGCTCTGGGCGTCTGGGTCAGCGTGTACTGGCTGTGGCTGACGGTATTCGTCGGCGCCAACATGCTGCAGGCTTCGTTTACTGGATTCTGCCCCTTGGCAAAGATGCTTGCCCGCTTCGGGATCAAATCCGGCGCCGCCTTTGAGGCACAGCACCGAGCGTGACCAACACCCGAAAATCCGTGCGCAGGAGACCCCGGGCAAGCGCGCACAAAGACGGCTCGAGACAGCGGGTGCCGACCCTGGACGTGACCGAAATGAAAAATCACGCGGACGAGGCTGGCACCCTGCTCAAGGCCATGGCCAGTACGCCGCGGCTGCTCGTCCTGTGCAACCTTGCCACGGGCGAACATTCGGTCGGCGAACTGCTGAACGAACTTCCGCTTCTTGGTGCATCCGCACTTTCGCAGCACCTGGCCATACTGCGCCAGCAGGAACTGGTCACGACGCGCCGGGAAGCGCAGACTGTCTACTACACTCTTGCGCCCGGACCAGCCGTGGAAATCATCTCCGTGCTTCACGGCTCTTTCTGCACATCGCACAAAGCCCGGCGGCGCGTGGGCAGCGTCTAGGGGGAATTCCGATATGCGTTTCATCGTCCTTGATATAGCAACTGCTTTAACACTGCTGTTTGCCGGTTCGGGCTTTGCTGTTGCGGCGCCTGCGGTGCATCTCAGCTTCGAGCATGCCGTCAGCATGACCCTGGCTTCCAGCCCCACGCTGCAGGAAAGTCAGGGTCGGCTGCGGGCGGCCCACGGCGCGGCCACGACCGCCGAAGGCGCGCGCTGGCCCCGTCTGAGCGCCTCGCTCGCGGCCGCACGCAGCAACAACCCGCTCACCGTGTTCGGCTACAAGCTGAGCCAACGCGACGTCACTTTCGCGGACTTCGGGGCTGCGCAATATACCGGGCCGGGGTCGCTGGACGTCGCGCCGGAAGCACTCAACTATCCCGGCTCCTATGACAATTTCAACACCAGCCTGCGGGTCGAGTGGCCGCTGTATGCCGGCGGACGCCTCAGCGCCACGATCGCGGAAGCGCGGGCCGCTATCAAGGCGGCCAAAAGCGGAGACGATGCCGCCCGCCAGGCCGTCATCCTCGAAGTCTTGCGCGCCTACGAAGGCGTACGCGCAGCCGCGGCGCAGTTGGCAGTTGCCCGCCGTGCCCAAGCCGCCGCGGACTCCTACCTGACGATGGCCCGCAAGCGCTACAAGCAGGGCACGGCGATCAAGAGCGACGTCCTGACCGCGCAAGTGGGATTCGACCAGAGCCGCCTGGCGTTCCGCACAGCAGGTGACCAACTTGCCAGCGCGCGCGAATACCTGCGAATTCTGGTCGGTCTGCCCGCAGGCACCGACATCGCGATCGGCCCGCCGGCCGAACCCGACATGCCGACGGCCCCGCTGGTCGTGTTGCAAGGCCAGGCCGCCGCCCGCAACCCCCAACTGCTCGAACTGCGCAGCCAGGTGGCCAGCCGTCGCGCCGCCGTCTCGAGCGAGAAGGCCGCGTATCTCCCCCGCGTCTCGCTGGTCGTGAGCCGCGACTGGAACGACCATACATTCGGCCTCTCGGCGCCGTCCTACACGGTCGCCGGCGTGTTGTCCTGGGACATCTTCGATTTCGGCACCCGGCGGGGCAGCGTGATGCAGGCCAAGGGCAATCTGGACACCTCGGAGGCCCGGGTCCGCGCCTATGAGCAGAGACTGCAGGTGGAACTGGACCGCACCTGGCGCAGCGCCCGGGAAGCAGCGGACCGCGTTGACGTGAGCAGCGCCGCCGTCGAGCAGACAGGCGAAGCCCAGCGCATTCTCAAGTTGCGCTTCGGCCAGGGGCTGACCACCATCACGGCCCTGCTCGACGGTCAGACCCGCCTGGAACAGGCCGAATCCGACCTGCTCGCCGCACGCTACCACCTGCGCCTGAGTCGCGCCGCGCTGCTCGCCGAACTGGGCGAACTTGATCTCGGCCGCATCGGCACGGGACGCAGCGACACGAATGTCACCACGGCGCCCACGGCCGGCACCGGAGTTCAACCATGAACCGCGCTTACCACCTTTTGCCGCGTGCGTCCGTGCTTCTTGCTGCACTGTTTCTCGGCGCCTGCGGCGCATCGCATGACAGCGCCGGAACACCCGGCGGCACGGCTGTCGGTGCTGCCACGATCGTTGTCGCCCCCGTCACGGCGACCGCCTTTTCGCAATCGCCCGGCACCATCGTCGCGACCCGCACGGCGCGCATTGCATCGCGCCTCTCGGGCTACGTGCACTCGCTCGACGTTGACGTCGGCGACCGCGTCAAGGCCGGGCAGCTTCTGCTGACTATCGACAACCGTGACGTGGAAGCCCAAGTGGCGCAGGCACGCGCCGTATACGACGACGCGACGTTCAACTACCAGCGCTACACGAATCTCTACAAGCAACAGGCGGTGAGCCGACAGGAATACGAAGCGGTCAAGCGCAACTACGCTACCGCGAAGGCCGGGCTCGCACAGGCCGAGGCGCAACGCGCCTATGCCGAAGTACGGGCTCCCTTCGCCGGTGCGATCACGGCGCGATTCGTCGAGGCGGGCGATCTCGCCACGCCGGGCAAACCACTGCTCGTGCTCCAGGCGCCGGAACATCTCGAGGTGCATTCGCAGGTCCCCAACCAAGCCTATGCCGCCCTCGCCACCGGCAACACCGTGTATGTAGCGAGCGCCGGCACCCGGTTGGCGGCGACGGTGGTGCAGTTGAGCCCCGCGGCCGATCCGACGACCGAAACCCATCTGCTCAAGGCGACCCTGGCCGCGGGCTCGGAGTTCGCTCCCGGGGAATACGTTAGCGTACTGGTGCCCGTCGGCACCAACCGCGTGCTGTTCGTGCCGGATACGGCAATCGTGACCCGCACCGGCCTGTCCGAAGTTTTCGTCGTCGATTCCTCGCACCGCGCCCATCTGCGCATGGTGCGCCTCGGCGCCCACCGCGGCACGCGCACCGAAATCCTCTCCGGACTCGAAGCCGGGGAACGCATCGTGACGCAGCCCGGGAGCGCGGTGACGAACGGCGCCCTGATTCGGCCGGTTTCGCCCTGAGATGGCCCGCGACACGCCGCCCCTGAACGGCGTCGGGCGGCTGACCCGACGCTTCCTGCGCTCGAAGATCACGGTGCTGCTCATGCTCGCCGCTGCGCTGTTCGGCGTGATGGCGATCCTGTTCACGCCGCGCATGTACAACCCGGAAATCTCGGTGCCGGCGGCCAACGTCATCGTGCGCTTTCCCGGCGCCTCCGCGCAGGAGGTGCACAACCAGGTCGTGCGCCCGCTGGAAAACCTGATGGCGGCAATCCGCGGGGTCGATCACACCTACGGCTATGCGGTGAACGATCTGGGCGTGGTGACGGTACGCTTCAAGGTGGGGCAAAACGAGCAGAGCAGCCTGGTCAAGGTCTACGACCAGATCTTTCGCAATCTCAACCGCATCCCGCCCGGCGTCTCGCAGCCGCTGATCCAGTCCACCAGCATCAACGACGTGCCCATCCTCACGCTTACGCTGAGCGCCGGGCAACTGGAACCGACGGCATTGCGCCGCCTCTCGCTGCACGTAATGGACAGCCTGCGCAACGTGAAGGATGTCGGCGACACGCGCATCTACGGCTCCTCGCCGACCACCGTCACCGCCTGGATCGACCCGGGCCGACTCGCCGCGGCAGGCATGTCGCTGGACCGGCTCGAGCAGACGCTCAAGGCCTCCAACCTGACGCTGTCCGCGAACCACCTCGTCTCCGACAACAAGGAAACCGCCGTGCGCGTGAGCGGCGAACTCGGCGATGCGGCGCAGGTCGGCGCCCTGGTCATCGGTACTCACGACGACAAACCGGTATTCTTGCGCGACATCGCCCGCGTCGAGGAAGGCCCCCGGACGCCGCGCGAGTACGGCTTCGTCGGCTACGGTCCGGCCGCCGGACAGGCGGCATCGCCCGAGGCGGGCCACGCGGTCACGATCGCCATCGACAAGCGCGCCAGCACCAACAGCGTGACGGTCGCTGATGCCGTGCTCGCGCGCCTCGGCGAACTCGAGCGCACGACGATTCCCCACGGCGTCAAGGTGGACGTGACCCGCAACTACGGCTACAAGGCCGACGAGGCCGTCAACACGTTGATCGAGCACCTCGGCATCGCAGTCGCCTCGGTGGCACTCATACTGCTTCTTTTCCTGGGTTGGCGCGAGGCCTCGATCGTGACCCTCACGGTCCCGCTGGTGCTCGCCGTCGTGCTCGGCGTGGACTGGCTGATCGGCCAGACCATCAACCGCATCACGCTCTTCGCACTGATTCTTTCGCTGGGCCTGCTGGTCGACGATGCCATCGTGGTCATCGAGAACATCCATCGTCACCTGCACGAACGCAGCCGCCGGCGCTTCGACGAACGCATCGTGCTGGCCACCAACGAGATCGGACGTCCGACCAACATCGCCACCATTGCGGTCATCCTCGCCTTCGTGCCGATGGCCTTCGTCACCGGGATGATGGGCCCGTTCATGCGCCCGATCCCGATCAATGCCCCGACCGCAATGCTCGTCTCGCTCGCCACGGCCTACATCATCGTGCCGTGGATCGCCTGGCGCTGGCTGCGCGGCAAGGCCGCCCGCGTCATGACCGCGGCTCGCGTGCCGGCGCTGGAGGAGCGCGGCACCGAGGCCGGCGACTGGCTGCGCCGGCTCTACCTCAAGCTGATGCGCCCGTTGATCGCCTCGCGGAAAACACGCTACATATTCGTCGGCACCATCATCGTGCTGCTGCTCGCGGCGATGACCCAGCCGCTGTGGCAATACCTGCGCCCCAGCGGACCCAACGGGCCACTGAGCGTCATGGGCGTGGACCTGAAGATGCTCCCGGACGACAACACCAATACCCTGCTCGTGGAAATCGACACCCCCGCCGGCTCGCCGCCCTCCGTGACCGATGCGGTGGTGCATAACGTTGCCGATGTGCTGGCGAAGACGCGCTACGTCAGTAACTTCGAAGCCTATCTCGGCGAGTCTGCGCCGTCCGACTTTGCCGCGCTCGTGCGCGGCGACGCCATGCAGGGCGGCCCAACCTATGCACAGATCCGCGTCAACCTGGCGCCCAAAAGCGAGCGTTCGATCGGCTCGCATGCCATCGCGCAAAAACTCTATGCCGCACTTGCAACGGTACGCAGTGAATCACCTGCAACGCGCATCAAGATCTTCGAAACCCCGCCCGGCCCGCCGGTGCGCGCCCAGGTGCTCGCCGAACTGTACGGCCCGAACTATGCATACCTGCGCACCCTCGCCGGCCAGATCGAGCAGCGCTTCGATCACGTATGGGGCATGATCAATCAGGACACCAGCGTCACCGCCGACGCCTCCGAGTACCGTATCGTCGTCGACAAACAGAAGGCCGCCATGCTCGGACTCGATCCGGCCGGCGTCGCGCGTACGGTCCACGACTACATGGCCGGATATACCATCGGCATCCTCCACGACCCCGCAGCACGCGCGCCGATCGACATCCAGGTACGCCTGCCGGAGGCGCAACGCGCAACGCTCGACCAGTTGCTCGCATTGCGCGTGCAATCGGCGAGCGGGGCGAGCATCCCGCTCGGTAATGTCGTGACCGTCAAACCCGGCATCACCGCCAAGCCGATCTACACCAAGGATCAGCATCCGGTCGTCTACGTCTCCGGTGACATGCTGCACGGCAGTCCGGTCAGCGGCGTGATTACCCTGCAGAAGGAATTGAACGGCATGCCGCTCGCAAGCGGCGCCCATCTCACGGCCGACAACCTGGGTTTCGTCGACAAGCGCCCCGACGACGTCGGCCATTACCAGCTGTTCTGGGGCGGCGAGATGCGCCTCACACTCGACGTGTTCCGCGATCTCGGCTCGGCCTTCATCGTCGCGCTGATGCTGATCTACCTGCTGCTCGCCGCCTACTACCAATCCTTCATGATGCCTCTCATCGTCATGGGCGGCATTCCGTTGACCCTCATCGGCGTGTTCCCCGGGCACTGGTTGCTGCACCAGCCGTTCACGGCGACTTCGATGATCGGCGTGATCGCGCTGGCGGGAATCGTGGTGCGCAACTCGCTGCTGTTGATAGATTTCATCCTCGACTACCGCCGTCGGGGGCATGCGCTGCGCGATGCCGTGATCGAAGCCGGCGCCGTGCGCGCCCGACCCATCCTGCTCACGGCGCTGGCGATCATGTCGGCTTCGTTCGTGATGGTGAGCGACCCGGTGTTCGGCGGACTCGCGATCTCGCTGATCTTCGGCACGCTCGCCTCGACCGTGCTCACACTCTTCGTGATCCCGCTGCTCTACCTCGCCTGGCAGCGGCGCGTCAACGCATAAGTAGCGCGAAAGTAATCCCGCCCTGCGCGTTATTCGGCAAGCGGTCCGTGATCGGAATGCAGGGAATAAAGCGCCTCGTACACCTCCAACCGAACTTCTTTTTCCTCGTAGACAGACGGAATCGTTTTGACCCGTTCGGTTTCGCGAAAAGTCGCAAGCGCATCCTTCGCTATCGCAAACCCCGTGCGGGCCGTCCGGCGAGACGGGCGGCGAGGCCCGAAGCACGGCGGATGCGGCGTTCGATGGCGGTGCGCAGCGAATCTTCGGCGGCCCAGATTTCGACGTTTTTGCGGGCACGGGTAGCGGCGGTGTAAAGCAGTTCGCGGGTGACGACGGCGCTGTCGCGCGGCGGCAGGACGAGGGCGATGCGGTCGAATTCCGAACCCTGGGCCTTGTGCACCGTCATTGCATAGCAGGTTTCGTGGGCGGGCAGGCGCGCGGGGCTCACGGCACGCAGTTCGCCATCGCTCGAAGCAACCCAGACCATCGGCCGACCGGCGTCGTTCGGCCAGACGATGCCGGAGTCGCCGTTGAACAATTGCAGTTCGTAGTCGTTTTCGGTGATGAGTACGGGACGGCCGCGGTACCAGGCGTCAACGGCGCGCACACCGAGCAGACTTTCCACGCGGGCGTTCAGCCCTTCGACGCCGAACACGCCGCGGCGCTCGGCGGCGAGCAGACGGAAGCGATTGAATCGTTCGAGCGCCTCTTCGGGTGACCCGGCATCCAGGACGGGACGGAAGCATTGCTCGGCGACCCGGGCCAGGGCGTCGGCGAGTTGTCTTTCGCCGCTGAGCGGATGCCACGCCAGTTTGTCCTCATCGGCCGCGGCGAGGGCGGCGTTCGCGTCGCCGGCAATTACGGCGTCCGCGAAACGGCCGATGGGACCTGCGCCGAAACGGTAGTTACGCTTGAGCAGGGCGATGCTCGCACTGATCGGCGACGGGGAACCGTTCGCATGCGGCACGGGAGCGCCCAGTATTTTTTCGAGCCGCCCGGCGTCGGTTTCGGCAAAGCCATTCGCCACGCTGCAGATATCGCCGAGCACCGCGCCCGCCTCGACCGACGCCAACTGGTCGCGGTCGCCGACGAGTACCAGGCGCGCCTGCGGCGCCAACGCATCGACCAGGCGCGCCATCAAACCCAGGTCCACCATCAACGCTTCGTCCACGACGACCAGATCGAAAGGCAGCGGCGTCGCGGCATCGTAGCGCACCGTCTGACGCGCCGGGTTGTAGCCGAGCAGACGGTGCAGCGTCTGCGGTTCGTTCGGCAAACGCTCGCGCACGTCCGCCGGCAACCGGCCTGCGGCAAGCACTTCGGCAAGACGTCCGGCCGCCTTGCCGGTGGGTGCGGCGAGGGCTACCGTGAGACCCGGATCGAGCTGCTGCGCCAGCGCGATAAGCTTCAGCACGGTAGTCGTCTTGCCCGTGCCGGGGCCGCCGGAGATGATCGCGAGACGGCGGGTGACGCCGAGCACGGCCGCCAGTGTCTGGCGATCCAGTTCACCGTTGCCGACCTCGGTGAAAAGTGCGCGCAGGCGTTTGCCAAGACGTTCGTCATCCCTGTCCGCCACAGGTTGCGCCAGATGACGGAGGGCATCGGCGACACGCGTTTCGTAGCACCAGTAGCGATGCAGATACAAACGTTCGCCATCGAGCACCAGCGGCGCGCGCGCGCCGGGCTTGGCGACCGTTTTGCTCTCGGCAAGCGTCTTGATCCAATCGGTTGGCGGTGAGATATCGTGCGCGCGCAGCAGTTCGTTGGCTGTATCGAAATCGAGGCAGACATGACCCTTGCCGACTTCCGCCGACGCGAGCGCCGCGGCGAGGCCGACGGCATCGCCGTCCCGGTTTGCCACCCAAACGCCAAAAGCGTGGTCGAGGTCGTCAATCAAACCCGCCTTGCACAGAACGGTCAAGACGCTACTCATCCCGTTTCCCTGCAAGCAATGCGTCGAGGCCTTGGACGTCGGCCCAGGCGGGGCGCGTGTGCCAAACGCCGCGCGGCGCAGGGGCGTCGGGCGCCATGCCGCGCAGGAACAGATACATGACGCCGCCGAAGTGTTGTTCATAATCGTAGTTCGGAATGCGGCTGGCGAGGTAGCGATGCAACGCCACTGTATAAATGAGGTACTGGAGGTCGTAGCGGTGCTCGGCCATGGCGCGGTCGAGGGCATCTTGCGTGTAGGCCGAGGCCTCGCTTCCCAGGCGGTTGGACTTGTAGTCCACGATCCAGTAGCGGCCGTCCCGCTCGAAGACGAGATCAATGTAGCCCTTCATCTGACCCGCGACGCCGATGAAGTTGAGCGCCGGGCGCGGGCCGTGCGGCGCGAACTTCGACACCACGGCATTCAGGTCGCCCGCTTTGAGCCCTTCGATGGGGAAATAGAACTCCATCTCGTCGCGACGTTGCGCGCACGCGACGTCGGCGAGCGTGCAGCCGGCGGGATCCAGCGGCGTCGCGAGCGACTGCTTCAGCCACGGCACGAGCGTGTCGGGCCAGTCGTCGAAACCGTATTCGGTACAGATGCGACGCACGTCGGCTTCGTATTCGGCGGTCTCGGCCGCGAAGTCGATGGCTTCCAGCAACGCATGCAGGAAGGTACCGCTCGCCGCGCCCGCCGGGAAGGCATGGATGCCGGTCGCAGTCTCGACGACCGGCGCGGCCTGCACCGTCTCGTCCCAGTCGGGGCGCTCCGCCATTGCCGCGCCCGCGCCGGCGGCGAGCAGGCTGTAGCTGGCGATGTGGAAGCGCTGACGCAGGCGGTCCGTGTGCGTGAACGCGCGCGCCTCACCGTGCGAGCGTTCGCCCGCGGCCTTGAGGGTGCGCTTCGCCCGTAGCGGCTCGCGAAAGTGCATGGCACCGTCCGGCGCGGCCGTGCACCAGTCCTTCAGTGCCTGTTCGAAGCCGAGCGGGTTCTCGACTTCGAGCAATCCGGCCAGGGCGCTGTGCTCAACATACCTGGCCGGCGTCGCTAACAGGTAGCAGGCATGTGCGGCACGAGTAAGGGCGACATAAACCAAACGCAGCTGCTCCGCGCGGTTTTCCTCGGCGGCGGCGGCTAGGCGGTCGTCCAGTTCCGGCGAGCCGAGATCAAGCACCGGCTCCAGATCCTCGTCGTGGGCCAGCACTGCCGGGTTCTTCCCTTTCTTTCCGGGGTTCTTCGCGTCCCACAGGAACGGCAGGAAAACCACCGGGTATTCCAGACCCTTGGCCTTGTGCACGGTAACGATGCGCACCAGCTCGGCGTCGCTTTCCAGGCGCAACTCGCGGCTCTCGTCGCCGCGATGGACCTCGGCGCGTTCGCGGGCGAGCCAGGCCATAAGCGACTCGATGCCCGGATGATGCGCGGCATGCGTTTCTGCCAGCTCGGCGAGGTGACGCAGGTTGGTCATGGCGCGCTCGCCGTCGTCGCGTGCCAAGGTGCGCTGGATGACCTGCTGCTTGTGCAGAAGCCGGGCGAACATGGCGGAGAAACCGTGCTGCTGCCAGTGCAGGTTGTAGCCGCGGAACGCGGCGACGCATTCGCTCCAGCGTTCCTCGTCCTCGCCCAGTGCAGCGATGTCTTTGGCGGTTGCTCCCAGCAACGGCGTCGCCAGCGCCCGGCGCAGGCGCGAGCCGCTCGCCGGGGCGGCGACGGCGTCGAGCAGGGTTTCGAGATCCGCCGCCTCTGCCGTTTCGAAGACGCTGTCATTGGAGAGCGTCACCGAGGCAATGCCCAGCGCGCGCAACGCCTGCTGCACCGCGTCGCCCTGACGGTGCGTGGCCACCAGCACCGCGACGTCACGGGCGTGTACGGCAAACTCCTTGCCGTGACTGTCCCGGTAATGCGCCTTGCCGTCCTCGCCGAGCACCAGCAGGCGCTCGATTTCCCGCGCGCACACTTCGGCCAGGACTGTCACGGCATCGCCCTTGTTTTCGATGCCGTCGTTCGTATCCTTCGCCGCTTCCTGCCAGACGACGGTCAGCGAAGCATCCTGGCTGCCGGTCTGCAACGGCGCGATCTCGCGGCCCGGTTCGACTGCGACGAACGGAATCTGTTCGTACAGAAACGCGGGCTGCTTTGCCTTGCCGAACAGCGCATTGATCGAACCGATCAGGGCACCGGTGGTACGAAAGTTTTTCGCCAGACTGAAGATGCGGTCGCGCTGTTCGCATTCGCCGCGGGCGCGCATGTAGGTGAAGACATCCGCGCCGCGGAACTTGTAGATGGCCTGCTTGGGATCGCCGATCAGGATCAGCCCCGTCCCTTTGCGTCCCGTATAAATGCGCGAGAAGATTGCGTACTGGCGCGGATCGGTGTCCTGAAATTCGTCCACCAGCGCCAACGGGAAACGGGTCGCGATGCGCTCGGCCAGCGCCTCGCCGCCCGCGCCTTCCAGTGCCTCGTGCAGGTTCTGCAGCATGTCGTCGAAGCCGATCTCGCGGGCATGCCGCTTGCGGTTGCGCGATTCGTTCTGCAAATATTCGAGCGCCGAGGCAAACGTCTCCTGCCACCAGACGCCGCTTAATGCGTCCGCACTATCGGCCAGGCGTTGCGCCGTGACGAAAAACGGATCGTCAGGCGGCTCGTGGCCCTTGTTCATCTTCTCGGACAATTTGCCGATCGTGAGCAGCTCCACCTTTTCAGGCAAGTTCGACACCGTCGGCGCAGCGATCCACTGTGCCCATTGCTCCAGCAAGGTATCTATCGCCTTGTCGTTGTATGTCTGGCGGTTCACGCCGTGCCTTTCGCCGAGGAACTGCGTCAACGCGGTTCGCGAAGCGTTCCACTGTTCGATGGCCTCGCGTGCTGCCTTGTCAAATGCCTTTTCGGCCTGCCGCTGACTATCCGCGCTCAGGCGAGGATCGACGCGCAACTTTCCGCTCACGGCCAGCGCGTCGCGCAACTTCTGCAGCAAACCTTCCGGCGTCTTGAAGGTATCCAGCAGCCAGCGCGTGTAGGCGGGGCTTGCATCAATCTGGCGTCGGCGCCAGAAGTCGGCGGCGATCTCCTCGCGCAGGGACTGCTCCTCGTCGCGCTGCTCGGTGACAAAGGCGCCGCCCACCTCGAAGGCCATGTCGGCGAGCATGCGCTGGCAGAAACCGTGGATGGTGAACACGGCGCTGTCATCGAGCGCGGTGAACGCGGCGCGCACGCGCTTGAGCAGCAGATCTTCGCCCGCGTCGGCATGCTTCAGCAATTCGGCGAGGAATTCGTCCGGCTCCGCCTGCCCGGTCAACGCCGCATGCACCTCGGCCAATTGCTTGCGGATGCGTGTGGTCAGCTCGCCCGTCGCGGCGCGGGTGAAAGTCACCACGAGCAGCTTGTCCACGGACAGCTTCGTAGTCAGCAGGGCGCGCAGATACGTGCGCACCAGCGCGGTCGTCTTGCCGGTGCCCGCGCTCGCCTCGACCAGCGAGACGCCCGTGAGTGGCAGCGTCAACGGAT
This sequence comes from uncultured Gammaproteobacteria bacterium, assembly GCA_963843735.1. GTDB lineage: Bacteria > Pseudomonadota > Gammaproteobacteria > JAKDMP01 > JAKDMP01 > CAWJLN01. The sequence goes on from CAWJLN010000009.1 coordinate 208,223, forward strand.
CGGCGGGCTTCACGGTTTTTTCTCCGCGCCGATTATTGGTCCGAACACGGCCTTGGCACATTGGCCGAAATCCTCACCGAAGAGTTCGCGTCCGCGCATTACCGCGGCGTAGTCTTTCTCGCCATCGGCGTGGCTTTTGTCGTTGTGCCAACTTGCCTTTACCTTGCCGTACGCTGCTGCGTCTCCCTTTTTATTCGCCATCTCGTTGAACTCGAAGGAAAGGTCGGGCAATAGCGGCACCGCCTCGCGCTGCATGCGCGCATACAACTCGCACAGGCGTAGCAATTGGTCCTGCGAATGTTCGACCGGCTGCCACCGGACATGCACCGTTTTCCCTTCCTCCATGCCGATGCAATGCGTGGGCACGCCGCCATCGCTTACGCCGAGCGCAAGATGACGCAGCCAGGCCGCCATACGGTATTTTGCACGCAGTTTTCCCGCGCGCGCGAACACGAAACCAACACCGGGATAAACGTCGGGAATACGGCCACGCAGCTGCCAGTCGTCGAGCGCCAAGTCAATATCTCGCACCTCGGGATTGGCATTGCCGACGGTCTCGTGCACGGCGGTCACGATCTGCCTGGTTTCTTCCACCGCGTTTTCGTACGCGAGGTGTCCAGCTACGCCCAGCGGCAACCAGCCACGCGCCGCGAATTCCGCGCGGCACGATTGCGAGTCAAAACTTTCGCCGTGTTCCAGCCAACGCGCGAGCAACGCATCGCGCACCGTCCACTTGCCCAAGCCGTCGAGCGCGAACGGCTCATCGTCCTTGAGCATCGATTCATCGGTGTGGGTGGCAATGCCGAGCGCCTGCTGGAAGGCGCGGGCGGGATTGGCGAACGCGCGGGTCAGCTCGTCAATCGTCACCACGTGCTCTACGTTGCGCTCGATCGGCACACCCGGTGCGAAGACGCGGAGCCGAACTTCCGCGGCGGGCATGCCCAGCCATTCTTTCGCATAACTCGCGCCGCGCCGGGGCTCGGCGGTGTAGCGGGCCGAAAACGGCTGCAGCGGGTGCGTCTGAACCAGCTTTTCTTTTTCCGCGCCCATGCGTCCGAGCACGTCGAGCAATTCGGCTACCACCACCGAGGGTGGCAGCTCGCCGTCGTCGCGCTCGCTGCGGCCGACGTAACTGAGCTGGAATGATTCGCGTGCCGCGCCCAATGCTTCCAGGAACAGTGCCCGATCCTCGGTGCGGCGGGCGCGGTCGCCGCGCTTCGGATGCTCGGCGATCAGATCGAAGCCGGGCGGACGCCCGCGACGCGGAAAGTCCGCTTCGCTCATGCCGAGCAGCCACACGAGTTTCGCCGGAATACTGCGCATCGGCGCCAGCGCGCAGAAGGTCACGCGCCCCGAGAGGAACGGACGCGGATGACGGGGTACGGCGAGACGTGCGGCCAGCGCGGCACGCGCCACCGTGCGTGGCACATCGCCCGCGAACCCGGCACGTTCCGCCTGCTCGGCGAGATCGTTGATAGCCTGGCGCACCACGGCCACGGCGGCCATTTCGTCCGCGGCATCGGGTTCGAACAGTGCCAACAATTCATGCATCGCCGCGGCCCAATCCGCCAGCGGTCGCGAAACTTCGAGGCTTTCGCGCCACTGCGCAAGCTGATCGACAAAAGCGCACAGGGCTCCGAGCGGTCGCGCCGTCTGGCCCTCGAATTCGCCCCACGGGCCGATGCCCTCCCAGAGCGTTTCTTCGGCGGGCGCGAGCGCGTACCCGGCGAGCAAGCGATCGAGTCCGAAGCGCCAGGTGTAGCCTTCTTCACCCGGCAGACCGAGCGCCGTGCGCTGCGCGCCGTCGAGGCCCCAGCGCACGCCGGCGCACTCGACCCAGCGGCGGAGATCGCCCAGCGACTGCGTGTCGAGGCCGTAATGGCGGGCGATGGCCGGCAGTTCCAGCAGGCCGATGACGTCCGAGACCCGCAGCCGTGATTCCGGCAAGTTGAGCAGTTCGAGCATCGCTTCAGGGATCGGGTGCTCCTCGCGCACACTGCGGTCGGCGAGACTCCAGGGAATGTAGCGTTCGATCGGGGCGGCCCCGAAGACCGCACTGATGTGATCGGCGTAATCATCGATGTTTGGCGCCATGACCAGGATGTCTTCCGGACCCAACGCATGGTCTGTCTCGAAACGTGCGAGCAAGGCATCGTGCAGCACCTCGATCTCGCGCTGGCGGCTGTGACATATATGTATCTGTATGGATTCGTCACCGGCCTCAAGCGGATGCGCACCCGGTTCGACCAGATCGAGGATGTCGCCCTGCAATCGATCAAGTAACTTTTCTTCGGGCGGGTGTTCATAGTGCTCGTGAGAATCGGATTCGCCGGGCACGTCATGCAACGACTCGATGAAATCACGCGTCTGGGTGCCCAGCGCGCTCAGCAACGGATGGCCACTGGTGGCGTATTCCGCGCGTTCGGGCCGGGTGAGCTGCCAGCGCGCCAGCCGGGCCTCGGATTCGATGTCGCCCCAATAAGCCCGCGAGGGGTTGGGCACGAACAGGAACACGTCGCGCGTCTGCGCGAGCGCGGCAAGCAGTTGCAGATACGCCGGCGCCAACGCGGAAATGCCGAACACCGATACGCGGGCAGGTAGATCGTTATCCGGCGCGAGCTGGTCCGCGTGCCGGGCGAAGTCTTCGTAGAGCTGCGCGGGGTTCGGGGTCGCACCCGCCGCCACCCGCCGCCACAGCGCCGCCTGCCAGGCGGCATCGGTGGCGTTGCCAGCCTCCCAGTCACGAATCCACTCGGGGCGGTAAATCTGGTACTGTTCGAACACCGTCGCCAACGCTTCGGCCAACTCGAATGGCGCACGTTCGTCGCCGGCGGCGAGATAACGCGCGAGCACCGGCGCCTGCTTCGCGCGGCTTCCGGCCAGCGCCGCATACAGCCGCCACACCAGTGCGCCACGATCGAGCGGCGAGTGCCGTGGCAAGCCGGGGTCGCGGGCGCGCAGCAGACGCCACACGAAACTGCCCGGCTGCTCGAAATCGAGGTTGGCGGCGATGCCCCGTCGCGCGGCCAGCGCCCGCTTCAGCCACTCGTCCATGCCCGGCGTGGCCCACCACGATGGTCTCGGGACGCAGCGGATCGGCATCGGCCGGGCGCGCCAGCACCCCGGCAAGCGCATCCGCGAGGCGTTCAATCCGGTTGGAGAAGTGGACGTGCAGCAAGCGGGTCAGACGACGGTCGTTCGAGCGGCCCATGTTAGCCCGGCAGCGGATTCAGAACCTGCTACAACCGATGCCGCCGACGGTACAGGCCCCTTGCCGGGCGGCGGTCGCTGCGCGAGAATGGACTTCTCTCGCTACTCCCGGAGTTCACCTCATGCGCGACAAAATTATTCTTACGGCGATCGCGTTCGCCGTCCTTGTCCTGCTTTCCCTCCCGTCGGCCCGCGCGGCGGGGACTATGACACCCGCCAATCCGACGCTGACGCAGGCCGTCGGCGGCACCTGGCGCACGCCGGCCTACGTGAAGCGCGACCAGTACCGCCATCCGCTCGAAGCACTGCAGTTCTTCGGCATCCGCCCGGACATGACGGTGGTCGAACTTGATCCGGGCGGCGGCTGGTGGACCGAGATTCTCGCTCCCTATCTCAAGGCGAACGGACGGTTGGTCGAGGCCGTGCCTCCCGCCGATACCAAGAGCAGCTTCATGCAGCGGATGCGCGCCAGCTTCGACGCCAAACTCAAGGCAGATCCCGCGCTCTACTCCAAGGTCAGCCTCGTGGACTTCGCGCCGCCCGCCATCGTGAACCTCGGTCCGTCCGATTCGGCCGACATGGTGCTCACTTTCCGCAATCTGCACGACTGGGTTAACCAAGATAACGGCGCGATCGAGGCGGTGTTTAAGGCCGCGTTCGACGTGCTCAAGCCGGGCGGCGTGCTCGGCGTGGTCGAACACCGGGCGCTCCCATTCGCAAACGCCAGGGAAAGCTCGAAGCAGCTGCATCGCCTGCCCGAGGATTACGTCATTCAACTCGGACTCGATGCCGGCTTCCAGCTCGCGGCGGTGTCGGAAGCGAACGCGAACCCCAAGGATCCGATGACGATAAATGTCCATCACCTGCCGCCCGATCTTTCTCACGACACGGCGGCGGAAAAGAAAAAATATCTCGCGATCGGCGAAAGCGACCGCATGACGTTCAAGTTTGTCAAGCCGAAAACCGCCGGCACACTCTCCGGATCGGCCGGATAAGGGCGGAATCGAGCGCCATTGTCATTGAAGGCGCCGGCCCTTGCACGTCCACCCGCTCCGCAGCAGGACGTGCTTGTGCGTCAGGTGCCGAGGACGACGCTGGTATACTTTGAGCCGTGAAGGTTAGAGACGTCCTTCGATTGTTGCACGAGGATGGTTGGGAGCTTGTTGCAACCCGCGGCAGTCACAGGCAGTACAAGCATCCGACGAAGTTGGGCCGTGTGACCGTTCCGGGGAAGCCGAGCGACGATTTGGCGGCAGGAACGTGCAACAGCATTTTGAAACAGGCTCATCTGGAGAGGTGAAACCGATGCGGTACGCAATCGTTATCGAAAAGGCGAACGGCAATTTTTCGGCCTACGTTCCCGATCTTCCGGGCTGTGTCGCAACGGGCGCTGATATAGAAGAAGTGGAAGCGCAGCTTCGGGAAGCGATCGCCTTTCATCTGGACGGCTTGCGCGAAGACGGATTGCCCATTCCCGTTCCCGACAGTCGCGTCGAATACGTAGACGTCGCCGCCTGACAATCACTCCCGGCCGACCGGCCTCTCACAGTGCTCGATATGAAGGCGAGGAGGAGCCGCGACACCGCTTCGGTGCTGTTGCGCGAATACTCGGATTTCGCGGCAACTTACGAGCGGCGCTGGCGGCATTATCTGACGGCAACGTTCGAACGCACGTTCGCCGCACTCGCGCCGCGGCCCGGCGAGCGCATTCTCGACGTCGGCTGCGGAACCGGTCTTGCGCTTGCACGGCTCGCCGAGGCGCAACCCGATCTGCACCTCGCCGGCGTGGACCTCAGCGCGGAGATGCTCGCGCGGGCGCGCGGCCGTCTTCCGCAGTCAGTATCGCTCGCCCGTGGCGATGCCCGCCACTTGCCCTTCGCCGCGGCACAGTTCGACGCGGTCATCACGAGCAACGCGCTGCATTACCTCGATGATCCGGCGCAGGCACTCGACGAAATGGCGCGGGTGCTCGCGCCCGGCGGACGCCTGATCGTTACCGACTGGTGCCGTGACTTTTTCGTGATGGTTTTATGCGAGCATTGGCTGCGCATCCGCAAACGGCCGCTGGGACGGATACTGCACATGAGGAAACTGACCGGGTTCGTCGAAGATGCGGGCCTGCACATGGATTCCGCCGTGCGTTACCGGGTGCGCCCGGCCTGGGGCATGATGACGCTTAAAGCCGTCAAACCGAGTTAAGGAAACACAGGTGTCTCGAATCAAACCGCTGAAGTTCCTGCACCGCAACCGCTGGCGCCTCGCGCTCGCCGCCGCCATCGTCGCCGTCGTCGCCGTGTTCTACGCGTTCGGCCTCGATCATTACCTCAGTCTCGAAGCGCTGCATCGGCAAGGCGCCCGGCTCATGCACATGTACGAGATGCACCCGCTTCTGTGGGCGCTCGCGTATTTCGCGATCTACGTTGCAATTACAGGCCTGTCGCTGCCGCTTTCGGTGCCGATCACGCTGCTTGCCGGCCCCGTATTCGGTCTCCTGTGGGGCAGCGCCATCGTGACCTTCGCCGCCGCCTTCGGCGCGACGCTTTCCTTCTGGGCCGCACGCTTCCTGTTCCGCGATTGGGTCCAGGCGCACTTCGAGCACCAGCTCGCCGCGATCAACCGCGGCATCGAACGCGACGGCATCTTCTATCTCTTTCTGCTGCGCCTGATCCCGGCGTTTCCGTTCTTCGTCATCAACCTCGCGATGGGGCTCACGCCGATGCGCACCCGCACCTATTTCCTGGTGAGCCTGATCGGCATGATCCCCGGCACCGTGCTTTACGTGAATGCCGGCGTGCGGCTCGGGCAGGTGCAGTCGCTGCACGATCTCCTTTCGCCGGGTTTGATCGCCTCGTTCGTCGCGCTCGGCGTCTTTCCGCTGGCGATAAAGAAGCTCGTGGACTGGTGGCGCCGCCGCAGCCGGGATACGCAACCCGGTTCTTGATCCCGATCATGGCGCAGCGGCCGGTTTACGCCTAAACTCTCCTCACAGTACCAAGGAGACGTGTCATGAAAGTACATACATATGCGGCCATTGCAATCGTCGCGATTGCGGCAGGCTTTACGCCGGCATTCGCGCAGGGAAGCCCGGCCACCGCTCCCGCACAGGGCCAGTCCATGCAGACGCAGCAGACGACGATGCAGCAGCATTTCGCTCAGATGCAGCAGATGATGCAGCAGGCCCGGAGCACGCAGAACATCCATCGGCGCATGCAGTTCATGCAGCAGCATATGCAGGCCATGATGGGCACCATGCAGACCATGATGGGCGGTATGGGGATGGGCCGCGGCATGCAGAACGGCATGGGTTCGCGCGGCGGCATGATGCAGGGCGGCGCCGGACGGGGCATGATGCAGGGCGCCCCGGCTGCGGGAACGGGCATCGCCGCCATGCAGATGCGGCTCAACGGCATGCAGGCGCGGATGCGGGAAATGATGCGGATGATGGATCAAATGCTGCAGCAACAGCAGATGATGCTGAACGCTCCGCCTCCAAAGCCCAAAGGCGACCACTGACGCAGGCATCGCCACCGCGCGCGCCCGGGCAACGACCCGCGTCTATCCGTATGGCCAACCGTCTTCCCTCCCTCGCCCGCCTGCGGGCGAGGGAGCGGAGGACGCACGGGAACAGCCGTTAAACTGTCCGCGAGCATGCCTTACATCAGGCTGACCCGACAATAGACGTTCTGATCCTCGTCATCTCGCTCGCGGTGATACTCGCCGGAAGCGAGCTTTTCACCAACGCGCTGGAACACCTGGGCGCGCGCTTCGGGCTTTCGACCGGGGTGACCGGCTCGATCCTCGCCGCCGTAGGCACGGCGCTGCCCGAAACGGTGGTGCCGATCGTCGCCATCGCCAGCGAAGGCGGCAACGGAATTGGCCACGAAATCGGCATCGGCGCCATCGTCGGCGCGCCGCTCATGCTCGCAACGTTCGCCTTCTTCCTCGTCGGCATGATGGCGCTTTTCACGCGCGGATGGCGGGGAACTATAGATCCCGAACGCAGCGGACTCTCCCGCGACCTGCGTTTCTTCCTCACTGCTTTCGTGCTCGCCGTCCTCGCCCTGTACATACCGCAATCGTTACTCTGGGCGCGCGCGCTCGTCGCGGCGATCCTGGTCGGACTCTACGGCTTCTACCTGTGGCGCACGATCCACGCCTCGCGCTCGCTCGTGGCCGCCGGCCACGGCACCGAAATCTCGCGCAAACTCTACGCCGCCCGCATTGCACTGCCCACGAACCAGACGATGATGATCGCGCAGCTACTCGTCGCACTTGCATTGATTATCGGCGGCGCGCGCGGATTCGTCATCGGCATCACGCACATTTCGATGGCGCTCGGACTGAGCCCGCTTTTCCTTGCGCTCGCGATCGTTCCCTTCGCAACCGAAATGCCGGAAAAGCTGAACAGTCTGCTGTGGATTTTCCGGCGCAAGGACACCCTCGCGGTCAGCAACGTGAGCGGCGCAATGGTATTTCAGGCAAGCCTTCTACCCGCCCTCGGCATCCTGCTCACGCCCTGGCAGCCGAATTTCGACGTGCGCCTCGCAATGGGCATCACGCTCGTCGCCGGCGCCTGGCTGCTCGCGCTCTCGCGCCTCAAACGCTTCCCCGCGCTCGCGCTGATGCTTAACGGTTGCGCCTACGCCGTATACTTCGTCCTCCTTTTCGCCAACCGCTGAGCACGACCGACCGCGAAACCCGAATTGCGCCGGCGCGCCGCGTATGCTAAAAAGCGCGCATGGGGGAATCCATGAACACGGGAAAACGCGCCGGCCCGCTCGCCAAAATCCTGGCCGCAATACTCTTGATCGGCTGCATCGCGATCAGTCTCGCGGTGCCGCTCTACAACCGCGGCGAACCGGCGCTCTTCGGCGTGCCGTTCTTCTACTGGTTCCAGTTCGTTTGGGTCGCCGTCACCGGCGTCGCCACGGCCGTCGCCTACTGGCTGAAGGTCTGACGCCGTGGAGCCCTGGGCGGTCGGAGTCTTCCTCGGCCTTTTCGTACTCGTCACCGTCATCGGTTTCGTCGCCGCACGCTGGCGGCACGTGGCATTCGACCGCCTCGAGGAATGGGGACTCGGCGGACGGCGTTTCGGCACCGTCGTCACCTGGTTCCTGCTCGGCGGCGACCTTTACACCGCCTACACCTTCGTCGCCGTGCCGGCGCTCGTGTACGGCAAGGGCGCCATCGGCTTCTTCGCCGTGCCCTACACGTTGCTCATTTTCCCGATCGTGTACGTGGTGTTTACGCGTCTGTGGTCGGTCTCACACCGCAGGGGCTACGTCACCGCCGCGGATTTCGTGCGCGGTCGCTTCGGTTCGCCCTGGCTCGCCGCATTGGTCGCAATCACCGGCATCCTCGCCACCATGCCCTACATCGCCCTGCAACTCGTCGGCATCGAGGTCGTCGTCGCCGCCCTCGGCTTCACGACGCACGGCTGGCTCGGCGACATGCCGCTTGTCATCGCCTTCGTCGTGCTCGCCGCCTACACCTACACCAGCGGTCTGCGCGCGCCTGCCCTGATCGCCATCGTCAAGGACGCGCTCATCTACATTACCGTGCTGACGGCCGTCATCGTGATTCCGCTGCACATGGGCGGCTTCGGCGCAATCTTCGCGAAGATTCCGGACAAGATGCTCTACCTTGCGGGCCCTTCACGGCAATCTCGGCGCCATGAGCGTCTATGCGACGCTCGCCCTCGGCTCGGCACTCGCGCTCTTTCTCTACCCGCACGCGGTCACCGGCCTGCTTTCGGCCAACAGCCGCAAGACCGTCAAACGCAACATGGCTTTGCTGCCGACCTATTCGCTTGCGCTCGCGCTGATCGCGGGGCTCGGGTTCATGGCCTACGCCGCGCATCTCGAACAAGTGCCGGCATATGCGGGCTACTTCAAAGAGTACGGACCCGAATTCGCCGTACCGGCGCTGTTTCTGCACAACTTCCCCGCCTGGTTCGTCGGCATCGCCTTCGCCGCCATCGCGATCGGCGCGCTCGTACCTTCCGCGATCATGTCCATCGCCGCGGCAAATCTTTTCACCCGCAATCTGTGGCCGCAGATCGCACGGCGCAAACTCGACGAAAAGGAGGAAGTGCGCGTCGCCAAGATCGTCTCGCTCGTGGTGAAGATAGGCGCACTTGCCTTCATCGTCGGCCTGCCCGACCGGTACGCGATCCAGTTCCAGCTCCTCGGCGGCATCTGGATTATCCAGACGCTGCCGAGCGTCATACTCGGACTCTACGGCCGCTGGTTCCACGCCCGCGCGCTCATCGCCGGCTGGATCGCCGGCATGGCCGTCGGCACCTGGATGGCGGCGACGCAAGGTTTCCACAGCGCCGTCTTCCCGCTGTCGCTCGGCAGCCTGACCGTTCCCGGCTACGCCGCCCTCTATTCCGTCGTCGTGAACCTTGCCGTTGCCATCGTCGGCACCTGGCTACTCGATCGCTTCGGTGTCGCACGCGGCCGCGACGAAACCGCCGCCGCCGACTACACCTTCGAAAGGAATGATCGGACGCTCCCGGCCGAAGCCGCTACCGTTACAGAATAAGCCGCCTCCTCCTTCGATATTGCCGACCTTCCAGGCTCCATCTTGCGGGGATTTTCAGACACCGCCTGCCTGCTCGCGCCGATAAAACCAGGCATATTGGAGTAGAGTTGAGCGATGGTTGGCATCACTAAAGCAAGCGGCGAAACGAACGCGATGTCCCCGGAGTGGACGCGGCGTCTGGAACTGCCCGCCGCGCAGGCGGCAGCCGCCGAAGCGCTTGAATTGATGCAACTGGCGGCGGCCGAGTTGGCGCGGGTGCGGGACGCCGCCGATCCTGATGCCCTGCACGATTTCCGGGTGGCGGTGCGGCATCTGCGCGCGTGGCTGCACAGTTTCAATTCGGTACTCGCCGTGCGGCGGAAAACCCGCCGCCGTCTCCAACGATTGTCGCGAAGCACGAATCGTGCACGGGACGCCGAAGCCGCGCTTGTTTGGCTGGAAGCGGCGGCACAGGACATCGAACCTCGGCCGCGGCGCGCCCTCGCCGCGGTCCAGGCGGAAATCGCGGAGGAGCTAGGCAATGCGAACCGGGCGCTCGCAGCCCGTGCAAATGAGGGTTGGGCGCAGGCGGCAAAACGGCTGCGCCGGGAACTCGAGGCTTCCGACTCCAACGGTAATGCCGACGCAGCCTTCGGAGTCGTGTGGGCGCAAACCTTGAGGCAAGCGCTTGCCGAAGCGGCCGGGCGGCGGCGCACGGCGGCATCGACAGCGGACGGAATGGACATTCATCGCTACCGCATCTCCCTCAAGCGCGTTCGCTATCTTCTCGAGTCCGCGGCGGAGACGTTTCCGGACGCCAGACGCGTCTTGCGGCAGGTGAAGTACGGCCAGGACCGTGCGGGTTCGATCAACGACTTGCAGCACCTCCTCGCATGGATGCGCCGGCACGCCCGCGAAGTATCCGCAAGGCAGGGGGAATCCGTGCTCGAACTCGGACTTGCGGGGCAGGAAGCGGAGGCGCGGCAGGTGTCGGCACGCACCCGCGATCGTCTGCGGGCGCTGGCCGTTGCCGGCCGGATCGCTCAGCACGAGCTTGACGAACGCACGAGCGCGTTCGTGAGAACCGAATCCCGCAGTCGCGATCCCCGCTACGCGGACGGAGTGCGGCGCGTCGCGCGTCTTCTGCGCACCGCGAAATCAAGCGCGACGCGGGCGGCACCGTGATCCTCACGCGAATCACCGGTGATCGGGAGTAGAATTTTATTTCTGATCAATGGCAATTGGCATCCGACAGATACCCGGAGATTAAATCATGACAACGCGCTCTTATCGTGCCTGTAGCGCCGCACTCTGCGCATGGTTTCTGTGTTCGGCCGGCGCCACTTTTCCCGCAAGAGCGGATCCGCTGACGATTCCGTACCAGCTCACGCACGTGGAGATATTCGATCCGTCACTGTCTCCCGACGGAACACAGATGGTCTACGGCGCGGTATTCGAGGGCAGGGAGCAGCTCTTCATAATGAACGCGGACAACACCGGTCAGACACTCCTCACGCACGACAAGGCCGATCACGAGGATCCCGCGTGGTCGCCGGACGGCAAGAAGATCGCATTCGTATCGATTGCAAACGGCCAAAAGCGGATCGTCGTGATGAACGCGGACGGCAGAGACGCCAGGGCGGTAACGCCGGAAAACGTATTTGCCATACATCCAAGCTGGTCCGCCGACAGCAAGCGCATCATCTATTGCACCGACGACGACCTGCGTCCGCCGAAGAAGAACGCCGCCGAGATTCGCGTGGTCGATCTTGCGACCGGAAAGATCGCGACCGTGATTTCCGGCGGCGTCAATACCTATCCCTCGTGGTCGCCGGACGGCAAAAAGATCATATTCCGCCGGATGATCGGCGACATGAATTCGGAGGTCTTCGTCGCCGACGCCGACGGCTCCCATGTGCGCAACCTGAGCAACCATCCGGCCTTCGACGGCTGGCCCGCCTGGTCGCCGGACGGCGGGAAGATCGCCTTTGCGTCGAACCGGCGTTCGAGCTACCAGATCTGGGTGATGAACAGCGACGGCACAGATCCGCGCCTGGTTGCGAATACCGAAGGACGCGCGACGGCGCCGCGCTGGTCGCCGGACGGGAATACGATCTATTTCACCAACTGCGTCGCCAAGGATTACGGGACCGACTGTCAGATACTGGTCGCAGCACTGCCAAAATCGCCAGAGGCCCGGAGCTTGCGATAAAACATTTTCGTCAACTGTTTTCTTCGCGTACCGCCACGGTGCTCGGCATGATCAGAGGCGTAGCAAACCTCTAATTGGCGTCATGCAGGATGATTCCGAGCGTCATACGGTGGCCCGAACGTATCCTGCTTACGCCGTGGCGCATTTTCGCGCGTGAGTAGCCGCGCTTGCTCTTGATTGGGCGATAGCTCACCGGGAAGACGACGGCATCCCCCTGCCCCAGGGGCACCACTTCGGCACGGGACTGCATGCGCGGACGCTGCTCCGATATCAGGAACTCCCCGCCCGAGAAGTCCGCTTCGGGGTCCGCGAGCAGGATCGCCACCTGAAATGGAAAGACGTGTTCGCCATAGATGTCTTGATGAAGACGATTGAAATCGCCGGTCTTGTATTTCAGCAATAGCGGTGTCGGCTTTTCCTGACCCGCCTTGTGGCAGACGGCCAGATATTTTTCATGCGCGGCCGGATATCGCTCCGGAATGCCCAGGCGCCCGTTCCAGTCGTTCGCTATCGGAGCAAGCCGCCGATACCACTCCGACCTCAGGGCCTGGATTCGGTCGGGCAGGGGATAGCGGAAGTACTGGTACTCGCCGAGTCCGTAGCCGTGCGCTTCCATGACGATTCTTTTTCTGAATAATGCCGGCTCGGCGTATGACTTGATCAATGCCTTGCATTGCTGTTTGCCAAGCGTATTGCGTATGACGCTATAGCCCGCTTCCTCAATACTGCTTTGAATCGCTTCGGTGTCGGAAACCACATCGTCTCTCCGGTTACATCCAACTTCTCGCCCCGTTCCGATGGACGGCATCAGAAATCACAGGCCGCACGATAAACATACAAGGCGGGGAGTGATCGAATTCTGCGCCCTCTCCTGCTGCGAGTCAATAAGACCGCGAAACCACAATCGGGCACAATAAGGCATGGCCCTGAAACCCCGGCAACTGTTTTCTTCGCGCACCGCCACGGTGCTGAGCATGATCGGGGTGGCAGTCGGGCTCGGCAACGTCTGGCGCTTCCCGTACATGATGGGGCGCTACGGCGGCAGTGCGTTCCTGTTCGTCTATCTCGCCTTTACCGCCTTGATCGCGATCCCGGCGCTGACCGCGGAACTTGCGCTCGGCAGGAACACGAGAAAAGGACCGGTCGGCGCGTTCAGCGCCGCACTCGGCCCGCGAGCAGGCATGGCGGTCGGGCTGCTGTTGCTGATTACAGTTCTGGTCGCGGATTCGTACTACGTGGTCGTTATCGCCAACGTCGGCTACAGCCTGTATGCAGGCCTTGCCCACGGCTTCAGCCCCGCGGCGCTGCCCGCGCTGCAGACGGGCCTCGCCAGCGGCGCGATCCAGTATCCCATCGCGATCGGCCTGCTTGTCGTCAGCCTCTACGTCATCCATCGCGGGCTCAAGCGCGGGATCGAGCGAATCAGCAAAGTGTTCGTGCCGTTCTTCTGGCTCGCCGCGGCGGCGCTGATCGTCGGCGCGCTCTCGCTTCCCGGCGCGTTCGAGAAGGTCGCCATCTTTCTGCGCCCGGATTTCTCGGCCATGAGGCCCGTGGACGTCTTCGCCGCGATGGGGCAGGCGATCTACTCGCTCGGCCTCGGCGGCACATTCATGCTCGTGTACGGCGGTTATATCGCCGACGACACCAGCATCCCGAAGACGGCCGTGCTGACGGCGATCGGCAACTCCGGCGCCTCGCTGCTTACCGCGCTTTTCATCGTGCCCGCCGCGCTGGTGTTCGGCCTGAACCTGACCCAGGGGCCGACGCTGATCTTCGACACGCTGCCCCGGCTCTTTCACCAGTTGCCTTTCGGTGAGGTGCTCGGCGGTGCGTTTCTCGTGGGTCTGATCATGGTGGCCTTCCTCTCCAATGTGGCGGCGCTCGAAGTGCTCTACGCGGGCGCGGACGATCTGCCCGGCATCCGCCGCATCGGCGGCGGGCGGCTGCTGCTTCTGATCGGTGCGCTTGAAGCCGTGCTGATACTCCCGAGCGCGTTCCATCCGTCGTTCATCGCCTATCTGGATCTCGTGTTCGGCTCGGGCATGCAGGCGCTCGGTTGTGCCTTCGCGGTCATCGCGCTGGCCTGGGGACTGGGCCGACGCGCTACACTGGAACAGCTTTTCGGCGCCACGGAAGGAGGCGGACGGGGCTTCTACTTTCAGTGGCTCCGGTGGGCCGTGCCCGGCGCGCTCGCGCTCGCGCTGGCCGGCTACCTTTATCACGTCATCGCCTGAGCGCGCCCCGCACGAGGTGAAACTTTCATGAACAGAACACGCGAAGACGGCGTCAACTCGCTCAATCAGGCATTCCGCCGCTACGAGCAGGTGGACAAACAACAGGTTTACGGCCTCTCCGAACACGCCGACAGCGATCAATTCGATGACGATTACCAGATCCAGACCTGCGACATGGAGAAGTTCTTCCACGGCGGCGAACCCGGGCGGGCGGCGTTCGCCCGCGAACTGGGCGCGGCGCTCGAAGGCATCGGCTTCGCCATACTCACCGGTCACGGCATCGACCCTGCGCTTTATGAAAAGGCGGAGGAGGAGGTGAAACGCTTCTTCGAGACGACGAGCGCCGAAAGCCGCGCGCCGTATCTCGCAAAACGCCAGGGCTCGGTGAACCAGGGCTACTTCCCGATCAAGGAAACGACGATCATCCATCCCGATCTCGTCGAAGGCTGGGTATTTTGCCGGCGCGCGTTCGACATGGACGGCGACGCCGATTACGACGAGGGTGCGTTCTGGCCGCAGCCCGGCTTCGAGCCATTCTTTCGCCGCATCTGCCAAGAGCAGGAAAAGCTGATTCAGCCGATCATGCAGAGCATCCTGCGCTATCTCGGCTGCGATCCGTATCTATACGACCACAAGCTAGCGGCCACCAACTTCGGCTTTCGCCTGAACTACTATCCGCCACTGCCGACAGGCGACGCGTCTGCAGGCGGGCGCATGCTCGGCCACGAGGACATCGATCTCTTTACCTTCCTGCCGGCGCCGCGAGTCGGCGGGCTGCAGGTACTCAACCGGCGCAACATGAAATGGATTCGTCTCAATGCGCCGCCGGGAAGCATCATTCTCAATACCGGCGACTACGCGCAACGCATCACCAACGACCGACTGCCCTCCACCACGCATCGCGTGAGCCGCCCCGATGCGGCACAGAACCGCGAGCAACGCGTGAGCTTTCCGATGGCAATCTACCTCTGGGAAAACGAAGTGCTGGAAGTGTTGCCGGAATTGGGCAAACCGAAATACGAGCCGATCGAGGCGATCAAATTCCATACCCGGATCACGAGCAAGTACTACGGCGACGACTACGCCGTCGGCTGACCGTAAATATGACTTGAGGAACACACGAATGAACGACGAAATCATCTTCTACACCAACCCGCAATCGCGAGGGCGAATTGTGCGCTGGATGCTCGAAGAGGTCGGGCAACCTTACCGCACAGAGATTCTCGAATACGCCACCACCTTGAAGGGACCGGAGTATTTGAAGATCAACCCGATGGGCAAGGTGCCGACACTGCGTCACGGCGACACGGTCGTGACCGAGGTGGCCGCGATCTGCGCCTACCTCGCCGACGCGTTCCCCGAAGCGGGTCTGGCGCCGCCACCGGACAGCCGACTCCGCGGCCCCTATTACCGCTGGCTGTTCTTCGCCGCCGGTCCGCTCGAAGCATCCGTATCCAACAAGGCTCTCGGCTTCGAAGTGCCGACGGAGCGGGAGCCGATGATCGGCTACGGCACCTACGCCAGGGTAATGGACGCCGTTGAAGCCGCCGTGTCGCACGGCGACTATCTGGTCGGAGAAACCTTCACCGCCGCCGACGTCTATCTCGGCTCGCACCTCGGTTTCGGCATGCTGTTCGGCACGATCGAGAAGCGGCCGGCGTTCGAGACGTACTGGAAGCGCATCAGCGAACGGCCGGCAGCCGTGCGTGCACGCGAAATTGACGACGCACTGATCGCCGACCGTGAAAAGGCCAAGACGACGCCATAAAGAACGCAGCGCCTTCCCTTTGATGCCCGACCAATCTTCTTCCGGAAAGGCGTAGGCCGCAAGCCGTAAACTGTTTACGGGAAAGTGGCAGGCTCATGGGAAAAGTTTTCGCGCCGTTGATTGCCGTGCTGGCTCTGCTCTGGAGCGCGTCGGCGTTCGGTCTGGAAATGCGCTGCAACGGCTCGCTCGTCCAGGCGGGAGATTCGCAGTCCACCGTGCTGCATAAATGCGGCGTGCCCAATTACCGCTATCTGAATCCCCACTACCTCGCGCCGGGCGTGAACGTCGTGATTGACGATCAGGTCTGGTACTACGATCGTGGCCGCAACGATCTGATCAAGGTTCTGCATTTCAACCAAGACGTGCTGGAAAAGATCACCACCGCCGGCTACGGCTTCGGTCCTTCGCCGCCACGCAAATGCAGACCCAACCAGATTCGCGTCGGCATGACGATCTACGAACTGCTGCAAACCTGCGGCGAACCCGACAAAAAGATCGAATACACCGAATTCCGGTCTGCCGAACACCCGTTCGTCAAAAACTCCTATCGCTCGGTCCGCGTGTCGCTCTGGACCTATGATTTCGGAGGCAACTGGCTTCCCCGCACCATACGCCTCACGAACGGCGTGGTGAAAGAGGTCCAGGACAGCGACAAACCCTGAACCAGCCATCCAAAGCTTTCCTGAAAGCGCCTTCCGATCTGATTGGCGCTACCGAAATCCAGGCAAATTGACGACTGCGCGTTTATACTTCGGATATGCGGACGGTGCGCAGAATAATCCGGAGCCATCTGACCGACGTGCAGGGAACGCCCATTTCCCGCGCGCTCCCTTCCGACGACGTGAACCAGATCAGCCCATTTCTCCTACTCGATCATCTCGGTCCGATGACCCTGGTGCCCGGGCGACCCTTCACGGTGGAAGATCATCCGCACCGCGGCTTTGAGCCGGTGACTTTTCTGTTCGAGGGCCGCAGCGAACACCGGGATTCCGCGGGCGGACACGGCCTGCTGAAAGGTGGCGACGTGCAGTGGATGACGGCCGGCTCGGGGGTGATTCACCGTGAGGGCGCAACCGTGGAATACGCCGATCAGGGCGGGCGGTTCCATGCGGTGCAGATATGGGTCAACCTGCCCCGGACGTACAAGATGACGCGTCCACGCTATCAGGACATCAAGGCAAAAAACATTCCCGATTTGAGAAAAGACGGGATGAGGCTGCGCATCGTCGCCGGCGAGATCGAGGGCCTAACCGGTCCCGCCGCCACCTTCACACCGGTACTGATGGCGCACGGCATTGCAACGGCCGGAGGCGCCATCGATATCCCCGTTCCCGAATCCTTCAACGCCGCCGTGTACGTAACGCGCGGCGCTCTGCGCAGCAGTGGCGAGGCGATCGCCGTGCGCAAACTGGCGTGGTTCGACAACAACGGCCCGACAATCAACCTTTTCGCACCCGAAGACGCCGAATTCCTCGTGCTCGCGGGGGAACCCATAGACGAGCCGATGGCGGCGGCCGGCCCCTTCGTGATGAACACGCCGGAGGAGGTGGCCGAGGCCATCCGCGATTACGACGCCGGACGGATGGGAACCGATTCAAGCCCGTAAAGTCAGGCGGGCCGCCGGGGGTTGAACACAAGCGTATACTCGGTTCATCGCCCATTCGCATGCCGTAAAAACAGGGAAGGTTCGTCATGTCCGGGCCCGTGCATTCCGTCATCGAAACCCGCCGCGACCAAATGTTTCCTACTCTGGAGGCCGCGGAGATCGAGCGGCTGCGCCGGTTCGGCGAGACGCGACGCTACGCCGCGCGGCGAATATCTGTGCGAAGACCGGCGAGACCGGACCGGGCATGTTCGTCATCCTCTCCGGCGAGGTCGAAATCAGCCAGCACGACGAGTTCGGACGGCGTCAAGCAAATCGTCACCCACGGCCCCGGCCAGTTCTCGGCCGAACTCGCCCAGCTCTCGGGCCGCCCCGCCCTGGTGGACGTGATCGCACTCGACAGCGTCGAAGCGCTCGTCATCCCGCCGCACAAACTCCGCGATCTCCTGATCGCAGAGGCTGAGCTGGGCGAACGCATCATGCGCGCGCTCATCCTGCGCCGCGTCGGCCTGCTCGAGACGGGCAGCGGCGGGCCGGTCATTGTCGGGCGCGCGGACAACCGCGACGTACTGCGGCTGGAAGGGTTCCTCTCGCGCAACGGGCATCCACACCAGCATCTGAACCCGGATGTCGACGCCGATGCAAAGACGTTAATCGAGCGCTTCCATATCGCGCCCGAGGAACTGCCGATTGTGCTGTGTCCGAACGGGCAGTTGCTGCGCAATCCGAGCGAGAACGAACTCGCCCGCTGCATCGGCCTCGTCAAACCGATGGACCCTGCGAAGTTCTACGACGTCGCGATCGTCGGCGCGGGACCGGCCGGCCTCGCGGCGGCGGTGTATGCGGCGACCGAGGGACTTTCCGCGCTCGTGCTGGACTGCCGCGCCTTCGGCGGCCAGGCCGGAGCTTCCGCCCGGATCGAAAACTATCTCGGCTTTCCGACAGGCATCAGCGGCCTGGCGCTGATGGCGCGCGCCTACAACCAGGCGCAGAAATTCGGCGCCGAGATGGAGATTCCCGACGAGGTGATAAACCTCGACGGAGGACTCCGCTTCCGGCACGGGGCAATTCCTGCTGAAGCTTGCGAGCGGCGAAAGCGCACGCGCGCGCACCGTGATCGTCGCGAGCGGCGCGCAGTACCGCCGTCTCGACGCGGAAAACCTCGCCGCGTTCGAGGGTTCGTGCGTCCACTACTGGGCCTCGCCGCAAGAGGCAAAGCTGTGCGCGGGGCAGGAAGTCGCGCTCGTGGGCGGCGGCAATTCCGCGGGTCAGGCGGCCGTGTATCTCGCGGGCCAAACCGCCAAAGTCTGGCTCGTCGTGCGCAAGCCCGGCCTGGAAGCAACCATGTCGCGCTATCTCATCGAACGCATCGCCGCGCAGCCCAACATCGAACTCGTGACGGAGACGGAAGTCACCGCGCTGGAAGGACGGCGACGACGCGCTCGAAGCCATCCGCTGGACACACCGCCCGTCCGGCCGCGAGACGCGCCTGCCCATCCGCCACCTGTTCCTTTTCATCGGCGCGGATCCGAACACGGCATGGCTTTCAGCAATGCGACGTCGCGCTCGACAACAAGGGCTTCGTGCTCACCGGCCGGCCGGCGAAGAACGGCATGCGCTCGAGACGAACCGCCGCGGCATCTTCGCGATCGGCGACGCGCGTGCCGGATCAACAAAGCGCGTCGCGGCCGCGGTCGGAGAAGGCGCCCAGGTAGTCGCCGCGCTCCATGCATTTCTCGCCCGGTCGGGCGACGAGCCCACCGTTACCGCCAACCCGCTTACGGGAGGAAGAACTCATGCCTGAGCAATGCGAACACGTCAAAGGAATCCGCGACGTCACGCCGAGCGCCCTCGGCTGCGAAGAGTGTCTGAAAACCGGATTCCCCTGGGTGCATCTGCGGCTGTGCCGGACCTGCGGGCACGTCGGCTGTTGCGACGATTCCCCCAACCGGCACGCCACCAAGCATTTCCACGCGACCAGCCATCCGATCATCGAAGGCTACGATCCGCCCGAAGGCTGGGGCTGGTGCTACGTGGACGAGCTGGTTCTCGATCTGACCGACCGCATGACGCCGCACAACGGCCCGATCCCGCGCTACGTCTGAGAAAAGCGATCACCGGAACCGAACTCTAACGAGAGGTGAACAAACGGCACCCGCGCCGACAGCGAATCTGCATGACGCAATCCCATCGAATACCGCGCACACGTTCCATGCCTGTCTCATCCAGCCAGCGTATCTGATCGAACCCCTGCTTCGCGTTCACGTAAGTGGCGAAGTTCTTCGCCATAAAGGCCAGATCGGCCGACGCAGGGACGAGGATGGAATGTCGAAGACGGGGCATGTTGGCCCGATATTCGATATTCGTGGCGCGTTGCACAACCTGTCTCTCAAGGCATGTGTCGCCAGATGAACCGCTTTCTTATCGGTCGCCGCCAACCTCTCCTGCCCGATGGCTATTCCCGATTTGGCATGGAAATAACCGCCTCCCCAAACCCCTATCAGGGCAGATGTAAACAACAGCAGAAAAGTTTTCCCGCCATTCTGAACATACGTTCATTCCCTCCATGGGTCGGATATAGTTACAAGAATTAGCGGGTCAAATCACAATCCTTTGCTATTGCCAATAGGTTGATCCGATTGGCCGGCCTTGCAGTTGGCACTGTAAGTTAAGGCAACCGGGACGTCATGTAAATCGCCTCCGGGAAATGCCGGGGTTAAAATCGGTACATGTCGTCATCAAACCCGGCTCGGAGTTCCCATTGATTATTGGCGCGTATGCCTCCATATTCCACAACCTTACCGGCTAACCGGAGATCGCCATGCCGACGAACAGCCGCAAGGTCACCCGCATCGTGAACGCCCACCGCCAGCGCGAAGGCGGCGGCTTCATCGTGCGCCGGCCCTTTCCGACGGCCGGACTGGACGCGGTGGATCCGTTTCTGTTGATAGATGAGATGGGCCCCGCGGATTACGGACCGGGCGAAGCCGTCGGCGCGCCCGATCATCCGCACCGCGGCTTCGAAACCGTCACCTACATGATCGAGGGTGAATTCGAGCACGAGGATTCGGCCGGCCACCGCGGCGCGCTGCGTCCCGGCGACGTGCAGTGGATGACCGCCGGCGCCGGCATCGTGCATTCGGAGATGCCCTCGGCCGCGATCCGTGAAAAGGGCGGGCGCGTGCACGGCTTCCAGATCTGGGTGAACCTGCCCGCACGCGACAAGATGATGCGCCCGCGCTACCAGGAACTCGCGTCGGCGGAAATTCCCGCGGCCGCGACGCCGGACGGTCTCGCGCGGGTCAAACTGATCGCGGGCGAAGCGCTCGGCGCGAAGGCCGCCATCGCAACCCGCATCCCGATCGTGTTCCAGGACTGGACGCTCAAGCCGGGCGCCGATGTGACGGTTGACGTTCCGGCCGCCGAGCAGGCGATGGTTTACGTGTTCGGCGGGCGGGCGCGCATCGGCGAAGCGGGCGACGAAGTCAACGACGGCCAACTGGCGCTGCTCGGCGAGGGCGAGAGCCTGCGCCTGCGCAACGACGGCGACGCGGTCGCGCGTCTCCTCGTGCTCGCCGGCACGCCGATCGGCGAGCCGGTCGCGCGCTACGGACCGTTCGTGATGAACAACGAGGCCGAGTTACGCCAGGCCTTCGCCGATTTCCAGTCCGGGCGCATGGGCGAGATCACCCGCGAGGCGCAGGTCGGCTAAACGCACCAAAGCCGCCTGCCGCTTGCGATGCGGGGCCCGGGCTGCTATATTTCGGACATGCGCGGCTTGCCGCTGATTTCGCTGTCTGCGATTGCGCTCATTCTGAGCGGCTGCGCCCACACCACACCCGGCGGCGAAACCAACCCACAAACTCCCGCCCCCGTTCGCGCCACGAGCCAAGGCCCGACGACGCTGAACGAGGCCGACCGCCTGGTGCCGATGCTCAGATTTGTGCCGCCGTATCCGGCTTCAGCTCAGATTCAGGATATACAAGGTTGTATCGGCGTTTGGTTCGACGTCAATCCACAAGGCAGGCCGGCTCATGTCAAGGTTGGAACTTCGATACCAACCGGAGCGTTCGATCAGGCAATCACCACCGCCATCAAGCATTGGAAGTTTTTTCCCCCTGAAAAAAATGGAAAGCCGGCCTGGAGCTACAATGTCTATCAAACCATAAGTTTCATGCTTGATGACGCATCGGCCCAGGAACGACAAAAATTTAACTGGCTATGCGATCAACCGTTTCCGCAGTCCGTACTCGTTCGTCCAGCGTTGCGCGAGCGCCCGGATCAGGTGACGATCGCCAGCTACGGCGACGAAACGATCGCCTACCTGCCCGGTAGCGAAGTTCCGCAGCCGGGCTCCGCCAAGCTGCAATTCTGCGTGGACAAACGCGGCAACGCCGCCGATGCCGGCATTCTCCGTGCCGCGCCCGATCCGCGCTACGGCCCGCTTGCCGTTGCGGTCATGCAGGCCCGATCCTTTACGCCGTTCGAATTCAACGGCAAGCCTCGAAAAATATGCCACCTGACCTGGTCACTGCCTTTCGTAGTCGCCCGGCCAAATCAACGTCCGCCGATTTGCGGATGCCGGGAAAATGCGTTCAAGATCGTAATGCTGCCCGCCGCATCACTGGCGGGGGCGACGCAGGAAGCAAGGCCCGTCTTCGCCGCAGCGGGTACTCCGCAGGGCAAGGCAAAGGCGGGGCTATGCATTAATGCGGACGGCAACGTCACAAACGCAAAAATCATTGCTGGCAGCGACAATGCACAACTCGACTCCCTCGCGCTTTACGTCCTGGGCGACTTCCGTTTCTTTGCCCAACACAACGACGCCGGCAAGCCGATTCCGAGTTGCGGCTGGCAAATCCCCATCGAATTCGAAACGGCGGGAAAATAGCACCCGGCATGATTATTTGTACCACTATCTTCATTATGGCGACAGCCGCTTCCACGGGTTATGGCGCAAATGGAAAAGCGGCGAGTACACATGCCGGCACGTCTCAACGAGGCCGTATTTAAGTCCTTCATGCATTGGCGGGTTTTCCCCGCCAAGGAAAACGGGCACCGGGTACGCCGCTGCGGAATAATACAGAGGACGCACCTGCAACGTTGAGCAGACGATCGAGTTCCACATCGGCCATGAAGATCTGATCTGGGGTAATATTCACTGAGACCGTGGCAAAATTTTCATTGCGATCGAGGAAGCATAAACATGACTATGGGATTAATTGGAGCTTTTCTGCTCACCGCAGTGGCGAGTGGTTCAACCGTGATCGCAACGCCCGCCGGGACGATCATAAGTCCGCCCGAAGTTGTGACCCTGACCCGGCCGAACTACCCGATGACGGCCCAACATACCGCCATCCCGGGCTGTGCTCTGCTCGGTTTCAACGTGGCGGCCAACGGCCGAGCCGAGAATATTCGCGTCCTGCGCTCTCTGCCCACCCCGGAGTTCGGAGAAAGCGCAGTCAACGCGCTCGCAAGCTGGCGGTTTCTCCCTCCCGCGACAAAGACACAGTCGGGCGCGTCCGCAGGCGTGGAACAGGAGTTTCGCTTCGACCCTTCGGGCAGCGTCTTTGACTACAGGGGTCCCGATTGCGGCGGCAAGAACGGGAATCAAATCATCTACGCACTGCCTGCGCCGATTTCGGCTCGTACCGTGTCAAAACCGTCGCCGCAACGTCCGGCCGATCTGCCCGACCAGGTGAACCTCGGTATCACACGGTCTCCGGTGACGCAGACCTTCGCCGCACCTTATGGCAACCATTCCTGGCTCAGGCCGGGAAGCGTGACGATGCGTTTTTGCGTCAACAAACAGGGACACACCGAAAACCTGCGCATTCTATATTCCACCGGCGGCGGCGCCTTCGACAAGGTAGCCATGACCTACATGCGTGCCGCCCTGTTCAAACCGCATACGATACAGGGCTTTCCCGTCACCGCCTGCGGGATTACGCAGACAATCGTCTTTCGGCCCGCAAAACACTGAAAGCCAATAGCGCCGTCGCCTTCTCAATCGTCATCCCGGTGCTCGATGAGGCAGCGACGTTGCCGACGCTGCTTGCATCGCTTGCGCCATGGCGCGACGCCGGTGCGGAAATAATAGTCGCCGACGGCGGCAGTTCCGACGCAAGCGTGGAGATCGCCGCACGCGGCGCGGCCCGGGTCGTACGTACCGAGCGCGGCCGCGCACGACAGATGAACGCGGGCGCCGCCGTCGCAAACGGCGGCGTGCTACTCTTTCTGCATGCCGATACGCGCCTGCCGGAAAATGCACGAGAAACGATCGCCGGGGTCATGGCAGACGGTGCACACTGGGGATTCTTTGCGCTCGCAATCGTCGGTCGTCATCCGCTGCTCGCAGTGATTGCACGTGCCGCCAGCCTGCGTTCTCGCCTCACGGGCCTAGCAACCGGCGATCAGGCGATCTTTGTCGCACGCGAACTGTTCGATGCCGTCGGCGGCTTTCCCGACATCCCGTTGATGGAAGACCTTGCGTTTTCGCACAGCCTGCGCGATCGCACCCGTCCCGCGAAACTGAAACTCCGGGTCGAAACGTCGGGACGACGCTGGGAGCAGCACGGCGTATTGCGCACCGTTTTTCTGATGTGGCGGCTGCGGCTGGCCTATACGCTCGGCGCCTCGCCCGCGCAACTTGCGCGCCGCTACGACAACGTGCGCGAACGGCGCTGAGATGACGACCGTGCTCGTGCCGATGGGCGTCTCGGGTTGCGGCAAGAGCACGCTCGGCAAGGCGCTTGCCGCACGGCTCGACTGGGGATACCTGGAAGGCGACGATTTTCATTCGCCGGCCAACGTGGCGAAGATGCGCGCCGGCACGCCGCTCGACGATGCCGATCGCTGGCCGTGGCTCGCTGCGATCGCGGAACGGATGGACGCGAAAATCGCGGCGCAGGAATCCGCCGTCGTTGCCTGTTCGGCGCTCAAGCGCGCCTATCGCGACTTCCTGCGCAACGGACGGCCCGAAGTTCTGTTCATCTATCTGCGCGTCACGCGCGGCGAACTCGAACGCCGCCTCACCGCACGACATCATGCCTGGATGCCGGCATCACTGCTCGCAAGTCAGCTCGCGACACTCGAAGAACCACGCGCTGACGAACCCCGGGTGCTCGCCGTAAACGCCGACGGCGACCCCGCCTCTATCCTCGATGCCGTGTTGCAAGGCCTGCACGACAAAGGCATCGGCAATCAATAACGTCCGCATGAACACGGCGCTCGTCGTTTTCGCCAAGACGTCGGAAACTTCCAAACGGCGGCTGGCCGCGATCCTTGGGCGCGCGGCGGCGACGCGGGTGGCCGCCGCTCTCCTCGACGATGCACTTGCACGCGGCGCGGCAAGCGGTCTCGCGCCCCAGTATTTATATTGGGATGGTTCTGCCGCGGAGCCTCGTCTCGACAAGGCGCGGGCGATGAACTACCGCATCGCCGCCCAGGAAGGCCGCGATCTCGGCGCACGGATGCACGCCGCCTTCGCGCAGGTGCTCGCCGAATGCGAGCGGGCGCTTCTGATCGGCACGGATTGCCCGGACCTCGACGCGGAACGGCTTGCTGAGGCCGGCGAACGGTTGCATTCCGCAGATGCTGTTCTCGTGCCCGCGAGCGACGGCGGCTATGTCGCCATCGGCCTCGGCCGAACCGCATTGCCTCATCTCGAAACGCTTTTTATCAATATCGCCTGGGGCGAAGACAAAGTCGTCGCGGAGACCCGCCGACGCATTGTCCGCGCCGGACTGAAATCGAGCGAACTTGCGCCGCTGGCGGACCTCGACGATGCCGCCGATCTCGCGTGCCTCGCCGAACGCCATCTTTTTCTAACCGCTGCGCTTCAGGGCACGAAAATAAGCAGGATGTAGGTAAGAAACAGAAGAATATGTACCAGACCTTGCAGCATGTTGGTGCGTCCGCTGGAAAAGGTCAGGATGGAAACGCCGAAGGTCAGCACCAGAAGCAGCGAGTAGGCTGGATTCAGGCCCAGGAACACCGCATGGTGCGTGAACAGATCAATGGCGAGCACCGCCGGCACGGTGAGGCTGATCGTCGAGAGCGCCGTACCCAGGCTGATATTCACCGCACGCTGCATTTGATTCAGGCGCGCGGCCTTGATCGCCGCCATGCTCTCGGGCGCAAGCACCAGAATCGCTACCGCCAGCGCGCCCACACCCGAGGGAAGTCCGATGACATCGAGGCCGATGTCGAGCGGCAAGGCGAAAAGCTTCGCGGTAAACACCACCAGCAAGAGATAAACGACCATCAACGTGGCGTGATACAGCCAGCCGCGTCCCGCCGCTTCCTCATGCGCCGCCTCGACGATCGTTTCCGGCGCGACAAAATAGCTGCGATGGCGCTTCGTCTGCATGGCGATAAACACACCGTAGAGCAGCAGCGACATGACGACCAGAAAGATTGCCTCTTGCGTGGGGTGTACGCCGACCCCGCCGCCTACCGTCAAATCGGGCAGGATGAGCGCGAGCACGGCCAGCGGAATCAGGACACTCAGAAACGCATTGGCGCCCTGGAGGTTGTATGTCTGTTCGCGATGCTTGAGTCCGCCGATCAGCAGGCCGACGCCGACCACGCCGTTGAGGATAATCATCAACACGGCGAACATGGTGTCGCGCGCGATGTAGGGGTCGTTCGCGCCGTGCAGCATGATGGTGATGATGGTTGCGACCTCGATGGAGATGGCCGCGAGCGTGAGGATCAGGGTGCCGTAGGGTTCACCGAAACGATGGGCCAGATGCTCGGCGTGGCGCACCGCCGAAAAGGCGCCGGCGAGCGCGCCGATAAAAAAGCCGACGAAGGCGACGATGAGCACGGCATTCGGGACCGTACCCGCCGCGATCTCTGGCTTGAACACCCAGCCGACGACGAGGATCGCGAGCGCAAACGGCAGCGGCCATTCCGCCGACCAGCCGCGCATACTGCCCGGCACTCTAAGCCTTGATTTCATGCTTCTCCCCCGTCTGCGCGGCCAACAGTATGCCGCAAACGTGCTTTCTGCTCTAAACTAGCCCCCGGATTCCACCGGATTCAGGCCATGGCACGCAGAACGTCCACCTTCGGAAAAATCGCACTCACCTGGGCTTGGCTGGCGCTCGTCGTCGGTGTCGTCGCCGTGGTGCTCATCGCTGTCGCGGGCCCGCTTTACCGTCACGAGACGATCACCCTCGGCGCCGCCTTCGATCTCCTGCACAAAGGCTTCTGGGTCGGCATCGTGGCCGCGGCGGCGGCCGCCGTGGGCCTGATTGCGACGCTCCTCGCCCGACGCCACTTCGCCGTCGTGATCGCACTCGTTGCGCTTGTGCTCGGAATCGTAGCCTTCGGCTGGCCCTGGATGCTGCTGCGCGAAGCCCGCGCCGCGCCGCCGATCCACGACATCACAACCAATCCCGCCGCACCGCCGCAGTTCATCGCGCTTGCGGCGCAACGCAAATCCGCGCCCAACGGCCTCGCATACGCCGGCAGCGCCGGCGGTGGCATGGGCAAGGCCGAACTCGGGGCACTGTCGCACTTCTTCGCAAGCCCCGCCGGACGGGCGAGCCCCGGCCACGATGCCGCCGTCAAGGCCTGCACAAGCTGGGGGCCGGCGTGCCTTGCCGCCGTTCAAGACGCTTATTACGCCGACATCCGGCCGTTGCTGGCACCGGGTGCGTCGCCCACGCAGGCATACGACGCCGCACTTGCAACGGCGAAGGGCATGGGTTGGAAGATTGCCGCCGCCGATGCCGCAAGCCACCACATCGAGGCCAGCGCAACCACGAGCTGGTTCGGCTTTACGGACGACATCGCCATTGACGTTTCTCCAAACGGAAGCGGAAGCGTCGTCAACATCCGTTCGGAATCGCGGCTCGGACTTTCCGACGTCGGCATGAATGCAAAGCGCGTACGCGCCTATCTGCGGCGACTGCAAAAACGCCTGCCCGGTTCGCGCATGTGAGCGCGCCGGAGACGCTTTACCGCGCGGAACTCGCGAGCCTTGAGCGCGTGCACGGCGGCAAGGTACGCGACATTTTCGCCGTGGACGACAGCCACTGGCTGATCGTCGCAAGTGACCGGCTTTCCGCCTTCGATGTCGTCTTTCCCGATCCGATCCCCGGCAAGGGCGCGGTGCTCACCGCCGTCTCGCGCTACTGGTTCGACGCGACCCGCGGCATCGTGCCCAATCATCTCGCCGACATTCCGCTCGAAAACGCGGTGCCCGACGCCGACGACCGCGCACTGATAGCGGGCCGGGCGATGATCGTGCGTCGGCTGAGTGCGCTGCCGGTAGAAGCGGTGGTGCGCGGTTACCTCGCCGGCTCCGGCTGGAAGGACTACCAGGCGACGGGTGCCGTGTGCGGCATCGCGCTGCCGTCGGGACTCGAACTCGCCGACGAGCTGCCCGAACCCGTTTTCACGCCCGCTACCAAGGCCGAGACGGGCGAGCACGACGAAAACATTTCCTTCGATGCCTGTGCGCAACTTATCGGTCGCGAACTCGCCGAAAAAGTCCGCGCGGCTTCACTCGAGCTTTACCGCTACGCCGTCGGGCGCGCCAGGGAGCGCGGCATCATCATCGCCGACACCAAGTTCGAGTTCGGGCTGGAGGCGGACGGCACGCTCATGTTGATAGACGAGGCGCTGACGCCGGATTCATCGCGCTTCTGGCCGGCGGATTCCTGGCGGCCGGGCGCAAGTCCGCCGTCCTTCGACAAGCAGTACGTGCGTGACTGGCTGGAGGCGAGCGGCTGGAACAAGCGGCCGCCGGCGCCGCGGCTTCCCGCCGACGTCATCGCGAAAACCGCCGAGAAATACGCCGAGGCCCGTCGCCGCCTGACCGGAACATAGGCATACCGGGGAGGAAATCTCCGCCCCGGCGGTGTATCATCCGTCGTTCGAAGCAGCGAAAGGGGAATTTATGCACAAACTTCTGCTATTGCTCGCCGGAATGGTGCTCGCGTTCGGCGCCGCCATTGCCTCCTGCGCCATGCAGACCGAACCCGCCACGAAGGCTCCCGCAGCGGGCACGCACAAAAAGGCGGACGGCAAATCCATGGCCTTGCTGCAATTCAAGCGCAACGAATCGGATCCGTCGTTCTCAACCTCATCCTGACCGGGCAACTCGTTCGTTTCCCTATAAAGCCCCGGCGTTCGTGTCGCTGCGTTCGAGGGCAAGCAGGCGCTGCTTGCGGGGGAGGCCGCCGCCGTAGCCGGTGAGCGAACCGTCACTGCCAATCACACGATGGCAGGGCACGACAAGCGAGATCGGATTGGCACCGTTCGCCGCGCCCACGGCGCGCACCGCCTTCGGTTTCCCGATTTTCCGCGCGATGTCGCCGTACGATTGCGTCTTGCCGTAGGGGATATCGAGCAGCGCCTTCCACACGCTGCGCTGAAACGGCGTTCCCTTTGGCGCAAGCGGGAGATCAAAGTCGCGGCGGCGGCCGGCGAAGTATTCTTCGAGCTGACGCTTCGCCCTTTTCAAAACCGGATGCGTCGGTCGCTCTTTCCAGTCGGCGCCGACCAGCGGACGATGCCGGCCGCTTGCGAAATGAATGCCGGTTAGCGCCTTGTCGTCAGCCGTCAGCAGCAATTTCCCGACCGGACTTTCCATGTGCATGTAATACGTCATCCCGTTTTCTCCTTAAAATCCACAGCCAAAGAATTCCACAAGTGAACGGCGGCATAGGCGCGCCACGGCCGCCAAGGTTCCGCCATGTCGAGCACGCGGCGCGGCGATTTTTCCTCCAGCGCCTTCATGACCGCGTAGTCGGTATGCGGAAACGCATCCGGCCACGCAAGCGTGCGCATGGCGACATATTGCGCCGTCCATTCGCCGATGCCCGGCAGCGCACGCAGCGTTGCGAGCGTGCGTTCGACGTCCGCGCCCGGTGCAAGCACGAGTTCGCCCGCGGCGCAGACCGCTGCCAGCGCCCGAATCGCGCGCTGACGCGAACGGATAATACCGAGACTGCCGAGTTCGTCGTCACTCGCCGCAGCCAGACGTTCCGGCGTCGGAAACGTGTACGTCAAACCCGGGTACGGCGTTTCCACTTCCTCCCCGAACGTGCGGGCGATGCGCCCGGCGAGCGTGCGCGCCGCCGCGACCGTGATCTGCTGACCGAGCACGGCGCGCACCGCCGTCTCGAAGCCGTCGAAGGCGCCCGGCACGCGCAGCCCCGGCGCCTTCGCCGCGAGATCACCGAGATGGTGCGCAATTTCGTCCGGCCGGCAGGCAAGATCGAAAAGATGCTTCACGCGCCCGAGCACTTCCGGCACGACGCGCGCAAGCGAACCGGAAAGCGTGACATGCAAGGTGCGGCGCCGCGCTCGATGTTCAACGGCAATCCAGCCGCGATGCATCGTCGCCTCGCGCGCGATTGCGGCCGTGCGCAGGTACCGCTTCCCGGTCGCCGACTCGACGCCTTCGATGCAGCGCGTCCGCAGAAAGGCGAGCTGCGGCTCCCACGCATACGGCGGGCGATACGCCAACTCGAATGCAAGTTCGTTGCGCGCCGCCGCCTCGGGCGTCTTGCGCAGGTCGCGCGGCTGCAAGCGGTAGCGTTCACGGAACAATGCGTTGAAACGGCGCAGACTGCCGAAACCCGCCGCCATCGCAATCTCCGTCACCGGCAACGCCGTGTCGGTGAGCAGCCGTTTCGCGAGCAGAAGACGTTGTGTCTGCGCGTACGCGACGGGCGAGACGCCGAACTCGGCCGCGAACACGCGCCTCAGGTGGCGATCCGTCGTGCCGAGCCGCTGTGCAAGGCCGCCGAGTCCGTCGTCGGCGAGTGCACCATCCTCGATCAGGCTCGCCGCCGCGTGGGCCAGGCGTCCGCTCGCATCCACGCTCGCGTGCCCCGGCGCGAGTTCCGGCCGGCAGCGCAGGCATGGGCGAAAGCCCGAGGCTTCGGCCGCCGCCGCACTCGGATAAAAGCGACAGTTCTCGCGCTTGACGGGACGCGCCCCGCAGACGGGACGGCAATAAATGCCGGTGGACGTGACGCCCACGAAAAACTGCCCGTCGAAGCGTGCATCGCGGGCGCGAAGCGCCTGGTAGCAGGTGTCGGGGTCGGTCCACATGGGCACATCATAGCCCTCCCCCGTCGCAGAAACTAGCCGTTTTCGGACATCAAGTTCGAGGCGTTTACGCCCTCGTGCAAGCGGCGGTCCGCATCCCGAAGCGATATACTTCGGCATCACCTGAAACATCTCGTTTCGTTGCATGACCCAGCACCATGACGCTGTAATCATCGGCGGCGGCCACAATGGACTCGCCTGCGCCTGCTATCTCGCCAAGGCGGGACTCGACGTGCTCGTCGTCGAGCAGTACCGCACCGTCGGCGGCATGACCATGAGCGAAGAACTTGCCGCGCCGGGCTTCATGTCCGACGTGCATGCGAGCGGCTATCAGCTCGCCAACCTCTCACCGGCGCCGCGCGAACTCGATCTTGCCCACTACGGCCTGGAATTGATCGAACCCGAATACGCCTGGGCGCACGCCTTCCCCGACGGCGGCTGCATCGCCGTCAACGGCGATCTCGAACGCACGCGGCAAAACATCGCACGCTATTCTGCACGCGACGCCGATACGGCCGTCGCACTCTTCGAGCGTTACCGCGGCGAGCGCGACGAAATCGTGCGCGCACTGTTCTCGCCGCCGCGCCCGCTTTCCGGCGCACTCGCGCAAATGGAGGCGACGCCCGGCGGACTCGATCGCTATCGCCTGAGTCTTCAGAGCGCCCGTTCGTGGTGCGACGAAACCTTCGAGAGCGCGCAGGCGAAATGCCTCTTCGGCGCCTTCGCGCCGTTCGTCGGCCACGGACCCGACGACGCGGCCGGTGCCGAAATCTCCTGGCTTTTCGCGAGCGTGCTGCAGGCCGAAGGCAACAAGCTCGTGCGTGGCGGCATGCACAAGGTTCCGCTCGCGCTCGCCGCAAAGCTCGAATCCCTCGGCGGCACGGTCCGTACCGGCGTCGGCGTGCGGCGCATCGAAGTCAAGGCCGGCCGGGCAACCGCCGTCGTACTCGACAACGGCGAGCGGATCGGCGTCGGACGTCTTGTCGCCTCAAGCGCCGATCCCGCGCAGCTCGCACTGCGGCTACTCGGCGAAGACGTCGTCGGCAAGGAAGCGGCCGATCGCGTCCGGCGCCTCGAATGGGGCGATGCCGTGTTCGTCATCTATGCCGCGCTCGACGGTCCCGTCGCGTACCGTGCGGGTGCGGAAGCGGGCGCCGCGGCCCATGTGCATCTGAGCGACGCCTCGCTCGACGCGATGGCGACAGCGACCAATCAATGCCGCGCCGGCTTGCTTCCAGCCGCACCTGTCATCGTGAGCTGGAACGATTCCACGATAGATCCGAGCCGCGCACCCGCCGGCAAGCATTTAATGAAATTCGTCGTCCTCGGCGTACCGTACGAAGTTCGCGGCGACGCGACGGGCAAGGTCGGCGCCGGTCCCTGGGACGAGATCCGCGAACGCTATGCCGATTATTTGATAACCATGCTCGACGAAAACTATCTGCCCGGTCTCGGCAAACGGATCATTGCACGCGCCGCCCATTCGCCGCTCGATCTCGAACGCAAACTTTCGAGCGCCGTGCGCGGAACGATTCCACACGGCGCCATGATCCCCTATCAAAGCGGCGCGATGCGCCCGACTCCCGACTTCGCCGGCTATCGTTCGCCGGTCGCGAATGTTTATCTCTGCGGCTCGGAATCGTATCCCGGCGCCGGCGTCTCGATGGCGCCGGGGCGTAACGCCGCCCGCGTCATCTGCGACGACCTCGCGCTCGATTTCGACGCGCTGACAGCACCCTCATAAGCGAGACAGTCCTGTAGTCACGTTCAGGCTCGCGGGCGGCGCCAGGCGATGATGGGGAGTACGAGCGCGAGTATCAGGCAGCCGCCAAAGGCGTAGACCATGAGCGGATACATGGTGTAGCCGGGAAGCAGCCACTTCACATTGCCGAATGCCGAGGCGAGCGCGAAGAGCGCCGTGTAGATTGCAATTGCAAGCACGACGCCCGAGGCTGCACGTTTCACCGGTTGCTGTGCGCCCACGGCAGGCGTGCCGCGCGCCGGCAGCCATACCGACATTCCCATCATGAGCGCGGCCGACACCGCAAGCGCGACAAGATCTGCAACGGCTCCGAATCCCGCCACCATCAGGCCGGCGCCGATAACAAGCGAAACGACGATCGCCCAGAAGGCGGCGCCCGCCTGCGCCCGCCGCCACGTGAGCCCGAGCACGAGAGGTACCAGAAGCGCGATATACACGGCGCTGTTGACGACCAGAAGATGCAGGATGCTTTTGACGCCCAGCGCGCCGACGATGCCGATCAGGCCGAGTGCCACCTGCAAGCCGAAACTCAGGTACACGGCGCGCCGCCCCGTTACATGGCGACCGAGATAGCGGTCTATCACGTCGAATTGCACGATCGACGCGATGTTGTTGATGGTGGCGTCGCCGGTCGAAAACACGAGCGCCAGACCACCGAGCAGAAAAAACACCGCCGCCCAGGTCGGGAAGAGATGCACCACGAGCCGCGTCGCAGCCTGATCGGGCGCAATCGCGGGCATGAGGTGAAAAGCGATCATGCCCATCACGCCCGAGCCGAGCGCGAAGGGAATCCACAACGCCGGAAAAATCTTCATGGCACGCACGGCGCTTCTATCGTCCCGGGCCGAAAACATGCGTTGCCAGAGGATGGGATTGGCGATCGCCAACGCGGCCAGCGTCAGAAAAAAATCGAGCATGTGCGACGGCCCCCAGGCAAGCAGATCGCGCTGACCCGCTCCGATGTGGCGCACAAAATCCGGCAGATCAACGCGCTGGGAAGCGATGGCGAGACTCACCGCCACCGCAAGTCCCGCGATCATCAACTGGTACACATGCGAACGCGCCGTGCCCTCATAGCCGCCGAGCGCCGTGTAGAGAATCAACACCCCGCCGCCTATGAGAATCGAGGGACCGGTGCCGATATTTAGCAAGGAATCCAGCACGATGCCGATAGCGACGACGACCGAAACGACGTGGATCACGCTCGCGATCAGTACCGTCACCAGTGCGGCGAGACGCGTGCGCCCGTCGTAGCGCACGCCGTAGTACTCGACCAGCGTCACGCCGCGCGGCATGGACGCGCGCATCCGCGAAATCAGATTGACCGGCCACACGAAGAACAAAATCGGCAGCGCCACGCCCAGCGCATACCAGATGGGCCCGGAGAAACCGTACTTGAAGCCGCTTTCCGCGGCCGCGAGCAGCGTGTAGTTGCTGGCATAGACGGCGACGAGCGTGGCAATCAGCGCGCCCGTGCCGAAATTGCGGTGGCCGACGTAGGCCACTTCCTCCGCCTCCGTTCCGGCACGGTTCTTCAGGAAATTGCGGAAGTTCCAGCCGAGCAGGCCGAGGAAATACAATCCAACGATAACAACCACTTCTACCCGCACGCGCAACCCCTCGCCGATGATCCGGACGCCTGATTATGCCCGATCCGCCCGGAATCGTCTTCACGTCCGGTTCGGGGATTTTCCCGGATGCCTTTCAAAACCCCGATTTGATAATCTAGGAACGAACGAAAGAAATTGGGAAAGAGTCGTGAAAGAAAAGCGCGCGGTTCATCTGGGGCTCGCGGTCCGCATTGCTGCACTGACTTTGCTGATTGTTGCCATGGGGCTTCTGTTCGAAGGATTGACCCTGCCGATCCTCGCCCTCAAGAAGTTCTGGATCTTCGGCGATACGATCTCGATATGGTCGGGCATGAAATCGCTCTACGGTTCCGGGGAGGTTTTCCTCGCGACGGTGCTTCTCGTGTTCTCAATCCTCTTCCCGATCGGCAAGAATCTGCTTTTGTTCTGGATTTTTGTACACGGATCGTGGCTCGGAAAGTTCAGCCAGCGGCTGATACGTTCGGCCGCCGTTCTCGGCAAATGGTCCATGCTTGATGTCTTCATCATTGCGATACTCGTCGCCAGCGTGAAACTCGGCATACTGGCCCACGCCCAAGTGCTTTCCGCCATCTACTTCTTTGCCGCCTCCGTGATCATCACGAATCTCATTTCCACCGGTCTCGACTGGTGGATTCGGCGCGAACGCGATCGAGTATTGCTGGCCGCCGAAAAGGAACGCTGAACCGAAAATTCCGTCAGCCACTATTGCCGTTGCGAATTCCTGGTGCTGTCCTTTTCTTCCGCAATAACGGCGAGGAAGGCGGCGCCGTAGCTTGCGAGCTTTTTGTCGCCCACCCCGTTGAGCGCGAGAAAGTCGGCATCCGTGGCAGGGCGATGCGCGAGCATTTCCCGCAACGTGGCGTCGGAGAAGATCATGAAGGCAGGCACGCCCTGTTCATCCGCGAGGCGCTTGCGCGTCTCGCGCAACGCTTCCCAGAGTTTGGTATCCGTCGGCGCAATTTCGGTTGAGGCTTTCCCTCTGCCACTGCGTTTGGGTTGCGGTTTGCGGTCATGGCGCAGACGAACGCTTTGTTCGCCGCGCAGCAAGGCGTCGCCGTCGCGTCCGAAACGCAGTCCGCCGAAACCGTCCGGATCACTTTCCAGATAGCCACGCGCGACAAGCTGGCGGATCACCGAGCGCCATTGCTTGACCGCGAGCTCTTCGCCAATGCCGAAGGTGGACAGCCCGGTGTGACCGAAGCGTTCCGCCCGCTCGCTCGTTTCGCCGCGCAGGTGCTCAATCAGGTAGCCCGCGCCGAAGCGCTGACCCGTGCGATAGATGGCGGAGAGGAGTTTGCGCGCAACCTCGGTTGCATCCCAGGTCTCGGGCGGCACAAGGCAAGTGTCGCAGTTGCCGCAATCCTGCGCCGGTTGTTCGCCGAAGTAGCGCAGCAGGTTGATGCGGCGGCAGGTGGCGAGTTCGCAGTAGGCGAGCATCGCATCGAGCTTGCGCCGCTCCACCCATTTGCGCTCATCCTTCGCTTCGGACTGCTCGATCATGCGGCGGCGCTGCACCACGTCGCTCAGGCCGTAAAGCATCCAGGCATCGGCGGGCAGTCCGTCGCGCCCCGCGCGGCCGGTTTCCTGATAATAGCTCTCGATGCTCCCCGGCATATCGAGATGCGCGACGAAGCGCACGTCGGGCTTGTCTATGCCCATGCCGAAGGCGACTGTAGCGACAATCACGATACCGTCTTCCAACAGGAAACGTCGCTGGTTCCGGTCGCGCAATACATGATCGAGACCGGCGTGATAGGGCAAGGCCGTGATGCCTTGCGCCGACAGCATCTCCGCCGTGCGCTCGGTCTTCGCCCGCGACAGACAATACACGATGCCCGCCTCGCCGGGATGTTCGTCGCGGATGAAGCGCAATAACTGCTGGCTCCCGTTGCCGCGTTCGGCAACCCGATAGCAGATGTTGGGCCGATCGAAGCTGTGAACGAAGATGCGCGCTTCGGGCATCCCCAGGCGCTCGACAATTTCCTTGCGCGTCGGCAGATCGGCGGTTGCCGTGAGTGCAATTCGCGGCACACCGGGGAAATGTTCGGAAAGCGCCGCAAGCTGCAAATACTCGGGACGAAAATCGTGACCCCATTGCGATACGCAGTGCGCCTCGTCAATCGCGATCAATGCGATTTCACAGCGCGCAAGCAATTCCAGGCAGCGCGGTTGCAGCAGGCGTTCCGGTGCGATGTAAACGAGGTCCAGTTCGCCGTTCAGCATCTGCCGTTCGATGGCCTGCTGCTCGGCGAAATCGAGACTCGAATTCAGATAGGCCGCAGCGACGCCGACCTGACGCAACGTCGCAACCTGGTTCGCCATCAGCGAAATCAGCGGCGACACCACCACGCCGATGCCGGGACGCAGCAACGCCGGAATCTGGTAACACAGGGATTTGCCGCCGCCGGTCGGCATCAGCACCAGCGCATCGCCACCGCCGGTCAGCGTGGCGACGATCTCCCGCTGCTGACCGCGAAACCCGGCGTAGCCGAATGTCGTCTTGAGAATGCCTTCGGCGGTTGGGATCAAACGAACGCCCCAACGACTGCACTTCCCACTGCAACGATACCGGGAACAGGCGTTGCCGCTCGATCCTTATTGGAGAATCTACACAAGCTTGACACGGGCGCGGCGAGCCGCCTTTCTTAGCGCATCATCCAACGTCGCCAGCGGCAATCGCCGACGTTTTGCCAACTCCAGATAAGCCGCATCGTAAACAGAAAGCCGATATTGTCGCGCCAGACCGGACACGCTTCCCCAACAGCGCACAGCGCTGACAAGTTCTATTTCCGGAGCGAGGCTATCCAGCAGACTCAATGCATCGGCCAACGCCGGTTCGTCCAGGCGTCCGCGCCGCCGCATGACTTCGAGGGCATTGGCCACCTCGAACGGCCATAGAGCCGGCACGACGATTGCTTCCTGCTCAATTGCCTTCATGCTGGAAGGCGAAAGCATTTCGTCCGGCACAAGCCGCGCCAGCGTCACACTCGCGTCGAGTACAAAGGCCATCAATGACGCCCTTCGTCTATTGCTGCCCTGATATCCTCAAGCGTGACCTTTATGCCGGCCGAGTGCAGTCTCTTACGATGGGCATCCACTCTGGCAAGCGCCTTGTGGCGTGCCTCAAGATCGGCGGCGATGCTGACGGGTGCAAGCTCGGCGACGGGCTCGCCGCGACGGGTAATCGTAAAGCGTTCGCCGCGCCTCACACGCTCAAGCAGTGCCGAAAAATGCGTTTTGGCCTCAAAGAGGCCGATTTGTGTGTCCACGACAATCACCATCTAGTCTTTTAACTAGTTCATTATACTCGTTTGTCAAAATGCGCCGAAAGCGCCGCCGCCCGGGGTGAGGATTTCGATGGCGTCGCCGGGCGCGGCTTCGGCGCGGTCCGAATAAGCGAGTTCCTGCACGCTGCCGTCGGCGCGGAGCAGACGGTTGATGCCGGCGGCAGCATCGCCACCGCCGTTCAAACCGAAGGGCAGGGTTTTCCTGCGGTTGGAGAGGATGGCGACGGTCATCGCCTCGCGGAAACGGATGCGGCGCACGATGCCGTCGCCGCCGCGCCACTTGCCCACGCCGCCAGAATCCTTGCGAATCGAAAATTGCTCCAGCAGCACCGGATAACGGAATTCGAGTATCTCGGGATCGGTGAGACGACTATTGGTCATGTGCGTGTGCACGGCGCTCGCGCCGACGAATCCGTCGCCCGCGCCGGCGCCGCCGGCAAGCGTTTCGTAATGCTGATAGCGTTCGTTGCCGAAGGAAAGATTGTTCATCGTGCCCTGGCAGGCGGCGAGCGAACCGGTCGCGGCAAACAACGCATCGCACAGACACTGGCTCACCTCGACGTTGCCGGCGACGACCGCGGCCGGATATTCCGGCGACAACATCGAGTGCGGCGGAACTTTCATCTCTACGTTTTCGAGGCAGCCGTCGTTGAGCGGAATCGGCTCCTCGACCAGCACGCGCAGCACATAGAGCACGGCCGCGCGCACGACCGCCGTCGGCGCATTGAAGTTGTCCGGCTGTGTCGCGCTGGTGCCGCTGAAGTCCACGACCGCGAGCGCCTTGTTTCCGTCCACGCGAAGCGCAACGACGATCTTCGCGCCGTTATCCATGGCGACTTCGTAACGGCCTTCGGGCGGCAGACGCTTGATGAGCCGGCGCACGGCGCTCGCGGCCTGATCGTTGACGTGGCGCATGTAAGCCTGCACGGTCGCAAGCCCGTACTGCGCAATCAGGCGTTCGAGTTCCGCACGGCCGCGTTCGTTGGCAGCAACCTGGGCGCGCAGGTCGGCGAGATTCTGTTCGGGCTTGCGCGCCGGGTGCGGATTGTCGGCGAGCACGCGGAGCATTTCGGCCTCGTCGAAACGCCCGTTCGCAACGAGACGCAGCGGACGGATGAGCACGCCTTCATCCTCGATGCAGCGGCTGTCGGGCGGCATCGAGCCGGGCGTCGCACCGCCGAGATCCGCGTGATGCGCCCGCGAGGCGACGAAGAAGTCGGGCATCCTGCTTTCTCCCTCTCCCGCAAGGGGAGAGGGAATTGAACGAGAGTTCTTATCATTGACGAAGATCGGCGTGACCACGGTGATGTCGGGAAGATGCGTGCCGCCGGCGTAGGGATCGTTCATCACCCAGACTTCGCCCGGCGCCATGCGTTCGCGCGCTGTAAGCGCGCGCACCGTTTCGCTCATCGCGCCCAGATGCACCGGCATGTGCGGCGCATTGGCGACGAGCGCACCGTCCGGCCCGAACACGGCGCAGGAAAAATCAAGACGCTCGCGCACGTTGACCGATTGCGCGGACTGGCGCAGCGCCTCACCCATCTGCTCGGCCGTCGTCATGAACAGGCTGCCCATCACTTCGAGCAAAATCGGATCGCGCGCCATTGCGACCTCCTTCTCCCTGGATGGGAGAGGGTTGGGGTGAGGGTGAAAAACACCGGCCGTTTTGCGGCCATCCCCCTCACCCTTGCCCTCTCCCGCGAGGGGAGAGGGAACGCGGCGAAGGATCAGTCCACCTTCGGCGCCGACTTCGGCGCGCCAGCCGGACTCGACGACCGTCGTGGCGGTGTCTTCGATCACGATTGCCGGACCCGTAATGT
The DNA here is from genome assembly GCA_963843735.1 of uncultured Gammaproteobacteria bacterium. Taxonomy (GTDB): domain Bacteria; phylum Pseudomonadota; class Gammaproteobacteria; order JAKDMP01; family JAKDMP01; genus CAWJLN01. The sequence continues at coordinate 247,328 of CAWJLN010000009.1, forward strand.
GCGTGCCGGCCGCAAGCGCGGCGCGACGGTAAAGCGGCACCTCGCGCCAACCGCCGTCGAACCAGGCACGAACCTGCCCGATCGGTTTGCTCGTATCGCCGACGGATACGTCAACCATCGCCGCGGCGCTCAGGCCACCGCGCGCTTCGATCCGCACGGCGGCGATCACGATCTCGCGCTCCGGCAGGACGAAGCCGAAATGTCGCCGATGCGCCGCCTCGAAACCATCGCGCAACGCCTGTTCGGAATCAAGCGGCACGGCAAGCGCTGTTTCGCTGCCGCCGTAACGCAGGAGCGCCGTGCGCGTCACTTCGATGCCCGCCGCGGGCGCACCCTGTTCCGCAACCGCCGCGCGCGTTTCCGCTTCCAGTTGATCTGCGATCTTGCGCGCCGCATCCAGTCCGTCGGCCAGGGCTTGCTCCACACTCTGTTCGCGCAGCGCCGTGAGGTCGCTCAAGCCGATGCCGAGCGCGGACAATACGCCCGCATGGGGATGAATGAGGATTTGCTCGATGCCGAGTGCATCGGCGACGGCGCAGGCGTGCTGTCCGCCGGCGCCGCCGAAGCAGTTGAGCACGCAGCGGCGCGGATCGTGGCCGCGCGCGATGGAGATGCGTTTGATCGCGCCCGCCATGTGCTCGACGGCGATGCCAAGCGCGCCCGCGGCGATTTCTTCCGCCGCGAGTTTCCGATCCGCGCCTTTGTGCGACGCCTGTGCGAGCGCGGCAAACTTTTCTGCGACCGCATCGCAATCGAGCGCCTCGTCGCCGTTCCGACCGAACACGCGCGGAAAGTGCTCGGCGCGGATGCGCCCGAGAAACACGTTGCAATCGGTGATGGTAAGCGGGCCGCCGTTGCGGTAACTTGCCGGTCCGGGATCGGCGCCCGCCGACTCCGGTCCCACGATCAAACGTTCGCCGTCGAAGCCGACGATGGACCCGCCGCCGGCGGCGACGGTTTCCATGTCCAGCGCCGCCACCGCGATGCGGTTGCCGGCGATGACGGTTTCGCGTTGACGTTCGTACTCGCCGCCGTAATGACAGACGTCGGTCGAGGTGCCGCCCATGTCGAAGCCGATGACGCGCTTGAAACCCGCCGCGCGCGCCGTTTCGACCGCGCCGACGACGCCGCCCGCCGGCCCCGAAAGCAGCGCCTGGCAGGCGGTGAACGCGGCCGGCGCGGCAAGCCCGCCGTCGGACTTCATGAACAGCAGGCGCACGCCAGGCAGCGACTCGGAAAGATGGCGCGTATAGCGACGCAAAAGCGGTTGCAGATAAGCCTCCGTCACCGTCGTTTCCGCCCGCGGCAGATAGCGGATGAGCGGGCTCACTTCATGCGAGACGACGACGGTCTCGAAACCCGCCGCGCGTGCAAGTTCGGCGACACGCCGCTCCTGCGCCGGATGGCGCCAGGCGTGCATGAGACAAATCGCGCAACTCGTACAGCCCGCCTTGCGCGCCGCTGCCAGTCCGTGCCGCGCGGCGGCTTCGTCCAGCGCCGCAAGTTCGCCGCCTTCGGCATCGAGACGCAGCAAAACTCCAAGCACTCGACTGTAAAGCGGTTCGTGCTTCCTGATTTCGAGCGCGAAAAGATCGGGGCGCGCCTGATCGCGGATGAGAAGCGCATCCTCCAACCCGGCGTTGGTGACGAAGAGCGTCGGCGCGCCCTTGCGCTCCAGCAGCGCATTGGTCGCGACCGTCGTGCCGACACGCAGCTCGGCGATGCGATCGAGCGGAAGCGCCGCCTCGGCATCCACGCCGAGCAGGCGGCGGATGCCCGCGATCACGGCGTCCTCGCCGCGGCCGGGATCGTTCGAGAGCAGCTTTGCCGCGCGCAGCGCGCCGTCGGGTGCGCGGCCGATCACGTCGGTAAACGTGCCGCCGCGATCTATCCAGAACCGCCAGCGCAAATCCTGATTGTCCGTTTCGCTCATGACACTATTATCCGGCAGAAATACTTTTGGTTTTTCCTCTTGAGGAAGAGTTCATTTCTTACACCCTCTCTCCCCTTGCGGAAGAGTTCATTTCTTATGCCCCCTCTCCCCTTGCGGGAGAGGGTTGGGGTGAGGGGTATCGCCGCGCAGCGGCGAAAACGAACCGATCACCCTTGCCGCAATCCCCTTGCGGAAGAGTTCATTTCTTATGCCCCCTCTCCCCTTGCGGGAGAGGGTTGGGGTGAGGGGTATTGCCGCACAGCGGCGAAAACGAACCGATCACCCTTGCCGCAATCCTCTTGCGGAAGGGTTCACTTCTTATGCCCCCTCTCCCCTTGCGGGAGAGGGTTGGGGTGAGGGGTATCGCCGCACAGCGGCGAAAACGAACCGATCACCCTTGCCGCAATCCTCTCCGATCCAGAGCGAGGAAGAAGGCAATCACGGGCAAGCCCGTTCCTGCTTTTCCTCGTTGCGGGGTTCGCCGACGATGTCACGGAAGAGGGTGGATTCGCGTTGGTAGAAACCTTCGGTGTGGAAGGATTCGGGAAGACGAAAACCCTCGAAGTCGAGATGATGGCACAACTCGTGGACAAGCGTGCGCAGGAAGGTGCGGAAGGCGACTACCTGACGGCGGCGCGCCGTGTACATCCACAGCGTGATCTCGGCGGGCTCGCCCTCCTCTTCGCCCGCGTAGAGGCCGTGATATTCCGAGCCCGCGCGCTCCGGACGCTTGCGTTTGACGACGATGCGTACCGGCGGCAATTTGAGCGCGGCGACGAAGCCGTCGGCGACCGTCTGCGCAGCATTGCCGACGGCGCGCTGTCCGCCCGCTTCAAGTGCCGCCCGCAAAGCCTCGATCGGCGATGCAAAGGCCGCGGCGTCCAGACGAGGCGCGGCGAGCGCGACGCTCCGATTGTAGATGCGCTTGCCCCGCTCAGATAACCGGCCGTAATACCCGAACACCATAACCCGTCTTCGTCATACCGGCGAAGGCCGGTATCCAGTAAAGATGATAAATCCCCTGCCCTGGATCGGGGTACTTCTCAAACTGGAATCCGGCTTTTGCCGGGGCGACAACCCAGGCGACACCCGCCTACGAATCCAGCGGGCTTCGCACGCCCCGCCCGCCTCGGTTGAGCACGTGCGTATAAATCATGGTCGTCTCGACGTTCTTGTGCCCCAGCAATTCCTGCACGGTGCGGATGTCGTAGCCGGACTCGAGAACATGCGTAGCAAAGGAATGCCGCAACACGTGCGGCGAAACCGGCTTCGTCAAACCGGCCCGCTTGGCCGCACTCCTCACGGTGCGTTGCACCTGCTGCTCGCTCAGGTGATGGCGCCTCACGGCACCCGAGCGCGGATCGGTCGAAAAACGGGCGGCAGCGAACACATACTGCCAGGCCCATTCACCCGCCGCCCTGGGATATTTACGCGCCAGCGCATGCGGAAGCCACACGTTGGCCCGTGCTTGCGCCCGGTCGCGTTCGTAGACCGAACGCCGCACCGTCAAATGCGCGCGCAGCGGCTCCGCCAAGGTCTGCGGCAACACGGTGACCCGATCCTTCGCGCCCTTGCCGTCGCGCACGAGTATTTCCCCGCGCGACAAATCGAGGTCTTTCACCCGCAGCCGAACGCCTTCCATCAAACGCATCCCCGTGCCGTAGAGCAGCCGGGCGATCAGCCCCGGCTCGTCGGCCGGCAACTCGTCCAGCAGGCGCCGCACCTCCGAACGCGAGAGCACGACCGGACGCCGCTGCGGCTTCTTGGCCCGCGTAATGCCGTCCAGCCACGGCAAATCCACGCCGAGCACCTCCCGGTACAGAAACAGAAGGGCCGAGAGCGCCAGGTTCTGCGTACTCGCCGCCACATTCTGCTGCACCGCCAGGTCGCTCAGAAACGCCTCGATCTCGACCGCCCCCATCTCGCGCGGATGGCACTTGCCGTGAAAAAGAATGAAGCGTTTGATCCAATGGATATAGGACTGCTCCGTCCGCAGACTGTAGTGTCGCTTGCGGATTTCGGATCGGACCTGATCGAGCAATTTGGGAGCGTTTTTATTTTCGAATGAATGACTTACAGGAACTTTTGACGCGTTTCTTTTCGTTGATTCCACTCTTGCCGCCGATATGCTATGATTCGGCCATGATTATACGTCACATTTCCAGATTAGATGTCGCTTCGACATCTAGTTAGCGTTGGGCGTTAAGGGGGCAACATGCGTAACAGGGCAGCAGTCATATTCTTCGCGGCTCTCGTTCCTTTTCCCGTATTTGCATCATCAACTTGGCCGCCCACGGTCAAGGACATTAAGCAATGTCGGGGTAACCCGAGTGTTGTTGCGCCATGTTTTCCCGTTCACGGTCGGCTGTTTCTGGCAAATGGTGCGCCGGGCCTGCGGATTTGGCATGTCGGCACAAAGCGAATTCTTGGGATCCTGACAAACGATCACCCAATAATACCTCCTGGGATTCGCAAGCATTTGGCGATTGGCGTTAGGATTTACGCCAATTTTGAAGTATGCCCCTTCACGAAATCAAAACCTGGATCGAATGCAGTACGTTTGCGTACAAAGCGCATCTCATATCGTCTTACAGGATTATCGCGATGAGCGCAAGAAGCCAAAAATAACTGTCTTGCGGGGCACATATACACTCGCGCCCAACAGTTCATCCAAGCGGACGCGCTAACCGCGCGCCGCTTAATTTATGCGTTAGGCTTAGGAGGGGACATGCTTGGACTGGTTCTAATCGCGGCGTCAACAGTTTGGCTGCCTGCTCAAGAATCGACTTCAAAGCCCTTCGCTTCTCAGGTGCCTGGATTATCGGCGCAACTATGCCTGGAACGACTTGAAGACAGCGGTGCAATGAATGGACATCCCAGTTGGGTTGACGTCTATAACAAGCTTGACGAACCCTACGCGGATTACAGTGTCGCGCTATCCGGTGGTCAAGCAGCTTGCGTTTTCCTCTTGCCCGGACGTTACACCATCATCGCCAGTTCCAATAAATTCGATTCGCCAATATCCCCTAACAAAAAGGAATGTAAGTCGTCACCTTACAAGGTGACCATAAAGGCTAGAGAAAGAATCACCTTGGATGTGTGGCCTGCGCTATCGCAGTCAAACGGTGGAGGCTATAGCAACTGCGGTTGGGATGTACTCCCTCGCGGGAAACCTCAATCCGGCAACTGTATGGTTTGGCCTGATCAAGTGGGGTGTGGTAATGCCTCCAAGTAGCAAATTTCAGCCTAACAAATCGTTCAAGCGGACGCGCATACTGCGCGCCGCTTATCTCAAGCGTTAGGCCTTACAATTATGAACTTGATGCAAATTATTGGGATCATCTTTGCGATTTGTGGAGGCATCTATCTTATCTATCCAAATGTCTTCCGGCGAGGGTATTGGATACGAACGAGCATCGCAATTCGTAAATTATCGCCGGAGGCATATGTCAAGTATATGCGCGGGCTTGGTTTTGTATTCATGGCTATTGGCATAGTGCTTTTTGTTTATGGTCTGCGTCACGTTTCAACCTAACCCGGCGCTTCAGCCGACCGCCCAACTGCTGCGCAGTCGGTCGGCGGCTGAGCTATAGCGTTAGGTGACAGGATGATCACACATAAATGAAAACAGAAAATCTTCAGTCAGACATTCTGAAGGGCATACTCAATGTGAAAGACAGTCGAGCCCTTGTTCTTCTTACACACGGCTATCTCGAATTGGCCGTGGCAAGAATCATCGATAGAAAGTGCAAGAATGCCTCCAGGATAACGTCTGACTCTCGCGGATACCCTTACTCCCTTCGTATCGTTCTGCTTCACGAGTTGGGATTGCTAACCGATCCACTCTTCATCGCGCTCGACCGTTTCCGAAAGATTCGCAATCGAGCCGCGCATGAGCCATATTTCGAACTGACGGAAGACCAGTTAAAACACATCGTCGAGCACTACGAAAAAGATAGGAACCCGGATCTGTCTCAGCCTGACACGGTCCCTTTTTCAGCTAGCATACGGATGGTTTGTCTCTGCCTAGTTGTAATGATATTCAAGGAGCACCCCGAGATCATTAATGAGGCATTTACACCAGAGCGATGGCGCCAGCGGGGAAATAGTACCGAACAAAACCATTCAGGCGACGCCGAAAGGCGCGCCTGATGATTGACGTTAGGTGCCATGTACGAGCGACACGAAATTTGCCCGGATTTGCGCCCCAAGGAAAAATGTTTCCGGGTTCAGCGATATAGAGAAGGCGAAATAACAGAACTGTTTCACGAGCACGTACCGCGCCACCGCATATCGGTCGATTCGGAGATTGAAGTCCTCAAAGACTTGATAAGTCACTTTGCTGGGTGGAATGGGATGTTTATTCTGCATTCAAGATTAAATGATCGAGGAGGTGGCCCGGAGCGATATCCAGGGTTTATGTCCCACGTGACTTACCCAGAAGAGGGTGTCCTCCGTTCAATATTTTAGATCTGGGGACACGACAGTTTGGACTGACAACGTCATCTCCGCAGGTGACTTTCGGCGGAAAGGAGCAGGCGGTAGTGGCGCCTAACAACGCGCTCCAGCCGACCGTCCAACTGCTGCGCAGTCGGTCGGCGGCTGAGCTCAAGCGTTGATATGACTTCCCTTGTCAAGTGGGCACAAGTTATTTCATGGTGAACTCCGGTTGGGATGGGTTCGGCAGTGGCCCGGCCAATAACGCCGACGGTGGATCATGCTGATATCCGCGGGTTGGTTACCGCATTACTGAGTTCCGTCTTGTGGGCCTGTGCGCAGTCTAGGAGCGTGCATCGCATCGGTGCGGTCACTTAACGCCGTCGCGGATTGCCCACACACCGGGCCGGGTCACTGCCGTTCCCAAAAGCGATTCGGTTTAAGGGTGGGGTTCGATCTGGCGGGCGGCATCCCAGATGAAGGCCGCCAGCTCGCGCGCCACCGCGGTAATCACCACATTCTTGTGCTTGCCGCGGGCGAGCAGCTTGCGGTAGACGTGATGCAGCCGTAGCTGCGCCTTCCAGGCAATCGCGCGGACCTGCGGGTCAATCTCCCCGGCCCGGGCCTCGATGATCCGGCTGACCTTGGGGGCGTAGCGGTACGACCACGCCGCCTCGGTGAGCAGGGTCCGCGCCCAGCGGTTGCCACAGCGGGTGATTGGGCCTTGCCGACGGGTCGCACCCGAACTGTGTTCGCTCGGCACCAGCCCCAGCCAGGCCATGAAGTGCTTGGGATGGGCAAAGCGCGATAGATCGTGCGCTTCGGCCACCACTGTATAGGCGACCGTCTTTTGGATACCCCGAAAGGCTTGCAGCGCCTGGGCCAGGGGATAGCCTGACCACTGGGGTGCCAAGCTGTCGAGTTGGCGTTCGAGCCGGTCGCGCCGGCGCTCGCGCTCGTTGATCGAATCCACCAGTTCCTGAAACACAATCTGCTGGGCCGTCGAGGGCAGCACCATCTCGGCCAGCCAGCGCCGGTGCGCCGCACTCCAGTTGGCAGTTCCCGTGTAGCGAATATCATGGCGCAGCAGAAACGACTTCAGCCGCTGACGGGCTGCGGTAACATCGCGCTTGGCCTGCTGCCAGGCCCGCACCACGTCCCGGAACTGCTCCTGATCGGGGCTCGGTACGTGTACCGCTGTCAGCGTCCCGGCGCGCAGGGCCAGGGCGAGGTTGCGAGCATCGCGCCGGTCGGTCTTGATCCGCTCCCCCGGCTTCTTCGGGATCAGCGACGGGGCGGCCACCACGCACACCAGCCCCTTGCCGCTCAAATACCGGTGCAGCCAGAACCCGCAGGGGCCGGTCTCGTAGACCAGGCGTAGCCGCCCGCGCCCCGAGAGCTTTTTGAGCAACCGGTCAATGGCATACTGCTGCGTGCCGATGGTGCCCACATCCACCACCGGCTCATCCGGATCGGCTCCGATGCAGGCGACGGCGATAGACTCCTTGTGAACATCCAGCCCGACAAACGTTGTAGTATCGTGAGACATGCTGACCTCCGTGTTGGGGAACCAATGGGCGTAGCGACAACGATACGCCGTGGCGGCTCTGGCCTCGGGCCAATCCCCGGTGAGTACCCACCGGAGGTCAGCGCTTCGGCCCGTGGAAGTCATACTGTCTAGCCGCTTTGTGAGCGAATCAGCAAATCAATGGGCCTATTTGACGCATTCATCGCGAATTTTCTAGGAACTCTGCTTGGCGGCATAGTCCTCGCGCTCTTGTTCTTTTGGGCGCGGGAGAAGTTGTTTCCGTTGCCGAATATTACGGGTCAATGGTATTTCGAAATGCGAACTACTACTACTTCGTACAGACCATACGAGAATATGATTCTTCGCTACGTCGCCATGCTATGGCGAGAAGATAGCCGAATTGAAGGCACGGTTGAAAAGGTCTATGAAGATTCGTCTACTGGACAGCGGAGTTACATTGGCAAGAATCGCACGCGGGGCCGGGTTCAGGGATACGTACAGAAGAATTACTTCGGCAGGGATCGAGTCTTCCTGCATATAGTCGAGGAAGGGCACGGGCGTGAATCTACGAACTTCTGCGACCTGTACGTGCAGCCCGACGGCGAGATGGCGGGCGAATTCAGCTCAATGGTTGCTGATCAAAGCGGGGACGTGACTTGGAGACGAGAGTCCTTCCGAGACAATTGATGCTAATCCTCTCCGCGCCGTTCATTCTCGTTTCAAGAATGGCCGAGATATTCGATGTGTGGAATATACGGGAGGATATCGGACGCTGTCTACGGATAGTTGACCTTGTTGGTGGTCTGGTTCCAAATAGCTTTGTGGGCGTACTTGTAGCGGCTGAAGATCACCGAAATCACTTACATGTCGGGGTCGATCCGATTGCGATCATTCGTGCGGCTTACTCGCTTGTTTTGGGGCGCTCCTTGCAGGGTGCAAGCACGATTGAGCAACAGTTGGTTCGCGTTGTGACAAACCGTTACGAGCGGACACTGATCCGCAAAGTACATGAACAAGCGCTTGCGATCGCCATATCTCGGCGCCGACCCAAAGCGCTCATAGCGTCCGCATACCTTGCGGTCGCGTTCTATGGCTCCCGTTATGAAGGGCTGGATGGCCTGAGAAGAGCATGCGGACGTGAGCTCAATCTCGCGAGTCTTTTGTCCATCAGAGGTATGATCGCGAGATTGAAATATCCGGAGCCGATGCATCCGTCGGCTGCCTGGAAGGATAGACATCGAGCACGCACGGAATATATTGCCACTCGCCAGGGAGCGGCTAACAATGCGCTGCAGCCGACCGAACAAACTGCTCACGAGCTTTGCCTACGCAAAGCTCGCGCCAGTTTGCTCGGCGGCTGAGCTTGGTCGTTGGGGGAAATTTACAGATATGACCTCGTCCGGCATAGTTGACATCTCGAGCGGTCACTCAGTCGCGGACACCGCTGATCGACTCGAAGCGCTCCTGAAGGCTAAGGGCGTGAAGATATTTTCGCGCATCGACCAGGCCGCAGAAGCCAAAGCAGTCGGTCTCATCATGCGACCGACGGTGTTGCTGATTTTCGGCGATCCCAAAACCGGCACCCCGCTCATGAATCGGTATCCGTCGCTTGCGATCGACCTTCCCCTCAAAGCCCTGATCCGGGAATCGTCGGAAGATAAAGTGTGGCTCAGCTTCACTTCGCCGGAATTCCTCAAGCAGCGCCACGGCTTGGATATTTTGCCGTTTGGCCCGATGGTAAGGCTCTTGGAGGCTGCGACCAAGTGAGCATCTTGCCACGAGAAACATCCAATCGAAACAGATTGAGCCCAACCAGTCGTTGGCCCATCTTTACGTTAGCGGCAAGACAGGAAAAAACAAAGAATTGCGGGGCATTTGTGCTATTATATTAGTTAGATTAACTATCTATTAGAGTCTGCCGATGGCGTCGGATCGCACGCATGCCGCGGAATTGCTGCTGTTCAACACGGGTGCGCTGTACCGCCTGCTGCGCCGAAGGTCACAGCAGGCAGGCATCCGTTGGAGCGGGTTGATGGTGCTGAACGATCTATCCTTGCTCGGTTCACTGAGCCAGCGGGAGTTGGCTGATATTCAGCAGGTGCGCGCCGCCACCCTGAGCTTGCTGATCCGGGAACTGCTGGCCGAAGGCCTGGTGTCCCGCGAGCCGGATGCGAATGACCGGCGCGCGGTCAAGGTTCGCATCACAGCCGCGGGCAGGGACCGGCTCGAACGCGATGGCGCCCGCCTTGCACAGACTTTGGAGGAAGCACTCGGAGCGCTGGACGATGCGGCGCTCGCCGAACTCCTGCGGGGCGAGGAGCAGCTCGTCCGGGTTTTACGCCAAGGTCCGCCCGGCTGACCCCTAACCCTCTCCCGCACCTCACCCCAACCCTCTCCACGGAGTGGAGAGGGAGAAGACGGAGAGGGGATAAGAGGCGGTCTTCTGCTGTTTTTTATTTGCCGACGAATTGGGGATGCAGGCTGTAGTACACCTCGGCCACGAAGCGTCCGGCGGTTACGCCGTGTCCGCCCCATTCGGCGTCGAACTGCGCCGTCGGTTTCGCGGCCTGGATCTCGGCCAGCGTCTTGCCTTCGTCTATGAGCTTTTTCACCTTGTCGCGCACGGTGATCATCATGTCGCGGTAGCGCTCGAGCGCTGCCTTGTCGGCGACCGGGCCGTGGCCCGGAATCACCACCGTCTTGTCGTTCATGTAGAACAGCGCGCGCTCGACGTCGGCAATCATGCCGTCCACGTTGCCGCCCGTCTCGACGTCTATGATCGGATAGATGCCGTTGAAGAACAGGTCGCCCATTGCCACGACGTTGGAACGCTCGAAGGCGACGATCGAATCGCCGTCGGTGTGCGCTGGCGGCTCGTGCACGATGCGCACGGGTTCGCCGTCGAGATTAACCGTCAGCGAATGTTCGAAGGTGATCATCGGCAGCGCGCTCGCGGGCACGGGCGCGGGAACCGAACCGCCAAACGGCGGGCGCTGAATCTGTTCGAGGCGCGAGCGCACGTTCTCATGCGCGATGATCACGGCGCCGGCGGCGCGCATCGCCGCGTTGCCGCCGGTGTGATCCTGGTGGTAATGCGTGTTGACGACGAACTTCGGCACGCCGCCGCCGATTTCCTTGAGCCTGGCGAGGATCGCCGGCACGAAGGGCGCGAACTCGTCGTCCACGAGCAGCGTGCCCTCGGGCCCGATGAGCGCCGTCATGTTGCCGCCGCGGTAGTACAGATACCAGATGTGCGGCGCCACCTGTTTCGCGGTCACGTCCGACGCGCTGGGCGTCTTGACCGCAGGCGCCGCGCAGGCGCCGGCGCCGAGCAATAAGGCGCAGAGCGCGGGAATCCACAAGGTTTTCGGTGTCATCGTCTTACTCCTTCGGCCGCATGGCTGCTCATGAATTACCAAAAAAGGGCGTGCCGCCCGACGGCACCGGATATTTTTCACCCTCACCCTCGCCCTCTCCCATCAAGGGAGAGGGGAGAAGAGTTGAGGAAGCGCCGAATAAATCCGGGGTTCCTTAATCGCGAGCAAGCTCGCTCCTACACAGGCATTCATTCCCAATTGCGGACCGCCTGCGCGGCGGCGGTGTTCGCCGGTCGCGCGAGGAGTCCGGTGGTGCTCAGGCTCACATGATAGGTCGCACCGTCGGCCATCGGCAGATAGGTCGCGGTGCCGTAGCTCGCATCCACCAGCGGCAGCCAGTTCGCATCGTGGTGGGCGAGGTTCCACAGGCTCAAGCCCGGTTCGTGCGCAAGCGCCACGACACTTGTTGGTTTTGCGCGCGCTTCGCTGATGTTTTCGTAGCGTCCGCTCAGGCGTTGCAGTCGGTAAAGCGGCTCGAAACCGAGCACGGTGGCGATGCCCTTCCACTTGATGATGCGCGCATCGAGCTGCCACTCGTCGCCGTCGAGCGTGGTGCGAACGCTGCCGCCGCCGTGGCGCACAAACACCACTGCGTAGCGCTGAGGCGCAAGCTTGCGGAAACTGATGTCGCCCACCGGCCGCTCGGCGGTAAAGCGGGCGTAGGTCAGAAGATTGATGCCGATCAAAAGCACGATCGCCGCGAGACAGCCGATGACGATTCCGACGAGGCCGTGCGTGCCGCCGCGCACGATGCGCCCGCGGCGCAGGTGGCGTCCACCGCTCAGGATGAGCGCCAGCGCGAGCAACGCGCCCGCGCCGATGCCAAGATCCAGCCAGAAGGCCGCGCTCATGCCGTTTTCGCTCCCGATCCGTTGCCTACCATTCTGAACCGAATCGGCACGGGAGGTAAAGCGCGGCCTGCAATGAAAGCATGGCCGGGCGCATGGCGGATTCGCTCCGGCCGACGACAGCCGGGCACGAGTTCTGTTTTACGCGGCTCCGAAAACGGTAATACGGCGTTCATCTCTCCGTCATCAAAGCTCAAAGAAAGCCCTTTAAGCTGCCTCCGTGATCAATTCGGAACAGAGGCTCATGACCGAACCCATGCTCCGTTCGTCGAATCGTTATCGTGTCGAGGTCGCCGGCAACGAAGGCATCCTTGCCGCCCAACGGCTGCGCTACCGTATCTTCGCCGAGGAACTCGGCGCAAATCTATCAGATGCGGGATCGGGTCTCGACCGCGACGACTACGATCCCTTTTGTCGGCACCTTATCGTCCGCGATCTCGCCAGCGGCGATGTTGTCGCTTCCACGCGGCTGCTTACCGACGATGCGGCAACCGCAGCGGGCGGATACTATTCGCAAGGCGAGTTCGAACTCGGGACCGTGCTCGCGAACCGTGGCCGCTTCGTGGAAGTCGGACGCACCTGCGTTGACGCGCGTTATCGCAACGGCGCCGTCATCGCCACCTTGTGGCAGGGCATCGGCCAGATAGTCAACACCCATCGCATTGACTATCTGTTCGGCTGCGCGAGCGTGCCGCTGGCGCCCAATCCGCTTTATGCGCATGCCGTGCTGCGTCGCCTGCTAGCACGCCACCATGCCGCGGACGAATGCCGGGTGTCGCCCCACCGCCCATTGCCGCCCGCACCGCAACTCCCCGCGGAAATCGCGCCGCGCATGCCGCCGCTGTTGCGCGCTTACGTGAGCCTCGGCGCCAAGGCCTGCGGGGAGGCCTGCTGGGATCCGGCGTTCAACGTCGCCGATGTATTCATGCTGCTCAATCTGCGCGAACTCGATGCCGGTTACGGCCGTCACTTTGTGAACGCACCGCCCGCCTCCGCGAATCGGGAAAGAGCCTTTGCGTAAACTCGGTCTTCTTGCACTCTTCGCCGCCGGCGCGATACTCGCGCCGCTCATAGCCCGGCGACGCGCGCGCGGCGGCGGACAGCGCATCGTCCGCTGGTGGATGCGCCGCGCGACGCAGGTACTCGGCCTCGAGATCGTGGTTCACGGCGCGCCCGTTTCGCAGCCCGCTCTCTGGTGCGCCAACCACATCTCCTGGCTCGACGTGATCGTCCTCGGTTCGCTCGGCGACGTTACCTTCGTATCCAAGGCCGAAGTGCGGAAATGGCCGCTCATCGGCTGGTGCGCAGCCGCGGCGGGCACTTTGTTTCTCAAACGGGGTTCGGGCTCGACGCTCGCGGATTCGATAGCGGAGCGGCTGCGCAACAAACAGACCATCGCCATCTTTCCCGAAGGCACTACCAGCCGCGGCATGCACATCAGCGGCTTTCATTCGCGACTGTTCGGCGCGGCGATCTCAGCCGGCGCCGTCGTGCAACCGCTGGCCCTGCGCTTCAGCGAAGCGGGACATCCAAGCGAGACGGCTCCCTTCGTGGGAGAAGATGCGTTCGTGCCCCATCTGCTCAAAGTGCTGGCAGCAGGCGGACTGCGCGTTGATGTCGGCTTCTGCGTTCCCATAGCGCCCGGCACTTACGACCGGCGCGGCCTCATGCGCGCCGCGGAACGCGCCGTTGCTTGCGCCATACCCACATTCCCGCCGCTGAAGACAAATCCCTTGCACGCGACGCGTTCCCCTGCCGGAACCCGGGTATTACCAACACATAGCTCAGCTTGATTCATTTCAACGCCCGCGTGCCGGCGCTGGCCAGTCCGGACGGCGTATCGATTGCGGGAGTTTTCTTACACGAAGCGAAGCTTGAAGTTGGCGGCCTTCAGTGTTTCCGCCTCTTCGGCCAGATCCGCTTCAGTCAGCGGATGATCGGTCAACCATCCCGACGGAAAGCGAAGAGTCAACGCGGATGTGTCGCCGTCGGCATGCAGGACGGGTATCGCCGCGTCGCGGCGGCCGCGATGCAGCAATACGGAAAGCCGCAACGCGATGGCAAGAGGGCGAACCGTCTGCGCAAGTCGCGGCGGCAAGCTCGCGAATTCCCGTGTCTGAAAGCGGCCGCGGTGCGTGCGTATCAGCACTGCCAGCAAATCCTGTTCCGCCTTTGAAAATCCCATCAGATCAGCGTTCTCCACAAGGTAGGCGCCATGTCTGTGATGCCCGGAATGCGAAATGGCCAGACCCGTCTCGTGCAGCAGCGCCGCCCACTCCAGATAAACCGCTGCCGAGTCTGCGTCCGGCACGGAATGACTTTGCATGCGTCCAAACAGCCATTTCGCGGTAACAGCAACTCGCTCGGCCTGGACGAAATCCACGGCGAAACGCGTCGCCATGGCACGCACACTGCGGGTACGGATGTCGCGGTGACCGCGGCGCTCGACGAAGTCCAGCAGCAACCCCTCACGCAGCGCAGCATCGGAAACTTCCATGGCGTCTATGCCGAGGACTTCGAACAAGGCGGTAAGAATGGCGACGCCGCCCGGAAACACGCCGCGGCGTCGCACGCTCAAGCCTTCGAGCTTCAGCTTCGAGGTGCTCTTGGCGGCACGCAGTACGCCCCCGAGCCGCCGTAAGCCATCGCGCGTAATTGTGTAGTCGGCCCAATGTTGTGCGGCAATGACCTTCTGGATGGCACGCACCGTGCCCGAGGAGCCGATGGCCTGCTGCCAGCCTCGATGCTGAAAGTCTTCGGCGTAGGGCTGCACTTCCAGCTCCGCATGAACGACGGCGGCACGCCATGCGCTTTCGGTAATACGCCCCCGGGGAAAGAAATGTTCGGTCAGCATCACGCAGCCCAAGGGCAGACTTTCCATTAAACAAGGCTCCGCGAGACGGCCGACGACAATCTCCGTGCTTCCGCCGCCGATGTCGGCAACGAAGCGCGCGGATTTTATCGGCGAGAGCCCGTGCACGACGCCGGCATAGATCAGGCGCGCCTCCTCGGCCCCCGATATGACTTCGATGGGATGGCCCAGCGCGTCTTCGGCCTCGCGCATGAATTCCCCGGCGTTGGCAGCCTGACGCAGGGTGTTGGTGCCCACGGCCCGCACCTGGCTGCCGGACAGGCCGCGCAGACGCTGGCCGAATCTGGCGAGAGATTTCAAGGCGCGTTCGCGTGCGCCCTTGTGAATCGCGCCGTCCGCGTCCAGTCCGGCCGCGAGCTTGACCGGATCGCGCAGCCTGTCAATAACGCGGAAATTCGTTTCGCGGGCACGGGCGACCAGCATGTGGAAACTGTGCGAGCCCAGATCGACCGCGGCGACGACCTGATCTGCATTTGCAGATACCGATTTCATTCCGCCATGATAAATCTTAAGTATGAAATCTTTCTGACTCGATCACTTCCGGGAAATAAAATGACCCGCCGACATCGCATCGGCAGGCCTTCGCAAGAACTGCGGAGCGCGGCTGGGGAAACATGCTGCCGCCAATCATCGGGAAATCTTGCGGAGCGCTGATCGCCCGGTTGTTGGAATCCTTGACCCAGTCCACAAAATGGACGGTGCCACTATAGAGAAGCTGTGTGTCGGGTACGTTACTGCGGCGTGACGCGCGCTTTACAGCGCTCGGCCGCAGAATCCGACAACTGTAATCCGCACATTTCACATCACCGAGATGCTATCTTGAGTACGGCTTCAGCGGTAGACTTTGTATGGCCCGGAAAACACCCATTACCGCCGTGCTCGGCGTCGGTCCCGGGCTCGGCGCCGCGCTTGCCGAACGCTTTGCGGCCGGCGGGCATGCCGTTGCACTGCTGTCGCGCTCGGCGCGGAGCCGCAGCGAAGCGGTAAAGAAGATTGCCACAGCCGGCGCCACCGCATTCGGCTACGACTGCGACGCCGGTGATCCGGCCTCCGTCACCGCCGCATTCGCCCGCATCCGCGATACGCTCGGCGACCCTTCGGTGCTCATCTACAACGCGGGCAGCTACGCGCCGGGCGGCATTCTCGACATCGAACCCGAACGCTTTGAAGCGGCCTGGCGGGCAAACTGCTACGGCGGCTTTCTCGCCGCGCGCGAAGTCCTGCCCGCGATGCTCGAAGCGGGCGCGGGCACGATCCTCTACACCGGCGCGACGGCGGCACTGCGCGGCGGCGCCGGTTTCGCGGGGCTTGCGGTGGGCAAGTTCGGCCTGCGCGCACTCGCGCAAAGCCTCGCGCGCGAGTTCGGACCCAGGGGCATCCACGTCGCCCACGTCATCATAGATGGACAGATCGGCACGCCGACGGCGCACGAACGCCAACCCGAGCGCGCCGAGGAAACCTTTCTCGCACCCGCGGACATCGCGGAAAACTACTGGCAACTTTACCGGCAGCCGCCGAGCACCTGGACGCAGGAACTGGACCTTCGCCCCCACGGCGAAAAGTTTTGAACGCCTTCACCGCGCGGCCGACGCGCCGCGCCGTGTACGCACCGAACGGCATCGCCGCCACCTCGCAACCGCTCGCCGCCGCCGCGGGCGCGTTTGTGTTGCGCGAGGGCGGCACGGCGGTGGATGCGGCGATTGCGATGGCCGCCGTCTTGACCGTGGTCGAGCCGACCAGCAACGGCATCGGCTCCGACGTCATGGCCATTGTCGGCTCGGGCCAGGAAATCGAGGGCTTCATCGGTGCTGGCCGCACACCCGCATTGTTCGATCCCGAGGTCTTTCTTGCCGAAGCGGGCGCACGCGGCTGGCATCCGGTGACGGTGCCCGGCGCGCCGCGGGCCTGGATTGCGCTGTCGGAACGCTACGGACGCCTGCCTTTCGCACGACTGCTTGCGCCGGCGATCGAATACGCACGCAAGGGCTTTGCGCTCTCGCCCGTCGTCGCCGAACAATGGCGGCGCGCGGCGGAGATTGCGCGCACGCTCGACGGTCCGGAATTCGCGGGATTCGCGCCGACCTTTCTGCCCGAGGGTTTTGCGCCCGCCGCGGGAACGCACTTTGCCAATCCCGATCTCGCCGACACACTCGAACGGGTGGCGGCATCGAAGGCCGAGGATTTCTACTGCGGCGCACTCGCCGAACGCATGGCGCGGTTCAGCAAAGAAACGGGCGGCTGGCTGCGCGCGGAAGACCTCGCCGCGCACGAGGGCGAGTGGGTGCAACCGTGCGCCGTCAACTATCGCGGTCGGCGCGTGTACGAACTGCCGCCGCCGACGCAGGGCGCCGTCGCGCTCATCGCCTTGGGAATACTCGATGCACTGGACATCGCGAACACGCCGGAAGAATCCGAACATCGCGCCATCGAGGCGGTAAAACTGGCCTTGCAGGAATCGCTGCCCATGATCGCGGACGGTCCCGAAGCCCGCGATTGGCTCCACTCGGCGCTCGACAAAGCGGCGCTTGCCGGGAAAGCCGGGACGATCGGCGCAAGCGCTGCGTCCGGTCCGACCGATGCCCGGCTCGACGCGGGTACCGTGTATCTCGCCGCCGCCGATCGCGACGGCATGATGGCGAGCTTCATCCAGTCGAACTTCATGGACTTCGGCAGCTACATCGTCATCCCCGGCACCGGCATCTCGCTTGCGAACCGCGGCTGGTGTTTCAGTCGCGAGGCGAATCACCCCAACGCGCCGCGACCGGGCCACCGCCCGTACAACACCATCATCCCGGGATTTCTCGCCGATGAAGACGGCGACGCGCTCGGACCCTTCGGCGTCATGGGCGGCTACATGCAGCCGCAAGGGCAGGTGCAAGTGCTTACGCGGCTGCTCGACGCGGGACTCGATCCGCAGGCTGCGCTCGACACGCCGCGATGGCGTTTCTTCGGCGGTCGCAAGATCGCCTGCGAGACGGAATTCGATCCGGATCTGCGTGCGGCCCTCGCGCGGCGCGGCCACGAAATCAGCGTGCAGAAAATTCATCCCCCCTTCGGTCGCGGACAGATGATCCTGCGCCACGGCAACGGCTATGTCGCGGGTTCGGACAACCGCGGCGACGGCTGTGCGTTAGGGTATTGAGATGAAGCTCCTGCGTGCATTGCTAGGCCTCGCGCCCTTCATCGGCATTCTTGGCGGCGTGTTCTTCGTGAACCGCGTCGAGCCCGCGGTGCTCGGGCTGCCGTTCCTCTTTTTCTGGATCATCGCCTGGACGGTCGGTACTGCACTGATCATGGCGCTGGTCTATCTTCTCGATCCGAAAAACCGGGCGAAGGGCTGATGGCGCTCGCACTGATCGCGCTTATCTTCGCCTTCGCGGTGGCGCTCGGGCTCGCCGCGCGGCGTGGCCGGCAGATGGATCTTGCGCAATGGACGATCGGGCGGCGCGGCTTCGGCGTCGTGATCGTCTTCCTGCTTATGGCGGGCGAAATCTACACCACTTTCACCTTTCTCGGCGCGAGCGGCTACGCTTATGGCCGCGGCGCACCGGCGTTCTACATTCTCGCCTACGGCGCGCTCGCCTACGCGCTCGGCTACTGGTTCGCGCCAACGATCTGGCGCTATGCAAAGACACACAATCTCATCACCCAGGCGGACTTTTTCGCCCACCGTTTCGGGAGCCGCGAACTCGGCATCGCGGTGGGTCTGATCGGCGTGCTCGCGATGCTGCCCTATCTGGCGCTGCAACTCGACGGCCTCGGGCTCATCGTCGAGGTCGCCTCGGGCGGCGCGATCCGTTCCACCGCGGCAATCGCGATCGGTACCGCCGGACTCGTCGTGTACGTCATTACCTCGGGCATTCACGCCTCGGCATGGACGGCGGTCGTGAAGGACATTCTCGTACTCGGCATCGCGATCTTCCTTGGCATCTATCTGCCCTGGCACGCCTACGGCGGGATCGGCCCGATGTTCCACAGCCTCAGCGAAACGCATCCGGCGCTCTTCACACTACGCGCACCGCAAGGTGTGGTGTGGTTCATCTCGACGGCGCTCGTCTCCGTACTCGGCTTCTGGATGTGGCCGCATGCCTTCGCGTACATCTTCTCCGCGCGCGAGGAAAGAAGCTTCCGCAAGAACGCCATGGTACTCCCGCTCTACCAGCTCGTGCTGCTGTTCATCTTTTTCGTCGGCTTTGCCGCCATCGGCATCGTGCCGCATCTCGCCCGCGCGGACCTCGCGCTGCTCGCGGCGACTGCGGCGACATTGCCGACCTGGGTGCTCGGGCTCGTCGGCGGCGCCGGCGTACTCGCCGCGCTGGTGCCGGGTTCGCTGCTGATCACCGTGACCGCGGCGATACTCGCGAAAAACGGACTTGCACTCGCGCCCCGTTTCGCCGGAGAGAAGCGCATCATGCTTTCGGCCCGCCTGCTGGTCGCTCCGATCGCGATTGCCGCCGCCGCATTCGCCATCTTCGGTTCGACCGGCATCGTCGGCCTGCTGCTGCTCGGCTACAGCTACATCACCCAGCTTTTCCCGGCGCTCGCGCTTTCCTTCGTCGCCCGCCGCTTCGTCACCACGGCCGGCGCCTTTGCGGGATTGATCGCAGGCGTTGTTTTCGTCACCGTGCTCACGCTCACGCACCAGCACGTCGTCTCGCTGCTGCCCTTCCTTCCGCAATCACTCGCCGGACTCAACGACGGCATCGCGGCGCTCATCGTCAACGTCACTGTTCTTGTCGTCGTGAGTATCGCCACCGGCGGTTTGAAACGAACGGCCATCGAAAAGTCGGCATGAAGACGGCGCTCGCCATCCGCCATGTAGCCTTCGAGGATCTGGGTTCGTTTGCGTCCGTACTCGAAGAGCACGGTTACGTCGTGCAATACCGCGATGCGGGGGTGGACGATCTCGATGCGCTCGATCCGCTCGCGCCCGACCTGCTTGTCGTGCTCGGCGGTTCGATCGGCGTTACACAGATTCGCGAGTATCCGTATCTCGCGACCGAAATCGAACTGACGCGTCGCCGGATCGAGGCCGGGCGCCCGACGCTCGGCATCTGCCTCGGCGCCCAGATCATGGCGCGTGCTCTGGACGCGCGCGTGTATCAGGCCGAAAAGATGGAACTCGGTTGGGCGCCGCTCGCACTCACGCAGGCGGGTGTGGACTCGCCGCTGATGCATCTCGCGGATGTCCCCACGCTGCACTGGCACGGCGACGCCTTTGAACTGCCGAAGGGCGCGATCCGCCTCGCCGCCTCGCCCGATTGTGCGAACCAGGCATTCACATACGGCAACGCCGCGCTCGCGCTGCAATTCCATCCCGAAGTGAGCTGGCCCGGATTTGAGCGCTGGCTGATCGCGGGTGTACGCGCACTCACCGCAAAGGGCTTCGACATTCCGCTATTGCGCGAAGAGTCGGCACGTTGCTGCGCCGAGCTTGCGCCGGCCGCCGCACGTATGCTTGCCGCATGGCTGGAGCGGTGTGACAAGGACGGCGCCGGGGTTGAAGAACGCATCTTGCCGGCTATGCAGAAATAAGGAACCGCGCGCTTACCAGGTGAGCCCTGCGCTGAGCTGAATGGAGCGCGCCGGCATGACGTAGAACGAGTCCGGGCCCAGTTCGCTTTCGGCGACGGCGGGACGGCGGTTCGTGAGGTTGGTGCCATCGAGGCGCACCGTCCAGTGGCCGAAGCGGTAGCCGAACCCGGCGTTGATCGTGCCGTAACCGGGCGCCCGAATCTGATTGTCCATATCGTAGTAGCGCCTGCCGACGATTTCGAAGTCGGCATGGACAAGCCAACCCTGATCCGGCATGCGGCTGATGCCGGCCTTGAACAGTTGATGCGGAGACATCACGATCTGGTTGCCGGCAAGCTGGACGTTCTGGCCGCCCTCGTTGACGACGAAGTTCGTGTACTGCGCGTCGTGGTAGGCATACGTCACGGTCCAGCGCCAATCCGAAGCGATCGGACCGTTGAGGTCTCCTTCGATGCCGCGCAGCCGCTGCTGGCCACCGTTCTGCGTTCCCGGCAGCCCGCCTTCCGATGCCGGGATGACGACGTTGGAGAAGTTGACCCAGAAGAGGTACACGTTCCAATCCAGGCCGGACGTATAGCCCTTGATTCCGGCCTGATAGGACTGGGCCGTTTCGGGCTTGAGGATGTTGCCTTCGGCTTCGGGACCGAAATCCACGGCCGCAGGCTTGAAGGTGTTGCCGTAGCTGGCGTACGCGACGCCGCGGCCCGAAGCGCCCTCCCACAGCGTGCGGCTCAGTGCGAGTGCACCGCTGAAGCGGGTATTCGTCTGACTCATCGAACTGAACTGCGGCTGTTCGCCGCTGTCCGGCGACGGCCATAGCGCGGCGTCCCGGGTCTCGCGCGTATGGTTCAGGCGCAGTCCGACCACGAGGTCCCACCGCGGGGCGAACGTCCAGTCGGCTTCCGAATACGCCCCGAAGAATGAGCGGCGATCAGTGAGCTGCGTCTGTTCGTCCACGTGCAGCGTGTTGCTGTTGGGCGGATTGGCGCCGTTGGGATTGATGTAGTACTCGTAGTTGTCGCTGTTTTGCTGGCCCCAGCCGTAGAGGTAATTGAAGCCGGCGACCAGCTTCAGGTTGTCGGCCAGCGGGTAGGCATAGTGGGTGTCGAAATAGAGGTTGTTGCTGCTGACGCTCTGGTTGAAACCGTCGGCGTTGGGGGTACCGCCGGTCATGAAGTCGGCGGCGCGCAGGAAACCGCGGACGTTGCGCTGATGCTGGAACGTAGTAGTCAACGTCGTCGTCCACGTCCCTTCGCCGAGTGCGACGTCGTAACCGGTCGCAATGTAATAGCGCTCGGTGTTCATTTCGGCGTTGCTGGGATTATGGTTCGAATCTATCGGCACGGCCGGGCTGAGTCCGTTGGCGGCATCCGAGAGCGGTATCGGACTTTGCGGCTTCTGCTGGAGTTGCAGCACATCGAAATCGAAGTGAAAAGTGCCCGCTCCGGCGTCAACGGCGCCGCGGTACAGCAGGTGCTCGCGATCGTAGCCCGCGCGATAATCGCGCATGCCCAGCCACGTACCGTCGACGGCAAGCGATTGACGCAGCGGACCGGCGCTCGGAAGCGGGGTCGAGAAGGAAAAATTGCCGCTGTCCCAACTGCCGACGCTTGCGCTCAGATCGTGCGTCGGGTCGCCGGCCGGCCGATGGATGATGTTGATGATTCCGACGAAGGCGGTGGCTCCGTATTTCACGGGCGCGGCGCCGCGAATTACCTCGATGCGCGCCACGTCGTTGAGGTCGATGCTCGGGAGGTCCGGGTTGAAGGCGCCGCCCCACGGCACGCCGTCCACCAGAAGCAGGAAGGCGTCGAACTCCTGCAGTCCCTGGAATTGCGGAACCGAACTTGCCGGGCCGCCGTCGCCGCCGGGTGCGATGTACACGCCGCCGACAAGCGCCAGCGCGCTGCGCAGGTCTGTCGCCCCTAGCCGCATGAGATCGTCGTGGGTGACGATGTTGATACTCCGGGGAACCGTCGCGATCGCTTCGGGCATCGGAGTTGCCGTAACCACGATGTTCCCGAGGTAAACGGAGGCGGTGGCGGAAGCGGGCGCATTTTCCGCGGCGGGTGCGGCGACCGCGGGCGTTGCAAATGGAGGGGCCAGGGCACAGACCGTGGACGCCACCAGGACGACGAGCGCGGCGCGCGTGGATGTGGAATGAAACATGGTTGGCGTTCTCCCTCTATTGCCGGTTGATCGGAAAGTTGATCGAGTAACAGGTGGCGCGCACGCTAGCAGAATTTTTCAAAGATTACAAATCTGTCATATTCGTCCTTCCATGACAAATTCGATGTCCGGCAGTCTTCCCGGCGAGGCCGCGCGTACCCCACTTGATCCGCGTAGTCCGCAAAAAAGTCATAAATTCCTTATACTTATTGCCCCTGGCCGGTATTTCACCCCGCCGAACGGCATGATTCATCCATCCCCCTTCTCGCCCGGGCACGCCTCGTCCCGTGCCGCCGGCTTTGCCCCGCGCGGCGAGTGGCAGGCGCATGCGCGCACCTGGATGGCCTGGCCCTGGCACCCCGAGACCTTTGTCGGCACCGTGGCCGAGGCGCAGTCGGCCTATGCGCGAGTGGCAAACGCGATCACCGAGTTCGAGCCCGTGGCGATGGTGGTGCGTCCCGATCAGGAGACCATCGCCCGCCGTCTGCTTTCGCGCGCCGTGGAAATCCTCGCCTGGCCGGTGGATGACGCCTGGATGCGCGACATCGCACCCAACTTCGTGGTTGACGCACAGGGCCGCATGGCCGGCGTGGACTGGGAGTTCAACGACTACGGCAACAAGGACGGACGTAACCTCGAAGGCTACGGCGAGGACGCGGTAACCGCCGAGCGCATCCTCGCGCATCTCGGCATCGAACGCTATGCCGCTCCGCTGGTCTGCGAAGGCGGTACGCTCGTGCTCGATGGTGAAGGCACCTTGTTGACCAACGAAAGCGTCGTCCTCAACCCCAACCGCAACCCCGATCTGACGCGCGAGGCGGCGGAAGCCGTATTCCGCGATTATCTGGCGGTCGAACAGACCGTCTGGTTTGCCGACGGACTTGCCGACGACGACACCGACGGCCATACCGACAACCTCGTCGCCTTCGCCGCGCCGGGCGTCGTGCTTGCGCTTTCGGAAGACGATTCCGGCGACGCCAATTACGCGGCGCTCGAGGACACGCACCAGCGCCTCGCCGACGCGCGCGACGCCCACGGACGCGCCTTCGTCGTCATTCCCGTGCCACAACCGCGCGCACGCTACAAGGGCGAGTTGCGGCTCGCGCTCTCCTATGTCAATTTCTGCCTCGTCAACGGCGGCGTGCTGGTACCCGCTTTCGACGACCCGAAACGCGACGACTATGCGCGCGCATTGATCGCCGAGCAATTCCCCGGTCGCAAGGCCCTGTCACTGCCCTCACTCGCCGTTATCTCGGGCGGCGGCAGCCTGCATTGCATCACCCACGAGGAACCGGATCCATGCGCAAGCTGAAACTCGCCGCCGTGCAGATGCAGATGGGCGCGGAGCGCGACGACAACCTCGCGCGCGCCGAAGCCTTCGTGCGCGAAGCGGCGCAAGCGGGCGCCAGGCTCGTTCTTCTGCCCGAACTGTTCGCGCATCCCTACTTCTGCAAGGACGAGGATTCGGCGTTGTTCGCGCTCGCCGCGCCCGCCGAAAATCATCCAACGCTCGTGCGTTTCGCGGCGCTCGCGCGCGAACTCGGCGTGGTGCTTCCAATTTCCTTTTTCGAGCGCGCGGGTAACGCACACTTCAACAGCCTCGCCATCCTCGATGCCGACGGCGTGACGCGCGGCATTTACCGCAAGGCGCACATCCCGGACGGCGTCGGCTATCAGGAAAAGTTCTACTTCACGCCCGGCGACACGCCGTTCACGCCCTGCGCAACGGCGGCGGGGCAACTCGGCGCGCTCGTCTGCTGGGACCAGTGGTTCCCCGAGCCCGCGCGCCTGATGGCCTTGCGCGGCGCAGAGATTCTTCTTTATCCGACAGCGATCGGCTCCGAACCGCCGTCGCCGGAACTCGATTCCTCCGCGCACTGGCGCCGCGTCATGCAGGGGCACGCGGCGGCGAACATCATGCCCGTCGTCGCCGCCAACCGCGTCGGCGAAGAGCGCGGCCGCGACGCGACAGTCACCTTCTACGGTTCGTCGTTCATTGCCGACCATACCGGCGCCCTCGTCGCCGAGGCCGGCCGCACGGAAGAGGCGATCCTCAGCGCCGAGTTCGATCTCGACGAAATCGCGGCCATGCGCCGCGACTGGGGCGTCTTTCGCGACCGTCGCCCCGAACTCTACCGCGGCTTAACCACCTACGACGGCCGCGGGTAATTTCACAGTCCTTCCGGGCGGACGCGTTCGTAGTCGGCAAGACGCTTGCGCAAATTTTCGGGCACGGGAACGGGCTGCTGAGCGCCGAAATCGAACCACACTATGACGCTCTCGGCGCTTGCGATGATTTCGGATTCGCCGGCAAGACAGATGATCTGCGCGAGACCGATGCTCGTGCGTCCGACGCGCGCGCTGCGCGTATAGATATCCAGTTCGCCGGGCCAGGTCAACTGCCGGCGGAACGAGCAACGCATGTCGGCGAGAATGATGCTCTCGCCCTCCGCCTTCAATATGCTGGCGATGATCTCGCGCGAATAGGCGACGCGCGCACTTTCGAGATAGCGGAAGAACTGCACGTTGTTGACGTGGCCGAAGGCATCCATGTCGCCCCAGCGGATGATCTCCCGGTGACGATGCCGATACGCGCCGGCGTCCTGTTTTTGTGCGTCCACTACCCAATCCGCGTAAATGCCCGCTGCTCATGTTACGTGGGCAGCGATTACGCCGCAACGCTGCGGCGCCCGGTTCCGTGAATCTCAGGGCGAGGCTTGCCCGCCCTGATCCTCGGGCGCCACGTAGATCGCGTACGCCTTGACGCCGGGAGCAGCCGGGTGTCCTCCCACCGACCTGGTAGCTACGCTGCCGCCGCTTGCTGCCCCTTTGCCGATGGGGAGCAGCAGCAGGCCGTTCGCGCCCAGAAGTCCTGTCTGTCGCCTGAGTTCGATCACGATCTTGCGGTTCGTATCTCCCCCCGAAAAGCCCCCCAGCCCATAACTGTCCAGCTTGGCAATGATCTGGTAATGCGCCGGTATATGCCCCGGCACATACAGCGTGACCGCATTCGGATTCACCGGCGGGCGAACCGGCCCGACAATCTGCGGCGGCTGCCGCGATGCGCAAGCCGCAAGCGCAAAGGCCAGAAACAGAAACAGCGGTCCATTCAATCTGTATCTATTCATAATCCTTTCTCCTTTCCGATTCCGGCGATGCCGTATTGCACGGCGTAGGGCATGCCCTGCTTGGGCACGTAGAGCACCCACTTGTACTTCATCCGTATGTTTCCCTTCGGTTTACCGGGATTGGCGGCCATTGACCCATACGGATCTATTCCCCACCAGCAATGAGGCCACGACGGCGCCGCGCCGTCGCTGCGAAGTTTATAAAGGATGTAAATCTGATACGGCGTCAACTTGCCGTCCAGACGCAGAGCCTGGAATCGCCATTGCTTCATCGCGACTCTGATCGGCTCCTGTTGCCGCTCGAATGGACTCTTGCCGAGAAAATGGAATATTGCCTACATGCCCATGCGTATCCACCACGGCGGTAATGGTAACCGCCCCTGTCGGAGGCATTCCCCTGAAATCAGGACACCTGCCCTGCAATTGCGTTACGTGCAGACCGCTGTCGGGCAGATCATAAAGACCGACCGGCCCGCCCAGCCATTTCTTCACGCCCCAGCCCGCGCCCATATGGGGCGTCACCGCAGCCAGCGCCGTGCCCACGGCCTGGCGCGCCAACCGCGCCCGCACACCGCCCATGTCGAGCGCCACCCGTCTGACCGCGGCGCTGGGCAAGCCGTTGCGTCCCGGCGCCAGGGACATCGGCGGCATGACCTTCGCCCTTTGCGTCGTCCCGCCGCGGATGTGCCCCGCGCTCTTCAATCCGTTCGATAAGCGCTTGTGCCGCTTCGCGTGCGCGGCATTCTCGACGATCCGGGGCTGGAGTTCGGTCAGCGCCGCCGGCACCTTCACGACTGTTTGCGGCTGGCTCGCCAGCCGCTTCTGGTCAACGGAGATCAACTGTACGCACAAGACGAACAAACCGAGTGCAACAGCCACGGCCAGCGGCAAGGCCCATGCCAGCCGCCGACCGTGGCCGTTGTCGGATTGTCGTTTGTTGGTAGCCATCTTCCCACAGCGAAATCAAGTGTTATCTTTGATAATGCATACAACGCTACTGCACAAATCCCAGAGCTGAACGTCTATATCGTAGATGGTCTGTTTGACTTGTACCGGCTTAAGCCTGGGCGGATCGGGAATAGAAATCGGTTGGATGGGGAGCGGGGGAGTCAATACGGGACCGCCCGGAGGCAAATTGACTGGTTGTCCGGTATCGTCCAGCGGGTAGTTGTTGGCGTCTTCACCGGTGCCGGACACAAAACTCCATGTCTGGCTGGCGGCGTCCACCAATTGATAGACGGCCTTCGACCCATCGGGAAACAGCGTCACTGCTGTTTCGTCCAGGCCGATCGTTTGCCCCGAAAAAAAGCCGTGTATATAGGTTCCGACCGTTTGCGATTGACCGCTACCCGTATAACTGCCGGCAACATTCGCGGGAATGTCTACCAGATAACCCGGACTTGCCACCCGCCACGCCTGCTGCATGTCGGCCACCGAGCGGGTGCGCATGACCGCAAATGTGGTCCAGGTATGCGTTTCACCTTCGTAGTTGCGGGTGACGCCGGCCTTTCCGACCAAGGCCGATCCGGGGTTCACCACGACAACGCGGTAGCTCCCCTGCGCGAGATTTTGCTGGATAGCCCAGTTTTTGGCCGTATTCTTGAAGTCCGTTACGGTGGAGCAGGTATCGCACTCCAACTGGGCGCGGCCATCCCAGGCTTGCGCCGGCATGGCACTAAGAATCAGGACGAGGGCTGCCCCCCCCCCCAAGTAAACGACTGATTGAATGAATATTCATGATTTGCCCCTCCTGAAGAGACATAGGAGGCCGCGCCGGATGGTGCGGTCGGGCCGTCTTGGCGGCTCACCCTTCAAAATAAACCTATTTTCAGATTTTGCAAGGGGGCTCTGCCCGAAAACTTCCGGGCCGGAAGCACATCACCGCAATCGAGCCGGATTGTCTGCGTCCGCGCTTATCGCCCGCCCTGTCTCCGTTCTTCCGGCTTCACGGCGGCGGGAATCACGTAGCCTGGAACGAGTTCGGTCATGAATTTGTACCAGGTGCGGAAGTCGCCGTAATTGCCGGCGGTAAAGCCAACGACCATGTCGAGCTTGGGAATGATCAGTACGAACTGCCCGCCGTTTCCCCCGGCTTCGTAGAGTCTGTACGTTTCGCCGCCGGATTCGAGATCAATGATGTGCCAGGCAAAGCCGTAGCCATGATCGGGAGCGAATCTCGAATGCACTTGCAGGGATTCCTTGACCCACTTTGAGGCAATGACGCGGCGCCCGTCCCAGACGCCGTCGTCGAGATAGAGCTGGCCGAGTTTGAGCTGGTCCCGTGGACGCATCTCGATGCCGCCGCCCAGATAGGCGGCGCCCGTCGGCATCAGGTTGACGTAGTAGCGGCGGATGCCGAGCGGCCGGGCGAAGTAGTCGTAAAAGAATTCTGGGATTGGAATCCCTGTCGTGTTGCGAACGATCCCGCCCAGCAGATTGATGCCCGCCGAACAATACACGGCCTGTTTTCCTCCAGGCGCACGCGCCATGGGGAGATCGAGCGTATAGAGGTACCAGTCGGGCTGCGCGTGCTGCCTCTGCATCGTATCTTCGTTGCCCGGTGAATCTCCGCTGTCATCGTCACAGGCGAGTCCGGACGTCATCGTCAACAGATCCTTCACCGTCATGGCGCGCTTGCGCGCATCCAGGTTCGCAATCTGCTTGTACTCCGGGAACAGGGAATAGACCGGCGTGTTCAAGTTGAATTTTGCGCCCTGTGCCAACGCGAGGCCGACGAGCACGCCGGCGAAGGTCTTGCTCGCGGAACGCATCTCGTGAACGCGCTCGCGGTCGTAGCCGTAGAAGTATTTCTCCAGCACCAGCTTGCCGTGGCGCGCGATCAGCAGGCTGTGGATGTAGGGCGTATGAAAGCCTGCGTAGCGGGTGTCGAGTATGCGCTCGACCAGCGCCCGGAGCGGTTTCGGATTCAGGCCGACGCCAGTCAGCGACGCCGTACTCCAGCCGTCGTCCTCGCGGATGGGCACGACGTAGGCGTAAGCGGAGGAAGCGGGCGTTTGCGGATAGAAGCCGAGTGCCGAGTTGCGATTGCGGCGAGTCAGTCTGAGCGGCGCCGCGAGCTGGTTGACGTGCAATTCCAGCACGTCGTTGTCCGCGAGGTACGTTGCGCTCATTTTGTCCGAGTTGTTGTGCGTGCTCGCGAGAGAGACCGTGTCGCCGGTGATCGTAATCGCGTAGGGATCACCGTGGCCGAAGTTGAACTGCGGATTGCGAAACGATCCGGAGAGCGTTCCGTCCGCGTTTCCCGTCACGTCGAGATACAGCGACAGCCTTTCAGGAAGCGATGCGAGCTTCCCCTGCCAGACGCCCGGCTCGATTTGGCGGAGCACCACGGGCGTCGCGTACGCGTTGTTGAAGAGGGTATCCGGCTGCTGGATCCATTGCCCGGAAATTTCCGTGGAGTCCTTGCCAATCTCGCCGCGGAAGCTGCCCCGGCCGTCGGGAAGCTGAAAGCCGACGCTGCGGCCCTGGTGACGGACGACCGGCGAGAATCCGGCGATGCCGGCGCGCCAGTTCGACGTGCGCCCGTTGATTACGAGCGTTCCGCCGACGGGCTGGCCGAACATCTTCTCTACTCCCCACAGGCCGGTGAGGTCCGGCGGAGCGGGAGCCGCCACCGCGACAGACGCGGCCAGCATGGCAATTACGATAAACAATCTGTGCATAAATATTCCAGGTATCAATTGTTGTGGTTAACTGCAGCGGCTTTTCAGCCAGTCCTGCAACGGTTTCACGGCCGACTGCATGTTTTGGTGCAGAGCCTCGCAGGCTTGGCCCAGATCGCCGGCCGTCAATGCGGCAAGGATTGCCTCGTGCTCTCCGAAGGCCGTGACGATGTGGGAGGTTTCCCGAAAGTACGCCTCCTCGTAGCGCTGCGTCAGGCCGATGAACTGTTCGATCGTCTGCAGCAGAATTTCATTGGGGCAGTGAGCAAGCAGCGCGCGGTGCCATTGATTATCGAGATCAACGACCTGCCGGACGCTTTTGGTTCGTTCCAGTTTTTTGTTAAGCGTCTCCAGCGCCTTGATCTGCTTCTCGGCAGGAATCCCCGCGACGCGAAGCGCGGCAGGATCGAGCAGGGCGCGCATGGCGTACAAATCGGCAAGCTCTTTCGTCTCGAGGGGGGCGACGAAAAAGCCCCGCCGCGGCTTGATGGCGACAAGCCCTTCTGCCGCCAGCCCGATAAGTGCCTCGCGCAGCGGCGTTCTGCTAACGCCGAGCTCCCTGGACAAATGAACTTCGTTGATCCGGCTGCCGTCCGGAATATCACCGGCGCCAATCAGCCGTCGCAGATCGGAGACCAGTCCCTGGCCGAGATTCGAGCGACCGGCGGCGGCAGGAGAAGTTAATTTCTGCATACTGTATACAATACTAAACAGTCGGCGGCTCGTCAAGCGAAATCGCATTTGCAGGATGTCCGCCCGCTGGCTAAGATGCCTAGGTCAACCCTGCGCAAGGAGGGTGCGGCTGTGCAAAAAGCGGGGTTCGTCCTGTTCCTCGGGCTTCTTTCCCTACCTGCCGCGGCCGCGCATGCAAGCGTGCTCACGCCGGAGCAGTGGCGCGCGGACCTGGAGCAGCTTCGCGATGCCATCGCGAACCGCCATTTCAAGCCGTTCCGCGCGATCCGCGAAACCGACTTTACGAGCGAGATCGCGAAACTGCTCCACGACATTCCGGAGCTGTCCGACCAGGCGGTCATCGTGCGCATGGCCGCGATCGTCGCCGCCGTCAGCGACGGGCACACACGGCTGACCATTCCGGAACGAGACCCCGGATTGTCCGTCCGCCTCGCCCACTCGAACCTCGCCGCGCCGCGCTTCGACTCGCTCGAATTCACGCGCCTTCCCGTCGCCTTCGAACTGTTCGACGACGGTCTGTTCGTCACGGCAGCCGATGCGGAGCACACCGCGCTCATCGGCGCGAAAGTGCTCGCCATCGGCAATGTCTCCGCGGACGAGGCGCTCCGACAGGCCGAAACGATCGTGTCGCACGACAATGCGCAAACGCAGCGCCTGCTCGCGCCGGAGCGTCTCGCGCTCCCGCAGGTGCTTGCGGCGCTCGGGATTACCGCGACGGGCTGCAGCACGCCGCTCGAACTGTCGCTGCCCGGCGGCACGACGAAGACGGTCGTCCTGCAGCCGATGCGGGCTTCGCCGTCCGAATGGCGGACCGCGGTCTCGCACCTGAAGCCGCCGCCGCTGTGGCTGCACCATCCGCATCGCAATTACTGGTTCCAATACCTTCCCGCCGACAACGCGGTCTACGTGCAGCTCAATAAAATCGAAGACGGCCCGGGGGAATCACTCGCCGCGTTCATCGGCAAGACGGTCGCGTTGGCCGCGCGCCACCACGCCCGCTACATATTGGATCTGCGCCTCGACAGCGGCGGCTCGGGCAGCCTGAACCGCTCGGTGGTGCTCGCGCTCGTACGCAACCCCCGCGTCAACGCTTACGGGAAACTCTACGTATTGATCGGCCGCGGGACGTTCTCCGCCGCGGAAATGCTCGTCAACGATCTCGAACAGTATTCCAACGCGATCTTCGTCGGCGAACCGACGGGTTCCAGTCCCAGCCAATTTGGCGACCCGGTGAAAATCCGGCTCGAAAACAGCGGGCTCACGCTGCGCGTGGCGACGATCTTCTGGCACAGCTGGCTCGCCGACGACACGCGTGACGCCACGCCGCCGGCTCTCGCCGTTCCCCTGAGCAGCGCGGACTACTTCGCCGGACGCGATCCCGTGCTGGAAAAGGCCCTTCGGTATCGCACGCC
This sequence comes from uncultured Gammaproteobacteria bacterium, assembly GCA_963843735.1. Classification (GTDB taxonomy): domain Bacteria; phylum Pseudomonadota; class Gammaproteobacteria; order JAKDMP01; family JAKDMP01; genus CAWJLN01. The sequence goes on from CAWJLN010000009.1 coordinate 278,943, forward strand.
CGAAGGAACGATCGCACGCTTCCGCGCGCTTCTGACGGGCGCCGACGCCAACAGCGCCGCCATATTCCTGATGAAACACGTGACCGATCCGGGCACCGCCTCCGACGATCTGTCGCCGGGCCTCGCCCGGTTGGGTAAGAACCTCCGCGACGAAGGCGATATCGAAAACAGCCTGTACGCGTTGATGATCGGAACGATGTTTTATCCGGACAGTTCGCCACTGTACGCCCAGCTCGGATTGACCTTCCTCAGGGCGGACCGCATCCCCGAAGCGCAACGGTCCTTCGAGAAGGCGCTGAAGCTGGATCCGAAGAACCGGCAGGCGGCCGAGGCGCTACAAAAACTCAACGGAACCGGGCCGGATACGCATTAGGCATGAATGGCATCGTTCGATCGCGAATCCTGCCGGGTATCCTCCTCGTTCTGCTCGCCGTTTGCACTGCGGGTTAGAGCAGCGCGGGCGCCGTGCAGGCGCCAGCGGTGGGCCGCTTCCTGGTCGCCACGCCTCCGCAGCAAGATTTCTTCTTCCGGGCCGTGATACTCCTGATCGGCTGCGGACCGGGCGGCGCCTTCGGCGCATCAGCGTCATATCCGGCGGGCGCACTGAAAGCGTTGGCCTGGCGCGGCATCGGGTCGTTTCGCGGCTGCCACTCGCGGTCGCGCCCTTGAACCCGAACGTGATCTACGCCAGCACCGGCGAGCCATTCCCGCGCGGCGACATGGCGACGGGCGACGACGTGTGGAAGTCCACCGACGCGGGCAAGACCTGGACCCACGTCGGACTCGACGACACGCGTGTGATCGGCCCCATCGCGATAGATCCGTGCGATGCGAACCACGTGTACGTCGCGGCGCTCGGTCATGTATTCGGCCCCAACGCCGAAACTCTCGGCCCAGGCCGACGCCCAGCCGCAGGCGCCCAACAAAGTGAAGTCGCAGGACATGCCGCAGCTCAATGCAACGATCAAGCAGTCGAACCTGCCGCCCATCACAACCGCCGCGGCACCCGCCACCACCGGTTGAAAACACGGCGAACGATAAGCGCCCTCTCTCCGGCGCCGAAGAGAGGGCGTTTCTTTGTGCGGTAGCCTCCCGGTTCCTTGTCGCTGCTCAAAGAAGCGGTCTGGAGACGCAATCCCATTTCTACAGTCAGATCGTCAGGGATACGGAAGAGATCCGTCGCACGCAAAGCGTTGCGGTGCATCAATACGAAGACGCGCTCCGAAATAGCCCGGACCAGCCCCGCCTTTTCCTGGATACGATGCGGCGGTTCCGTCGGGTTCCGTTTCCCGAGCCATTGAACGAGAACCCAACGCCGAAAGCGAAGCAGAGGTCCTCCGTAAACTGCCGGCACCAATGTCTCTCTCCCGAAGTAGAACGTCATTTCAGAGGGAACCAGCTTGAGCAGGCCGCGATCCGATGCCCGCTTCAGACTCTCCAGCACGCGCTGTTCCTGCTTGAACCCGTAATAAAGCTGTACGCGGTAAATTCCGTAGCCCAAGGGCGTAATGTCGATCCTCTTGGCCGACATGACCATCGGCTCATCGGTTGTAAACACCGAAAGGAGCAAGACCTGCTGATGCAGAACTTGATTGTGCCTTAAATGATAGTTGAACATCGGCGGCACGCCCAGCCCGGGCGAGGTCAGAAAAACTCCCGTGCCCGGATACCCGGTGCGGCATATCGCTGCCCAGTTCGATCCAGGAATACCGGCAGGGGCTCGGTGCGCGCTTGCAGGGCCTTGATCAGGCGCGCCCGATTCTTTGTCCAGATCCGCATGATCGCAAAAGCCGCCAGTGCAACGGCCAGCGGCACCCATCCGCCCTGGCCGATCTTGAGCATATTGGCCGCCCAGAACGGAATATCAATCACCAGAAACACCGTTGTGAGCAACGCTGCCGGCAACAGTCTCCATTGCCATACGTGGCGCATCACCCCGAACATGAGCATGGTAGTGATAAGCATGGTCGTACTGATGGCGATGCCGTAGGCGCCGCCAAGCGCACTCGAACTTCTGAAACTCAACACCAGGATGATCGTGGCGATCATCAGCAGGGTGTTCACGAACGGGACGTAGACCTGACCACGCTCCGTACGCGAGGTACGCACAACCTTCATCCGCGGACTCATGTTCAGTGCGATCGATTGGGAGATCAGCGAAAACGAACCAGAGATCGCCGCCTGCGATGCAATTACGGTGGCGATCGTCGCCAGCGCGACCATCGGATAGAGCATGCCGTGCGGGACGAGTCCGAATACGGTGCTCGGTGCGGAAGCGGGGTTCCTGAGAATCATTCCACCCTGGCCGAGGTAATTCAGGAGCAGCGCCGGAAACGCGACCAGGAACCACCCGAAGCGTACGGGATTGGCGCCGAAGTGGCCGATGTCGGCATACAGCACCTCACCGCCAGTGACGACCAGAAACACGGCTCCGAGCGCGAAGAAACCTTCCATCCTGTGGTGCGCGAGGAAAGCAACCGCGTATGCAGGGTTGAAGGCAGCGAGGATAAGCGGCGACTGCACGACGGAAATCGCACCGGACACCGCCAGCACCGCGAACCAGATGCAAATCAGCGGACTGAAGATTATGGAGACGCCTTTCGTGCCGCGCCGCTGAAACCAGAAAAGCAGGAACAGGATGATGCAGGTGATCGGAAGAATCAGCGGGTGAAAGCTTGGCGTGATCTGGCCCAGACCTTCGACCGCCGAAAGTACCGAGATAGCCGGCGTAATCATGCCATCCCCATAGATCAGGCAGGCGCCGAAAGTGCCCAGTATCAGCACCCAGACGCCGACCCGCACCCTTTGTCTGCGTTTGGCGGCACCGACCGGACGACGCTGCAGGCCCGGACGGGCGCCGCGCCCGCGCAGAAGCGCCATGAGCGCAAGGACTCCGCCCTCGCCGCGGTTGTCTGCGCGCAGCACGAAGGTTTGGTACTTGAAGCAGATGACCAGGATCAACGACCAGATCACCAGCGAGAGTACGCCCAGCACCTCCGAAGGTGTCGGTGGATGTCCCAGGGGCGCCAGGGAAAGCGATACTGCATACAGCGGACTCGTCCCGATGTCGCCGAAGACCACGCCCAGCGTCAGAAAGGAGAGATAGGCCAGCCGCCTCCGCTCCGCAACGCGCAGATTTTCTGCACCGAAGCCACGGCGTCTCTTGAAGGGATTTGGAAACCGCATGTATCGCCTGCTCTTCGCACGAAGTAGTTCAGCCGTTGGATAACCTTGAGGCGCAGCTGCAAAACCACAGATCTGCACCGTCCGGCCGTTGATCTTCCTTCGTCCGGTTGTGCCAGTTGGGAGCAGAGATTAGAGGCAGCTTGCGTAAAATTGCTATGTGGAAACAGGACCCGGGCGTAAATTTTCCGTAAAGACCCGAGCCGACGCGTCACGGTAGCGGAATCGCAACGACGAACCTTGAAAAGGTTATGGCTTAAGTGTCAGGCCGCCAAGCAACCGGTAACCGACTCCGGGCTCGTTGGCGATAAAGCGGGGATTGACCGGATCGTCTCCCAGCTTCTGCCGGAGTTGGCGAACGTAGATCCGAAGATAATGGGTATCTTCAAGGTGTGCTGGACCCCAGACTTCGCGCAATAGCGTCTTGTGCGTCAGGACCTTGCCGACATGGCGCACAAGCAGTGCGAGCAGTGCGAATTCCCTGGGCGTGAGCTTTACGATTTCTCCATCGACGACGACCCTATGCTGCTCCGGATCGACGACCAGGCCACCAATCTCAATCGGGCCCGTGGTCCACGGCGCCTCACCTCCCGAACGCAGAGCCGCACGGATTCGGGCCAGCAGCTCTCCGACCGCGAACGGCTTCGCGACGAAGTCATTCGCCCCTGCGTCAAGCGCTTTTATTTTTTCGGTTTCGCTGCCGCGCACCGAGAGAACGATAATGGGAACCTGGCTTCGCGCCCGTATCGCCAGAATCACGTCTTGACCGTCCGCGTCCGGCAGTCCCAGGTCGAGGAGTACCAGATCCAGACTGTCTCTCTCCAGAGACTGAAGCGCAGCCGCCGCGCTCGCCGCCTCGATGACATGATGACCCGCGGCCGTCAGACTGATGCGCAGAAACTTGCGGATCGGAGCCTCGTCGTCAACGATCAGAATCTTCGCATGATCGATACTCATCTCCGTGCCGTCTCCGGTCTCGGCGGCTGAGGGAATTCCATCTCGAACCGCGCACCGCGTCCGCCCGCGCCGCTTCCCAAAGTAATACTGCCGTCCAATACCTTGACCAGATACCCGACAGATGGCCAACCCGAGTCCCGTTCCGGCGATTTGACGGTCGCCCTTGTCCACCCGGTAAAACATGTCGAAAACCCGTTCCCGCTCCGCTGGCGGAACCCCCGGACCCTTGTCCTCGACCGCCATGCGCAAACGGTGCGGGGTCTGCATAGTCGCGGCGATAAGAAGCGTTGATCCCGGCGGTGCGTATTTCGCGGCGTTGTCCAAAAGGTTCACCAGTATCTGTTCCATGAGGACCGCATCGGTGTGGATCATGCAGTCCTCGGGCGCACGCAGGTCGATGACTAACCCCGCGAGCGCGGTGCGCAGCCTCCGCGAGGCTTCGCCGACGATGTCGTGCAAGTCGTGCCATCCGAAATTCGGCGTGATCGCGCCGTAGCCGAGCCGCGTCATGTCGAGCAGGTTCTGCACAAAGCGGTTGAGCCGCTCGGCCTCGCCGAGGAGCCCCTTGAGCAGTTCGCGCGACGCTTTTTCGTCGAGACGCGGTCCCATTTCAAGCAGGGAACTGGCAGCACCGATGATAGAAACCAGCGGCGTGCGCAGGTCGTGTGAAACGGATGAGAGCAGCGCCGCGCGCAACCGCTCGGTTTCCGCCGTCAGTTTCGTTTGCGCGATCTCGGCCGACAGACGTTCCTTTTCGAGCGCGACGGACGCCTGATCACGCAGCGCGCAGGCGACTCTGCGATTCATCCCTGACAGGCGTTTCCCGGCATCGCCCACTCCCAGTCCGATGACTCCCAGACTGCGGCCGCCACTGCGCATGGGCATGAAATACCAATCGCTGTCAGGCGACGCCTTCGTTCCGCATCCAGCAGACTCGACATGCTCAAACGCCCACATCGCAGCCGCACGATCCTCCGCCGTCAGGGCAAAGCCCGCGCTGCTCTCGTTGCCATTTTCCAGCATTCCTCCGGATTCCAAAAGGATGACGGCATCCGTCTTCAGGGCGTCTTTAAGGTATTCCGGAAGTTTGCGAACGATGTCGCCCTGACCGGCAGACGCATTAAGTCGCTTACTGAACTCGTATAGAAGGGAATTGACACGGCCGTTGTCGCGAATAAGCTGCATCTGTCGGCGAAGGCGTCCTCCGAGCTGCCCTACCAATAAAGCGACGAGAAGAAAAAAAGTAATCGTGAAAACATCTTCCCGGCTCGCCACGCGAAACGTATAAAGCGGTTCGGTAAAAAGGAAATTGAAGGTCAGGAAACTCAGGATAGCCGTGGCCAAAGCCGCTCCGCGCCCGTAGCGCACAGCAACGACCAGCACTCCCAGCAAGAAGACGAGGCTCAAATTGGGTGTGCTTAGCGAATGAGCCAGCAACCAGCTGAGTCCCGTGGCTACCGCAGTCGCCAGTATCCCGAAAAAATAGCCCTCCAGTACCGGCTGTTGCCAATGCCAATCGACTGCCGTCTTATCGCGGCCTTCAGGCGTGGACGTCACCACCGTGATCGCAAGGCTCAGACTTCCGGCCCGTCGCAAAAGAGCCACGGCTAGAGACGGACGAAGCATGAGCCATCGCCAGGAGCGCCGCGAACGCCCAAGGACTATCTGTGTGACGCCGTGACTCTCAGCGTAGGCAAGGATCTCGGCAACGAGATCATGCCCGGTGAGAGAAACGACCTCGGCGCCAAGCTGCTCGGCCAGTTGCAGCGCAGCCTGAAGCCATTTTTGTCCTGCAATGCCCTCGATTCCCAGTGCAGCGACATGCGCGACGGTCCAGCTTCCATCGCTCCGGCCAGCCATGCGTCTGCCGAGTCTTATGAGACCTTCTGCGCCTGCGCCACCGACAAGAACCATCAATTGATCCCGTTGTGCGAGATGACCATTGCTGCTGCCCGAGCTTGTCGACTCGACAGAAACGTCTATGCATGCCGACTTCGACGGCGCTTCCGGAGAAGGACGCCCAACATCGCCACCCATGCTGCAACCGGGCGATCGGGAGGGCTTCTAGGATAACGGAGTGGCTGCCGGCTTGGCGTCTTCAACGTGTGCCGGCCGGGGCAAGAAGCGCTTCCAATCCAACCGGCTGTGGAGCAAACTCCTCATCCTGGGAACGGAATTCGACGACGAGTCAGCCCCGACGCAGTCCGAGCGCGCGGCCTGGCAGCAACTTTCGGCCCAGACCGATGCCCAGTTGCAGGCCCTCGACCATGTCATCTCGCGGGACATTGCGGAGCTTAATGCCCTGATCAAACAGTCCAACCTGCCCCGGTCGCCCCCGCACCCGCCATCGGCTGCTGACAAACCGGCCGCCCAGCCAAACCCTAGCAAGACGCCCGCTCTTCCTATGGGAGCGGGCGTTTACTACTACCGCAAATATCAAATTTTCGAATATCCGGGGGCGTTCTGTGCTTTGTAATGGCTGGAGTTATCCCGCCTCCTGTGGAAGTTGAATCAATATCCATGACGCATCATCCACAGCCCCCTTGATTTTTTGTCATTTCTTTGTCGCAAGAAGGTTAATCGTTGATAGCTCGCTGTCATGCAACTCCTCTTCGTTAGGGAGTCTAGAGTGCTGCATTAGAACCTAGAGCCACCCAGTTAAATTACTTTGCATTCAATCCGTGCCGGTTGGATTAGCTCAGACCTTTGTTCATTAATCAATTCAATAAGATTTCCTATGGAGCCACTTACTGTCACCCGAGGTCGACGGGATTCCACGTCGAGGGCGATGCGTACGCGGCGGGCGGCGGGGAGTTCGAGCACTTTCGGGTAGCGGCGCGTGAGTGCTTCCTGCAACACTGTACGTTCTCTCGCTTCGAGCAATAACTGGTAGCGGTAGCGTCCGGCGCGGCGTAGCATCGGTGCGGGCGCGGGGCCGAGTACGTGCAGTCCGCGTGCGCCTTTGAATAGTTTGGCCGCTTCGGCAAGAAAATCGCGCGGCGGCGTTTCTTGTGTCGCCTCGGCACGGATGAGCGCAAGTGCGCCGTAGGGCGGCAGGCCCGCCGCCTCGCGTTCGGCGAGTGCGCGTTTGGCAAAGCCCGCGTAGCCGTGCTGCAACAACTCGATGAGCAGCGGATGATCGGGATGGCGCGTCTGGATCAGCACTTCGCCCGGACGCGCGCCGCGCCCGGCGCGTCCCGCGACCTGCGTGATGAGTTGCGCCATGCGTTCGGGCGCGCGGAAGTCCACGCCGTAGAGCCCCTGGTCCGCATCCACGATCGCGGCGAGCGTCAACGCCTGGAAGTCGTGGCCCTTGGCAAGCATCTGGGTGCCGACGAGAATGCGCGCAGCGCCGCTTGCAGCATCGCGCATCAACTCGGCGAGCCGACCGCGGCGACGCGTCGCGTCGCGGTCCACACGCACAATCGCCACATCGGGGAAACGTTCGGCAAGCACGAGTTCCAGGCGCTCGGTGCCCTTGCCGAGCGCAACGAGTTCGGCCGCACCGCATTCGGGACAGACATCGGGCAACGGGCGCTCCGCACCGCAGTGGTGGCAGAGCAGGCGATCGCGCTCGCGGTGCCAGGTAAGCCGCGCGCTGCACCGTTTGCAGGAAAGCGGTTCGCCGCAGGCGTTGCAGAGCACGACCGGCGCGAAGCCGCGGCGGTTGAGAAACACGAGCACCTGATCGCCGGCGGCGAGGTGGCGCCCGATGGCGTCGAGCAGCGCGTTGGAAAGTCCCGCCTCCATGCGCTGCCCGCGCACGTCCACTCTTTTTACTGTGGGCGGATTCGCGTTGCCCGCGCGCTCGGAAAGTACAAGTCGTTTGTAGCGTCCGGCGTTCACGTTCGCGAGCGATTCGAGCGAGGGCGTCGCCGAGCCGAGGATCACCGGAATGCCGAGTGCGCGCGCACGGTACACGGCGAGATCGCGCGCGTGATAGCGGAAGCCGTCCTGCTGCTTGAGCGAGCCGTCGTGTTCTTCGTCCACCACGATCAGGCCCGGCTCGGCGAGCGGCAGAAACAGCGCCGAGCGCGTGCCGATTATTACCGGCGCCGTGCCCGCGCGCGCTTCGAGCCATACCCGCAGCCGTTCGCCCTGGGCGAGCCCCGAGTGATAGACGGCGACGGCGATGCCGAGCGCGGCCTCAAAGCGCGTGATGAGCTGCGGCGTGAGCGCGATCTCGGGCACCATCACCAAGGCCTGGCGGCCGCGCGCCAGCACTTCGCGGATGACTTCGAGATAGACCTCCGTCTTGCCGCTGCCGGTGACGCCTTCGAGCAGAAACGGCGCATAGTCTGTCAGCGCTTCGACAACGCTTGCGGCCGCCGCATGTTGCTCGGGATTGAGTGTGAACGCCGCGGGCCGGGCCGTGGTCTCGCGCGCGGGTGCAGGCTCCGCCACGCCTTGCGCGGCGAGGCGACGGACACGGGCGCGATCCGCAGGCGACAGAGATTCCAACGCAAGCCCGGTTTCGCCCGCTTCGCGCAGACTTTCAACGAGCGCCGCCTGGCCTTCGGTGCGCGACTTGAATTCGACGTCTGCCGCAAGCCGGTAACGCACAGGCGTCGGCAAGCGCGCGGGTTTGCCCTGGCGCAGCGGCGTCGGCAGCACGGCGGCGAGCGCTTCGCCCGGCGGGTAGTGGTAGTAGCGCGCGGCAAAGGCGACGAGTTCGAGGAGTTCCGCCGGGACCAGCGGTTCGCCGTCGAGCACTTCGGCGACGCGGCGCAGGCGCGCATCGGAGAGTCGAGAACCTTTGGCATGACCGATCACCACACCGATGATCTTGCGCTGCCCGAGGGGCACCCGCACCCGCACGCCGACCGGTACCGCTGACGCCTCGACACCGGCGGGCGGCAGATAATCGAGCGCCGCGGCGAAGGGCGCCGGGACGGCTACCTTGATGACGGCTTCAGTCATGCTCGACGGTCAACGAAGAGGCGACCATTATGTAGGAGCGCCGCCAAGCGGCGAGAATTGTTTTTCACCCCCACCCTTGCCCTCTCCCGTCAAGGGAGAGGGGATAAGATTTTGAAATCGCGAGCAAACTCGCTTCTACGGCTGCTCGAATAGGGCTCAGTAGCTTTTTGCGGCCTGGATCAGTCTGGCCATCGTCTCCTGCGCGTCGCCGTAGAGCATGCGTGTGTTGTCGCCGAAAAAGAGTGCGTTCTCCACGCCCGAAAAGCCGCGACCCTGTCCGCGCTTGCAGACGATGACATTCTGGGCGCGATCCGCGTTCAGGATCGGCATGCCGTAGATCGGAGAAGACTTGTCCGCGCGCGCCGCCGGGTTCACGACGTCGTTCGCGCCGATCACCAGCGCGACGTCGGCGTTGGCGAATTCCTCGTTGATCTCATCGAGATCGTGGATGAGATCGTAGGGCACGCCGGCTTCCGCGAGCAGCACGTTCATGTGCCCCGGCATGCGCCCGGCGACGGGATGGATCGCGAAGGAAACCTTCACGCCCTTTTCGCGCAGGAGTTTCACGAATTCCCACAGCTTGTGCTGCGCCTGCGCAACCGCCATGCCGTAGCCGGGCGCGATGATTACGTGTCCGGCATAGGCCATCATCGCCGCCGCGTCGTTCGCCTCGATCGACTTGAGTTCGCCTTCGATCGCCTCGCCGGTCGCCGTCTCTCCGAAGCCGGAAAAAAGTACGTTCGCGAGCGAGCGATTCATGCCCTTCGCCATGAGGTAGGTCAGCAGCGAACCCGCGGCGCCGACGATCATGCCCGCAATGATCATCGCGGGATTGCCGAACACATAGCCCTCGAAGGCGACGGCAAGCCCCGTCATCGCGTTATAGAGAGAAATCATCACCGGCATGTCCGCGCCGCCGACCGGGGCGGTCACGAGCACGCCGAATGCGACGGCAACAAGGAAGAACACCACGAGCACGGCGGCGTTGCCGTAAATGATGGCAAGCGCGGCGAAGAGCACCAGGGCGACGAGTGCAATTGCATTCGCCGCGTTCTGCGCGGGAAAGCGCCACGCGCGCATCCAGCCCTGAAGTTTGGCGAAGGCGAGCAAACTGCCGGAAAAGGATATTGCGCCGATCAGCGCGCCAACCACGGCGAGCACCACTTCGCTCGTACCATGCCTGCCGGTGGTGAGCGCGTGAGCGGCGATCGCAGCAGCCGCGCCGCCGCCCATGCCGTTGTAGAGCGCAACCATCTGCGGCATGGCCGTAAGCGGAACCCGTTTGCCGGCGATCCAGGAAACCGAACCGCCGAGGCCGAGCGCAATGAGAATGAGAATGATATTGGTTGCGCCGCCCACGCCGGGCAGGAAGAAGGTGACTACGACTGCGATCGCCATGCCGACGCCCGCGGTAATGAATCCGCGCCGCGCGCGTTTGGGTGAACTCATACCCTTCAAGCCGACGATGAAGAGGATCGCGGCAATGAAGTACGCCACCTGGATAATCCACATTACAGTACTCATTTGCGCGGCTCTTCCTTGCTGGTTTTGAACATGGCGAGCATGCGTTCGGTCGTGACCCAGCCACCGACCGCGTTCGCCACCGCAAGCACCACGGCGATGAAGCCGATGATGCGTCCGAGCGGTCCATGCGCCGTGCCGAGCGCGATGATCGCGCCGACGAGCACCACGCCGTGAATAAAGTTTGAGCCCGACATCAGCGGCGTGTGCAGAATGCTCGGCACGCGCGAGATGACTTCGTAGCCAACGAAGGCCGCGAGCATGAAAATATAGAGCGCGATGAAGCCGTAGATCATGACGCCTCCTGTTCGTGTCGGTCCGCGTCCGTTTCGGGCAGTGTGCCTGCGACGAGCGTTGCGCGGTAGATTTCGTCGTCGGCGGGAATGGCGAGCACGCCCTTCTCGGCGAACCAGGGCGTGACGAAGTTGCAGCAGTTGCGCGCATACATTTCGCTTGCGTGCGCGGCGAGTCCGGCGGCAGGATTGGTCGGCCCGAGAATTGCGACGCCTTTGTGCAGGACCGTTTTATCGGCCCGGGTCAGTTCACAGTTGCCGCCGCTAACGGCAGCGAGATCCACGATCACCGACCCTGCTTCCATGCCTTCGACCATCGCCGTGGACAGAATCTTCGGCGCGGGCCGGCCGGGCACCGCCGCCGTGGTGATGACAACGTTCGCGCGCGCAATGTGCTCGGCGAGTTTCTCCGCCTGCCGGCGCTTTTCATCCTCGCTCAACTCGCGCGCGTAGCCGCCTTCGCCCTCGGCGCCGACGCCTGTGTCCACGAAGCGCGCGCCCAGCGATTCGACCTGCTCGCGCGCGGCGGCGCGCACGTCGTAGCCCTCGACGATCGCGCCCAGGCGGCGCGCCGTCGCAATCGCCTGAAGCCCTGCAACGCCCGCACCGATCACCAGCACCCGCGCCGGGCGCACGGTGCCCGCGGCGGTCGTCAGCATCGGAAAGAAGCGCGGCAGTTCGAGCGCTGCAAGCAGCACGGCGCGGTAACCCGCCGCCGCCGCCTGCGAGGAAAGCGCATCCATCGTCTGTGCGCGGCTGATGCGCGGCAGTTTCTCCAGCGCAAACGCGAGTGCGCCGGCCGCGGCGTAGGCATCGGCCGGAAAGGATTCCTCGTGCGCGGCAAGCAGCCCGACTACCGCGGCACCGCGCTTGAGCCGCGCGATCGCATCGGGCGCGAGTCCGCGCACCGTGAGTACCACGTCGGCCTCGCCGAGCAGCGACTCGGAACCGAATTCCGCGCCCTCGTAGGCCGCATCGGGAAAGCCCGCCGCCTTGCCGGCATCGGTCTCGATCGTCACCCGCAGACCCAGCTCCAGGTACTTCGCGACCAGCGCGGGCGCAAGCGCCACTCTTCGCTCGTCGCCGACCCGTTCGCGGGGCACAAATAAAGTCGTCGCCATTGTTTTTCCGGGCTGCGCCTCACAGAATCCTAACACTGTCAACGTGCCGATTCAGATCGCGGACTGCGATCAGGCGCCGGTGCCGGGTTTGATCAGCGGGCGCGGCGGCAGGCGGCGATGGCGCAGGTTGACGAGAATTACGCCGAGGAGCATGACGCCAACGCCGGCAAAGGCGGCCGGCGGAAGCACCTCTCCGAGTACGGACCAGCCGAGCATGAGGGCGACGGCCGGGTTGACGTAGGCGGTGGTGCCGAGCTGCGCGGGGCGCGCGCGGTGGATCAGCCAGTTATAAACCGTGTAAGAAACGGCCGAACCGAATACGGTGAGATAGGCAAGCGCACCGATGCCGCGCGGACTCCAGTGCGTATGCGCAAAACCGCCGGTCGCGAGCGCGATCATGAGCAGCACAAAACCGCCCGCGAACATCTGCAGGCCGGAGAAGACGAGCGGCGAGGTGCGTACGCCAACGGCGCGCGCGTACATGGCCGCCGCCGCCCATGCGCAGCTGGAGCCGACCAGCGCGAGCGCCGGGAAGAGCGGACCGTGAACTCCGGCGATGCGCGGGAGAAGCATCAGCGCCGTGCCGGTGAAGCCGAGCGCAAGGCCGATGATGGTAATCAGACCGAGGCGTTCGCCGCGCGGGCCAAAGGTGCCGAACACGGCCATGAACAGCGCCGAACCCGCGACGATGAAGGCCGCCTCGCCGGAAGGCACCCATTGCTCGGCCCAGGTGACGACGCCATTGCCGATGACGACGAGACCGATTGCGAGCACCGCAAGCGTCCGCCAGTCGCGTCCGCGCGGCAGCGCACCGCCGCGCGCGAAACCGATCGCGGCCAGCGCGATGCCGGCGGCGACGAAGCGCAGCCCGGCAAGCACCGACGGGGCGATGTCGGCAACGCCGATGCGAATGAACAGATAGGTGGAACCCCAGACGAGGTACACCACCGCGAAGGCGGCGATGAACTTCAGGCGGTCAAGCGCCGGCGCTTCGTCCGAGGCCTGATTCGGATCGTTTGCGGGTTCTGGAGTTCGAGACACCTTCGATCCTGCTTGCATGCGCTGAAATGGCGCGCGCATTGTCGCCGATTTCGAGTTATTCGGACGCAGCCGGAATCCACTCGACCCAGCGGGGGCGTTCGCCGCGCTCGGCGATAAGTTCGGCGACGCCTTTATCGAGTGTGGCCAGCTTGCCGCCATGTTGTTGCGCCAGCGCGAGCAGATAAGCATCAGTCGTCTGCCGGTGCCCCACGAACGCCAGCGAGGCGAAAGGCCCAGCCGACGCTACGGTAATTTCATCCGGCCAGAAACGATGCCCCGGCAACTGGAAGAGCCGCTCCAGCATTGCCACCGCCTCGCGCGGCACCACGGCATCGCGGATGATTTTCGGATTCGACGACACCCGCACGAAACCGAGCTGGGTAATCGGGCAGGTCGCCCAGCCGGAAGCCGAGCTGCGATCGAACCAGCGCCGCGCCGCGACGTGGTGAACATGCGTCGGCCAGGTCAGCGCAATCAGCACGTTGACGTCCAGCAGATAGCCGTTCAAGCCAGTTCATCCTCGTCGCGCTGGACGTCTTCCAGCGTGATCGGCGGGCTATCCTCCGCTACGTTGAAAATGGGAAAGCCATCTTCCTTGGGGGAATAGGCCGTGCGCGCCGAAAGTCCGTGGCGCATCAGCTCAGATACTACCCGGCCGAGCGGCTGATTGCGCGCTGCCGCAAGCTTGCGTGCCGCTTCCAGCGCGTCGTCTTCAAGGGACAGTGTAGTTCTCATGGCGATTGATGCGTTGATGCTTGCGCATCATTACATCACATTTCTGCTTTGTGGGCAACCATCGCGCCTTCCCGCCGCTTTTCCGCCCTCATAAAGGGCTTTACGCATGACTGCGCGCCAGCCTCAGTAGCTTGCCGTCCAATCGTCAACCTAATTGTGAACAAATTACAAGCAAGCTCGCTTTCGCCCAAATTTGGATGTTGGCAACGTGCTGCGCGTCTTATGCAGCCCCCTACTCTGTACTATCGCTTCCGCAACCCTGCGGCAAAGGCAACGCACCCTTCTTGTTGCGCAGACTTTCCAGTTGATCCGGCATAAGCCGTCGAGCGACAAATCGGTCACCGATCCCGTATTCACGATATACGAATTTCTCATAGTTCAATTCGAGTATTCGGTAGGTATCGTAGTAATACCCTTGGGTCATGTCGTTCTTTCGCAACTGCCCGTCGTAGTAAAGAAAACGTGTAATAGTGAAGTAAACAGGGCCTGAAATTCCCCAGTCACCTTCTGCTTGATCCTCAGAAGGAATGGGGGGGTCTTGCACGCTCTTGTTGCGGAAATCGAAGAAAAATTTTCCGTCCGGACAAAACAATTCTATTTCCGTCCGCGAACCACCGCCCAAGATCGCTTCTCGCTCCACCCACCAACCGAATAACATTTGCCGCCGCGCCTGAACCTTGCTTTCATCCGGTTTGTTTTCGTGTACCGCTTGTGGCGATGTGCAGCCGGCAGCGATTACCAACCCCAACAGCACCAAAGCCGTAAAGAATTTCATGTTCAGTCGCGGGCGAGACGCGCTATCCAGCGGTAGAGCAGGGCTACCGTCACCGCAAAAACGATGCCGCCGATCCAGATCGAGGCGGTGCCGAAGCCGCCGCCGACGAGCGCAATCGGCGAGTTCTTGCCGGAGAACGCGACCACTGCCGCGAACACTACGCCGAGCAGGCTTTCGCCAACGATGAGTCCCGAGGCGAGCAGCACGCCGAGTTGCTTGGTCGCTTCCGGCTTTTTTGCATGATCGGCGCGACGGTTGAACCACCAGCCGACGACGGCACCCACCACCACCATCAGCGTGGTCGAGGTGGGAAGATAAATGCCGAGCCCGATCGCGAGCGGGGGCAGCCGCACGAATTTGGTGGTGCGCCGAAGGATTTCATCCAGCACGATACTCGCGGCACCGATCGCCGCACCGATGGCGATCAGCCCCCAATCGATGTTGTTCTGGATCACGCCCTGCGCGAGCGCCGAGATCAGTCCGGCCTGCGGCGCCGGCAGCGCATGCGCCGGATCCACGCCCGGCGCGCCCAGGAATCCGTAGGTGTGGCTGAGGAGATTCAGCACCGGCGGAATGATGAGCGCGCCCGCGATCACGCCGATCACGAGCGCCCACTGCTGCTTGGATGGCGTCGCATCCACCAGTTGGCCGGTCTTCAGATCCTGCAGGTTGTTGTTGGCGATGGAGGCCACGGCGAATACCACCGAAGTGACGAACAGCGCGAATGCCACCAGCGCCTTGCCCGCGTCGTGCGGCAACAGCGCCCTCACGCCCAGCACCAGAAGCAGCGCGGCGACGACCACGACGAGGATGCCGATGCCCGAGAGCGGACTGTTGGAGGATCCGATGAGCCCCGCCATGTAGCCGCACACCGTGGAGACCAGAAAGCCCATGATGACGACAAACACCACCCCGCCGATGGTCAGCAGCCAGACATGGGATCCCAGGCCGCTCGTCATGCTGAAATGCCAGAAGAGCCAGGCGACGGGAACCAGGCAGACGAGCGAAATCAGTCCGACCGTGCCAATATTGATGTCGTGTTCGACGCGCGGCAGCGTGTGCGCCTGTCCCGCCTTGCGCACGCGCGCGGCCGCCATGGCACCGGCGAGTCCGCCGATCACGGGCTTGATGAGCGTCCCCAGGGTCCAGATGGCGGCGACGCCGATGGCGCCGGCGCCGATAAACCGCACGTAGTGGCTCCATCCGCCCTGTGCAATCGCCGCGGCGGTACCCGCCGCCGGATGCAGCGCCGTGAAATGCGGCACCCCCCAGCCCCAGCCGATGACCGCGCCGAGCAGCATGGCAAGCCCGACCCAGAGCCCGACCAGATGGCCGATGGCGAACAGGGCGAACGACAGGCTGAAGTCGAAGCCGCTGGCCGCACCCTTGTGGCCGCCGAAGTGAAAATACTGCGCGACATCGCTGGCGAAAACCTTCGTCTGCACGATGATGTAGAAGATTGCGGAGACGACGCTGCCGATGACGACGGCCTTGAGCCCCGCGCCGCTCGTTTCGACGGTCTCAAGATCCTCATCCTTCTCGCGGCCCGAACCGACGTTGAGCACTTCCGCGCAGGCTACGCCTTCGGGATACGGCAGGTCGGAATCGGTAACGAGCGCGCGGCGCAGCGGGATGGTGTACATCACGCCGAGGATGCCGCCAGTGGCGCAGATGGCAAACGAAATCCAGAACGGAAAGCCGGTCCACCAGCCGACGATGATCAGGCCGGGCAGCACGAAAATGATCGCCGACAGCGTGCCGGCCGCCGAGGCGACCGTTTGCACGATGTTGTTCTCCTGCACCGTCGAGTTGCGGAACCAGCGCAGAACCGCCATCGAGATCACCGCGGCCGGAATCGAGGTGGAGAAAGTGAGCCCCGCCTTGAGGCCGAAATAGACATTCGCCGCCGTGAATACCACGGTGATGATAATGCCGATGATGAGGCCGCGGATAGTCAGTTCGCCGACCGGCATGGCGGCGGTATGTGCTTGTGTCTTCACGCGCGCTTCTCCCTGTCGCAGTAGGCTGATGCCCGTTGAGGAGTCTGTCGAAGTCTAGCAGACCAGAACCTATCTCTTAATCCCGCGCGACCGCGACGGCGGCGGCGGATGGCGTCGGCGGCGCGAAGCGAGGAGCGCGGTTGGGTCGCTCCCAATAAGCGACAAGCGACAAAGCCGCGGGCACCATCCGCCCCGTCCCTGCGGGTTGCGGCCCGGCGCCGCACCCTCGGCGTTGCAAGCCTTGCCCGTGGAACAACCACGCGCTGCGGCTTGCGCCTTGATGGCACAACGCCGGACCACAACGCAGCTCGTGCGGGATTATGAGATAGGTTCTACTGTTAGGATACGAAAGACTTTTGCAAATGACTCTCTTGGCGCGACGAATCCTGTTTGCGGTGCACGACTGGGGACTGGGCCACGCGGCACGCAGTCTCGTGCCGATCCGTGCGCTCATCGAGCGCGGCGATTCGGTGACCGTGCTGATGCAGCCGAGCCCGGGCATGCAACTGCTGAAAAACGAGCTCGGCGACGCCTGCGCGTTCTATCCGTATCGCGACATCCCCAAACCCTTCAGCCGCTGGCCGGCGATGTTCTACCTGCGCATGAGTCTCTCCATGCCCTGGGTGTGGATACACTTCAAGCTGGAGCATCGGCTGGTCGAACGGCTGGTGCACGAACGCGGCTTCGATCTGGTGATCTCCGACAGCCGCTTCGGCGTGTGGTCGCGCGCGGTGCCGAGCTATTGCATCTTTCATTCCCTGCGCCAGATCATTCCGGGACGTCTGCGGTGGATGGAACGCCTGGTGGAATGGGGTCAGCGCGGCCTGCTCAAGAACTACGTGAAAGTGCTCATACCCGACGCCGAGGAAAACGGCGGACTCGCGGGCGATCTCGGTCACTACCCCGCGCTCGACTGGGGCGAGGGGCGACTGGTTTACATCGGCCCGCTTGCCGATGTCGTCCGCCCCGAACTGGGCGAAGACATTGATTACTTCTTCTCCGTCTCGGGCATTGAACCGCAACGCAGCCTGTTCGAGAAGCGCGTGCTCGCGGCGCTGCCGGAACTAAGCGGGCGCATCGTGGTGACGCTCGGCCGCCCCGAACTTGCCGGCGAAGAACGGCAAATCGCCGGCGCGAAGGTGTACGGCTATCTGGATCGGGCGCAGCAGGCGGAAATGCTCAACCGCGCGCGCGTAATCATCACGCGCTCCGGCTACACCACGTTGATGGAACTTGCGACGCTCGGCAAACGGGCACTGTTCGTGCCCACACCCGGACAAAGCGAACAGGAATATCTCGCGCGCTTCCATTGCGGGAAGGGCCATGTCTGGAGTACGACGCAAGGCAAGCTCGACATCCCTCGCGATCTTGTGCGCGCCGAACAGGCTGCCGGGCTGCCGCGCCTCTCCGCTGCCGAGTCAGTCGGCCGCTTCCTCCAGGCGCTGGACTGAGGAGGCCGCAACCGGCTCGGGGTGATGCCCGGGCGAGCGCCACAGAAAAAACACCAGCGGCAGGTTCACCAGCCACATGGCGCCGGTCCACACCAGGCGGAAGCCGAGCATGAGTGCGAGCCCGTCGGTAAGGCCGATGCCCCAGGCCTGCGCGGCGCCCATCCCGAGCACCTCCACCGTGCCGATCTGGCTGAAAAGTCCGCCGCAAAGCAGGACCACCGCGAGTGAAAAGGCGTAGATCGAGGCCGCCGTGAGATAGCTCAAGTGGTGCACACCGACGCCGCGGCCCACGACCATGAACGCGAATGCGAGCGCACCCAGATATGCCGCGGCGATCAGCACATTGAGCGCAAGCAGCCGCAGACTCGACAATTTTTCGAGGCCATGGAGAAGATCAATAAACTCCGAGAACATCCGCCGCAAAACGGGTTGCTTTACCTTGTTCCCGATGCGCCGGGCGACGTGTCCGAAACGCAGTGCGCCGAATACGACAACCACCAATCCCACCGCAAAAACGAGGGCAAGGGGCCGCAACTCCGGCCAGCCCGGAATGCCGACGACGGCAAGGAAAAGCAAAACCACCAGCGATTCGGTGAGTATCATGATGACGGTCGCGGCGGAACTGCGCCCGAAGTGCGCCTTGCCGGTCGCCGACAGCACCCAGTTCTGCGCGAAGATGCCGAATGGAAGCGTCACCGCAAGTTCGCCCACGCTGAACGCAAGCACGAGACGCCGCCAGTCCGGGTGCAGTTCGAGGTTGGCGAGCAGGTGGCGAAACTGCCAGCACTTGAGTGCGAGATAAACAATGGCCGCGGCAAGCGCAAGCGCCATGACCCAGAGCGGGATGGCCTGCACACGAGCCAGCACGCTGTCGAGATCGCCGAGTTTGAAGGCCACGGTGAGCAGCGCCGCCGCAAGCAGCACCGACAGCAGGAGTTTTGGTCGCAGAAGCAAATGCAGCGCGCGGCGCAGCCTCATGGCGTGAGCTTGTCGGCAAGCGTCGGCGCGAGCGCGCCCGTGAGATCCGCGAGCGCATTGTCGAAGTAGCGCACGATGTCGGCGGGCCGGCGCCAGCCCGGCACGGCGTCATGCACCCGGCGCTTGCGCCAGGCCTTGCCGTCGCGCTCGATGAGTCCCTTCCTCGCCAGCCAGGCGAGACGTTCGCCGGCGAGCGCCGCGGGGGCACTGCGGGAAAGCAGGGGATCGGTCGTGAATCCGCCGTCCGTGACGGCCGCAAGGGCGCGCGCGAACCACTGCGCAAAATCCTCCGCCGTAAATGTCTCCGGACCGGCGACGAGAAAACGGCTGACGAGATGACTTGCATTCACGGGATAAAGCGTCCTTATCTCCTTCTTCAACGCGGCATCGAAACGGCCCCGATCGGTCCTATCGTACTCGCGCAGCGGAGTGCCCACGCGCACGATGATCCGCAGCCGCCCCGGCCCGAGCGGATCGTAACTGAGCGCCGTTGGCAGGATCGGTGGCGGCGTGACGGCAAGCCGCGTGAGCAGCCAGACGCCGGCGCGGATTCTTCCGAAGCGGCCGTTGCGCGAAATGGTGCCCTCGGGCGCGAAATAGACCACGCGCCCGGCATCGAGATGTTCGGCGAAGCCGGTGAGTTGTGCGGCGATGGTCGCGCGAAACCCGGGAGCGAGCGCTTTGCGTGCCTCGGCGTTCAGGCGACGCAAGCCCCAGAAACGGGTATACACGTCGCGGGCGCCGTGACCCCTTGATTGCTGCGCTGCCGTCTCGCGCCGGCCACGGGTGTTCAGCGCCGCCGCGCGCGCGCTGCCGCTGTGAAGATTGAGATCGGCGAAGGCTTCGTTGAGCGTGTATTCGGGCACCCTGCGCAGCGGCTCGACGCGTATGATGCGGAAAAACCAGGCGATCGAAATCGTCCCCAGCAAGGCACGCAGCGGGCGCGGCCAGTGAGACATGTGCTCGGCAAGAAAGCCGCGGCGAAGCAGACCCTCGCGGCTGGCATAGAACGGCATCGGCCAGCGCAGATACAGACCCTCGCGTCGGCACAACACGGTGGTAAGCACCGGAATGTCCGCGTCGCGTTGATGATTGGAAACGACGAGCGTACCCGGATCGAGACGATAGCCGGGCGGCACGATGACTTCCTTGCGATAGAGCACGTGCACTGTCCAATCGAAACAGCACTCGGTGAACCAGGTCAACCGCGGGTGCGGGTCGAAGTCGCTGTCGGGCAACCAGGAAAATGTCATGCGCGCCGCTCGCGACGATAGCGTCGGCCCTTCCAGCTCGAACGGATTCCCGTGAGCGCACGCAGCGCCGAATACCAGGTTATGGCGAGATACCAGGCCGCAATCACCGGAAGCAGGATCGCGGGCAGGGGATTCAAGCGATAGTAAAGCAACGTCGGCACGTAGCTTGCGGCGAGTGCGACCCAGGCCGCGAGTCCCAGCCAGCGCGCGGCGCCGTCGCAGACAAGCGCGGCGACGGGGATCCAGAAAGCAAGCAGCATCAGCGCTGTCGCCGCGGCAAGCAGCAACGGCGATTCGCGCAGCTGCACCCAGGCGCTGCGCGCCACCATCCCGGCGATAGAACCAAGGCCTTGCCGGCGCAGACTGTGCGCGCCGTGGCTGAGTCCGAGGTAAGTGCGACAGCCCGCATTTTTCATCCGCCGGGCGAGCGTGCAATCGTCAATGATCGCGTCGCGCCAAGCTGCAAAGCCGCTGATGCGGGCGAGCGCCTCGCGCTCGACGAGCATGACGCCGCCCGCTGCAGCAGCGACCGGACCGCGCGCGCGATTGGCTAACGCAAAGGGATAAAGCAGTTTGAAAAAGTACACGAAGGCGGGCAGCAGCAGCTTCGCCCAGGCCCGCGAAAACAGGGTTCGGCGAGCACCGAAACGAGCGCATAGCCCTCGCCCGCCTTGCGCGCAAGCGCCGTGACCATGCCCGGGGCAAGACGGATGTCGGCATCGAGCAGCAGCACGCGCGTCGTCTCCACCCGCGCGAGCCCCTGCTCGAGCGCCCAGAGCTTGCCCGCCCAACCGGGGGGCGGCGGCGTACTTGTGATCAGCGCGAGATTCTTGAGGCCGCTCGCGAGGACAACCGCGGCCGTGCCGTCCTCCGATTCGTCGTCGATCACGACGACGGCTGCATCGGGTGCGGCGAGGGAAAGCGCCCGCAGCGTTTCACCGATCACCGGCGCCTCGTTGCGCGCCGGAATCAACACGGTCAGATCGGACGTCGAGGCAGAAGACGCGCCCTCGGCCTCCAGGCATTCGCGGCAGCGCCAAGGCTGCCAGGGAACGAGGAGCAGGGCGAGCCACAGACCGAGCGCGATGGCTGCGAGCACGATCATCATCGCGTCGCGCCTGCTCTCACTTCTGGGCTAATGCGTGTTTCCGGCGTTGACCTCAATCGGAATTCCCGCGAGGCCGCCCGCCTTCCTGTCGTAGAGGATCGGGCGTTCGGCCACCATCTCACCCGTGATCTTCGGGCCGCGCCGGCTCACGCGCAGGGCCTTCAGCGGATGGCGGAAGGCGTCTTCGGCCGCCGTGCCCTCGTAGCCGCAATGCGCCATGCAGTTGTCGCACTTCGGGTTGAGGCCGGTGCCGTAGTTTTCCCACGAGGTGGTTTCCATCAATTCCTTGAACGAATCGGCGTAACCCTCGTCGCTCATCAGATAGCAGGGCTTCTGCCAGCCGAAAATGTTGCGCGTGGGATTGCTCCACGGCGTGCACTGGTAGTCCTGATTGCCGCAGATGAAATCGAGAAAGAGACTCGAGTGCGAGAGCGGCCATTCGGCACCGTTTTTGTTTTTGAAAATGTTGCGGAAGAGTTCCTTCGACTGACGCCGCCCCATGAAGACGTCCTGACGCGGCGCGTGCTCGTAGCTATAACCGGGCGAAACGGTGATGCCGTCCACCGCGAGTTCCTTCGCCGCGTAATCGAAGAACTTCGCGACCTGCTCGGGATTCTCGCCGGCAAAAAGCGTAGTGTTGATGTTGACGCGAAAGCCGCGTTTCTTCGCCGCCTTGATGGCGCGGACAGCCGTATCGAATATGCCTTTGCGATCCACGCTTTCGTCGTGCCGCTCCTGCAGACCGTCCAGATGCACCGAGAAGGTGAGATAGATCGAAGGCGTGAAAAGATCGAGCTTCTTCTCGAGCAGGAGCGCATTGGTGCACAGATACACGAACTTCTTGCGCGCGATGATGCCGTCCACAATGCGCCTTGATGTCCTTGTGGATCAGAGGCTCGCCGCCGGGAATGGATACCACCGGTGCGCCGCATTCGTCCACCGCCGCAAGGCATTCCTCGACCGTAAGACGCTTGCGCAGGGTGTCGTCCTCGTAGTCGATTTTGCCGCAGCCGGCGACAGGCGAGATTGCACTGGAACAGAGGCTCCAGCATCAGCACCAGCGGATATTTCTTCTCACCCTTGAATTTCTTGCCAAGGATGTAGCCTGCGATCTTGGCCTGTTGGCGAACGGGTACGGACATGTCAACCTCCTTGCGCTTTTGTTTCGACTTCCAGGTGGATGCGCAGTTCCGGCGGCGGACGAAACGTGACCCGTTCGTCGGGGCCCGGCATCTCGCGCACACTCTTGTGTCCCAGCGAATTCAGTTTTTCGACGACTTCCGCGACCAGCGCCTCGGGCGTCGAGGCGCCGGCGGTCACGCCGATGCGATCCTCGCCGCCGAACCATCCGGCTTCGAGTTCGCTCGCATCCTGCACCAGATAGGAACGCACGCCGGCATGCTCGCCGACTTCGCGCAGGCGGTTGGAGTTGGAGCTGTTGCGCGCGCCGACGACGATCATCACGTCGGTGTCGCTGGTCAATTCGCGCACGGCGTTCTGGCGGTTCTGCGTCGCGTAGCAGATGTCCCGGATCTCGGGGCCGACAATCGCGGGGAAGCGCCGCTTCAGCGCCTCGATCACGGCGCGGGTGTCGTCCACCGACAGCGTGGTCTGGGTGACGTAGGCGACCTTTTCCGGATCGCGCACTTCGAGACTCGCGACCTCTTCGGGTTCGGAGATCACATGTACGGGGCCGGGCACGCGCCCGCTCGTGCCTTCCACCTCGGGATGTCCGCGATGACCGACGATGATGAGCTCGTAGCCGCCGCGATGATATTTCTGCGCCTGCATGTGCACCTTGGCAACCAGCGGACAGGTGGCGTCTATGATGCGCAGGCCGCGGGCCTCGGCGTCGTGCACGCGCTGGTCGGAAACGCCGTGGGCGCTGAAGATCATCACGGCACCCTCGGGTACTTCGCCGAGATCTTCGGTAAAGACGGCACCCCGGTTGCGCAAATCGTTCACCACGTGCTGGTTGTGGACGATTTCGTGCAGCACGTACACCGGCGGGCCGAAAACCTTCAGGGCTTCCTCGACCACGTCAATCGCGCGCACAACGCCGGCGCAGAATCCGCGTGGCTTGGCAAGCACGACTTCCATTCATTCACCTCTTTTATTCAGGTCGGGTGCGAAATACGCACGGAACACATTGAATTATAACGCCTGCGCTACACTGAGCCGCCGTTGACAACGGAGGAAAAGACATGCCGGGACGCACGCTGATCACCGGGGCGACGGGTTTTGTGGGCTCGGCTGTGGCCCGCAGCCTGCTCGCCAAGGGTTATCCGCTGCGCGCCCTGGTCCGCGAGGAAACGGACGCCTCCGCCTTGCGCGAGCAGGGCGTGGAAATCGTCGCCGGCAACCTCTCCGCGCCCGACATCTTCCCCGCAGCACTCGCCGGCTGCACCGCGTTGGTGCACGTCGCTGCGGATTACCGCCTGTTCGTGCCGGATCCGGCGGCGATGTATCGCGTGAACGTGGACGGCACCCGCGCACTCATGCTGGCCGCGCTGGCCGCCGGCATCAGGCGCATGGTCTATACCTCCAGCGTCGCCGTTCTCGGCCACCGCGAAGACGACGCTCCCGCCGACGAAACCACGCCAGTACGCTCGACGACATGATCGGCCCTTACAAGCGCTCGAAGTTCCTGGCCGAACGTGAGGTTTGCGGCTGACCGTCGAGTCGGGATTGCCGGCGGTCATCGTGAATCCTTCCGCCCCGGTCGG
The DNA here is from genome assembly GCA_963843735.1 of uncultured Gammaproteobacteria bacterium. Classification (GTDB taxonomy): domain Bacteria; phylum Pseudomonadota; class Gammaproteobacteria; order JAKDMP01; family JAKDMP01; genus CAWJLN01. The sequence continues at coordinate 303,005 of CAWJLN010000009.1, forward strand.
TCCGCGGCGATGCCAAGCCCACGCCCACCGGACGCATGGTGCTCGACGCGGCGCGCGGACGCATGCCCGCCTATCTCGACACCGGATTGAACATCGTGCACGTGGACGACGTCGCCCGCGGCCATGTGCTCGCACTGGAACGCGGACGCATCGGCGAACGCTACATCCTCGGCGGCGAGAATCTCTCCCTGCGCGACATTCTTACCTCGATTGCGCATCTGGCGGGGCGCCGTCCGCCGCGTATTCGCCTTGCGCCGGGGCCACTCATGCCGCTCGCCCGGCTGGCCGAAGTCTGGGCGCGTGCAAGCGGCACCACGCCGCTCTTGACCCGCGACGAACTCGCGATGGCACGCCATCCCATGTACTATGCATCGGCGAAGGCCGGAACGCGAACTGGGCTACACGCATCGCCCGGCGGAAGCCGCCTTTCGCGATGCACTCGCCTGGTTTAGCGCCGAGGGCCGCTTGAGGCATATCGGCCGCACCGGGCTAAACTGGATGGTCAGAAGAATGAAAGGATAAGGCCATGAGCACGGCCGCGGGCGGCGCGGATTTCGCCCTGCAACGCGCACTCCTCGCCGGAGTTTCGCGAACCTTTGCACTCACCATTCCGACACTGCCCGAGCGCCTGGAACAGGTGATCGGCAACGCCTATCTTCTGTGCCGCATCGCCGACACCATCGAGGATGCCGCCGCGACTGGCCGCAACAGAACAACTCGATTTCTGCGAGCGATTCATCGCCGTGGTAAAAAACGGCGGCGATGCCGCAGCCTTTGCGCACGATTTCGCGCCGCATCTTGCGGCAAGTGCAAGCGACGACGAGCGCCGACTGATCGCGGAGACGCCGCGCGTGCTGCGCAATCACGGAGCATTCAGGCCCGCCGAACGCGCCGCGCTCGGCGATTGCGTTGCCGTAATGGGACGCGGCATGGCCGCCTTTCAGCGCCAAAAAAGCATCGCCGGCCTCGCCGATCTGGATGAGCACGCGCGCTACTGTTACGTGGTTGCAGGCTGCGTGGGCGAGATGGTGACGCGGCTCTTCATCGAGCACCGCCCGCACTCGCCGCCCGTCGCGAGGAATTGATGCGCCTCGCAGTTTCCTTCGGCCAGTGCCTGCAGATGACCAATATCCTCAAGGATTTCTGGGAAGACCGGGCGAACGGCGCCTGCTGGCTGCCACGCGACGTATTTCTCGCCGAGGGACTCGATCTCGCCAACGTGCGCCCCGGCGATCCGGGCTTTGCGCACGGCTACCGGCGGTTGCTCGGCCTCGCCCGCGCGCACGCCGAGAACGCGCTCGCCTACACGCTCGCCATTCCGGCGCAGCGAAACCGGGTTGCGTAACTTTTGCCTGTGGGCGCTCTACATGGCGGTATTGACGCAGCGCAAACTCCTCGCGCATCGCCGTCGTTCGGCAAGTGGCGCAGAGGTGAAGATCAGCCGCCGCAGCGTGCGCCTCACGGTTGCCTGGTGCCGCCTGGCGGCACGTTCGAACGTCCTGCTCAAGGCGAGCTTTGCGCTCCTCGCCCGTCGGCTTCCGCAAGTTGCGGTGGGCGACATCGCACCGGGTGCGCCGACGCGCGGCACTCGGCCCCGAAACCGAGGCTGCTCGATGAGGCGCGACGGCGCTGGGCCGGCGTGGGCGCGACGATCCACGCTACCCTCGAAGCGGCTATCGTCCGCGTGCGCGGCAGGGATTGCTTGCGCATCAGCACGAGGACGGACACTGGTGCTTCGAGTTCGAGGCCGACTGCACTATCCCCGCCGAGTACGTGCTGATGATGCACTACATGGACGAGATGGATCGCGAACTCGAGCAACGCATCGCGCGCTATCTGCGCTCGAAGCAGCAGGAAGACGGCGGCTGGCCGCTTTACCCCGGCGGGACGATGAACATTTCCTGCACGGTCAAGTGCTACTACGCGCTCAAACTCGTCGGCGACGACATCGAGGCAGATCATATGCGCCGTGCCCGCGAGGCGATTCTTGCCGCCGGCGGCGCGGCCTGCGCCAACGTATTCACGCGGATCATGCTGGCGCAGTTCCGCCAGATTCCCTGGCGCGGCATCCCCTTCATTCCGGTGGAGCTGATGCTTGCCCCGCGCTGGATGTTTATCCATATCCATAAGGTGTCGTACTGGTCGCGCACCGTGATGGTGCCGTTGTTCATCCTGGTGAGCCTGCGCCGCCAGGCACGCAACCCGCGCGGCATGTGAATGTGCGGGAATTGTTCGTGACCGCGCCGGAACGCGAGCGCCACTGGTTCAAGGTGCGCTCGGCACTCAATCGAGTCTTTCTGGTCCTGGAGCGCACGGCGCGGCACTTGGAGCCGCTGATTCCCTGGGGCATGCGCCAGGCGGCGCATCCGGCGCGCCGAACGCTGGATGGTCGCGCGACTGAACGGCGAGGGTGGGCTGGGCGCAATCTTTCCCGGCGATGGTCAATGCCTACGAAGCGCTCGACGCGCTCGGCTACGGCCCGCGAACATCCCTTGCGGAAAACCGCCAAAGCGGGCGCTCGAACTGCTGCTCGTCGAACGCGGCGAGATGACTTATTGCCAGCCCTGCGTTTCGCCGGTCTGGGATACCGGTCTTGCCGCGCTCGCCTTGGAAGAAGCCGGCGGAGTCGAAGACGAGATCCACCGCTGCGCTCGACTGGCTGGCGGACGCGCCAATTGCTCGATCGAGCCCGCTGACTGGCAGGAATATCGGCCGCGGCTCGCGGGCGGCGGCTGGGCCTTCCAGTACGTGAACGACTACTATCCGGATCTCGACGACACCAGCGTCGTCGCCTGGGCGATGCACAAGGCGGACGCCGCCGGCCGCGCCGAATGCATCCACCGCGCGGCCGACTGGCTTGTCGGCATGCAATCGAGGAAGCGGCGGCTTCGGCGCCTTCGACGCCGACAACACCAGCTATTACCTGAACGAAATCCCCTTCGCGGATCATGGTGCGCTGCTCGATCCGCCGACCGAGGACGTCACCGCGCGCTGCGTGGCGCTGTTTCTCGCTTCTCGGCGAACGCTACCGCAACCGCACGCGAGCGCGCGGTTGCATTCCTGACCCGCGCGCAGAAGGCCGAACGGCGTCCTGGTGGGGGCGCTGGGGCACCAACTACATCTACGGCACCTGGTCGGTGCTCACGGCGCTTGAAATCGATCGGCATTCCCGCCGCAGACGAGCGCGTGCGCCGCGCCGTCGCCTGGCTCGAAGTCCGTGCAGCACGCAGACGGCAGCTTCGGCGAGACCAACGACAGTTACGAGGATTCGCAACCGCCCGGCAGCGGGCAGGCGACACCTGAGCAAACCTCTTGGGCGCTGCTTGCGCTTGATGGCCGCCGGCGAAGGTAAAAAGCGATGGCCGTCACCCGCGGCATCGCCTGGCTGCTCGCGGCGCAAGGCGAGGACGGGCTCTGGCATACGGACTGCTTCAACGCGCCCGGTTTTCCGCGCGTGTTTTATCTGCGCTACCACGGCTACAGCGCATACTTCCCGTTATGGGCACTTGCCCGCTATCGCAACCTTCTCTAGTGCCCGCGGCAACCGCCGTCATCGCCGCGCTGCGTCTGGCGGCGCGAACGGCGACAGCCGATAGCGCGCATCGCGCTGGCATGTGGTTACCTGCGGCGTCGGACCCGAGCGCGCGCGTCGGGCCGTCTCCGCACTGCTTGACGCCGGCGCCCAGCGCCTCCTGGTCTGGGGCACGGCCGGCGGCCTCGCCGACGAGCTTCGACCCGGTACGCTTCTCGTTCCGGCGACCGTAATTGACGTGGACGGGACTCGTTATGAAGCCGACGCCGAATGGCGCACGGCGCTGCTCGCCCGGATTCCCGTCGGCATTCCCGTCAGCGAGGCCGCGCTTGTGACCGTTGCGCGGCCGATCGCCGATCCGGTGGCGAAGCGGGCGCTACGCGACGCGAGCGGCGCAGCTGCCGTGGACATGGAAACAGGCACCATTGCGGCGCTCGCCGCCGCCCGTGGTGCGCGCTTCGCGATTCTGCGCGCCGTCGTGGACCCCGTGGAACTCTCCTTGCCGCCGGTAGTGCTGGCCTCGCTATTTCCGATCGCTTTCTCGCGGCCGAGGTCGCGCTGCGTCTGCTCGCACGCCCGCGGGATTTGCCCGCGGTGCTTGCCCTCGGGCAGGCGCTCCGCCCGGCGCGCCGCAACCTGATCGCAGCCGCGCACGCGATTGCGGCGCAAGATCGGGGACTATACTGAACCCGAACTTTTCGGAGTTGTCCGGCATGTCGCACTTTTTTCGTCTCTGCCTTTGCAATCGGGGCGGCGTTCGCAAGCTTCACGCTCTACGCCCAGCCGCTTGTTTATGTAACCGACCCACCGGCGAACACGCTCGTCGCCGTCGAGAGCGGCAACAATACGATCCTGCGAACGCTGCCCAATCTCGCGGGTGCGCGCGCGGTCGCGATCAGTTCCGACGGCACCCGTGTTTACGTGGCCGAGTCCTCGAACGGCAAGGTTGCCGTCCTCGACGCAACCAAGATAAGCAACCCGAACGAGGATCCGCTGATCAAGGAGCTCGACCTCGGAGGCCAGCCGGTCGCGCTGGTATTGTCGCCCGACGCTCAGCGGCTTTATGTCGCCGATACGGAAAACAATCAAGTCGAGGCCATGGATCTCAGCTCCGGCACAGTCGGCAAGACATACGCCGCCGGCACCGGGGTACGCTCGCTTGCGCTTTCGCCCGACGGCTATCTGCTCGCGATCGGCGCCGATGACAAGACCATCACGCTTTATGCCTTGCCCAGGCAGTCGGGCGACAGCGCCGTGAAAACCGTCGTCGGACTCACGGCGGCGCCCAAGGCGCTCGCCTTCAGCCCACTGGGTCAGACGCTGTGGATCGCAACGGGCACGGGCTTTTCCAGTTACGACCTCGCTTCCGGCACGGTAAGCGACCACGCCGAAGCCGGCGGCACGACCTCGGTCGACCTTCGATGTGCGCCTGAACCTGGTGTACCCGGGCGCCGGCACGGGCAATCTCGTTTACACCTATGCGCCGGGTGCCGCAACGACGGGAAGGATCGGCACCTACGGACCGGTCAGCGGACTCACGCTTTCGGCCGACGGCACCCGCCTTTACGCGACGCAAAATTGCTCCAATTGCGGCATTGCCGTCATCTCGACGGCCCAAGGGCAAGCCCTTTCGCAAACCTCCTTCGGGACTGGCCCCGCAACCCGGGGACAGTTCGCCGGACCCGGCAATATTTACGCTGCCGATGCGAGCACGAACGGCTCGGTCGGCGGAGCAGATTTCAGGAGCCATCAGCGCTACCGACGCGCAGGACGGAGCCTGGGCTACACGGTTCTGGACGGACCCGCTCTCGGACAGCTGAACTTCAATGCCACCGGTGATTATGCCTATACACCTCCCGCGGCTTACTCGGGCATCCAGTCTTTCGTATGGCAGGCGTCCGCCGCAAGCGGCGAAGGTTCCCCCAATTCGCCCTTTTCACGCCCGGTCACTCAATCGTTTGCGATCTCACCTGCGCTCAGCGCCATCGCGGACCAGAATGCGGATTCCGGCGGCACGCTCGGACCGTTGACGTTCACCATCAACGGCAGCATGCCGTTCATGATCGGCGTCGCCAGTTCAGACAGCGGCGTGGTAGCCGCAAAGGATGCCGTCGTAAGTCCGGGCTGTGGCACGAGCAGCCTGAGTTGCACGCTCACGCTGCCCATCGGCAATATTGATAACGGCACGACGCGCATCACGCTGACCGCGACCGGCACCTCCGGCCTGCATGCGTCCACCAGTTTCAAGGTGACCGTCGGCAACGGCGGCAGCAGCGGCAGCGGCGGCTTCGCGCTCGCCGGGCTTGCCGGACTCGCCTTCCTCGCCGCGCTATCCGCGATTGCGCCGCAGAAAGCCTGTCCGATAGAAGACGTCATGGAAGCCATAGAGAGCATCAATCCCGGCGAGCGAAGAAATATCGAACGCTACACCGCTCAGCGCCGAGACGGAGACAGACTCGACGCTCGCGCGCGCCGTCAAGGCGCAGCGGCGACTGGGCGGCGCGGCCACTTGTCGAACGGCTCGCGAAACTTTCGCGCGTTTGCCGGATCTCTTCGAAGCAAAACAGGACGAACTCGCGCGGGCTGATGACGCGCGAGATGGGCAAACCGATCGCACAGGCGCGCGCCGAGGCGGCGAAGTGCGCGCTCGCTTTCCGTTATTACGTCGAGCACGCGCCGCGGCTCGCTGGCGGACGAACCGATCACCACCGATGCGGGCAAAAGCGCTGTCGTTTACCAACCGCTGGGCGTCGTGTTCGCGATCATGCCGTGGAACTTTCCGTTCTGGCAGGTCGCGCGCTTTGCCGCGCCGGCGCTTGCCGCCGGCAACGCGGGCGTGCTCAAGCACGCGCCGAATGCGACCGGCTGCGGACTCGCCTTCGCCGCGCTCGCGCGCGAAGCCGGCATTCCCGAGGACGTCTTCCAGACGCTGGTGCTGGACAACGAGCAGGCCGCGCGCGTCATCGCCGATCCGCGCATCGCCGCGGTCACGCTTACCGGCAGCGAACGTGCGGGGCGCGCGGTCGCGGGCACCGCGGGCGAGCACCTGAAGAAGTGCGTGCTCGAACTCGGCGGCTCGGATCCCTTCGTGGTACTCGCGGATGCGGACCTCGATCGCGCCGCCGAAGTCGGCGTCACGGCGCGCTTCCAGAACAACGGTCAGAGCTGCATCGCGGCCAAGCGCTTCATCGTCGAGGCAGGCGTTTACGAAGCATTCTCGCGCACGCTTTCGCGAACGGATAGAAGCGCTGAAGACCGGAGATCCGATGGATGAAGCGAACGATATCGGCCCGCTTGCGCGTGCGGACCTGCGCGAGACGCTGGCCGCCCAGGTGCGCGCAAGCGTTGAAGCCGGCGCACGTGTGCTCGTCGGCGGCGAGCCCGTTGCCGGTGCGGGTTTCTTCTACCGCCCGACACTGCTCGCCGATGTCGCCCGCGGCATGCCGGCGGCCGATGAAGAAATCTTCGGTCCCGTCGCTGCACTCATGCGCGCCGAAGACGAAGCCGAGGCGCTTGCACTCGCCAACACGACGCCCTACGGACTCGGCGGCTGCGTATGGACACAGGATCGCGCCCGCGGCGAACGCTTTGCGCGCGCTCTCGCCTGCGGTTCGGCCTTCGTCAACGGCATGGTGAAAAGCGATCCGCGCCTGCCCTTCGGCGGCGTGAAGCGTTCCGGCTACGGACGCGAACTTGCCGCGGCGGGACTGCACGAATTTCTCAATGTGAAGACGCTGTGGATCGCCGCCGAAAAGTAAGCCACTGATGCTGGAGATTGGTCTCTACCTTGCGCTTGGTGCGCTCGTGGGCCTCATCGCTCCGGCGGCCGGCATCGGCGGCGGACTGCTGATGGTGCCCGCCTTTCTGTTTATTTTTCCGCGCTTCGGCATCGCCCCGACGCTGGCCGCGCATATGGCGGTGGGCTCCTCGGTGGCCGCCGCTACACTCATGAGTCTGAGTTCGGTGCGCTCACACGCGCGCCGCAACGGCGTGGACTGGCAAGTGTTTGTCGGGCTTGCCCCGGGATTGATCGTCGGCGCCGTGCTCGGCGGGCTGATCGCGCACTGGCTACCCGACATCGTGCTGCACCGCATCTTCGCCGGACTGATGCTTGCGATCGCGTTGTGGCTTGCCGCCGGGTTCGAACCGCATGCGCATGGCGAATCGCAACGTCCGCAGGCGCGGCTTACCTTGCCTGTCGGTTTTGCGATCGGCGCCATCGGCACCATGGTCGGCATTGGCGGCGGCTCGATGATCGTGCCCTTCCTGCTTTTTGCCGGCATGGCCTCGGTCTTCGCCATCGGCACTTCGAGTGCCGCAGTGTTTGTCACCGTGCTGACCGGCTCTATCGTTTACATATTCGCCGGACGCACGGCGGCGGATCTGCCCGCGGGCGCACTCGGTTATCTCTACGGCCCGGCGATACTCGCGACTGCGGCAACGGCGATGACCTTCGCTCCGCTCGGAGCGCGCATCGGCCGCGCGCTTAACCCGCGGCTGTTCCAGCGCCTGTTCTCCCTGCTCCTTGTCGCCGTCGCCGTGAAACTCTTATTCTTCTGACGACGATTCGCAAACGCGGTTTATTCGGACTTCATCGCCCGTTTCATCAAGATTTCCACGGCGGCGCGCGGCGTGCGTTCGCCGGCAAGTACGGCGCGCACCTGGGCGCCGATCGGCATTTCGACTCCGCATTCATGCGCAAGCCGCGCAAGCGCGTCGGCAGCCGGGATGCCTTCGATGGCGGCACCGATCGCCGCCTGCGCTTCGGTCACGCCCTCGCCGTGCCCGAGCGCCAACCCGAAGCGGCGGTTGCGCGACTGATCGTCGGTCGCCGTGAGTACCAGATCACCGAGCCCGGCGAGGCCGGTTAGCGTCGCCGGCCTCGCGCCCAGTGCGCGGCCCAGGCGACGGATTTCCGCGAGCCCGCGGGTTATCAGTCCGGCGCGGGCATTGGCGCCGAAACCGAGGCCGTCGCTGATGCCGGCGGCGATCGCGATCACATTCTTGGCCGCGCCGCCAAGTTCCACGCCGACCAGATCGGTGCTGACATAGGCGCGAAAATGCGCGCCGTGTACAAGCACCGCGAAACGCCGGGCCAAACGCGCGTCGGCGGCCGCGACGGTAACGGCAGTCGGCAAACCGCGCGCCACTTCGGCCGCAAAGCTGGGGCCGGAAAGCACGCCCAAACCGCGCTTCGCACCGAGCAGATGCTGTGCGCGTTCGTGCAGGGGACGGCCGCTTTCCGGGTCCAGCCCCTTGGTGGCCCAGAATACAGGCGCATCCGTGAGCGGTGCGAGCGCGCCAAGCACGGTCGCGAAGGCGAGGCTGGGCACGGCGACGAGAATATAGTCACTCTGTCGCAGGGCAACACCAAGATCGCTCTGCAGAGTCAGCGTTTCGGGAAATTGCACGCCGGGCAGGGAATGATGATTTTCGCGCGCCGCGGCCAGCGTCGCAATCCGCTCCGGCCGATGCCCCCACAGCGTGACCTTGTGCGCATTGCGGGCGAGATGAATGGCAAGCGCCGTGCCCCAGGCGCCGTCTCCCAATACCGTAACCGCGGTGCTCATGGCCGGAATCGGCTCAACCGTCTAGCGGTTGACCTCGCTGCATGGCCTGCTGCTGATAGATCGCATCGAAGTCTATCGGTTGCAGCATCATCGGCAAAAACCCGCCGCGCACGACGAGGTTGGAGATGCTCTCGCGCACGTAGGGGAACAGGAGTTCCGGCACCCGCGCGCCGAGCACGCGCTGCTGATCGCTTTCGGACGCATCGCCGATCGCGACCAGCGCCGCCATGTGCACCTCGCAGACAAACAGGCTCTGGTCTTCTTCGACGCGCGCGTCCACGGTGACACTGAGCACCACCTCTCGGGCCTCGGGTCGGTCAATGAGACCGTTGATCTGGGTCTGAATGTTGACGCTTGCATCCGGAGAGGTGAACTGACGGGTGAAGGCGCCGGGGGAAAGCGGCGATTCGAACGAGCAATCCTTCAGATAAATGTGTTCGAGCGTGAACTGCCCTGCCCCCGGTGCGGCAACCGGTGCTGTGGGAGCGGCGCTTGTGTAGTCTGTCATGTGAAGCTTCCTGTTGATAATGAATGTCGCGAGACCTGGCAGGGCCTCGAATGGTTCAATTTTTCCCTTGCTGCTTCGCCTGTTCGAGCGGCAGATTCTCCTTGCGCCAGGCGGCGAGTCCTCCCTTGAGCACATACACCGCCTCGAAGCCCGCGCGCCGCAGCGCGGTTGCCATCCGCGCCGCCTCGCCCGGCGTCGCTCCGACGGCGAGAATCGGCTTGTCCCGCTTGCGCTTGAACTTCGCGAGCTGGGCGTCCAGCTCGGCCAGCGGAAAATTCTGCGAGCCCACGATATGCCCGGCGCCATAGGCTCCGGCATCGCGGCAATCGAGCACCGCGGCACCCCGGTTAAGCATTAGCACGGCGGCCGTGGGCACAATCTCACTCGCGCCGCTGCTGCGGCGGCGAAACTCTTCAAACGCAATCAACGCAAGCACGACGACCAGGGCCACGAAAAGAGGCCAATGGCGCGCGGCGAAATCGAGGTATTCCTGCACAAAACTGACAACATATATGCAACTTCATAGTTTATCGCATGGGGCGAGGCCGGCATGCGACAATGCGGCACTTTCGCGGACCCTTCGCCGTGAATGAAGATCGCGGCCGTGCCTTGGCCTTCGCGGCGCTCGGCCTGCTCGCCCTCGTATGGGGCTACAACTGGGTGGCGATGAAGACCGCGCTCGCCTATGCGCCGCCCTTCCCCTTTGCCGCACTGCGTGCGCTGGGCGGCGGCCTCGCGCTTTTCCTCGTACTCGCGCTCATGCGCAAGCCCCTGCGCTCGCCGGCACCGGGGCGAATGATCCTCCTGGCGCTCACGCAGACCACGGGGTTTTCCGCGCTCACCAGTCTCGCGCTTTACACCGGCGATGCGGGCAAGTCGGCCATCCTTACCTACACCATGCCGTTCTGGGTGCTGCTTCTTGCCGCACCCCTGCTCGGCGAAGGCATCACCCGCGGCAAAGCCATTGCGGGCGGACTCGGTTTTACGGGACTCATCCTGCTTCTTTCGCCCTGGCGTTCGCATCCTGATCTGGCGAGCGCGCTGTACGCCGTGGGTGCCGGACTCGACTGGGCCATCGCGGTGATGATCGCGAAAAAAATCCCGGTACGCGGCCTCCCCGAACTTCTGGCACTGAACGCCTGGCAGTTGCTCGCGGGCAGCGTGCCGCTCATCGTCGCGGCGCTTTTGATCCCCGCACCGCCCATCCGCTGGACCCTCGGCTTCGATCTCGCGCTCGGCTACAACATCGTGCTCGCCACCGCCCTTGCGTGGTTCCTCTGGCTGTACATTCTTTCGCGCCTGCCGGCGGGCCTTTCCGGACTTTCCTCGCTGGCGATTCCGGTGATCGGCATCGCGGCCGCGTGGCTGCAACTGGGCGAACGGCCGGATCTCTGGGAAGGCGCGGGGATCGCCGCCGTGATCGCGGGTCTTGCCATTCTGTTCTTCGCCGGGAGACGATCACGCCCTCCCGTGATCCGTTCCTGAAGGACGGAAAGCGCCGTCCGCGCCGCTACTGTGGACTCTGAGAAAGCCGGAGCAGGGCACCGTTGGCAGCCGTCACACCCGACGCCGAACAAACCTCGTCGGGATTGCCGCCGTCCAGTCGGCAGATGGCCGCGGTAAGCGCATTAACTTGCGGTATGACCTTCTGAAACTGCGTGCTTTCCGGATTGCCCAGAGCCGCCGCGGCCGCCTGCCAGTCCTGGCCGGTCAAATCGCCCGGCAGCAGCATCGGCGTGGCGAGAACGTATTGCCCGTCGAGATAGATGAAGGGAATGCCGCCGTAGAACTGGGTATAGGGCGGGGCGTCGAACTTGTTGAAGATGTCGCTCTGCGCCTTCGTCGCCTTCATCAACGCTTTGCCGTTGCGGTCGGCGGTTTCCACCGGGATGAAATCGAGATACTTACTGGTGTATTTTGCATGCTGGAAAGAAAAGGTCGGGGTATTCGGATAGGCGTCCGTCGACGAGGACAGCATGTACTCCAATCCGCTCAGCTTGCCGAAACGCACCAGGGTGAGGACCAGCGCCCAGCGCTGGCCCGCGCAATACGGACAGAAATCCGCGCCCATGTAGAGCAGGCCAACCTTGTCGCCGCTCGCGAGCCGCGGCCCGTCCGCGGGCTTGAGCACAAGATGGTCTGGCGTAACGGTCAGGCCCAGTCCGGCCTTGCTCGCCTTTTCCAGGGTCGCGACCAGGCTCGCCGGCACTGGTTGATTGAGATTTTTCGCGAGCGCGGGCGGTGTGCCGCTGCCCGCCGAACCGAACAGCCCGGCGGCAAGGGCCGGGGCGGCAAAGGCGGCAAGCGCGGCGGCGGCGATACTCGGCAAGCGGGGCATAGGGTTCTCCGTGTTAGCCTCGTGGCTATTATCCATGAGTAGCTGCGACCATGCCAAACTGTCGGCGTTCCCCGGGACGGCCGTCGTGTGCGTGATTGCCTGGGCCTGGAAGGTCCACCCCCGTTATCCGCTGGCGATGCTCGCCAACCGCGACGAACAGCATGCACGCGCCAGCGCGCCGCTCGACTGGTGGGCGGATGCACCGGGTTTGCTTGCCGGGCGCGATCTGCAGGCCGGCGGCACCTGGCTGGGCGTGACCCACTCGGGGCGCTTCGCGGCGGTGACCAATCGCCCCGGAGCGAAGCCACTTGCCGCACCCTCGCGCGGCGATCTGACCCGGGAATTTCTCCTTGACTCGACCGGCGCCGCCGAGGCGATGACGCGAATCATGCCGGGCGCGGCGCGTTATGCGGGCTTCAATCTCTTAGTCGGCGACGGCCGGACGCTCGCCTTCGCCTCCAACCGCGAAGCGGACCGCGAACTTGCGCCGGGCATCCACGGCATGGCCAACGGCGCACTCGACGAAGCATCGCCCAAGGTGGCGCAACTGGTAGCGTTGTTGGCCGCATGGTGCAAGGCCGGCGGGGAACCGCAAGCCGATGTCTGGCTCGCGCGGCTCGCCGAGGCTCGGACTTTGCGCGGCGACGAACCCGCAAGTGCCGTATTCGTGCGCGGCGCGGAATACGGAACGCGCTCCGGGAGCATCGTGACGTTCGGCACGGATGGGCGCGTCCGCTTCATCGAACGAGGCTACGACGCAGACGGACGCCGGTGCGGCACGACGACTTTCGATTTCCGGATCGAGGCATGAATCGTCCCTTGTGGGCCTCGCCGCTGGGCGCCGAAACAGTCGCGGTCGGCGCCTGCCGGCTGGCCGAACCCTGGGTCGGAGAAAACGCCTTCTACTGGCTGCAAAGCCTGAGCGCCGAAGGCGGACGCGCCACCGTCATGACGGCCGCGCATGATGCGGCTTCCCTGGCACTGATTCCCGCACCGTACAGCGTGCGCAGCCGGGTCAACGAATACGGCGGCGGCGCCTGGACGATGGCTGCGGACACACTCTGGTTTGTCAACGATGCGGATCAGGGCCTGTATCGGATTGAAGGCGCACGAGTGGCGCGCATTTTTCAGTCCGACGGCCTCGCTCTGGGCGATCTCGCCTGGGACGCCACGCACGGACGCCTGCTCGCCGTGGCCGAAGACACGCGCGAATCGGGCGCGAGCGTGCAGCGTATCGTGGCGATTCGCCCCGACGGAACGCTGGCCGTGCTCGCCGCTGGCGCCGACTTTTACGCCGCGCCGAGAGCCGCGCCGGACGGTAGCCGCGTGGTCTGGCTCGAATGGTCCGAACCGGACATGCCTTGGGATGCAAGCCGGCTGATCTGCGCCGATCTCACCGCGCAAGGCGCATGCGCCCGTGTCCGCCATCTGGCCGGCGGGCCGGGTGAATCGCTGGCGCAGCCGGAATGGTCGCCCGCGGGCGACTTGTACATCGCTTCCGATCGCGACGGCGGATTCTGGAATCTGCACCGCATGGGCGAAAACGATCTGGTTCCCGTGCGCCGCGTCGCGGCCGAATGCGCACGGCCCGCCTTCGTCTTCGCCCAGCGGATGTATGCGTTCACGCCTGCCAGCGGCCTGATTCTTGCCGAGGCGGCCGCGGGTTTGTGGCGCTGCATGGAGGGGCGGCTCGATGGGGAAGGCCTGGCACCACGCCTGCCGGACATGACCGAAGTCGCCGGACTGCACGCCGGAGGCGCTGGCACGGCTGTTCTCGCCGGCGGCGCCGCGACGCCGCTCACGCTCTTTGTCCGGCCGCGCGGCGAAACATCGTTCCGCGCACTGGCAACCAGCCTCGATCTCGCCTTCGATCCCGGTTTCGTCTCACGACCCGAGCCCCTGAGCTTCGCCGGTGCCGACGGCGCCAAGACGCATGCGCTCTTCTTTCCGCCGCGTCATCCCGCGCATCGCGCCGCGGATCCGGTGCCCGTGCGCGTGCGCTGCCACGGCGGCCCGACTTCGGCCGCCTCGAGCGCACTCGAACCGAAGACACTCTTCTGGACCAGCCGCGGCTTCGGCGCCCTCGAACTCAACTACCGCGGCTCCACCGGCTACGGCCGCGGTTACCGCGAGGCGCTCTACGGTCAATGGGGCATCGCCGATACCGAGGACGCTTGCGCCGTCGCGCGCGGCCTGGTTACGCGCGGACTCGCCGACCCCGTGCGGCTCGCGATTGCCGGCGGCAGTGCGGGCGGGTTCACCGTCCTCAATGCGCTCACTGGAAACAGCCCCTACGCCGCCGGCGCGAGCCATTACGGCGTCGCCGATCTCACGGCGCTTGCCGAAACCACGCACCGCTTCGAGGCACATTACGGCGAACGGCTGATCGGCCCGTGGCCGGCGGCGCGCGCAATCTACGAGGCGCGATCGCCACTCAACCGGACGCGCGAAATCAATCGGCCGGTGATTTTCTTCCAGGGCCTGGACGACCCGGTGGTGCCGCCGGCGCAAAGCGAACGCATGGCCCGCGCGCTGGCCGCGCGCGGCTTGCCCGTGGTGCTCGAAACCTTTGCCGGCGAACGCCACGGCTTTCGTCGTCCCGCCGTCATCGCGCGCGTGCTCGCCGCCGAACTGGCCTTCTACCAGCGCGTGCTTGATCTGTCTTCACCCGAGTCCCTGCCCGAACTCGATTGGCTCCCTTTATCATCGGAATCAACCGCGGGAAACACGGGAAAAATTGGAGGTGTTAAATGAAACGCACAGGAATTATCTCGGTCATTGCTTTGGCCGTACTCATCGCCGGCGGCGCCGTCGCCTATACCCAGGTGCCCGTGGTGCGCTATTTTCTGATGCCGATTACCGGCAGCACGCGCGCGCCGCAGAGCCTGCTGGGTGGAAGCGACGAGCAAAACGCTCAGGACATGAAGAAAAAGCAGGGCATGCCGCAGCAGGTTTTCTCCAACCGCACGCAGACGGTGGCGAGCATCGAGCAGGTGCCCGCCGAAGGCGGCTGGATCAACTCCAAGCCGCTCGATCTCAAACAACTGGAGAAGGAAGACAAGGTCATCCTGGTGGACTTCTGGACCTACACCTGCATCAACTGCATCCGCGCCAATCCCTTCGACGAGGTGTACTGGCAGCGCTACAAGGATCACGGTCTGGTGATCATCGGCGTCGCCAGTCCGGAGTTCGAGATCGAGGGCGTGCCGAAGAACGTGCTGATCGGCGTCAATCGCGAAGGCCTGACGTATCCGATCCTGATGGATGCGAACATGAAGGTATGGAGCAATTTCGGCAATCACTTCTGGCCGGGGAAATACCTGATCGATCCCAAGGGCGATATCGTCTATCACAAGTTCGGCGAAGGCGATTACGAGGCGGAGGAAAGCGAGATCCGCAAACAACTCATCAAGGCCGGTCACACCGACCTGCCGCCGGATCGTCCGCTCGACCCGAAACTCAATCTGATCCCCGCCGCCCGCAATCAGACCGAAGAGCTTTACGCCGGCCCCGGATTCCTGCGCAAGCCGCTCGGCAACAATCAGCAGCCGCAGGCGGGCAAGACGGCGGACTACAAGTTGCCCGCGACACTCGGCGAGGATCGCATCTATCTCGGCGGCAAGTGGAAAGGCGCCAACGACTACGACGAAAGCGTCGGTCAAGGCGTGATCGGACTCAACTACATTGCGCAGGCGCCCTACGTCGTGCTCGATACCGCAGGCGGCGTGAAAAAAGTCGAGGTCACGCTCGACGGCAAACCGGTACCGTCGGCGTTTCGCGGCACCGACATCACGGTCGCCGACGGCAAGACCTGGATGAACGTCACCGAGCCGCGCCTGTACTGGCCGATCGCCAACCGCGCGCCTTACGGCCGGCACACGATCCGCTTCATGGTGCCGGCGGGCGTGCGCCTGTATTCGTTCACTTTCGGCACCTATCTGCCGCCGGGCAGCAACGACTGAGCGGCCGTCCCGGCCGCGAACCGAGGACCGCCGTTCCTACTGTGCCGAAAGCGTCTGGTCCATGAACGCGGCGACGTTCGCCTTGAATTTCGCAAGCGAATCGGGGTGCAGATAAACCATGTGGCCCGACTGATAGTAGTAGCGGTGTATGCGGCTTTGCAGTTGCGCCGTCCCGACCACCGGATCGAACAGGTGATCGAAGGTGTAGTCGGTGGCGAAGAACGGCGTGCCAAGATCGTAGTAGCCGCTGTTCACCATCACCTGCAAGTCGCTGTTCTGCGTCATGGCCATGGCGAGATCGGGCGCGACGTCGGTATAGCCGGGCCAGGCCTGACCGCCGGTATCCCCCGCTTCGTGCTTCCATTTCCAGTCGCGTCCGACCTTGCCGTTCATCGGTTTGTATTCGTATTTGGACGTATAGCCGAGATAATCCTGCAAATAGGCATGAAAGCCTGCATTGAACGCGGGCATGAAGGCGGCGCTCATCGGATCCCAGTTCGGATACTCGCCGAGCAGGTCCACGCTCCAGCCGGTGAAGCGCGCATCAAGCCGGCCGGTCACCTGGTCCTTTCCGCGCAGCAATTGCTTTTCAAATTGCGAGTTGTTCACGCGCAGGTTGGCCTTGTCCCAGTAATCCTGCGACAGACCGGTGTATTCGTTGAGCTTCTTGAGCACGCCGGCGCGTGCGTCAGGGCTCAAATTGGAACCAGCCGCGAGCGCGTGCGCATAGTCGCCGAGGGCGAACTGTTCGACTTCCGAAATGAACGCGCCGAAGTCCTTCGGCTGCTCGGGCAGCGCCTTGTGATACCAGGCGACGGCGGCGTAGGAAGGCAGATACAGTTCGTAGGGCAAGTCGTTCCCGACATTGAACGAGGCGGTCTGGAAGTTGAGTATCGAGGAGAGGAGAATCACACCGTTCAAGGAAATGCCGTTCTGTTGCAGCACCTCGGACAGCGCTGCCGAGCGCGTCGTGCCGTAGCTTTCGCCGAGCAGGAACTTGGGCGAGTTCCAGCGCTGGTACTTGTCGAGATAAAGGCGAATGAACTGGGAGAAGGCCTTAGCGTCCTCGTCCACGCCGTAAAAGCCGTCCGGCTTGCCAACGCCGACGAGTCGGCTGAACCCGGTGCCGGGTGCGTCTATGAAAACGAGATCGCTCTTGTCGAGCAGGCTCTCGTCATTCGCCACGAGCTTGTAGGGTGCGGGCGGCGTCTGCCCGGCATCGGGCGTCGCGACGCGCACCGGGCCGAAGGCGCCGAGTTCCAGCCAGATCGAGGAAGAGCCGGGGCCGCCGTTGTAGAGAAACGTCACCGGGCGGCTGTTTTCGTCGCGCAAACCGTCCTGGGTAAACGCAACAAAGAACACACTCGCTGTGGGCTGCTGCTTGTCGTTGTGCAGAATGAGGCTCCCGGCCGTCGCCGTAAAGCGGATCGTCTCGCCACCGACGCGCAGGCTGTGATGGCTCAGCGCGAACTCGGGCGGCGCGACACTCATCGCCGCGCCCGCCGCGGTCGCGGACGGCGCGGCGCCCTGTGCCTGCGCAGCGCAAAGGAACAGAGCCGGCAAGGCGAACGTCAGCACCGGGAATTTTCTACGCATGGGGTTTCTCCGCTGAAAGGGCTTGATGAAAAATCGCCGCATCGGCGCGAAATTGTCGCACAGCGCCCGCCATGCGTGCAGGCTGCGAAAGCGCGCCGGTTAAGATATTGCCATGAAACGGGGCGCATCCCAACATTCGGCCACCGTACTGCGCTTGCAGCGCAAGGCCGAACGCCTGCTCGCCACGGCCGACGTGCGCCTGAACGGCGATCGCCCCTGGGACCTGCAGGTACACGATCCGCGCCTGTTCGCACGCGTGTTTGCCCACGGCACTCTCGGCTTCGGCGAAGCCTACATGGACGGCTGGTGGGACGCCGAACGGCTGGACGAACTCATGGCCCGCATCATCGGCGCCGATCTAGACCGCACGCTCGCTGTAGCACAGAAGGTCGCGCGCTGGGCTTTGGGGCACCTGGTCAATCTGCAAAGCGGGCGGCGCGCATTCACGGTCGGCGAGGAACATTACGATCGCGGCAACGATCTGTTCGAACGCATGCTGGATCGGCGCATGATTTACAGTTGCGGCTACTGGAAGGACGCGGCGACGCTTGACGAGGCGCAGGAAGCCAAGCTCGATCTCGTCTGCCGCAAGCTCGGGCTCGAACCCGGCATGCGTCTTCTCGACATCGGCTGCGGCTGGGGCGGGATGGCGAAGTTCGCCGCCGAACGCTACGGCGTGTCGGTCGTCGGCATTACCGTGTCGCAGGAACAGGCCGAGTACGCGCGCAGACTTTGCGCTGGCCTGCCGATTGAAATAAAGGTCGAGGACTACCGCGCGCACCGGGGCGAATACGACCGCATCGTCTCGATCGGCATGTTCGAGCACGTCGGCCACCGCAACTACCGCACATACTTCCGCAGCGCGCGCCGCCTACTCACGCCGGGCGGCCTGTTCCTGCTGCACTCGATCGGCGGCAACGTCTCGCTCACGCGCACCGACCCCTGGATCGAGAAGTACATCTTCCCGAACGGCATGATTCCCTCGCCGCGCCAGATCACGCGCGCGATCGAGCGCGTGTTCATGATCGAGGACTGGCACAACTTCGGCGCGGACTACGACAAAACGCTCATGGCCTGGTCGGCCAACTTCGAGCGCGCCTGGCCGGAACTTGCCGAACGCTATGGCGAACGCTTCCACCGCATGTGGCACTACTATCTCATGGCTTCGGCAGCCACCTTCCGCACCCGCAGCGACCAGCTCTTCCAGATCCTGCTCTCGCCCGAAGGCGTGCCCGGCGGCCTGCGCGTCCCGCGCTGAGCCCTATCTATAACGGTTTTTCTTATGAGGCGGGTTCTAGCGATTGCCTGTCCACCGGAGATTCAAGCGGCGATGCGATTGCGCACAATCGCGCAAGTATAGGTTAATCAAACTCTGATACGGGATGCCCTTATTTTCCGCCATCGACTTGAAATAGGAGATCGTGTCCTGATCGATGCGAATAGTCAGCTGTTTCTTCAACCGCTTGGCATAAGGATTGGATTTGGATTTTGAAAAGTCGTAATTTTCACGCATGATGATGCCTCTCGTATTGCAACTGTTCCGACTTGTTCGCTTTGCGAGCCGAAATAATTCGGATAACGTCACCGTCGCGGTAGCAGTGACAAACAATTAAAAGACGAAGCTTTGATCCCAGACCCAAGAGCAAGAAACGGGCCTCATCATCGGAATGATCGGGATCGGGGACCAATCTGGCGAATTCATCGCCAAATGCAGCCTGGGCTTCCTCGAATGAGACGCCGTGCTTCTCCAAATTCAACGCCGCTTTCGCCTCGTCCCAAGCGAATCTCAATTCGTCCATAAGCGCATTGTAACTACAATGTAGGTTATTTTCAAGCCCTGCCTTTTTTAAGGCCGATCCCGGGCTCAGTCGCTAACGCAGTTGATGAAGAAAGTCACGACGTCGGTCCGAATGCCTATCAGGAGCGTGCGTTGGCGAACGCTTCCACCGCATGTGGCATTACTATCTCATGTGTTCCGCCGCTACTTTTCGTACGCGCAGCGATCAACTGTTCCAGATTCTCCTCTCGCCCGAAGGCGTCCCCGGCGGCCTGCGCGTCCCGCGCTGAGCGCATCGCCCGAATAGGAAAGCCCACCGGCAATGTGCTATGGTTTCGCCATGACTATACTTCACATAGCCGGATTAAGCGTCACTTCGACATCTAGTTAGCGTTAGACGACATCGGAGGGTTTCATGATTTGCCGCATATGGCACGGGATCACACCTCGCTCAAAGGCCGATGCCTATACGAGCTTCCTTGAGCAGCGAGCTGTTCCGGATTACCGCTCGGTCCCTGGCAACCTAAGTGTTGCTGTGCTGCGGCGAGACGAAGCCGAGGCCACACACTTCCTGACCGTGACGCATTGGGAATCGGAGGAGAGCATTCGCGCTTTTGCCGGCGATGATTTGCTTAAAGCCAAGTACTACCCCGAAGATCAAGACTACCTGTTGGTGTTCGAGCCACTAGTTCAACATTTCGTTGTTGCGGCCATCGAAAATGCCGTCTAACAATTCGTTCAAGACGGACGGCTTTGCCGCCGCTTAATTCAAGCGTTGATATGACTTCCACTTGTCAAGTTGGCACCCGGTTCGTCATGGCGGCACCCCGAGGTATCGGGGTGGGGTTCGGCCATGGCCCGGCCAATAATCTCGACGGTGGATCATGCTGATATCCGCGGGTTGGTTACCGCATTACTGAGTTCCGTCCTGTGGATCTCGCCGCACTCTAGGAACGTGCGTTGTCTACCTGAATTGCGTTCAGTGACGGTCACATAACGCCGTCGCGGGTTACCCACTGCACCGGGCCAAGCCATGACCTTGCCCCGAAACCGGTTCACTTCAGCCGCTCAGTTCGCCTCGAGCGCGCGAGGCCGCCCAGAGGAAGGCGGCGAGTCCGCGGGCGACCGCGGTGACGGCCACATGCTTGTGCTTGCCGCGGGCGGTGAGCTTCTGAAACACATGGTGAAGCCGAAGCTGCGCTTTCCAGGCAATCGCCCGAATCGCCGGATCAATCTCGCCGGCGCGGGCCTCGATGATGCGCGAGACCTTGGGGCTGTAGCGATACGACCAGGCCGCTTCCACCAGCAGCGTGCGCGCCCAGCGGTTGCCACAGCGGGTAATGGGCCCTGGCGTCGGGTCGCACCGCTACTGTGCTCGCTGGGCACCAGCCCCAGCCAGGCCATGAACTGGGTGGGCTGGGCGAAACGGGCAAGATCGCCGGCTTCGGCGGCGTGGCACCGGGGTCAGGTCTTGCGTTTTGCTATTGGGCAAGAAGGCGATGGGCAAACGACAAGACCTAACGCCAATTTCCCATTCCAGCATCATGGCAATGAGGTTGATATCAGCTTTCGACCTGAGCGACGCCCACGGATACCTGGTCAGGAGTGGGCTCCACCGTTGACATGTTATTACGTCATATGTAATATTACGTCATACGTATTACTTGGAACGAACTATGGAGCAGCGAAGTCCCGACGAGGCCATCGAGAAATTCGGGCGGTTCTCGGAGCCGGCATTGATGATCCTGATCAGCCTCGCTGCCGGGACCAAACACGGTTACGGGATCATAGAAGACATCGCTGACTTCGCCGGTGTGCGACTCGGCCCAGGCTCCCTCTATGGGGCGATGGCGCGTCTCGAGTCGCGCGGATTGATCGAGCCGCTGCAATCGGAGGATCGGCGTAACCCGTATCGGCTCACGGCGCTCGGCGAGAAGGCGTTGCGGGCGAGGCTCGCAAGCCTGCAGGCGGTGGCGCGCGTCGGTCAGAGCCGGTTGGTCGCCGCATGAAGTGGTTGCTCCAACTCTATCCCCCACGCTGGCGGCAGCGTTACGGCGCCGAGCTCGCCGAGCTGATTGCCTCGCAGCCCTTTTCGATCGGCGGCACGATTGATCTGCTGGCGGGCGCGATCGACGCGTGGATTCATCCGGAGCTCGTTGCTCCGGTCACATCGGACTCCAAGGGAGAAGCATCAATGATCGGGAAAATGCTGCAACTCAGGTGCGCGGGCTACGGGCCGGACGTCACCTCGAGCGACAAAGCGAAGGGCGTCGCGGTGCTTTTGGGCGGAACACTGGCCCTGGCACTGCTTTGGCGATGGGCTGTACGGGAATTCGGCGGAAACCCATACGTTGAGGTACTTTCGCCCATGGCTTTCTTGTTGCCTTACCTCGTCAGCCAGCATTTCACGTCGTTGAAAGGTCGTTCCGCCGCCGCGCAGGCGATCTTCATGCTCGGCTTCGGCACTGTGCTCACGCTCATCTTGCTGCTCGCGGCGTGGATCTGACTCGCGAATGGCGGGGCGTCAAAGCCTTGACCGTTGGGAGCAAGAAATATGTTTGCGCGACTCATGGGCTTAAAAACAATCTCGCCCGGTGATCTGAATCGAATGACCCAGAACTCCAAGGCTGTGTTTGTCATAGACGTCAATTCCCGTCAGAGCTGGATGCAAGCTCACGTTCCTGGTGCAAGGAACCTGGACCCCGCCGGCTACGTGGAAGGTGATCTCCCGCCGGAAAAGGACGCCACTCTGGTGTTCTATTGCTCTAACCCGATGTGCCGGAAGGCGCCCAATGCGGCTCGTCGAGCCAAGAAGATGGGCTATAGCGATGTTCATGTCATGTCTGCCGGTATCAGCGGTTGGCTGGGTGCGAACCTGCCTACGGAATCCGGAGCGTAAGATCGCACCTGACATTTCGCTGCAGCCGACCGCTATCTCGCTACGCGGGCTGTCGGCGGCTGAGCTCAGGCGTCAGGGCGCATGAGTGACGGGTCGGATCATAGGAGGCTTTCGTGGGCCGAATCGTTGTTATGAACCATCTGACATTGGATGGGGTGATGCAGGGGCCGGGCCGTCTGGACGAGGACACCCGCGACGGCTTCACGCATGGCGGCTGGGCCCGCCGGTCGGCAACGGCTGATGATGAGGTGGGAAAGACGATGGGCCAGCGGATGGCAGCCGGGGGCGGGTTGGCAGGCTGGCTGTTCGGACGGCGGACCTACGACGACCTGCTGGGTCACTGGAACCGCGAGGGCGGGCCATTCAAGGATGCGTTGAATCGGGCGCCCAAATATGTCGTGTCGACCACGCTCGCGGAGCCTCTGCCATGGCCGAATTCGACGCTGCTACGCGGCGATATCCCGGAGGTCGTGCGGACACTCAAGGAGCAAACGAGTGGTGTGCTGGGAATCATGGGCAGTGGGGAACTGATCAAGGCTCTGATGTTCGCTGACGTGATCGACGAATACTTGCTGATGATCCACCCACTGGTTCTCGGCGCCGGCCGCCGGCTTTTCCCGGGACAAGTGAAGTTGCCCCTGCGGTTGATGGATTGCGTGACATCGTCCGCCGGCGTGGTGATCGCAACCTACGTGCCGGAGAAGGAATGAAGATGGATGGCGTGCCCTCGGCCAGCATCCAGGCGATATCCAACCCCGGCGGATTGCGCCCTGACCAGTCGTTCCGCCCGACCGCTCGCCCGTGGCTCGCAGCGGGTGAACTCTGTCGTTGGTTGGGCGATGTGTGACGCTTTGACGTCATGACGCTATACTGTGCGCTGAACTGATATCCAGAGCACGCCATGAACGAAACGTCAAAGCGTTCCACGGTTTATTTCGACCCGCAATTGCACGCCGCGTTGCGGCTGAAGGCCGCCCATACGCACCGTTCCCTGTCAGACATTGTCAACGATGCTGTTCGTGCGGCGTTGGCCGAGGATCAGGAAGATTTGGCGGCGTTTGGGGAGCGCGTTTCCGAACCGACGATGAGCTATGAGGCCTTGCTGGACGATTTGAAGGCTCATGGCAAATTATGAGCTTGCCTTCAAAAAATCGGTCGCGAAGGATCTGCGGCCGATCCCGAACAAGGATGTTGCCCGCCTTCTTCAGCGCATGCAGGCACTGCAGGAAAATCCGCGTCCTGTCGGCAATGAAAAGCTTTCAGGACAAGAGCGTTACCGGATCCGTCAAGGTGTATACCGAATTATTTATGAAGTGGCGGATGAGCTCCTTGTCGTTACGGTTGTGAAGGTTGGTCACAGAAAGCATGTCTACAAGCGCAGCTAACAACGTGCCGGGAAGAAAAGGGATCGGGAGTCTTGACGAGATCCCTGCGCAGGCGGTCGGCGGCTGAGCCAGGGAACGAACTCAAGGCAACGGCGCGGAACCCGGTCCGGGCCTCGCGTCTTTCCATGGGGTACATCGGGGCCTGATCCTGATAACGTACCGGTAGCGTGTGCTCGGGCATTGGTTCTCTGCATGGAAAGACTCCGCACGATCCATGAGGGCGACTTCGAAGCGATCCTCGGGATGAATGCCGCCACGGTGGAGCAGACCAGCCACCTGGATCGCAGCCGTCTCCAGTCGCTGGTCCGGATGGCGGGCTACGCCAGGGTCATGGCCGTCGATGGAGAGGTTGCGGCCTTCCTGATCGCGCTCCGGGAGGGCACACCGTATGAAAGCGCCAACTACCAATGGTTCGCTGCGCGCTTTCCGCGGTTCCTGTACGTGGATCGCATCGTCGTCGGCCCGCGGTTTCAAAAGCGCGGGATCGGCGGCAGAATGTATGGCGACCTGTTCGGGTTCGCCCGCGGGCAGGCCGTGGACATGATCGCCTGCGAGTACAACCTCGTCCCCCCGAACCCGGCCTCGCGCGCCTTTCACGACCGGTTCGGCTTCCGGGAGTGCGGGACCCAATGGGTCGCAGAGGGTACGAAGCAGGTTTCCCTGCAATCGGCCGAGACCCGGCAAGGCACGGCGGCCGGCCGACCGGCTGCGCCGCGGTCGGACGGGGGCTAGGCTCCCGCGGCCGGCGGATGAGGTCGAGTCCCGTGGCCGATGTCGGGGTGAAAGTCTCGCGTGTCGGGTGTTGCGCCTGGCTACCCGGGCTCGAGCATGACGGTCAAGGGCAAACTCGCGATATGCCCCCGGCGTTGGCGCTCAGCCTCAGCCGATGGCGCGGCCGATGAAGAAGGTGACGGCGCCGGCGACGACGCCGATCGCGAGCATGCGCGCCGCGGAATAAAGCGCCGAGCGGCCGGTAAACAGGCTGGTTGCGAGTCCCGTCCCGGCCAACGCGGCGGCGGCAAGCGCGAGCATTGCGATCAGCACCGCACGTCCCGACCCGAAGAAAAAGGGGATCACGGGCAACACGGCGCCGAGGGCGAAGGCGATGAACGAGGCGCCGGCGGCGCGCCACGGCGAACCGAGTGCGTCGGGATCGAGGCCGAGTTCTTCACGCGCCAGTGCATCGAGCGCCTGTTCCGGGTTGGCGATAGTGTCGTCGGCAAGCTGGCGCGCGGCCTCGGGATCCATGCCGCGGGCGGTGTAGATCAGCGCCAGCTCGGCCGCTTCTTCTTCGGGGTACATCTCGAGCTCCTCGCGCTCGAGCCCGATCTGGTATTCGAACATCTCCCGCTGCGAGCGCATCGAGACGTATTCCCCGGCGGCCATCGAAGCGGCGCCCGCGATCAGCCCGGCGACGCCGGTGAGCACGATCACCGAGCGGCTCATCCCGGCGCCGACCAGACCGAGCAGCAGGCTGGTATTGGAGACGAGGCCGTCGTTGGCGCCGAAGACCGCGGCGCGCAGGCCGCCGCCACGCTCCAGGCGATGATGGAAGCTTTCCGGCGCACCGGCGCGCGCGGGCTGGGGATGGCTGGAGGGGGCGCTCGCGTTGCTGTAGACGGACAGGCCGCGCAGCTTCATGGCTGCGAGCATGCTTTTGAGTTGGGCCGGCTGCAATCGTCGGATCAGCGCCGCGACGATGCGCGCGCGCAGGCTCGGGTGGAAGGCGGGCACCAGGGTGTCCTTGGCCTCGATGCGCCGTTCCCAGGCGACGGCCTGGCGTTCGGCCGCCACGGCGAGGTCGTTGAACAGCCGGGCGCGGCCCGGGTTGTCGGCCTCACGTTCGGCAAGTATTCGATATAGCCAGGCCGATTGGCGCTCCTCGTGCCAACCGGTCAGCTCGGTGTTGCTTTTCATTCGTTCGCGACTCCATGCGGCACATGGCCGGTGGCAACCAGGCCCGAAGCGCCTTCGCAGTGCCGGCGCTGGTCGTCGAAGAAAATATCGGCGCCGAAGGTCTTCAGAAACGGCCCCTTGTCGAGGCCGCCGAGGAAGAGCGCCTCGTCGATGCGGATGTTCCACTCGCGCAGCGTGCGGATGGCGCGCTCGTGCGCGGGCGCGGAACGGGCGGTCACGAGCGCGGTGCGAATCGGCGAATGCTCGATCGGGTAATCGGCCTGGATGCGATGCAGTGCGGCGAGAAAGTTCTTGAACGGCCCGCCGGCAAGCGGTTCGCGCGCCGCGCGCCGCTCGCTTTCGCTGAAAGCCTCGATGCCGCCTTCGCGAAAGACCCGCTCGGCCTCATCGGAAAAGAGCACCGCGTCGCCGTCGAAGGCGATGCGCAATTGCGCGCCTGCGGCGGGAGTCACGCGCTTGGGAATGATCGTCGCCGCGGCGGTCTGCTCCTCAAGCGCGCGCGCGACGTCATTGGGATCGGCGGAAAGAAACAGATCCGCCGCAAACGGCGCCACATAATGATAGGGCGAGCGGCCATTGGTAAACGCCGCCTGGGTGATGTCGAGCCCGTAGTATTCGATCGCGCGGAAAATCCGCAGTCCGGTATCGGCGCTGTTGTGCGACAAGAGAATCACGTTCACGCGCCTTCGTCCGACTTCGTTAAGGCGCAACAGCTTCTCAACCAGCGCGAAGGCCACGCCCGGCTCCAGCATGTCTTCCTCGTGCTCGATCTGATAACGCGCGTAGGCCGCGAGACCCTGCTCGACGTAAATGCGATGACTCGCCTCAAGATCGAACAGCGCGCGCGACGAAATCGCCACCGTAAGCGGCAGATCGTGACCCGCCGACGCTTGTCCAGGGGATACGGATTCGGATTTGCTCATTGTGTGCTGATTTTCGCACAGGCCGACGCGGATTGCCGCGGACGAATACCCGCCGCTGCGCCATCGGTCATAATGGGGCATGACTCGTAGGCCGCCGGAGTAATGTGGTAAAGCTGCACGCAAACGTTTTCGCATTCGCATGCGCACTCCTCCTGCCGATGGCGGCTCTCGCCGCTGTCGCCACGCCGCTCGATCAGGCCGAACGCGCCATGCAGGCCAAGGATTACACCCAGGCCCACAAGCTTCTCGAGCCGCTGGCCGCGAAGGGGAATGCGCAGGCGGCAAACGACCTCGCCGAACTTTATCTCGAAGGCTGGGGGGTCGCAAGAAACCCCGGGACCGCGTTCCAATGGGCGCTCAAGGGCGCGCAGGGCGGCTATGACTGGGCGCAATTGCTGGTCGCCGACCTGTACGACCACGGCGATGGAGTCAAGCAGGATCTTGCGCAAGCGGTGCGCTGGTATGAAAAGGCGGCCGAACAGGGATTGATCCCGGCCCAGATGAAACTCTCGAAACATTATCTGGACGGCGCCGGCACCGCTGCCTCGCCCGCATTGGCCGTAAGCTGGGCCGGCAAGGCGGCAGCCCGGGGCGCGCCCGATGCGCAGACTTTCCTCGGCAAGGCCTACGCACAAGGCATCGGAGTCGAACCGAATCCGCTCACGTCCTACCGCTGGTACCAGCAAGCCGCCCACAAGGGCAACTTCGAAGCCCAATACCGATTGGGACTGGCTCTCTCCCAAGGTGACGGCATTCCGCCCAACAATTACACCGCACTGCGCTGGTTCAAGCAAGCCGCGGCGGGCCGCTATCCGCCCGCCGAAGACGCGCTCGGCCAGGTTTACGCGCGTGGTCTCGGCGCCAAGGCCGATCCCGACAAGGCGCTTGACTACTATCGGCAAGCGGCGGCGGCAGGCTATGCCCCGGCACAGATCCGCCTCGCCTTGATCTATTCCGCACCGGGCGCGAACCGCAATCCCGGTTCAGCCGCACGCTGGGCGCGACAAGCCGCCGATCGGAATTACCCCCCGGGCGAATATGTGCTGGCCGATTTTTACCGACGCGGCACCGGCGTAGCCGTGAACCGGCAACAGGCGCTCGCCCTCCTGCAGAAGGCGGCGGAGCAGGGCCTGCCCGCCGCCCGGTTGCGCCTCGCCAGTCTGTATCAGACCGGCGCCGAGGGCGTGCGCAAGAATACCGACAAGGCACTCGCCCTGTACCAGAAGGCGGCCGAAGAAGGAAACGCCGAGGCCATGGCCCGCATCGGCGAGGCCTACCTCAAGGGCGACGGCGTCAAGGCCAACGCTGCTCTGGCGCTTGCCTGGTCCCAGCGCGCGGCCGCCGCGGGCGATGCGCCCAGCGCCTACCGGTTGGGCCTTGCCTATCAAAAGGGACGCGGCCTCCCGCAGGATGCAAAAAAGGCGGCCTATTGGCTGACCGCGGCGCTGGCGCGCGGCTACCGGGCGGCAAGACAGCCGCTCGGCCGGGTCTGCGCCTCCCGCCCCAATACCTGTAGCGCCGAAGAAAGGGCCCTTGCCAGTGGTGGCAAATCCAGCGCCTCTTCGCCCGCTCCGGTGCGCGAAGCCCCCGATCTGTCCCGTCTGCGTTTTCCCGCGACAGCGGCTACGAAAGGTTCCCAATAAATCGGGCCGACTCCGTAGAGCCGGCCCGCATCCTCCTCAATTCGGCATGAACCGGTCTTAGCCGCCCTGAACCTGGATATTGTTGTTGACGCCCTTGACGCCGTCGGTATCGCTTGCAATACGGCCGGCGAGATCGCGCTTGGACGCCATATCCACCGTGCCCGTCAGAGTGACGATCCCGCCCGTGGTTTCAACGTGTATGTTGAAGCTGGAAAGTCCCTGATCGGCGGCAAGCCTGGACTTGATCTTGGTCGTTATTGCGGTGTCCACGGCCGCCTGTTTCATCTCGTTACCGGCCGCTTGCATGCCCTGGCCCACCTGCTTGGCGCCCTGCTTCATCTGCTGGCCGGGACTGGATTGCGACTGCTTGTTGCAGCCGGCGAGCCCGAAGCCGACAACGGCCACGACGGCGATGAACGCTACGGAATATTTACGCATCTTGTTTACTCCTGTTTGACTAAACGCAAACGGCATCAGACGATTATTCGATGCTTGTCCGCAAGTCCTATAACCGGGGCGGTCTGCCGCGCACCATATAGAAGATCGCGGAAATCACGAAAAGGATCAGGAAAATGACGAACAATATCTTCGCGATCGTGATGGCGCCGGCGGCAATGCCGCCGAAACCGAAGACGGCCGCGATGATGGCGATAATGAAAAATACGATGGCCCACCAAAGCATAAAGGCTCCTTGTCATCACGTTTTATGGAATTCCACAGTAGCACACAACCATCAGCGGCATATGTGTCCGTAATCTGCTATTCTGAAAAGCTATGTGTGCCCACCCGATCCGGTAAGGCATGATGGAGTACAAGGACTACTACAAGGTGATGGGGGTCGCGCGCGAAGCATCGCCCGAAGTCATCAAGCGCGCCTACCGCAAGCTCGCGCGCAAGTATCACCCCGACGTGAGCAAGGAAGCCGACGCCGAGTCGAAGTTCAAGGAAGTCGCCGAAGCCTACGAAGTGCTGCGCGACCCGGAAAAGCGCAAGGCTTACGACGAACTCGGCCCGCAGTGGAAATCCGGTCAGGATTTTCGACCGCCGCCCGACTGGAGCGGGCAAGACTTCGGGTCCCGCAGCGGCGGCTTTTCCGAATCCGATGCATCGGCCTTCAGCGACTTTTTCGAATCGCTTTTCGGCCATCGCACCACGACGGGCGGACCCGGCCACCCCCACATGCGCGCCCGCGGCGAAGACAGCCATGCGCGCGTGCGCATCCAACTCGAAGACGCCTTTCACGGCGCGACGCGCGCGATCACGCTGCGCGTGCCCGAGGCCAACGCACAGGGCCAACTGGTCTGGCGCGAACGCACGCTCAATGTACGCATTCCCGCAGGGGTAAAACCGGGGCAGCAGATTCGGCTCGCCGGCCAGGGCGGACCCGGCATCGGCGGCGGCGAAGCGGGCGATCTATACCTCGAAGTCACCTTCGAACCGCACCGGCTCTATCGGCTGCAAGGCGCCGATCTCCATCTCACGCTGCCGGTCGCACCGTGGGAGGCGGCGCTAGGCGCAAGTGTTCGCGTGCCCACGCCCGCCGGCGCGGTCGAGCTCAAGGTGCCCGCGGGTTCCGCCGCCGGACGCAGATTGCGGCTCAAGGGTCGCGGACTGCCCGGCAAGACGCCGGGTGACCTTTACGTTACGCTGGAAATCGCCCTGCCGCCGACGGATTCCGACAAGGCAAAGGAATTTTATCGGCGCATGGAGCAGGAGTTGCCGTTCGACCCGCGCGCCGGGTTGGGAGTGTAGTCATGGCAAGAGAATCCGTTTCCATCGTCGCCGGCATCGTGCTCGACGAAGAGTCCGCACTCAGTCTCGACGAACTCGCCCACGCCTGTGACGTACAAGCCGCATGGGTACTGGAACTGGTCGAGGAGGGTGTCATCGAAGCAACGGCGCGCGAACCCGTCTGGCGTTTCGAAGGTGCAAGTCTTGGGCGCGCGCGTCTTGCCGCAAGACTGCAACGCGATCTCGACGTCAATCTCGCCGGGATTGCATTGGTGCTGGATTTGATCGAGGAACTCGAATCGCTCCGCTCCCGCCTGCGCCTTCTTGACGAATGAGCCGCGCCCGGAAACGTTTCAACCGCTGATGTAGCTTTCCATCTGCTCGATCACGAACTGCTGATGCTCGATGATCGCCTTCACCAGATCGCCGATTGAAATCATTCCCGCCACCTTGCCGTTATCCAAAACCGGGAGATGCCGCTCGCGCTTCTCGGTCACGATCGCCATGCACTCCTCGACGCTCTGTTCCGGACGAGCGTAGTTCACACGTGTCGTCATGATGTCGCAGACCTTGAGTTCCTTCGAGCTGTGCCCCTTGAGGATCACCTTGCGGGCATAATCGCGCTCGGAAACAATCCCCAGCGGTTTCCCGCCCTCGGTCACCAGCAGTGCGCCGATCTCTTTGTCCGCCATCAGCGTGAGCGCCTCGTACACCGAGGCGTCAGGTCCGATCGAGAACACCTCGCGCCCCTTTTCCTCCAGCACCTGATCCACTGTCTTCATGGCCGTTTCCCCGTCAATCGTTCACGCTTCCAAGGATGCCCCCTGCCGGCTGCGCCGTCAAGTGACCCCGCGTGCAAAGCCGCACCGTTATGCGGCACCGCACACAAGACCGGATTCTACGTTATGCTTTTTCATCGGTCATCGCGCCGAGGGAGTCCGCCCGTGAACCGCCGATATCCGCTGCTCGCCTTGCTCAGCCTGTTCGTCGTGGCTCTGACCGCCTGGAACTGCACCATGGAGCTGCGTTATACGGGCCTGCCCTTCGCGCTGGAGCCCATCACCCCGCATGCCGCCCGGGTCGCGCGGCTGCATGGTCTCTCGCTCCCAGCCGGTCTGCACCAGAGCGACCGCGTGGAGTATGCCCGCCAGAGCGTCACCACACGGATGGACCTCCTCGACGTTGTCGAGGAAGCGAACATGCAGGAGGGACGCGTCCTGCCACTCTTTGTCACCCATGTTGACGGCCGACACTCGCGGGTCAATGTGCCCACCCGGGATCTGCATGCCGAACCTACGCTGCGAGTATCCATTTATCTGGGCTTCACCTGGTACCTGTTGCTATGCCTGATCATTCTCGTGACACTCTGGCGCGGACGCGACCGTACCGCCTGGGGCATCGTTCTCTGGGGTATCGCCTTCCAATTCGGCATGGCATGCACAGCAGCGCCCTCCTTTGATCAGATCGCCTTCGGCCTGGGTTTCGCTTCGCAAATCGGTTTCCTGTTCGCGCGCATCGGCTTTTTCATCATGGCCGACGCCATCGCCGCACCCGCCCTCGGAAAGCGCGCCCGACGCGTATTCCTTTATGCCTTCGTGCTCTCTCTTGTGATTGGTTATGCCTACGAATTGGTCTATGTATTGCGGCTCGTTTACGGCGCCGTACTCATCCCCCAGATCGCCGCCAGTATCTGGGTGCTGCCTTATGCCATCGCCACGGCCATGCTGCTCGCCGCGCATCACGGTGCCGCGCCCGCCGCGCGCCCGCGCCTGCGCTGGATGTTCTGGAGCGCCGTCGTGCTCGTATTCGGCATCTTGTTGAGCAACGTGCCGCTGTTCGGCTATCCGACTTCTCTGCTGATCGAGATACTCGCCTACATCATCGCGTTCGCCGGCCTGCTCTACTCTGTGCTTCGCCACCGCGTTGTGGACATGACCTTCGTGCTCAACCGCGCGATCGTCTACAGCGTCACGCTGACGATCGTCGTCGCCGTCTTCATGCTGCTTGAGAGTTTTCTCGAAAAGATCGCCCTGTCGGAGAGCGCAAGTTTCGCGCTGGAACTCGGCGTGCCGCTTGTGATCGGCTTTTCGCTGGAGGCGGTGCGAAAACGGTTGGAAAGGCTCGGCGAACTTCTGCTCTTCCGACGTAAATTCAAGAACAATGCTGCGCTGCACGCCTTTGCGCACCAATGTTCCTACATCGAAAACCCAGATCGCCTGCTTGAGCAGACGATGCGCGAACTGCGCACTCATGCCGACACCCCTGCAGTTGCCCTTTACTGGCAGGAGCAGGAAGGTTACCGGCGGCTTGCCGAGGCGGGCGGCGAACGTTATCCGACGCATCTCGACGCGGACGACCGCGCGATCGTCGCCCTGCGCGCCGAACGCGAAGCGACGAATCTCGAAGATCTCGCAAGTGCTCTCGGCGCAGACGGTCTGCTCATGCCGATGATCATTCGCGGCGAACTTCTCGGCGCCATCGTGATCGCCAACCGGCCGGGCGAACATTACGCCCCCGACGAACGCGAATTACTGGAGCATCTCGTGCATGAAGTGGGCAGCACGCTGCACGCGCTGCACGCACGCGAAAATGCGCGGCTCGTCACCGCCATCGCCGAAGGCAAGCTCTCCGGCGCCGAGACCTTCGAGCGCGCGCGCGCCCTCATGCCGCTGACCTGAGTCCGACCGCCCTTACCTCTTATCGTCGTAAGCCCGTGCGCGTGTCGCCGCCGCGACATTGCCAGGAACAACCTGCACGCCGATCGGCCACAGGGAGATGACGGCGAGTTTCACGTGCTGAATCCCGAACGGGATGCCGATGATCGTGATGAAGTCGAGCAGCGCACTGATGATGTGACCCAGCGCGAGCCACCAGCCGGCAACGACAAGCCAGATAACGTTGCCGACAATGCCGAACGGGCCGCTGCCAAAATCCTCCCTGCCGGTCAACTCCCGCCTGCCGATTGCCTCGCGGCCAAACGGCCAGAACGAAAATCCACCGATCACGAAACAGGCCCGTCCCCAGGGAACCCCGACGATGGAAACAAAGGCGACGAGGCCCACGAACCACCAGGCAAGGCCCATGAAGAACCCGCCCAGCAAAAACCACAAAACATTACCAATCAGTCTCAATATACTCATGGGTTCTCCAAGACAGCGTAGGCACGGACGGGAAAGGAGCCAAAGCGCCGGATTCTAACCGGCACGGCATGGAAGCGATAACTTGAGGCCGGCAGATGCTCCAGGTTACACAGATGTTCGACGACGGGAATCTCCGCCTTGAGCAGAATGGAATGCACGGGCCGGCGCGGATCTCCAGTATCGTCAATGTTGAGCGAATCAATGCCGACCAGCGCCGCCTTGGCGTCGCGCAGCAGTTGCGCCGCCCCACGCGTGAGGTAGGGATGCCCCGTGAAGTACTGGTCCGTGCCCCAGTGGCGAGACCAGCCGGTGTGCACCAGCACCGCCTTGCCGCGCAGCTCGCGCTCCGCGAAAAACTCCGGACCGATGGCTGATACGCCCATCGCGGTAACGGTGATACCTTCGAGATCCGCAAGCGATTCCAGCGGCAATTCGGCGAGGTCCTTGCCGTCCGCGTAGCGGTGAAAGGGCGCATCCACATAGGTGCCGGTGTTGCCCACCATCTCGATGCGGGCGATGTGAAAGCTCGTGTCTTCGGCGTAGTTCGCCGTCGAGGCTTTGCGCGTCATAAAATCGTCGAATGCTCGGCGCAGGCAACCCGGGATACGTCCGCATCCCGTCCTCGACGACGTGACCGAGGTCTATTAGCGTGGCCATGGCGGCTCCTTTCAGAAAGCCTACGAACGCAGGTACGAGGCGCCGTTCACGTCAATGATCGCACCCGTTACCGAGGGCAATGCCGGATCGGCGAGAAAGAGCACCGCCTTCGCGATTTCATCTCCGCCCGCGAAACGATTGAGTGGACTCTGCGCGCGGATCGAATCGCCGAGCGGACCGTTGAGATAGGACTCGACCATGTCCGTCTCGACGAAACCCGGCGCGACCGCGGCGACGATGATGCCGTGCGGCGCGAGCGCAATAGCGAGCGATTGCGTCAATGCATTCAGTCCCGCCTTGGCGGCGCCGTAGGCGGGTGCTTCGGGTTCGCCGCGAAACGCGCCGCGCGAGGAAATGTTCACGATCCGGCCGCCGCCCCGCGCCTGCATGTGCCGCGCGGCAAGAAAGCACAGGTTCGCGGGGCCGGTCAGATTCGTCGCGATCGTCTCGCGCCAATCCTTGCGCCACTCGTCGTAGCTTCGCTCCAGCACCGGTCGCGTTGCGTAAATACCGGCGTTGTTGACGAGTACGTCCAGACCGCCGAACCGTTCCGTCGTTTCGAGTAGCAGTCGTTCGCATTCGACCGGCTCGGCAACATCGGCAGCAATGCAGAAATGACCGTCGCCCGGCAATGCCGCAAGCGTTTCCTCCGCCGCCTCGACGTTGCTCCGGTAATGCACCGCAACCCGCGCGCCCTCGTCCGCGAACGCCTGCGCGATCGCCCGCCCGATGCCGCGCGACGCGCCGGTGACCAGTACGTTTTGCCCGCTGAATTTCATCTCTTCAGACAACGGCCTTGTCGAAGCACGCGTCTTCCGCGGTTGCGGCGCCGAACCATCAGGTGAGCGATGTCTTGCCTGCCTTCTTGGCCTTTTTCTCGGCCCGCTTTTCCTTGATGTTCTTCGCCGGCTTTTTCTTCTCTTCTTTTTTCCTGTCCTGACCCTTGCTCATGTCGTTACTCCTTGTAAACGAGACAACCGACTCCGAAGCTTATTCTAAGTCCAATCCGGCGTCGGCCATGGCCGCGAGGGCTTCCCAGGATTTGCCGAAAGCGTACTCGCCGACGAACATCACCGTTTGTTGCAGCCTGAGCTGCGGAATGCCCGCCGCTTCGGCGATGGCCAGATGCAGCGCGAAGGGCGCGCCGAGGGTGTGATGGCTTACGTCGCAGGCAAGCGTGACCAATACCCGGTCCTCAAACGCGAGCCCCCCGCGCTGCCAGACGGGCAGGATGCCACGCCGGAACTGCTCCCGCACCGCGGGATCGGTGCCAAGCGGAAACAGGGCCATGATGTCGGGCGGCGCTTCGCGGGCCGTCTCCGGCACCTGCCCGCGTTCCCGCAATCCACGCCACCAGGTCAGCAGTTTGAGGCGCAACATCGCGCTCAAGGCGATGGTGAAGCCCGCATCGGGTGCCGCGTGCAGGATCACCTCCTTCAGTTCGCTGCGTCTCGCGCCCGACTTGAGCGCCATCTTGATGTGCAGCATGAACGGCAGGCCCAGCCAGCCGCGGCAGATATCGGTCGCCATGCACAGAAAGGATCGCTGCTTGTCGCTCAGTTCCGGCAGTTCCCAGGAGGGATTGGCAAAGCGCAGCGCCGCCGCGGCAAAATCCTTGTCTATCAGGAATACCGGCCGGTTCGCCTTGGGGTCGTCTATGGCGGACATGGCCGTTCAGCCACCGCCCATCTTGATGCCGACCATCTTGAGGATCAGCTTGTCCACCCAGCGGTCCGGCAAGAGGCCATTCATCAGGATAATCATGCGCGCGTGCGGGCCGACGGGGTAGCGGGCGCGCGGACGCTTCGCGAGCAATGCGCCGGCGATCACCTTGCCCACGCCCTCGGGCGGCATGCCAGACATTTCCTGCTTGTGCATGGATTCGGCCATCTTGAGCAGATCGTCGGCGTAGTACCCGCGCTGCTCTTCCGACAAACCGGCGATGGTGGCTTTAGCCTGATCCACCATGCGGTTGGCGGCGGGCGTCGCAATGGAGGAAGGATCAATCGCGATCGCATCTATGCCCCAGCGGGCAAGCTCGATCCGCAATCCCGACGTCAGCGCTTCCACGGCATGCTTGGAGGAACAGACCGAAAATCCGAACGGGATCGTGCCATGTGCGCCCACCGATCCGATGTTGACGATTCGCCCCCTGGCCCGACGTATCAGCGGCAGCAGGGCCTGGGTCATTTCCAGCACGCCGAAGAAATTCACGTCGAATATCTTTCGCAGCCGTTTCACCGACTGATCTTCGATCGGTCCGAAGTCGGCGATGCCGGCTACATTGACGAGCGCGTACAAACCCTCATCGCCATGCGCGCGTTGGAGTTCTGCACGTATGTTTTGCACTTGCTCGGGAATCGTGACGTCGAGAATAACAGGGCGCAGATTACCCGTTGATGCCTTGCGCAGGTCTTCGGACTCAGCGTCCTTTCTAACGCCCGCATAAACCAGGAACCCGCGCCGATCGAGTTCGAGGGCCGTGGCTCTTCCTATCCCCGATCCCGCTCCCGTCACCAGCACCGCTTTCATTTGTTCGGCCATAACGCTCACCCAGCTTCATCACCGCAACGTTCTCGATTGTAGGCCGAAATCGGCCAGCTGACAAATAATGTTGCGATCAATCCACGTTTTCGTAGGCGTCGGGGCGGAAGCGCGGCGTACACACGGCGAGAAAGACCAGATCGCCAGCGCCGGTGTTGGCGACGCGCTGCGGAACATCCGGCGCGATTGCGACGACATCGCCGGGACCGACATCGCGCGGCGGCGCATCGCCGATTTCGGCGCGGCCTTCGCCTTCAAGAATGACGTAGCGTTCGGCAATGCCGCGCAGTCTGTGCCAATGGGTCGTGACGCCCGGTTCGACCCGCGCCCGTGCAACCGAAACCGCCTCATCTTCCGGCGTGTTCCACCACTCGCTGATCCAGCAGCCTTCCGCCTCGAAGTAATACTCCTCGCAGGTTGATCCGAATCTTTTTTGCTTATCGCTCATATCGTTTCTGTGTTGATGTTCGTCGGTAACGCCGCTCTCTACGCCCTCTCCCTCGATGGGAGAGGGTTGGGGTGAGGGTGAAAGCGATTCCTTCGCCGCTTCGCGACAATACCCCTCACCCTTGCCCTCTCCCACAAGGGGAGAGGGAACAGGAATTGTAGATTGTCGGCGTTTGACAAATCAGTGTTTTTGCTTGACGACGTTGAGAAGGCTGCCGGCGAGGACCATTTCGATCTGGCGCTTGCTTAATTGGTGCTCACAGGTGAAGGTTTTGTTTTTCGTTTTGTTGGTTGCCGTGATTACGTTGCCGTTCCTGATTGCATTTCGCAAACCTTCGAAGGCGAGTTCGTCGCCCTGTTCAATGGCGTCGTAGTCTTGCGGGTTCTTGAACGTGAGGGCAAGAATGCCGAAGTTCGCGAGGTTCTGCCAGTGGATGCGCGCGAAGCTTTTGGCGATGACGGCTTTGACGCCGAGGTAACGCGGTGCGAGCGCGGCGTGCTCGCGGCTCGAACCCTGACCGTAGTTGTCGCCGCCAACGATGAAGTGACCGTTTTCCTTGTGCTTCAGCGCGCGCTCGGGATAGTCCTCGTCTATCTGCCGGAACACGAAGCGGCTGATACCGGGAATGTTGCTGCGAAATGGCAGCACTTCGGCGCCGGCGGGCATGATCTCGTCGGTGGAGACATCGTCGCCGGTCTTGATGAGTACCGGCCCGCTCATCGCGTCGGGCAGCGGCTCGAACTCGGGCAGTGGCTTGATGTTCGGGCCCTTCTCCAGGTCTTTCTGTTCGCCTTCCTTCGACGGAGGTACCAGCATGTCGGTATTGACGATCGGCTTTTTCGGTTCCTCGAATTTCGGATACGGCATGTCGAGCGTGCGCGGATCGGTGATCCCGCCGGTGAGCGCAGAGGCCGCCGCCGTTTCCGGGCTGCACAGGTACACGCTGTCTTCCTTGGTGCCCGAACGGCCGGGGAAATTGCGCGGCACGGTGCGCAGGCTGATGCGCCCGGTCGCCGGTGCCTGGCCCATGCCGATGCAGCCGTTGCAGCCGGTCTGGTGCAACCGCGCGCCGGCGTGCAGCAACGGCACGAGGAGGCCCATCTGCGAGAGATTTTCGAGGATTTCGCGCGAGGTCGGATTGATGTCGAAGGAGATGCGGTCGTGTACCTGTTTGCCTTCGACGATCAGCGCGGCGATGCCGATGTCGCGCAATCCCGGATTGGCGGAGGAACCGATGTAGCACTGATACACCTCTTTGCCCGCGACTTCGCTGACCGGCACGACATTGCCGGGGCTGGAAGGCGTTGCGATCAACGGCTCCAGTGTGGACAGATCAATCTCGTCGTGCTCTTCGTATTCGGCATTGCCATCGGCGAGGAGTTCGATCCAGTCATCGCCGCGCTCTTCGCTTTCGAGAAAGCGCTTCACTTCGTCGTCGGAAGGAAACACAGTCGTCGTCGCGCCGAGTTCGGCGCCCATGTTCGCGATCACGTGCCGGTCCATCGCGGAAAGACCGGCGAGTCCCGGTCCGTAGTATTCGATAATCTTGCCCACGCCGCCGTCCACGCCGTGACGGCGCAGCATCTCCAGGATCACGTCCTTGGCGCTCACCCAGTCGGGGAGCCGGCCGGTGAGCTTCACACCCATCACCTTCGGCATTTTGGTGTAGAAGGGTTCGCCGGCCATCGCCATCGCGACTTCGAGGCCGCCGGCGCCGATCGCGAGCATGCCGATCGCGCCCGCCGCCGGCGTGTGGCTGTCGGAACCCACCAGGGTCTTGCCGGGGATTCCGAAGCGCTGCTGATGCGTCGGATGGCTCACGCCATTGCCGGGACGACTGTACCAAAGGCCGAACTTGCGGCAGGCACTCCTGAGGAAAAGATGATCGTCGGCGTTCTTGTAATCGGTTTGCAGGAGATTGTGATCCACATATTGCGCGGAAAGCTCGGTTTTCACACGCGCGAGTCCCATCGCCTCGAATTCAAGCATCACCAGCGTGCCGGTCGCATCCTGCGTGAGCGTCTGATCAATCCTGAGCCCGATTTCCCCGCCCGGCTCCATCTCGCCCTCGACGAGATGCGACTCGACGAGTTTCTGCGCGACGTTCATGCCCATGATAGGCCTCCTGCGATGCCGTGTACCCGTCTTCTTCGGGCCGGCTGTCATGCCCTTTGTTAGTTACCTTAACTCCGACCCGGATCGAAAACAATGCGGGCAAGCTAGGTGCGCGCACCCCGGACCTGAAAAAAGCGCGGCAGACTCATGATCGAATGCGGCGCGCGGGTGAAGGCTTCAAGCTCGCTCGCGGTCCTGTCGAACTCCGCCGCGTCCGTGATGCCCGCGCCGAGCACAGCGTCGCGGATGCCGTGCAAGGTGAAGAGCGCCATCTGTTTGCCGTCGCCCTCGTGGAAGGTCGGCAGGACGACGCGCAGTTTCACATCCCAAAGACCTGCATCGCGCAGCATGTCGAGCAGTCGCCGTCCGATACGCGGATCAGCGCCCCGCATGATCGCCGCCGCTTCGTACCAGGCGACATAGCGCTCGAACGCAGGGCAGGCGGGATGGCAGAAGTGGCCGTCGAAATCCACATCCTCCACGGCCAGAACGCCGCCCGGACGCAGCGCCGCGGCGAGCCGTCCGAGCGCGGCGGCGGGATCGCCGAGATGCGAGAGCAAAAGGCGCACGTACACCAGGTCGTAGCCCGTACCGACGGGCGCAGCGCATTCGATGTCGTGGTGCCGGAACTCGATCTCGAGTCCGCCGGCTTTGGCCGCGACGCGCGCGACACTGATCATCTCGGCGTCGCGATCAAGCCCCGTGACGCGGCCCGACGCGCCCGCGCAGGCGGCCATGCGCAGCGTGATCGCACCGTTGCCGCAACCTGCATCGAGCACCCGTGCGCCTGCGCCAAGCCCCGCTTCGCGCAGGAAGATCTCGCTCGTCGGCCAGGTGGCGGCGGCGAGGATGCGCAAACGCTCGGAGCCTGCCGATCCGCCGCTGATGATGTAGTGTCCGCTGGTTTTGGTCACCGTAGTCCGGCTTGTCTCGTGCAGCGGGCGTGAGCTTGAAGCGAATTGTAGCCTCAGCCGCGCGGCGTGAGTGCTAGACTTCGTTCCCTTGCACGGCTCCTCAGCCCGAACGACCCGATTTCCGGAGAGAAAATGAAATACGCGAACGAAGTCGCCGCCTTCATCCGGCACCACTATCGGCATTTCAACGCGGCGGCGCTGGTGGATGCCGCCGACGGCTACCGGCGGCACGTCGGCGCGGGCGGGCGGATGATGGTGACGCTCGCCGGTGCGATGAGCACGGCGGAACTCGGCCTCTCGCTCGCCGAGATGATCCGCCGCGACAAGGTTGACATCATTACCTGCACCGGCGCGAATCTCGAAGAGGATGTCTTCAATCTGGTCGCGCACGATCATTACCTGCGCGTGCCGGACTACCGCGATCTTTCCCCGCAAGATGAACAGAAGCTGCTGGATCGGCATCTGAACCGCGTCACCGACACCTGCATCCCGGAAGACGAGGCGATACGGCGCATCGAGAAGGCGATCCTCGCCGAATGGCAGGCGGCGGACGCAAAGGGCGAACGCCACTTTCCGCACGAGTTCATGTACCGGATGATCCGCTCCGGCGCGCTGGAACAGTATTATCAGGTTGACCCGCGGGATTCCTGGATGGTTGCGGCCTGCGAAAAGAATCTGCCGATCATCGTGCCCGGCTGGGAAGACTCCACTCTCGGCAACGTGTTCGCCGCGCATTGCATCAAGGGCGACGTGAAAAACGTGCACACGGTGCGCACCGGCATCGAGTACATGATGACGCTTGCCGAATGGTACCGGAAAAACTCGGACGGAAAAGGCGTCGGCTTCTTCCAGATCGGCGGCGGCATCGCGGGCGACTTTCCCATCTGCGTGGTGCCGATGCTGGAACAGGACATGGAAATTCCGACGCCGTTGTGGGCTTACTTCTGCCAGATTTCCGACTCGACGACGAGCTACGGCTCCTATTCGGGCGCGGTGCCGAACGAGAAGATCACCTGGGGCAAACTCGGCGCGGCGACGCCGAAATACATTATCGAGTCCGATGCCACCATCGTCGCGCCGCTGCTGTTCGCCTGTGTGCTCGCCGACGATTGATTTTTACGCGCAAGCCAAGACTTCCGCTTTACGGGAGCCGAACCAAAACATCTTGCCCAAGCTAATGGGTAAAGCGGAATCCCTGAAGTGCCTGCTGCAAGTGCGCGAACGCCTGCTCGCGGGTGAACGGTGGCGTGCGCGGCGGATCGTACACCTCGGGGTTGGTACCGAAGACGATCAGATCTATCGCGTAGCAGGCACCGGCGTGCACGGCGCGATAGCTGCGCGTCGCGAGGTAATGGCTCATCGCCGCATCGCCGGCCTCGAAAGTCGTGAAGTCAACACCGTCCAGCCGGACCTGTCTTTCACTTTTTGGACGCACGGCGTCGGGCGCCTGCGTGCAATCACGGACGGCTTGCGCATCCCGACTTGCGCCGATGCGCAATTCGGCGTCGGTGACTTCATTCGAGTTCGCAAGCACCAGCGCAACGATCGGCTGCCCCCGACTCTTCGGCCCGGCATAGACTTTCCAGGCGCCGTTGGCGAGATAGTGTCCGGGAAAATCCTTTACGGCATGGAAGTCCGCGGGATACGAGATGGCGATACCGTAAGATTTGCTGGTAAAGGTTCGCGTCGCACCGGCGGCCGACTTTCCCGGTTGCGGCGGCGCGGCGGATTGCATGCCGCCGTTGCAAGCGGCCAGAAGCGGCAGCAATGCCGCGGTTGCTATTGCCCCCAAGTGGCAGGTGGCAGCCACAACTCTCATCGTTCGCAACGTTTGAACACGAGGCGCAGGATCCAGGCACGGTAACGGGCGGCGGCGGGATCGCGGGCGACAGCGGCCTCGAAACGTGCGAAGAATTCCGCGCACAAGACATCGGGCGTTATGACCTTCGCGCCCGGAGTGAACAGGTCGCGCATGAGGCTAGCCTCGGAGAAGGCGCGAATGAATTCCGTGTAAACCCTGGCATAAGCCGCGGCGTCGCCGTCGCGTTGAAAGAGTTCCCAGTAAGGATCAGCGACTTCGTCCACCGTGGCGGAGACGACCTCGAATACATCGGCAAGCGCGCCGCCAACCGCCATCGGCGCAATCGCCTCGTCGCGGCTGCGGCAATAGACAGGGAACAGATAGCGATCGAGCAGTTCCCGATCAAGCACTCCTTCCGCCGCGAGTCCGGAGGCGACCTCGCCCATCACGTGCATCGGCAACGCCGCGGAGACGTGCTCCGTGCCGTCGGCATCGTGTACCGTCGCAATTCCCTGCACCAGCAGACGCCCGCCGGGAGCGAGCTCGGCGCCACGCGCGGCGAGAAACGCGAGCCAGTCCTGCGCCGCCTGTCCGGCGAGCACGCCACGCACGGCTCCATCCGCCTGCGGAAAATACATGCCCTCGGGCATCTCTACCTGCGGCTGTTTGCGGAACCAGTGCGCTGCGTTGGAACACATGCCGAAATGCACGCTTTGCGCCGGCATGACCCGCTCGAAAAAGGAACCGCCGACCGCTGCCGCGTAAACCTTGCCGCGTGCGAGATAACCGCCGGCCGCGGCGATGTTGCGGAATAGCCGGGTGAAATCGTTGGCGAACAGATCGTTATGAACCGCAAACACGGGGCGCCCGGGATCACGGCTATCGAGTGCCGCCATCGCGTTCGCCACGGCAAACACCGAGGTCGCCCCGGTGCCGGCGCCGTAGTCAGCAATCGTCAGAGCGCCCGGTATCGCGGCGAGATCGAGGGCGCCTACAGCGGTGCGGATCGTTTCGGCGCCGGCTTCGATGACGCGGCGCTGGTATTCGGAATGGGCGTCGTAGTAGCCATCGCCCTTCATGCTCACCGTGACGTCGGCGGGCAGGCGGCGGCGCGTCATTCCGCCTCCGCGCCCACTGCACAGGACAGAATGCTCGCCTCGGCGCCGTCCCAAAAGAATACGGCCGCCTGATTGAAACGCCGGCCGAGAGCGACGGCCTGTTCACGCGAAATGCCCGCCACCGCAAATGAAGACTCTACGTGCGCACCGTCATCGCTGCGCCCAAGCGCCGGACGATGCCGCAAGCCCCGACGTTCGATCTCCGCGGCAAGACTTGCATTCGCCTTTCTGTTCGCAGGATCGCCCGGCCGCTCGTGCGCGGGATTCCAGGCCGTAACGACGGCAAGCGTACCATCCGGCGCAGGGCCTTGCGGCGCACGGCCAATGCGAAATACCACGTGTCCGGTTCTCAGTTCGGCTTCGTACACGGCGCGTTCGTATGCTTCGCGCAGGGTGTGCGCAAGCGGTGCGATCACAGCCAACGTTTGCGTTTGAAGTAGATCAGCATGACAATCACAATGAGCGCCATAATGCCGAGCGCGTAGAAATATCCGAAATGCCAGCTGAGTTCCGGCATGTTCCAACGGCTCGCTTCGGGGCGGAAATTCATGCCGTAAAGCCCGGCGATGAAACTCAGGGGCAGGAAAATCGTCGCGATCATGGTGAGCGCCTTCATGATGTCGTTCATGCGCTGGCTGATGCTCGAAAGATAGGTGTCGAGCAGACTCGACATCATTTCGCGATAGGTTTCCACGAAA
Source organism: uncultured Gammaproteobacteria bacterium (assembly GCA_963843735.1). Lineage (GTDB taxonomy): Bacteria > Pseudomonadota > Gammaproteobacteria > JAKDMP01 > JAKDMP01 > CAWJLN01. The sequence goes on from CAWJLN010000009.1 coordinate 346,221, forward strand.
TCCATCATGATGACGCTGTGATCGTAGCAGTCGCGCATATAAAGCCGGGTGTTCTCGGAAAGGAACTGCTCGCCGTCGCGAATCAGGCTGCTGATAACTTCCCGCTGCGGCCACCAGGAACGGCGCAGCTGCACCAGTTCGCGCTTCAAGTAATGGATTTTGTTCCTCGCCTCGCGGCTGGGATTGTCAAGCACTTCGTTTTCGAGCTTCTCCATCAGCTCCCCGAGATCCTCAAGCAGCGGAAAGCCCCCGTCCACGATGACGTCCATGAGGGCGTAGAGGAGATAATCCGCGCCGCGCGAACGCAGGGTCTGCTTGTTGCGCACACGTTGGCGCACGGGCTCGAAACTGTCTTTCGGGCCTTCGTCAATGCTGATGACGTAGTTCTTGCCGAGAAAGAAGCTCACCTGATCCGCGCAGAGAGCATTGCCCTCGTCGCGGCGCATATGATTCAGCACCACGAAGTACTGCGCGTCGTAGCTTTCGAACTTGGGGCGTCGCTCCTGGTTGAACACGTCTTCCAGCGCCAGCGGGTGCAATCCGTATATCGTGCCCAGCCGTTGCAGTTGTTCCGGCGTCGGCGAACCCTGTACGTGCAGCCAGGTCACATCGCCGGCATCGGCGGCGAACGGCGCGCACTCTTCCAAAGCGATGTCGGGCTTCTCGTCGAAACTGGTTTCGTTGTAGCGCATCAGGCCGAGCCGCGCTGGAGAGGAAGCCGCGGTTTCCTCGCTGACATAGCTTCCCAGCGTGCCCGGAGGTACGCCAGGCTTGTGATAGCGGACACGCAGTATGTCGGGCAGGCGAATGCCGCTGTACGGTACGCGGATTTTGGGTTTCATGCCGAAAGTGTACCACCGCCTCGGAGGTGGATTGTCGCGTGCGTCGCATCGTGCTAGTATTCAAGCCCTTATGCGTTATTTGGCAATTGCCTTCGCGCTTGCCGTTTTCCTGGCCGCCTGTGCGCAGCCGGGCCGGAGCCATACGCGCAGTGATATGGCAGCGACCGGCACGGCAACAGCGCAGCTCGCGCAAAGTTATTCCAGTCCGTTCGCCTATTGCCGCGCGGTCGGTACGAAAGACGAACCCGGCGCAGGCTATACCGGCGCCGAACCGCCACCCGCCGTGGTCGCGGGACTCGTCAAGGCCTTCGGCGCGCCTGCGGACGCGGCGCGCTCGCCGATCTTCCAACACGGCACGTTCTGGCGCTGCATGGGCGGCGCGGTGTATGCCTGCAACGTCGGCGCGAACCTGCCCTGCACATCGAAAGCGAACACCAACCGCGCGCCCACGGAAGGCGAGCGACAGTATTGCGGGGAGAATCATGACAGCCTGATTATCCCGATGTACGTGACCGGCCACGACACCATCTACGATTGGCGTTGCAAAAGCGGCGAGGCAGTGGCCGGAAAGACGCTCTCCAAGGTGGACAAGCGCGGCTACATCGCCCGCATCTGGTACCGCATCCCGCCGCCGTGATCTTCCGATGCAATGCCCGGTCGTGGTCAGGGCGCCATCGGGCGATCACGCTCCCGATCCACAATGCAGTAAAAGCCGAAGGGTTCATCGCCGTCGTTTTTTAATTGATGCACCATAAGCGGCGCAACGTAGGCGATGTCGTCGGGCTTGAGTTCGCGTCGTTCCTCTTCCGTCACGACGACGCCGCAGCCGCGTGCGCCAATCAACACATGCGTGTGCACGTGTTTCTCTCGACTGGTATAGCCGCCGGGTTCGAGTTCGAAGTAGCGCAGATCGAAACCGCAGCGTTCGCCGTTCTTGCCGACCAGCTCGACACGGCGCACACCACTGAAGTCGAGTTCGCGCGTCGCCTTGTACACCTGATCGTCGCGCCCGTCCCAATGGAATCCGGCGCGCGCCTGAATAAGCGTTTGCAACGCGGCCCGAGCCGCTGCGGGTAATTCGCAGGCGGAAATAGACGCGCCGTCGGGTTCGGCCAGGCGCTCGTCGAAGTGTTCGCGGATCGCATCGAGGAACGTGCGCGTCGCGGCCTCGACGCCACCGCGACGGCCGAGCAGCGAGCCGCCCACCAGCAACACGGCATCCGCGCCGTAATCGCGGGCGAGTGATGGCAACGATTCCAACTGCATGCCGCCCGCCGGCGCGGGAAAGGCGGGCAGCAAGTTGCCGAGCGGCCGGCTGAGCGCATGTGCAAGTGCGGCGCACTCTTCGCGCGTGCGCGAAAACCGTCCGCCCGGTGCAGGGAATACCGAAACGTCGGCGCCGGCGAGCCGAAAGAGTGTGCCGAGCAGCAGGGCTTGTTCGATGCCTTGCGCATTGCCCCCGGTGTAGCTTCCGGAAAGCGCCGGATGCGCCATGAACAGCAGGCTGTACTTGTCCGCGAGCGCACGGGCGCGATCGAGCCCAATGATCATGGGACAGATGAGTGCGCCGGCGAGACCGCGCGTGTGAATGAACTCGGCCGCACGTTCCAGTTCTTCGTCGCGTCCGGCCAGATGGGGAAGATAAAGGCAGCGTCGCCCGGTTTGCATGTTCGCGCGCTCTACAGCGGCGGCACACACATCCGCGCGGCGGCGGAACTCGTCGAAGCTTGCGGCGACAAGATTCTGATCGTCCTTGACGATATCGCCGCCACCGAGCGCGAACGCTTCGGCAATGCCGGCAAGCGTCTCGGTAGAACTTCCGCGCGGTTTAAGCGCAGTGGCGAGAAGCGGCCTGTCGTACACGCCGACGAGTTCGCGCAGTCCCGCAATTCCGTAGCGCGGGCCGCGGAATTTTGCGAGTAGTTCCTGTGGAAAATCGGCATCGAGCAGGCGCACACCGACATACATAGAGACGTTGCCGTAAAGCAGGTTGACGAGCTGGCCCAACTGATCGGAAGCAAGTTCCGCCGCGTATGCGATGCGTACGCGGCTTGCGCCGCGAAAGTCCGGATCGGGCTCGACGGTCTCGACGCGGCCGACGACCTGTTCCAGAATCGCGGGATCGGCGATCTGTCCCTCCGGCAGCTCGACCGTCTGCTCCCAGGCGATTGCGCGCGCAACCCTTCCCGCCTCGGCCACATCGCCCATAATCCGGTACGTCGCCTGAACGAATGCTCCGCGGCTCACGGTCCGTCCGTAATCAATGTGGTGAATGCCAAAGACAATACATATACCTGCTGAACGATTGATTCTGCACCACCCGCGTATTGAATCCCGGCCCGAGTTGATCGCGCGGAGGGAATCCCGACACGGTCTCCCACCAGCGCTCGACCATCGTCCAGCGATACGGCTGCGGCGGATGAGAACTTACGGTCCCGGAACAGCGTTCCATGCGCCGTCGCGGGTCATGAAACGATGCGTCGAAGAGTTTCGTCAATTGCGCCCGCCGGGAAACGTTTGCGGAATACACGGATGCGGGAATAGTCGCCGACGCCGCAGTGCCGGAGGTTTGAGACATCGAGGCCACCGCCATCGCAACTTCCGGGCACCCGAGCACGGCCAGCGTCACGAATATCGTCGGATTGAAATGCGCCTTCATGGAAATTTCCTCATCGCGCAGATGATTGCAATTATAGGACTTTGGGCTCCGGTTCAAGCATCACCTCGAAGCGTTCGAAAACAGTGTCGCTGATGCGCGCGGAAAGCGCCAGAATATCGGCGCCGCCGGCCGCCCCGTAATTGACCAGCACCAGCGCGTGCTTTTCCGATACGCCTGCATCGCCCTCGCGAAAGCCCTTGAAGCCGCAGGACTCGATGAGCCAGGCGGCAGAAAGCTTTGCCTTGCCCGCGCCGGCTGGATAAACGGGAAGCGCCGGGTAACGCGCCTTGAGCGATTCGCCCTGCTCGCGCGAGACAAGCGGATTCTTGAAGAAGCTTCCCGCGTTGCCGATCTCGGCAGGGTTCGGCAGCTTGCGCAGGCGCAGCCGTTCGACGGCGCGGGCGACGTCGCTCGCGCGCGGATGTTCGACGCCCAGGTCGTGCAATTCTTCGCGCACGCCGGCATAGTCGAGCCGCAATTCATGCGCGCGCGGAAGACGCAGTTCCAGCGTCGTGACGATGTAGCGTTCCGGTTCCCGTTTGAAGCGCGAATCGCGGTAGGCGAATCCGCAATCATCGGCGTCGAGGCGCAGGAACTCGCCGGCAATGCAATCCCAGGCTTCGACCGCGGCAACGAATTCGCCGAGTTCGACCCCGTAGGCACCGATGTTCTGAATCGGCGCCGCGCCGACGCTCCCCGGAATGAGGATGAGGTTTTCGAGCCCGCCAAAACCCGCCGCCAGGCTGCGACGCACCAAGGCATCCCAGTTTTCACCGGCGGCGACGCGCAGCCGCACTACGTCATCCGATTCATCGAGAATCTCGCATCCGCGCGTTGCAAGATGCAACACCATACCGTCGAAATCACGGGTGAATAGCACGTTGCTGCCGCCGCCGAGCACGAAAACAGTCTTCTCTCCGGCCTGAGCCAAAACTTCGGGCAATGCGTCCGCCGTGCTCACTTGCGCCAGCAAAGCGGCGCGTGCAGGCACATGGAAGGTAGTCAAGCTGGCCAGTTCGGCGTCGTGCGCAAGCGTGTAGCCAACGCCGGCATCCGATTCGATCAACGGCATGAAAGCAGCCGGGAGAATACGGCAGCTAGTGTACTGCGCTCCGTCGTACCGCTTGCCTCGGTCTGATATTCTGGAACTCCAATCGAACCGGTGGCGCGGCCATGGCCGACGAGAATGAAATGCCCGAAATCCGTCTCGACTCGGGGCGGCTTTACCGCGAGAAAAGCTATATCAACCGGCGCATGGGCGTGATCCGCAAGCTGGTGCCGGTACATGCCGATGGATCCGACGATCCGGCACGCGAGGCCGTGTGGGAAGGTTCGACGAGCCTGCTGACGCCGGCGGGAACGCTGCCGCTGAACTTCGAGATCGCCGCTACCAGCCTCTCGGAAGCCCTGAACAGGTTCCCCGACGCCGCGAAGGAGGCACTCGAGCGCACCATGGAAGAGTTGAAAAACCTCCGGCGCGAATCCTCGTCCATCGTGGTGCCCGGCAGCGATGAAATGGGCGGTCTGGGCGGCGGCCCCGGCGGCGGACGCATCAAGCTCGGCTGAGCGGCCCGCCAATCCCTTTTACCGGCTTTGACATGAGCCGCGTTCCCGGCAGGCGTGAAATACATCGGCGCATCCTCGGCATCGCGCTGCCGATGATCGCCTCCAACCTGACCGTACCCATGCTCGGCGTGGTGGATACGGGCGTGATCGGCCATCTGCCGAGTCCCGTGTATCTCGCCGCGGTGGCGGTAGGCGCGACGATTTTCAGCTTCCTGTTCCTGGGACTCAACTTCCTGCGCATGGCGACGACCGGCGTCACCGCACAGGTGCACGGGCGCGCCGATGCGGACGGCATACGCCGCGCTCTCGGGCAGAGCGTGCTGTTTGCGCTCGTGCTTGCCGCCGGCCTGCTCGTGTTGCAGTGGCCCATCGAACAGGCAGCGCTCGTGCTGCTCGGACCGAGTCCGCCGGTTGCCGCCGCGGCGGCAACTTACTTTCGCATCCGCATTTGGGCCGCGCCGGCGGCGCTTGTGAACTACAGCCTGATCGGCTGGTTTCTCGGCATGCAGAACGCGCGCGCGCCGATGGCGGTGATGATCGCGGTCAGCGTGACGAACATGGCGCTCGATATCGGCTTCGTACTCGGCCTCGGCTGGAACGTGGCCGGCGTCGCCGCGGGCTCGCTCATCGCCGAATATCTCGGCACCGGCCTCGCCTTGCTGCTTGCGCGCCGACTGCTTGCACGCCACCCCGGGACCTGGAGTTGGGTGGCATTACGCGAACGCGCCTCCTTCCGGCGACTTGCCGGCATCAATGCGAACATCCTGGTGCGTACGCTCGCCCTGATGTTCGTCTTCGGTTTCTTCACGGCGATGAGCGCGCGCATGGGCACCGTCATTCTCGCCGCGAATGCGCTGTTGCTCAATTTTCAGAGCGTGATGAGCTACGGCCTGGACGGCTTTGCTCACGCGGCGGAAGCGCTCGCGGGGCGCGCGATCGGTGCCGGCGATCGGGCCGGCTTCGATCGAACGGTAAGGGGAGCACTGATCTGGTCGCTTGCGCTGGCGGTGGCGTTCGCGCTCGCCTACGGCCTCGCCGGAAAAGCCATCATCCATCTGCTGACCGGCCTGTCCGGTGTCCGGGCCGCGGCCGTGGACTATCTGCCGTGGATGGTGCTCTCGCCGTTTCTTGCGGTGTGGGCATTTCTCTTAGATGGCGTGTACATCGGCGCCATCCGGGCAGCGGGCATGCGCAACGCGATGCTCGTCGCGACACTGCTCGGCTTCCTGCCGGCGTGGTATTTCGCCCGCCCGCTCGGCAACAATGGGCTGTGGCTCGCCTTCATGGTGTTTCTCGCCGCGCGCGGCGTGACGATGGCGGCGGGCTTTCCGCGGCTGCGCCGCGCGGCCTTCGCGCCAGCCGGCTAGCCCTGAGCTTTTTTACGCGGCCACAAATTCAGAGGAATGTCGAGTTCCCGGTTCACCTGCCACTGGATGGCGACATTGAGGATGGTGTTCAAAAGGTAGTACAGCACCAGTCCCGATGGGAAAATGGCGTAAAAGAAAGTGAACAGAAGCGGCATGAACATCATCATCTTCGCCTGCGCGTTATCCACTGCCTGCGGCTGCAGACGGAACTGCACCAGACTTATCAGGCCGTAGAGTATCGGCAGCACAAAGAGCGGATCGGGCGCCGAAAGATCCTGTATCCACAGCGCCCACGGTGCTTGGCGCAGCTCCACACTGTGCGTCAGCACATAGAAGAGACCGATGAAGATCGGAATCTGGATCAGCATCGGCAGACAGCCGGAAACCGGATTCGCACCCTCTTTGCGGTATAGCTCCATCGTCGCCTGCGAGAGCTTCTGCTTATCGTCCTTGTAGCGCTCCTTGAGAAGCTTCAGCCGTGGCTGAAGCTTGCGCATCTTCGCCATGGAGCGCGCGCTCATGCGCTGCGGCAGATAGAAGATGACCTTGATCAGCAGCACCAGCAGGATGATGGCCCAGCCCCAGTTGCCAACGAAGCCGTGGATGAAGGAAAGAACCAGAAATATCGGCTTGGATATGATCGTCGCCTTGCCGTAGTCCACCGTGCGCGACAGGCCCGGCGCGACCTGTTCCAGCTTGCCTTGTTCCTTGGCACCCAGGAATAGTTTCGTCTTCAGTATCGCGCTTTTGCCGGCGTCAACGGCAAAGGGCGGCAGCCAATAGCCGATGTCGTAGCCTTCGCCGTCCACGGCGCGCCCGAAGTAGTTCGCCTGCAGTTTCGCGCCGGGGATGACGGCAACAGCGAAGTATTGATTGACCGACGCGATCCAGCCGCCAGCGAAGGTCTTGTCGATCGGCTCGCTGGCGAGCGACTCGGCAGGACGCTGGTTGTAGCTGCCGTCGTAGTAGGCGGGCCCCCGTATGGCCCAGTACTTGGGCAGGAAATGATCCCAGAAGTGCTGTGCGCTAATCGGGTTGTGAGCGACGATTCTGATCCCCTGCGTGAAGCGCGCACTCACGCTGCCGGCATTAGTCACTTCCGTTTGCAAGCGCACTTCGTAGCTGCCACGGGTAAGTATCAGCGTGCGCGTGACCGTGAGGCCGTCACCGCGCCAGACCAGGGGCACGCGAAGCGTTTTTTCTCCCGGAGCCAGCCGGTAGTCGGTCGCGATCGCCGAGTACTCGGGTTGCGCCGGCAAGCCCACGGCCGCGAGCTGGGGGTAGACGGCGAGAAAGCTCTTGCGTTCGGGAGACAGGAGGGCGACGGTACGGCGCGAGCCCTTGCTCTGCGGGAATTTGAGCAGATTCGCGCGGATGATCGCCGCGCCGTGCAAGGCGACATCGAGATTCAGCACATCGGTGCTGATCGTGATGCGTGGACCTCCCGGCGGACTCAGCCGGGCCGGGCCGGGCAACGCCGGGCCGGTGCCCGTCGGCGCCGCCGTGGCCACTTGACCCGCCGTGCCGGCATTTGCTCCCGGTGAAGTCGCGGCGGCGGTGGTCGAGGCCGCTACCGGCGTCTTTGCGGACGGCGGCGGCGCGTGATCGCTCCGCCAGTTCGTCCAGATCAACAGCAGGATCAAGCCCAGGGCGAGGTAGAGGAAGATGCGACGCGTGTCCATCTCAGCGCGCTCTCGTCGGCGGGACCGGATCGTAGCCGCCGCGGTGGAAAGGATGACAGCGCGCGAGACGCGCGCAGGCAAGCGCCGTTCCTTTCATCGCCCCATGACATTCGATAGCCTCGACGGCATAGGCCGAACAGGTCGGCTGGTAGCGACAATGCATGCCCAACCAGGGGCTGAGCAGTCGCTGATAGGTGTGCAGGCAGAAAATAATTACTTGGCGCATTGTTCTTTCAGGGTCTCAAAGCCTCGCAGGAGTTCTTCATGCAGCGCTTTCCCGTCTGCCCGCACCGCATCCGTGCTTGCGGTTACGACAATGTCGAGCGGCGGCAGGGACGCCTGCCGGAAAGCTTCACGGACAAGACGTTTCAGCCGGTTGCGCGCCACCGCGCGCGCGTCGCAACGGCGGCCTATGGCCAAACCAAGGCGCGCTACGGGCTGGGCCTCGACCGCAAACAGTGTGAAGTGCGGCAAGCGCGTAGGGCGTCCCTCGGCAAACACCCGCCCAAAATCCGCCCGCCGGAGCAGGCGGGCACTGCGCGGGAAACGATGCTGCGCGATATGAGATATTAGGGCGTAAGCCGAGCGCGGCCCTTGGCGCGGCGCGCGCGTAGGATACGGCGCCCGGCCTTGGTGGCCATGCGCGCGCGAAATCCGTGTGTCCGCTTCCGGTGCAATCGGCTGGGTTGATAGGTGCGTTTCATCGCTGGTCCCGAAAAGCGCGCTTTTCGAGCGCGGCCTTTAACTGAATGGAATCGAGTCGCGCATTAAAGCAGTGTGGCGCGCCGCTGTCAAGCAGCGGCACGGGTGGCGGCGCAATCTAGGTGGCGTTAGACTGTGCAACTCTTCCCGATCGTTTCAGCCGTTCATGGTCGCGAGCCTCTGGCAGCGCTGCATCAGCCACCTCGAACAGGAATGCGAGGAACGCGACCTCAATTTATGGTTGCGGCCGCTGCATGCCGAAGAGCGGGGCGACGGACTTTTGCTTCTTGCGCCGAATCATTTCGTGCTGCGGGAAGTCGAGCGACGCTTTCTCGATCGAATCCGACAGCTTTCCGCGGGCATTGAACCCACAATCGGCGGTGCGCGTGTACGCCTCGGCCTGGGTTCCGGCTTCCGTGCATCCGCGCCACAAGCGCTTGCCGTAAACGGCGCGCCACGCCCCATCCCCGGCAATCCCATAGATCCCAATTACCGCTTCGAGAATTTCATCGAGGGGCCTTCCAACCAGATGGCCCGGGCTGCCGCACTGCTGGTTGCGGAACAACCGGGCGGACAGTACAACCCGCTTTTCATCTATGGCGGCGTCGGGCTGGGCAAAACCCATTTAATGCACAGCCTGGCCAATCGTGTGCTCACCGAGCATCCCGAGCGCCGGGTCGCCTATTTGCAGTCCGAGCGCTTTGTAGGAGACATGATCCGTGCCCTGCAACGCGGCAGCGATAAGATTGAAGCCTTCAAGGAGCAATACCGCTCACTGGACGTGCTGTTGATAGACGACATCCAGTTTTTTGCCGGCAAGGAGCGCTCGCAGGAGGAATTCTTCCACACTTTCAATACCTTGATGGAAGGGCACCATCAAATTGTGCTTACCAGCGACCGTTATCCCAAGGAAATCACGGGCTTGGAAGAACGGTTGAAATCGCGCTTTGGCTGGGGACTGATTGCCGCCGTCGAACCTCCCGAACTGGAGACGCGTGTTGCCATCGTGATGAACAAGGCGCGTCAACAAGGCATAGAGCTTCCCGAGCCGGTGGCATTTTTCCTGGCCCAGCGCATCAGTTCGAATGTGCGCGAATTGGAAGGAGCTTTGCGCCGAGTTTTGGCCACCGCCCGCTTTACCGCGCGGCCAATTACGATCGAACTGGCGCGCACCGCGTTAAAGGATCTCCTTGCGGTGCAGCAGAAACTGATCACTATTGAAAACATTCAACGTATGGTGGCCAACTACTTCCGCATTCGGCCGATGGATCTTTCCTCCAAAAGCCGCAGCCGCTCGATTACCCGGCCACGGCAGATCGCCATGGCGCTTGCTAAGGAATTGACGCGGCACAGCCTGCCGGAAATTGGGGAGGCGTTCGGAGGACGAGACCATAGCACTGTGTTGCATGCCTGCCGGAAGGTTGCGGAGCTGCGCGCCAGCGACGCCAGGATTGACGATGATTACCGAAACCTGCTCCGACTACTGTCAGGGTGAGGATAAGCTGTGGGTATACTGAGAACGTTATCCGAGTCTCTACTTATCCACAAACCGTGCACCGGCCATACCGGGAACGCCAAGAGTTTACGTGTGTATGTAAGGTTATGATTTTATTTGTTTTTTAATAGTTATTAACGGCATAACACCGCCTTAATTATTACTATTAGGAGTATAAGAAGTGAAGATAGAGTTATTACGCGAAGAACTGCTGCGCCCCTTGCAGGGTGTGGTTGGTGTTGTAGAGCGCCGGCAAACGCTTCCTATTCTGGGTAATGTGCGAATCGAGGCTGAGGATAACGGGACAATCCGCTTGACTGCCACCGACCTTGAGGTGGAAATGACGGCCGATGTCGCGGCAGGTGCCCTCGAAGCCGGCGCAACTACGGTACCTGCTCGCAAACTCCTCGACATTTGCCGGGCTTTGCCTGAAGCGGCGATGATTTCATTGCGCGAACAACAGGGAAGGCTGCGCTTGCAAGCAGGGAATAGCCGTTTCACATTAGGAACCCTGGCAGCCGAGGAATTTCCCCAGGTGGGAGAAATTCAGGACGGCGTGCGTTTTACCGTGCGTCGCGAAATCTTGGGTGATCTTCTCAAGCGGACTGCATTTGCTATGGCGCAGCAGGATGTACGTCACTACCTGACAGGCTTACTGTTGGAAGTGAGTAGTGAGCGCATGCGTGCCGTGAGCACGGATGGCCATCGGCTTGCTCTCTGTGATGCCGAGGAAGCCCCTAAAGTTGCGGGAGAACAGTCGGTTATCGTTCCGCGCAAGGCGGTTATGGAACTTGAGCGTCTGTTGGGGCAGGCGGAAGAAGTGGTTGAAGTGACATTGAGCGCTCGCTATGCGCGCTTTGGTTTGGGAACACTGTGCATGACGACGAAGCTGATAGATGGACAATTTCCCGATTACAATCGCGTTATTCCTTCCGCCGGTACCCACAAGCTGCTGGTGGATCGTGAGCCTTTGCGTGAAGCGCTGGCGCGGGTGGCTATTTTGGCCAATGAAAAGTTCCGCGGTGTACGCTTGGAAGTAGATGAAAAGGGGCTTAAATTAAGCTCCAACAACCCCGAGAGCGAGGAGGCGGAAGAGACCGTTGCGGCGCGCTATACAGGCGAACGGCTGGTGACGGCCTTCAATGCCAGCTATATCCAGGAGGCGTTGGGCGCATTGGGAGGGGGAGTTGTTGAAATAGGGTTTACGGATGCGAATTCAAGCGCGCTAATCCGCGAGCCGGATACCACCCGATACCTTTATGTTGTTATGCCAATGCGGTTATAGAAAGGTTCTGCGCCATTTCAAGCAATTCCTGTTATTACCTTTGAACGCGTAAACGTGACTGTTGGTTGAGGCTTGGAGGTGCCGCGCTCAAACAGGGAACTAAAACAACAATGTTGTCGTTAAGGCGTTTGAAACTCAGGGATTTTCGCTGTCACAGCAAACTCGATCTGAATCTGGGGAAAGCGGATTGGGTAGTCCTTGCGGGGGGTAACGGCGCCGGGAAAACCAGCCTGATGGAAGCCGTTTACGCTGCGGCGCGGGGACGTTCCTTTCGGGCGCATCCCCTCTCTGAAATGATTCGCCAGGGGGCTGCCGAGACGAGTGTCTTGGTGGAAGCGGAAAACGGGCTCAAACATCGCCTTGGGGTCGTCTTCGGGCGGCATTCCAGGGCCTTGCATTTGAATGGAAATCCCGTAAAAAGCATGGCGGAGGTGACCTCCGTCATTCCCGTGGAGTACATCGGCGGCACGTCCCATCATTTGGTGGACAGCACGCCCGCCGCCCGCCGCCGTTTCCTGGATTGGGGGCTGTTCCACGTGGAACCACGCTTTCTTCTTGTGTGGCGGGCTTGGCATCGGGCGCACCGCCAACGTAATGAGTGGCTGCGCCACGGAGATTACCCCGCGTCGGAGGGGTGGACAACGGCTGTAATCGAGCACGGAGAGACGCTCAGCCGCATGCGCGCGAATCTGGCGGAGCGCCTTGCGGCAACCTTGAATGCCGTCTCTTGGGCGGAATTGCAGGGCTCGCCACTGGAAATGCATTTTAATCACGGCTGGCGCGAGGATTCTCTGGCGGAAGCGATGTCCCATAGTGCGAAACGGGAGCGGAAAGCCGGAAGGGCAGTGGTCGGACCGCAGTACGATGACTGGAGCCTGGAATGTGGCGGTTTGCGGGCGGGGCAATTATCGCGGGGGCAAGCCAAGCTAATGGGGTTTTATTTATTACATGCCCTGGCAAAAATCATGCGTGAAGCGGGCAGATCAGCCATTTTCCTGGTGGATGACTTTCTCGCCGATCTTGACCGCGTGTCATGTGGTCGGGCGGTAACGGCATTAGACGAAGCGGGAGGACAGATCTGGATCGCGGTACGGAACGAAGATTATTCTATCGAACTTCCGGGTGAGGTGGCACGGTTTCACGTGGAACCCGGGCGCACACATTCTTAGGCATGCAAAAGGGTTTCGCACAGTGTAAAATAATGTGTCTTCAGCGGCGAGCACTCACAGATGGCCCAAACCGGCGAATACACTTCTAAAAACATCAAAGTTCTCAAAGGGTTAGATGCTGTCCGCAAGCGTCCTGGTATGTATATCGGCGATACCGATGACGGAACCGGACTCCACCACATGGTTTACGAGGTGGTGGATAACGCCATAGATGAGGCTCTGGCCGGATATTGCAGTGAAGTGCAGGTGATACTGCATGCGGACGGATCGGCCACCGTGCGCGACGATGGGCGCGGCATCCCGGTGGATATCCATCCCGAGGAAGGTCGGTCGGCGGCGGAGGTCATCATGACCACTCTGCATGCCGGCGGAAAATTCGACGACAACGCCTACAAGGTGGCGGGAGGTCTCCACGGCGTGGGGGTTTCGGTAGTCAATGCGTTGTCCGATACCTTGCGGCTGCGCATTTCGCGCGATGGCCGCCTGTATGAGCAGGAGTATCGGCTTGGGGTGCCGCAGCAGCCGCTGCGAGAGGTCGGCAAGGCGGAGCATGCCGGCACGGAGGTCAACTTTCTGCCCAGCCAGACAGTGTTCTCCGACATCGAGTTGCGTTTCGAGACCCTGGCGCACCGCCTGCGCGAACTGGCCTTCCTGAATTCGGGCGTGCGCATCGAGCTGCACGACGAACGTGATGGGCGCGAGGAAATCTTTCTTTACGACGGCGGAATTCGCGCCTTCGTTGCGCATCTCAATCGGAACCGCACGCCTTTGCATCCGACGATTTTCTACTTCACCGCGGAACGCGAGCGGGTGACCGTCGAACTTGCCATGCAGTGGAACGATGGTTATCAGGAAAACGTGTTCTGCTTTACCAATAACATTCCGCAGCGCGACGGCGGCTCGCATCTCGCGGGCCTGCGTGCGGCGCTTACGCGTACGGTTAATCAATACATCGAGCGCGAGGGTCTCGCCAAACGGGCGAAGGTAAATCTGACAGGAGACGATGCGCGCGAAGGCTTGACGGCGGTGCTCTCGATAAAGATGCCCGACCCCAAGTTTTCTTCCCAGACCAAGGACAAACTCGTTTCCTCCGAGACCAAGGCCATCGTGGAGGGGTTGACGGCAGCCTCGCTGGCGGAGTTTTTGCTCGAACACCCGAGCGAGGCCAAGGCCCTGGTCGGCAAGGTGATAGAGGCGGCGCAGGCACGCGAAGCCGCCCGCAAGGCGCGCGAAATGACGCGGCGCAAGGGCGCCATGGATGTTGCCGGACTTCCCGGCAAGCTGGCCGATTGCCAGGAGCGCGACCCGGCGCAATCCGAACTTTTCATGGTTGAGGGAGATTCTGCGGGCGGTTCGGCCAAGCAGGCTCGCGACCGGCGCAACCAGGCGATACTGCCGCTCAAGGGCAAAATACTTAATGTTGAAAAGGCGCGCTTCGATCGCATGTTGGCCTCAGTCGAAGTCGGCACCTTGATCACCGCGCTCGGTTGCGGAATCGGGTCCGAGGACTTCGACCCCGACAAGTTGCGCTACCACCGCCTCATTATCATGACCGATGCCGACGTGGACGGCGCACACATCCGCACGTTACTGTTAACTTTCTTCTATCGCCAGATGCGGGAGTTGGTCGAACGCGGCCATGTATACATCGCGCAGCCGCCGCTGTACAAGGTCAAGTCGGGCAAACGCGAAACCTACCTCAAGGACGAGGCATCGCTCGCCCAGCACTTGCTCGCCACGGCGCTAGATGGCGCGGAATTTCGTCCCACGGGCGGTGCCGCGCCGCTTGGAACAGAAACGCTTGCGGGCCTGGCGCGCGAGCATCTCGCGGTCGGACGCATTATCGAACGCCTCTCGCGGCGGCACGATTCGCTGGCGCTCGCGGCGTTGTTGGACATCGCTCCCATGAGCGAAACGCAATGGCGGGATTCCGCGCAGCTCAACGCCTGGTTGTCATCCTGGCAGGCTGCCACTACGGAGCGTGCCGGAGACGGCGCGCGCTATATTTTCCGCTTGACGGAGGCGGATGCGATAACGACCGGTATAGCTCTCACGCGACACAAGGATGGACTGGTAAGCGAAGATCATTACCGCCGTGAGTTCTTCCTGACTCCTGAGTATCAAGCCATGGCGCGCCATGTGTCGCGCCTGGAAGGGTTAGTGGGTGAAGGCGCCATGGTTCGGCGCGGCGAGCGCGAACAGCCGGTGGAACGCTTTGCCGAAGTGGTGGAATGGCTGCTGGACGGTGCGCGCCGGGGCATCAGCGTCCAGCGCTACAAAGGTCTTGGTGAAATGAATCCCGATCAACTGTGGGAAACCACCATGGATCCCGAAACCCGGCGCCTGGTACAGGTGCGCATCGAGGACGCCGCCGCGGCCGACGATGTTTTCACGACGCTGATGGGCGATCAGGTCGAACCGCGGCGCGAATTCATCGAACAGAACGCGCTCGCCGTCGCCAATCTCGACATTTAGAGCGCGACAGCCAAACGACAATCCAGGCCTGTGCCGGCAAGACTATTGGCGCGGATGCCCGCGTCAACCCGCGCCAGTTGTCCCGATGTCGTCCTTCGTGTCCCGCGCCTGAAGATAACCGACGCTGAGGCGCCGCATCTCAGCCTCGATCCAGGCCTTGGCCTCAAGATTGATGGCCTCTGGCGAGCGGCCCGTTGTTGCTATGGGGGGACCTATCCGCACACGCACCGTGCCGGGCTTTTTGATGAAGCCGCGGCGCGGCCAGAAGTCGCCGGAGTTCAGCGCAACCGGCACGATCGGCACGCCAGCGTCGCGTGCAAGCAGTGCGCCGGAAATTCCATAGCGCCGGGTCGCGCCGGGCGGCATGCGATGGCCTTCGGGGAAAATCACGAGCGTGGAGCCGCGATCAAGCAGGCGCTTGCCCTGATTCAGAATTTGATCGATCGCCTTGCGATGCGCCCGCCGGTTGATGCCGACGGCGCCGAGTCGTGCGAGTGCCCAACCGACCAAGGGAATCCACAGCAGTTCGCGCTTCAGGACGAAGGCAGGACGACGCACGAGTAGGAACGGGGCGAGCGTCTCCCAAGTGGATTGGTGCTTCCAGTAAAAAACGAACGGCTCTGCCGGCAAGTGTTCGCGCCCCTCGATGTGATAGTCGAGACGAACGAACAGCTTGAGCAGGCCGTAGAAGGCAACGGCATAACCGTGGGCGACCACTTCCAGTCCGCGTCGCCCGTAGGGCAGCATGGAGCAGGTAAAGGCTGCTGTGCTATAGACGCAGATGGCAAGCACGTAGCCGGCGTTATAGGCCAGTGAACCCAGGGTTCGGCGGAAAATTCCGGGCGAGGCGGCGACGAAAGTTTCTACCGCGGCGGCGAGATTCGGGTAATGTTCGGGTTCGCGCCCCGCGGCCCGTTCGTTGAAGAGTGTGCGCGCACCCTGGCCGGTGAGTACGAGAAGGCCGCGCGCTCCAATGTCCCGCGCCGCGGCCAGATCCTTGTCGGTATCGCCGATGAATATCAGTTTGTCGGGGCGGAGGTCGAAATCCCGGGCGATCGCCCGCAGCAGGCCGGAGCGTGGTTTACGGCAGTCGCAACCGGCGAGTGGCGCGTGCGGGCAGACGTAAAAGCCGGCGATGCGTGCGCCATGCTTGCCTGCCTCGCGGCGCAGCCGTTCATGAATGGTGCGCACGTCGCCTGCACTGTACAGACCGCGCCCGATACCGGATTGGTTAGTGGCGATGGCAATTTCGTAGCCCGCCCGGGTCAGTTTTCCAAGGGCTTCCAGACTGCCGGGGATAGGACTCCATTCCGCGAGTGATTTGACATAATTTTCGCGATCCAGGTTGATGACGCCGTCACGATCGAGGACGATCATCCTCATTTTCTTTCAATTCCCTGGAGTTCGCCGATGTCAGCGATTTTCAGGAAGGCCTCCCGTAAGCGCGCAAGCAGTTTCAAGCGGCGGACCCGGATCGCAGGATCGGGATCCATCACCAGGACTTCGTCGAAAAACCGGTCCACGGGGTCTCGCAAATGTGCAAGGCCGGCAAGCGCCCCATCGAAATCATGCCCTTCGAGCGCTGCATCCAGCTCGGTCAGCGCACCTGACAGCGCTTGCGTGAGCGCGGCTTCGGCGGGTGGCGCCGTCTTGTCCGACGCAAAATCGTCGTCTTGCACAGTGCCCGCCTGCCGCAGGATATTCGCGATGCGCTTGTTCGCTGCGGCCAGAGCTTCGGCTTCGGGACGTTCACGAAAACGTGCCAGAGCCTTGGCCCGGGCCAGTACTTCGCCGGTCACGAGCGGCGCCACGGCGAGCACGGCCTGCGCGAGATCCGCCGCATGACCCTGCTCCAGCAACGTGGAGCGCAGGCGTTCGCGAAGAAATCCCTCGAGTGCGGGAAGCGCGTCGCCGGTCTTGAGTTCCTCGGGATAGAGCGCGGCGGCGGTCTCTAGCCAAGGTGCGAGGTCGAGACCGGAAGTGCGTTCGGCGGTGATTCGCAGCACCCCGAAGGCGGCTCGCCGCAGGCCGAAGGGGTCTTTCGTGCCGGTGGGTTCGCGCCCGCTTGCAAAGCCGCCGACCAAGGTATCCAGTCGGTCGGCGAGCGCAAGCGCGACACCGGTCGGGCACTGTGGCAGGCCATCCCCCGCGCCCGTCGGCAGATACTGTTCGGCGACGGCCTGTGCTACCGCTACGCTCTCGCCGTCGGCGGCCGCGTAGATTCCGCCCATCACGCCCTGCAGTTCGGGAAACTCGAAAACCATACCCGTTGCGAGATCACACTTGGCAAGCACTCCGGCCCGCGCCGCCGCTTCGGCATCGGCCCCGATGGCCGAAGCAATCCCGGCCGCAAGGCGCTCGAGACGCGCAGACTTTTCCGCCATCGAGCCGAGTTTCTCGCCGAAGGCGAGGCCGGCAAGCGCTCCTTCGTATTCGGCAAGTGAGTGTTCGCGGTCGCGTCGGTAGTAAAACGTCGCATCTTCAAGACGCGGACGCACGACTCGCTCGAGTCCGTGGCACAGACGTTCGGGATCGCGGCTTTCGAGGTTCAGGATGGCGACGAATGCCGCCGTCAATTGGCCGTCCGCGCCGCGAATGGGCACGAAGCGCTGATGATGCGCGAGCGTGGTTATCAGCACTGGCTCGGGCAGCGAGAGGTATTTTCGGTCGAAATGGGCCGTCACCGCTACCGGCCATTCGACCATCCCGGCGATCTCTGCATAGAGTCCCTCGGGCGCAGCGGGTATCCCGTCAAGCTTCTCCGCTGCCGCGGCGATTAAACGCTCCACTTCGGCAAGACGGGCCGCGGGCTCGGCGATCACGCGCGCGGCGAGGAGTGCCGTGGAATAGTCCCGTGGGGTGCCAAGTTTTACCGCACCCGGATGATGGAAGCGATGCCCCTGACTCGCGCCGGCGGCCGTGAGGCCGAAGGCTTGCACGGAAACGGTTTCCTTCCCGTAGCGCACGATAAGCCAGCGCACCGGACGCAGGAAGGATTCGTCGCCCGCGCCCCAGCGCATGCGCCGCGGCAGAGGCAACGCCGAGAAAACCTTCGGAAGCAGTTCGACGAGCAAAGCGGCGGTCGCCCGACCCGGTTCGCGGCGACGATGAATAAGCCATTTGCCTTCGGGGTTGTCGAGCGTCTCCAGTTCGCCGACCCGGACGCCGACCGAGCGTGCAAAGCCTTCGACCGCGCGCGTTGGCTTCCCTGCCTCGTCGAAGGCTGCCAGAAGACTCGGACCCTTGCGTTCGATTATGCGCTCGGGTTCCACTGACGGTATTTCGTATGCGAGCACGGCAAGTCGGCGCGGCGTCGAGAAGACTTCGGTCTTTGCGGGGGCGATTCCGCATGCATCGAGCGCAGCGCAAAGTCTTGTGGCGAGCGCTTCGGCGAGCGGCTGCTGTGCCGAGGCGGGCAATTCTTCGGTGCCGATCTCGATCAGAAGATCGCGGGTCGCCGCGCGTTTCATGCCGCCTCGCTTTCGCGCGCGCTCCAGGCGCGGGCGACGGCCGCAGCCATACGGCGCACGGCGAGGATGTGGCGCTGCCGTTCTGAAACTCCCAGCGCGCGGCGCGCATCGAGCAGGTTGAAGCTGTGCGAGGCGTCGAGCACACGCTCGTAGGCGGGAAGAATCTCGTCCGCTTCGATGAGCCGCGCGTGTTCGACCTCTGCGGCCGCAAACCGGTGTGTAAGCTCGCCAACGTCGGCCGTGTCGAAATTGTAGGCCGATTGCTCAACCTCGTTGCTCCGGTATAAATCGCCGTAGGTCAGTGTTCCCGCGTCGCCTTGGTGCCAGACGAGATCGAACATGCTGTCCACGTTCTGCAGATACATCGCGATGCGTTCCAGCCCGTAGCTGATCTCGCCGGTCACGGGCCGGCATTCGATGCCGCCCACCTGCTGGAAATAGGTGAACTGGCTGATTTCCATCCCGTTTAGCCATACCTCCCAGCCAAGGCCCCAGGCGGCCAGCGTCGGCGAGGCCCAGTCGTCCTCGACGAAGCGTACCTCGTGGATCGAAAGATCTATCCCGAGCGCTTCCAGGGAGCCGAGATACAGCGCCTGCAGGTTGGGCGGCGAGGGCTTCATCACCACCTGGAACTGGAAGTATTGCTGGGCACGGTTGGGGTTTTCGCCGTAGCGCCCGTCGGTCGGGCGGCGGCAGGGCTGAACGAAGGCCGCGTTCCAGGGCCGGGGGCCGAGCGCGCGCAGGAAGGTTGCGGGATGGAAGGTGGCCGCGCCCATCGGCATGTCATAGGGCTCGATGAGCGCCGCGCCCTCGCCTGCCCAATACCGTTTGAGGCAAAGCAGCAATTCCTGGAAGTTTTGCGGCATGTGGGAAAATAGAGCCCGCTAAAATATCCGGGCTAGTATAAAGGTGATATGGCGGCAGCGATGCGGGCATGTCGCCGCGATTCATGATCCTCTTCCACCACGTCCGTCTTCTTTTACCGGAGATTCCCATGACCACTGCCGAGATTCTCAAGCGCATCGCCGCAGGAGAATTCCCCTTCGTTGATCTGCGCTTTACCGACAGCCGCGGCAAGGAGCAGCACGTTACGGTTACCGCGCCTAGCGTGGACGAAAGCTTCTTCGAGTCGGGGAAGCCGTTCGACGGCTCCTCGATCGCAGGCTGGAAGCACATCAACGATTCCGACATGGTGCTGATGCCTGATCCCGCAAGCGCGGTGTCCGATCCATTCACCGCAGTGCCGACACTGATTCTGCGCTGCGACGTGGCAGAGCCGGCGACGCTCGCGGGCTACGAACGCGATCCGCGCTCCATCGCCAAGCGGGCCGAGGCCTGGCTCGAGGCGACCGGCATCGCCGATAGCGCATCGTTCGGGCCAGAGAACGAATTCTTTATCTTTGACGACGTGCGCTGGGGCAGCGCGCTCGGCGGCGCCTTCTATGAAGTGGATTCAAAGGAGGCGAACTGGAATTCGGGCCGTGTGTATGCCGATGGCAATTTCGGGCATCGGCCTTCGCTCAAGGGCGGTTATTTCCCGGTGCCGCCAGTGGATTCCCTGCAGGATATCCGCTCCGAGATGTGCAGCGTGCTCGGTGAGATGGGTGTGCAGTGCGAGGTGCATCACCATGAGGTGGCGACGGCCGGGCAGTGCGAGATCGGCGTGAACAGGAACACGCTCGTGCGCAAGGCCGACGAGGTGCAGCTTCTGAAGTACGTGGTCATGAACGTTGCCCAACGCCGCGGCAAGACGGCCACCTTCATGCCGAAACCCCTGGTGGGCGACAACGGCAACGGCATGCACGTTCACACCTCGCTCACCAAGGACGGACGCAATCTGTTTGCCGGCGACGGCTATGGCGGCTTGTCCGAAATCGCGCTCTATTTCATCGGCGGTGTCATTCGCCACGCGCGCGCCCTTAACGCGTTCACCAACCCCGCGACCAACAGCTACAAGCGGCTGGTGCCCGGCTTCGAGGCGCCGGTGAAGCTCGCCTATTCGGCGCGCAATCGCTCGGCCTCGATCCGCGTGCCCCATGCGCCGAGCGCGGCCGGCCGGCGTATCGAAATCCGTTTCCCCGATGGCATGGCCAACCCCTACTTCGCCTTCAGCGCTTTGCTGCTTGCCGGCCTCGACGGCGTCACCAATCGCCTACATCCCGGCGAGGCGATGGACAAGGATCTCTACGATCTGCCGCCCGAAGTGTCGAAGGGAGTGCCCGAAGTGGCCTATTCGCTGGAGGAAGCGTTGCGCTCGCTCGATGCCGATCGCGAATTTCTGACCGCCGGCGGCGTGTTCAGCGACGATACGCTGGATGCCTACATCGCGCTCAAGGAACAAGACATCCAGCGCCTGCGCATGACCACGCATCCGGTGGAATTCGACATGTATTACAGCCTTTGAGGGGGCACTGATTTATTCAGGGCCACGCATGGGGCGCGAAAGGTGAAAGGGCGCTATTGGGCCTGCGAGGACTTCGATCACGAACGCCCGGCGCGCGCGGGCGTACTGCTGCTGAATCTGGGCACGCCGGCCGCGCCCACGCCGCGGGCCTGCGCCGCTATCTTGCCGAGTTTCTGAACGACCCGCGGGTTATCGAACTCGCGCCTCCCCTGCGTCGGTTGCTGGTGCACGGAGTGGTGTTGCGGCTGCGTCCACGCAGGAGCGCCAGGGCCTATCGCGCTATCTGGATGGAGGCGGGATCGCCACTTATGGTGCACAGTCGAGCGTTGGAGCAGGCGCTGCGTGACGCGCTGGCGACAAGGCTTGCCGGATCCGTTTCACTCGCGCTCGCCATGCGTTACGACGAACCGCGGGTCGTCCCGGCACTCAGATTATTGGCGCGGGCCGGGGTCGAGCGGTTACTGGTGTTGCCCCTTTATCCGCAGTATTCGGGCGCTACCGTCGGTTCCGCCTTCGATGCGGTGACGGCCGCGCTTGCGCGCATGCGCTGGGTGCCGGAACTGCGTTTTGTGAATCACTACCACGATCACGCTCGCTACATCGCGGCGCTGGCTGCAAGCGTAGAGACACATTGGCAGGCGCAGGGGCGCACGCAACGCCTGCTTTTTTCATTTCACGGCATGCCGCGCGCGACCCTCGATGCGGGTGATCCCTACCACTGTCAATGCCAGGCTACGGCGCGTCTTGTTGCCGAAGCCATGCGGCTTTCCCGTGCGGATTGGAGCGTCGCCTTTCAGTCGCGTTTCGGCCGCGCCACGTGGCTGCGGCCGGCGACCGACGCCACGCTCGCCGCCTGGGCCGAGGCCGATGTGGAAAGCGTCACGGTGGTCTGCCCCGGCTTTGCCGTGGATTGCCTGGAGACGCTGGAAGAAGTGGACCTCCGTTATTGACGCGCCTTCCTGGCCGCGGGCGGAAAGCGTTTCGAGTATGTTCCGGCGCTCAATGCCGGCGCCGATCATGTGAGTGCGCTTGCCGAGCTCGTCGCGGCCGGGATGTCCGGCTGGCCCGAAGCCTTGGCGAGTTACAGCGCCGAGGCGCGGACGCGGGCGGCCGGTGTAAGTGCGGAACGTGCCCGGCGGCTGGGCGCCGAGCAATAACAGCTCATCAGGATTCCGGCGTACCGTTCAGAGAGAGTCGCGGCCACAGCGCGCGCGCAAAATTCAGGCCTTGGCGAATTTCTGCGGCGTATTGTTTTGCCGCGGCCTCAAGTTCCCGGCGCCGTGTGACGGTATCGAAGGGATAGCGCGGGTCTTTCGCGTAGCGGCCGAGCCAGGGGCTCGCAAGCGCGGTTTGCAATGCCGGTTCGTTTGCGGCCAGCGCGAAATGCCGTGCGAGTTCGCCGAGCTTCGCCGACGGTTCGGAGAGGAAATCGTCGAAACGCCAATTCAGCACTTGCGCACCGGGTTCGTCGCGGACGCGGGCAAAGGCTAGTTGCGCCGCCGTCCAGTTGAGCGCCGCGAGTTCGCCGTCGGCAAGATCGGCAAGCGGGGGACAATCGTCGTCCAGGGCGGCGGCAATATCGCGTATCCACTCGCCGGCGGCGAGTCGCAGGCCCTCGCGCAGCCCGGGATCGCGCAGCATGGCGGCGAGATAGTCGTCGAGCGGAATCCACAGGCACAAGACCGCGGGCGGCGAAACACCGCGCTGCAATTCGACGCCGAGGTTGGCGGTCAGGCTGGTGTGCTTGACGATCGCACGCTGCGCACCGGGGGGCAATTTCGCGTAGGCAGCCTGTATCAGCGCGAGGCTGCGCCGGAATTCTTCCGGTGTGAGGCGGGCCTCGGGCGTTCCCCTTGCGCGCGCTTCCGCCGCCAGCGTTTGCAGGACGAGGGGCTCGCGCAGCACCCAGGCGCCGGGAAGTTCGCCCAAGAGACGCGAGACGAGCGTGGAACCGCAGTGGCCGCAATGCAGGATGATGCCTGTCGGGCCGGCGTTTTGTGGAGCGGCGGCGAGCGCGGCCGCGAGCGGCACCCAGGCGCCGGCTTCGCTACCGTCGAGCGCGCGTTGATCCAGAAAAGTGGCCTCGCGGACCCGCGCGGCCGTGAGCCGCACCAGGAGCAGACGCCGGTTGACCGCGTCGAGTTGATGTGGAAACACCTCGGGGTCTTCCGTCAGCCCGCGCAACCAGATGTCGAGATGGTTGGTTTTTGCCATCGTTAATCCGTGTCGAATTGCGCCCACCACGGCAGGGGCGGAGATTGCGGTGTTGTTGGTACGGGAGCCTTGGCGGCGCCGGGGAGTACGCGGTACACGGCGATTCCCCCCTTGGTCGTGAGCTGCATCACCGGTTCAAGGTAAGGGGGCGCCGGCGCGGGATTGAGTGCATAGGGTCCGCGTGCGCCGTCGGCGGGCAAGTCGCTGGCCGCAACCAGCACGTAATCGCCGGGTACGAGACGCCCACTATGAATCGCCGCATACAGCGATCGCGCATCGCGGAACCACGGCATCGGCGCACCCAGTTGCCACAATACCAGCGAGCGCGGCCAGCGGTACATGGAGATCGTCCCGGGCGCGGCCGCAACTCTGCCCTTCAATTGCGCCCAGACGGCATCGTCGTCTATCTTTGGCCCGGCGTAGGGCAGCCAGGCCGCTACCAGTATGAGGAAGACGAGAAGCACGGCGCCCGTCCAGCCTGCAGTAGTGCGTTTAAGCCAGATTGGGTGCCGCCGCGATGCGAACCCCAGCGCAAAGAGCCCGAGTGCGACGAAGGCCGGGGCGGCAGGCAAAATGTATTTGCTCTGCTTGGAGGCAGAGATCGAGAAGAAAACGAGCGTCGTTATCGCCCACACCAGAACGAGGCGCGGGCCGGGTTCGCGCAGACGCCTGGCCGCAATCACGAGGCCGAAAGGCAAGGCGAGCGAGTACGGAAAATAGTCGCCCCAGAGGGTCTGGGCGAACAGCCACCAGGGATTGAGATGCCCGCCGGCTCCGGCGATAAAGCGCGTCACATTCCCGTACACAAAGGCCGCGCGAACGAAGTCCCAGCCGACCGCAAAACCGCAGGCGAGATACCAGGCGGCGAGCGGCGCGAGCGCGATGACGAGGCCGCGCAGGATACCAAGCCGCCACAGTTCCCGCGGCAGCATACGCCATCCGACATCGGTCACGAGAGCCGCGAGAATGAGGTCGGCGGCGACCGCAAGGCCGATGATGACCAGGCCGACCGGACCCTTGGCGAATACGGCCAGCGCCGCGCCCAGCCAGAGCAGCCACGGAAATCCGCTGCCTTCGTTTCGTTTCAAGTAACCGAGCAGCGCAAGCGCGACGCCTGCGGCGAGCCAGCCGTCGCTCTGTGCGATGAAGAAGTTGAAGAGTACGGCCGGTGCCGCGAGCGCGGCGACCGGAAGCAGCCAGCGCGGCAGCGTCGGCAGCAGGCGTCGGCCGAGTCCGTACACTGCGGCGATCCATAGCCATAGCGCGATCAGGTTCGGTAGGCGCACGGCCGGAAGTAGCGGAAGACCGGTCTTGGCGAAGACGAGCGCCATCCAGTAATAGAACGGCGGATACTCGATGTAGGGCAGGCCGTTCTTTTCCGGCACCAGCCATTGATGATGCGCGAGCATCTGTTGCACGGCGACCGCAAAGCGGGTCTCCATCGAGGGAATCGGGCCGTGATTGCCCAGTCCGAAGACGAAGGCAAGCGTCGCGAGCGCGACGGCGATCGCGAGCGGAAGCATGTCGGAGTGGCGCCTGAAGTCGGGATGCATCGCGGCTGGCCGGGCGGACGGCGACGATTGTCGCACAAGGTGTCGCGGGCTGCGGTGCACTATACTGCTTTCAAGCCACCTCGCGAGCGCAGAGATGGGGGCCGCGCCGCGGCTGCAAATCCACGAAGAGCAGGGCCGCCGCCGGGTGATCATCACCGGCGATTGGCGACTGCAGGAATTGCTCGACACCGGCAATGACGTCATCAAGCGTCTGGAAGCGTTCGATTGCCGGCCCGGCGACGCTTGGGACTTTACCGGACTTGCCAGCATGGACAGCGCCGGCGCGCTTCTGATCTGGCGTTGCTGGAAGGGAACGAAGCCCGACACGATCGAAGGACTGGGCGAGCACGCGCGCTGGATCGAGCGCTTTGCCGACATTCGGCTCGATCGCCCCGCCCTGCCGGGACGTTTCGTCTGGCTCTCCCGCCTGCTGCCGGCATTCGGCGCCTCCCTCGCCGGGTTTGCGCGTCAGTGCGCCGGCGTCGTGCTCCTCGGCGGGCAGTTTTTCGTGGATCTCTGGCACTGCGTCGAGAATCCGCGCCTGTTTCCCCTGCGCGAACTTTCCGCGACCCTGTATCGTGCCGGCACTCAATCGCTGTTCCTGGTCGCCTTTCTCGGCCTGATGATCGGCTTGGTACTCACCTATCAGATCGGCGCCCAGCTCACGCATTTCGGCCTCAACCAGGCAGTCATCGGCGCGATCGGTCTCGCCTTCACCCGTGAACTGGGCCCCTTCATCGCGGCCCTGGTGCTGGTGGGACGCATCGGTAGCGCCACCACGGCCGGGATCGGCGCCATGCGCATCACCGAGGAAATTGACGCCCTGCGTGCTTTCGGCGTATCGCCTTCGCTGCGCGTGGTGATGCCGCGGGTGCTCGGCATGACGATTGCCATGCCCTTGCTCGTGGTGTGGACGGATTTCTGGGGCGTGCTCGGCGGCGTCTATCTTTCCGGCGCGCAAATGGGCGTGACCTGGCAGATGTGGCTGCAGCAGTTTCCCGGCGCGGTGCCGATCGAGGACTATTTCATCGGTATCGGCAAGGGCGCGCTGTTCGGATTCATGATCGGCATCGCGAGTGCCTATTACGGGCTTACCGCGCCGCCCGACACTCAGGGCCTGACCCGCAACATCACCCGTTCCGTGGTCGTGGGTCTCGCACTGGTCCTGGTGATCGAAAGCGTCTTCGGCATTCTCTTCAGCGGGGTCGGGCTGTGAGCGAAGGCGAAGTTGTCGTCAAAGTGCGCGGACTGCAGACGCGCATCGGCAGCAACCTGATTCACGAGTGCGTGAATCTCACTGCCTACCGCGGCGAAGTGCTTGCGATTATCGGCACCAGCGGCGGGGGCAAGACCACGCTGTTGCGCGAAATCACCGGTCTGCAGGCGCTCACGGCCGGCACGGTCGAGGTTTTCGGCGCCGACATACACCGCCTGAATTGGCGCGAGGCGCACGCGCTCAGAAAACGCTGGGGCATCCTGTTCCAGCAGGGTGCGCTGTTCAGCGCGCTCAACGTGTTTGACAATGTGGCCTTTCCACTGCGCGAACTGCGTGCGATGGGCGAACGCCTGGATAAATCGTTGGTACATGAACTGGTTATGCTCAAGCTGCACATGACCGGTCTTGCCACGGAAGACGCCAACAAGCGTCCGGCCCAGTTATCGGGCGGCATGATCAAGCGGGCGGCGCTCGCACGCGCACTGGCCGTCGAGGCCGAGCTGTTGTTTCTCGACGAGCCCGGATCGGGGCTCGATCCGGTAACCGCGCGCGAACTCGATGCCGTCCTGCGCGATCTGCATCACGAGCTGAATTTATCCATCGTCATGGTCAGCCACGACCTGGATTCGGTCGCCTCGCTCGCCGATCGCGTCGCCATACTCGCCGAAAAGCGTATCCTGTTCGAGGGCACACTGGCCGAATTGTCCGACTCGCAGGCAGTCGGGCATCCCGTCATCAAGCGGCTGTTTGAAGGACCGCGCGGCGCTTCGTTGCGCGCGCGCATGAAGAAATAGGAGGGCTTCGATGGAAGACCGCTCTCATGCGTTGATTGCGATTGCATTCCTTGTCGTATTCGCCATCGGCGCGGCTCTGGTCGCCTGGTGGATGCTTGCGCCCGGCGCCGTGCGCGTGCCGTATCTGCTGGAGTCCAAAACCAGTGTCGCTGGGCTGGGTGCAGGCTCGCCCGTGCAGTTCAAGGGCGTGCAGATCGGAGTGGTGAAGTCCATCCATCTCGACCACGAAACGCATCGTGCAATTCAGGTATTGATTGCGGTGGACAAGGATTTTCCGCTTGCGCAGGGTAGCTACGCGACGATCGGAGCCAATGGGTTCCTCGGCCCCAATATCATAGACATGCATCCCGGCAACGAACCGTCCATCATCGAGACTTCCGCCGCGCATCCTGCGCACATACCTCTCAGGCAAGGCGGAATGGCTGCTCTGTTGAATCAGGCGAAGACGATTGTCGGCGACGCAAAACAAACGCTCGCGTCGGTGAGAAGTCTGCTCTCCCATGAGAACCTCAAGCGGGTCGCCGACACGCTGAACAACATCCATCAGGCAAGCGCGCAACTGGTCGAGATTGAACGGGATTTGAAGCCGGGCGCAAAACAATTGCCCCAACTCATCGCCGACACCCGCGCGACGATGGCGCAGGCGAAGCAACTGCTCGCCAACGCCGATCGGCTCGTCGCCGGCGCGCGAGCGCCGCTCGCCGCGGTGGGCAATGCGGCGAGTTCTACAGCCGCGTTGACGTCGCAGCTTAACCAGGAATCGGTGCCGCAGTTGAATGCATTGATGGGCCGTTTGCGCGTGCTGAGCGCGCGGCTCGAAGCCCTGGTAAACGAACTCCAGCGTTCTCCGCAAAGCCTGATCCTCGGTCCTGCCAAACCGCAAGCCGGACCCGGCGAAGCGGGCGGATCGAGCGGCTAGCATTCACGCAGATCGGTCCGCGCGGCTGTGGGTCCTGTGGGCCGGGCGTTTAGCCTGTGTGCTCGCGGTTTTATGCGCAAGCGGCGAGCCGGCATTTTCCGCGTCGGCCGATTGTTTTGTCTCCGACATGCGACCCATCCATGCATTGGCCAACGCCGCTCCCGGCGCGGTGCGCGTGCGTGGGGTGGTGACGGCCGTTTTCCCGGGACTCGGCGGGTATTTCATCGAAGCTCCGCGCGCGTCCTGGGATGGCGATGCATCAACGCCGGAAGGACTGTTCGTTTATACCGGGCGGCATTCGTCGGAACTCGCGGTGAGCTCAAGGATAGTTCTTGCCGGTCGATTCCAGTTTTTCCACGGCATGCCGGAGCTTGTTCACTCGCGGCTCCTCAAGCGCTGCGGGCGCGCGGCTCTGCCACCACCGCTCACGCTGCGTTTGCCGTTCGGACGTGCCGACGCCTGGCGTGGATTCCTCGGCATGCGGGTACGCTTCAGTCAGCCGCTGTTCGTGAGCGGCCTCGATGACTTCCTGCCTTATGGCGAAGTGCTGCTCGCTGCCGACGGCCGGCTGTACGCGCCCACGGCGCTCACCACACCAGGGCCGGGTGCGCGCGCACTTGCCCTGGCGCAGAATGCGCGCAGCCTGTGGCTGGACGACGGCAGCACGCGTGCCCGGCCGCAACCGTTAGCGTTGATCAATCAGCATTTTGATGCCTTGCATCCGCTGCGCGCGGGCCAGACGTTTTATCGGCTCACGGGAATTGCGTATCACGCCTTCGGGCGCGACCTGGTTGAGCCCACGAGTTTCGAGCTGGATCGTAAAACCAATCCGCGTTCGATGCCGGGGAGTCTGAGACTTCCCGCCGGACTGCGGGTGATGAGTTTCAATGTCGAGAATTACTTTAATCGTGCCCTTGCCGGGCCGCCCTTTCCGACCGAGCGCGGCGCGCGTACCGCGACCGAGCTGGACTGTCAGCGCAGCAAACTGGTCGCCGTGCTTGACGCGCTGCAACCGGCGCTTGCGGGTCTGGAAGAAATCGAGAATAACGGCTACGGTTCCGATAGCGCGATCGCAAGTCTGGTCGCGGCCCTCAATCGCGCCGTTCCGGACGCGCCCTATCGCTATGTGCGGCCGTCGGATCCGCGCCTTGGCAAAGATGTCATCGCCCCCGCGCTGGTGTATGACTCACGTCTGCTTGCGCTATTGGGCCGTGTTGCAGTACTTGCTGCACCGGATGCCGGACTTGGCCCCGGCGGTGTCGCGGCAACGGGACTTGCCCGACCCGCACTCGCCGCGAGTTTTCGCGTGCGTGCGAGCGGTTTGCACTTCACCGCGGCGGTCGTGCACCTGCGTTCGAAACGCGACGCCTGCGGCGGCGCGTTGGACAGCGCCGATGGTGCCGGTTATTGCGCGGGTGCGCGTAGCGCCGCTGCGGACGTTCTTACGGCCTGGCTGGACACGCATCCCACAGGCGAGAAGAGCGCGAATGTATTGCTGCTCGGCGATTTCAATGCCTACCCGCACGAAGCCGCGATAACGCGCCTGCAATCGGCCGGTTGGCTGAGTCTGGCTGCACGCTACCTTGCGGTTGATACGCGCTACACCGAGTCTTACCGGGGCCACGTGGGCGAGCTGGATTACATCTTCGCGAGCCCTTCGATGGCGCACCATGTCGCTGGGGCCGCGGTCTGGCACAACGACACGGACGAGGCGCGCGGTTTTGCGTACAACGGCGCCATGCCGGCCTGCCGCGGAGAAGCGGCATCCTATCGCGCCTCGGATCACGATCCGGTTATCGTGATATTAAAGTAGCGAGTCAATCAGAGATTCCCCGAAACCTTGACGGGTTTTTAATCGGCCCAGAGACGAACCAGGTTGTGATGAATTTTTTTCGCCAGACGCGCCTCGTCGCTCGCCGGCGCCAGTTCCTCGATACGGCCGAGCAGATTCACCATGTCGCCGAGGAGCGCGCGCTCGGTCTCGCCGCGGATATAACTTTGCAGGGTGGAGACGACAGCGACACGCGAGCCCGCGCGCACCGGTTCCACCCGGTGCAGGGTGGAGGCCGGATAGACGACGAGTTGGCCGGCGGAAAGTTTCACGCGCCGCTCGCCGTCGCTTGCGCCGATCACGAGCTCCCCGCCCTCGTACTCGTCGGGCTCGGAAAGGAACAACGTGAGCGAAAGATCGGCGCGCAGTCGGCCTGCGCCGGCGGCGAGGAGTGGGAAATCTACATGTTCCCGGTAATACATGCCGGCGTCGTAGCGGTTGAAAACCGGCGGCATGATGTGTTTGGGAAGCACCAGAAACTGCATCATCGGGTGGCGGAAAAGCGCCTGGACAACGAGCTTGCGCCATTCTTCGAGCCGCGGCTCGGCGGCCGCGACCTGGAGGTTGTTCTTGCGCCCGCGCCCGGCGGTACCCGTGGTCGCGAGCCCGTCTTCCCATTGTGCATCGGCAAGTTCCTGGCGCAAGGCGGCAAGACTCGCGGCGTCGAGCAAATCCGGGATGGTGAGAAACATGGGCATTCCCCGCTGAGATACCGGCGATTTTACCCGCCACGAGGCAGTTCGGCATGGATGCGATAGCGGCGCTTACCGCCCGGGGCCGCGAACGCCTGGCCGGACTCGGCCTTGCGGGCCGCGAGTCGGGTGCCGACGGCGCACTTACCCGCGCGTTCGGCTACAGCGATTTTCTGCATCGCTTGTTCCTGCGCCTCGGCCCCGAGGCGGGCGCGGCGCTGCTGACGCGGGCGGCGACGCCGCTTGCACGCCACGAATTGGCGCGGCTTCTTGCCGCCACGCCTACTCTTGCCGAGGGAACCGAGCAGGCGTTCGCGCTCATCGCCTTGCGCGAACTTACGGACGCGATGCCGGTACGCGTGAGCCTCTTGGCTGCCAGCGCGCTCGCCGAAGCTGTGCTGACGCAGGCCATTGCCGCGGAAGAGGAGTCTCTCGACGGGTTTGTCGTTTTCGGACTGGGCAAACTCGGCGGGCGCGAGCTTAATTTCTACTCGGATCTCGATCTCGTCTTCGCCCATGCAGGCGGTGGCAGCGAGCGCGAGGAGGAAATCCGGCTGCGCCGCGTGCGCCGGCTGCTGGCCCGTCTCGAGGGGTGTTACCGCATTGATCTGCGCCTGCGTCCTTTCGGTGGGGCGGGACGGCTCGTCATGGGTTTTGCCGCGATGGAATCTTACTTTCAGCATCACGGGCGCGAATGGGAGCGCTACGCCTGGATCAAGGCGCGTCCTGTCGCCGGCGATCAACGTGCCGGGCGCGAATTTCTCGCCCGACTGCATCCGTTTGTCTACCGGCGCTATCTCGATTATCACGCGATCGAGGCCTTGCGCGAGATGAAACGCCAGATTGCCGAGGAGGCGGGCGAAAGCCTGCGTGACATCAAGCGCGGACCGGGCGGCATTCGCGAGATCGAATTTATCGTTCAGGTCTTCCAGTTGGTGCGCGGGGGGCGCGAGCATGCGCTCGCGGGGCCGCGCCTCATGGGGGCTCTAGCTGCCGCGAGGCGTTTCGCGTTGTTGTCTGAACAGGAAAGCAAGGCACTTGCGCAGGCCTATTGGTTTTTGCGCCGGGTGGAGAATCGCCTGCAGATGCAGAATCTCACGCCGGAACATCGCCTGCCCGAGGATGCGGAACGGCGCGCGCGCCTGACCGCGAGTCTCGGCCAGACGGCATGGCCTCTGTTCGAGCGCGAGCTGGATCGTCATCGCGACGTGGTGCGGCGCATCTTCGACGGCATCTTCGGCGCGCCCGGCGTATCCGCCGGACGCGAGCCCGCGGAGCGACTCTGGCGCGGCGTATCCGACGAGGCGCAAACGCAGGTGCTTGCCGTAGAGCTTGGATTCCGTGCGTCCGAAGCCAGTATGGCGGCACTCGCAACCTTCAAGGCCGGGCGCGCCGTGCGTTTGATGAGTGCCCGCGCGCGTCTCGCGCTCGATCGGGTGGCGCCGGAATTGATCGCGGCGGCGACCACGCAGACCGATCCGGATGCGACGCTTGCCCGCCTGTTGGGTCTGCTCACCGCGCTGGTGCGCCGCAGCGCCTATCTGGCACTGCTCGCGGAACGTCCGGCGGCGCGCATGCGTCTGGTGAAGCTGGTAGGAACGAGCCCGTGGATTGCACAGCGGCTTGCCGCAAGCCCGGTCGCGCTCGACGAGTTGCTCGATCCACGGCTTGCCGCGCCCGCATCGCGCCAACGGCTCGTGCGCGAATTCGCGGCCATCTCCGCGCTCACGGAGCCGGATCGCGCCGCGGAGCGCCTGCGCGAAGCGAACGAAATGCAGCGCCTGAAGATTGCCGCCGGGCTGCTCGACGGCAGTCTCTCGCCGGCGCTGGTTGAAAGGCTACTCAGTCAGCTTGCGGACTGCACCGTGCGTAGCGCGCTTGCACTTGCTGCTGCCCAGATGCGCGCGCGCCACGGGACGCTAGCCTTCGATCTTCTCGCGATCGGTTACGGAAAACTCGGCAGCCGCGAGCTTGGTTTCGCTTCTGATCTCGATCTGGTGTTCGTGCATGAAACGGCCGCCGCGCAAGCCGAGGACGGGCTTGCGGCCGAGACGTATCTCGCGCGTCTCGCACAACGCACGATTTCGCTGCTCAGCCTGCCGACTGCCACGGGCAGCCTTTATGCCGTGGATACACGCCTGCGCCCGGAAGGCGCGGCGGGTCTCTTGCTCTCGAGCTTCGATGCCTGGCGCCGCTATCAGGACGAACAGGCCTGGCTGTGGGAGCGCCAGGCGCTTCTGCGCGCGCGTGCCGTGGCCGGCAGTCCGCGTCTGGCGCGCGTCTTTAACCACGAACGGCGGCGCCTTCTCGCCCGACCGCCAGATGCCGCGGAGCTGGCCCGCGAGATCGTCGCCATGCGCGCCCGTGTTGCCGCCGCCGGGCCCGCGCGCAGCGAGAACGCCTCGGCGTTGTTCGATGGTGAGTTTCTTGCCGCCTACTGGGTACTTGGCGCCGCGACCGAATGCCCGCGCGCAGTCGCCAGCGGCGGTATTGGCGGGCAACTCGGGGCGCTTGCCGCGTGCGGGCTCGTCCCCGCGGCCATCGAGCTTGGCGACGCGCTCGCCGTGTTGCGCGCCGGCGCTAACCGCCGTGTGCTCGGCCTTGCGGACGATGCCGGGGCCGAGACGCGGGCGCGCGCATGGATTGCGGAAATCTGGATGAAGACCTTGGGCAAGGTGCCGCCGTTATAATTTGTGCGGTCAAAAAGAGTGATTTCCGATGTATCAGGGTCCCGATCCCAAGCGTACTCACGAGCCGAACGACGCCCGCCGCGAAGAAGTCGCACGCGCCGACCTGCCGGTGCACTGCCCGCTGCCCTCGATGAGCCTGTGGAATTCGCATCCGCAGGTCTATATTCCCTTGGAGGAAGTGGGCGATGAAGAGATTTGCCCCTACTGCGGTACACGCTTTCGCCTGAGCGCGGACGAAGAGGGAGTGAGCGCCGCGTGATTGTCGTTACCGGTGGCGCGGGCTTCATCGGCTCCAATCTCGTCCATGCCCTGAACGCGCGCGGCGCGAGCGACATTCTGGTGGTGGACGATCTGGCCGACGGGCGCAAGTTTGTCAACATTGCCGACGCCGCGATTCGCGACTACGAAGATCGCGATGCCTTCCTCGCCGCAATCGAGGCAGGAAAGATCGGCGAACGCACCGAGGCGGTGTTTCACCAGGGCGCCTGTTCGGACACTACCGAATGGGACGGCCGCTACATGATGGAAGTGAACTACCGCTACTCGCGCGAACTGTTCGAGTTTTGCGCGGCGCGCGGCATCCCCTTCTTTTACGCCTCTTCGGCTTCGGTTTACGGCGCGGGTGAGCATTACGGCGAGGCGCCGGAAAACGAAGCGCCGATCAATCTCTACGGCTATTCCAAAACACTCTTCGATCGCTATGTGCGCCGGCGTCTGCCCGCGGTGCGCTCGCCGGTCGCGGGCTTTCGCTACTTCAACGTTTACGGTCCGCGTGAGGCGCACAAGGGACGCATGGCGAGCGTCGCTTTCATTTCCATCGCCAGATCGCGGAAAGCGGCCGCTGCCGACTGTTTGCCGGCAGCGACGGTTACGGCGACGGCGAACAGCGGCGCGACTTCGTGTATGTGGACGACGTGGTCGCCGTGAACCTCTGGTTTCTCGATCACGCAGGGCGTTCGGGTGTGTACAACGTGGGGACGGGACGCAGCCAGAGCTTCAACGCCGTTGCGCGTGCCGTGATCGCGCATCACGGCCGCGGCGAGATCGAATACATTCCCTTTCCCGATGATCTCGTCGGCCGCTATCAGAGTTTCACCGAAGCCGATCTCTCCCGCCTGCGTGCCGTCGGTTGCGACGTGGATTTCCGTCCGGTCGAAGCGGGCGTCGCCGAGTACCTCGCCCAATCGGGCGATTGATGAAACGAGAAAAAATTCTCATCGCCGGCCCGAACTGGATCGGCGATCTCGTCATCGCCGATACCCTGTTCAAGCTGCTCAAGCAGTCCGAACCTGATGCCGATATTGATCTTCTCGCGCCCGCCTGGGCATTGCCGCTGGCCGCACGCATGGCGGAAATCAACGTCGCGATCGAAACGCCCGGCGGCCACGGCGAGCTTGCCCTGAAGGCACGCTGGCGTCTTGCACGTCAACTGCGTCGAAATGCGTATTCCCGCGCCTATGTGTTGCCACGTTCGGCCAAGGCTGCATTGTTACCGTGGCTTGCGCGCGTTCCCCGGCGTACCGGCTATCGCGGAGAATCCCGTTACGGTCTGGTGAACGACATGCGCCGCGTGAACCCGGCGCACCGTTCCGTCGCGGCGCGTTATGCGGCGCTGGCGTTTGCGCCCGGCGCCGAATTGCCCGTATCGTTGCCGCGTCCCGAACTGCTGAGCGATCCCGCAACGCGGGCGAAGACACTTGCACGCCTCGGGATCGGCGATGACAATGCAGGTGCAGTTGTGCTGGCGCCCGGTGCCGAATACGGACCGGCCAAGCGTTGGCCGATTGCGTATTTCGCCGATCTTGCGGCACGGCTTGCCGGCGAAGGCAGACCCGTCTGGGTCCTCGGCAGCACGCACGAGCGCGCGCTGGGCGAAGCCATTCTTGCGCGTGCTCCCGCCACGCGCAATCTTGCCGGCGAGACGAGCCTGGTCGAGGCGGTGGACGTGCTCGGCGCGGCGGCAGCGGTCGTCAGCAACGATTCCGGACTCATGCACGTCGCGGCGGCCGTGGGCGCGCCGCTCGTTGCGATCTACGGTTCATCGAGCCCGCGTTACACGCCGCCCGCGAGTGCGCGGGCGAAGGTCATGTATCGCGCGTTGCCGTGCAGCCCTTGCTTTGCGCGCGAATGCCCGCTCGGACATCTGAACTGCCTGCGCGGCATCGGCGTGGACGAGGTGCACGCCGCGATTCACGCGTTGTAAAGGAAAAGCCGGGTCCGAGCCCGGCTTTTCTGTGCCCGCGGCGAACGCGGTTCAGCGCCGCCTGCGCAGGGCGAGCGCCAGCCCCGCGAGCCCGGCCAGCAGGCCGAGGCCGAGGCCGCCTAGCACACCGCCGCCACCGCCTCCGTCCGACGGTGGCGGCGGAGGCGGTGCCGCGCCCACCGTGACGGACACCGTCGCGGTGTTCGAGGTCATCACGCCGTTGTCGATGTCGAAGGTGAAGGAATCGCCGCCGCTGTAGCCGTTGTCGGGCGTGTAGGTGAAGCCGCCGACGGCGTTGACCGTCGCCGTTCCGTGGGTGGGGCCGGCGACCATTTCATAGCTCACCTGTTCGCCGCCGATGCCGCTGCCCGAGAGTTGTCCCGTCGCCTCCGTTTCGTAGGCGGTGCTGACGGACTGACTGTCGGCCGTGGCCGCGGCTTGCACCGCAACCGTTGCCTGAGCGGAACCCGACACGATCGGATCGGAGCAGGTGAACATGGCGGTATAGACGCCTCCGTTTGCATACTGCACGGGATCGGGGATCAGTTTCGACGAATCGGGAATTCCGGAGTTGCCGCCGAAGGACCACTTGTAGCTTAGGGATTGCGTGCCGGTGTAATCGCAGGTCGCATCGAACTGCACGTTGGTATTTGGATTCACCGTGATCGGCGATCCCGTGGGTGCGGTGATCGTTGCCGTGATCGAGCCGCTCAGACTTGTGGCGGCCGCCTCGGCATCGGTCAGGCCGGCGCCACCGGCGTCGAGCGTGTAATTGCTCAGGGCGTTTGCGTTCGCCTTATCCATGATGAGCTGTTTCCAGCGGGCGGCATCGGGTTCCGCTGCAGGAAAGCCGCTGCGCAGGAGAGCGATCACGGCGCCCACGTTGGGCGAGGCGGCGGAGGTACCACGGAACGGCGTAGGAAAACCGCCTGCACCACTTACGGTCACGCCGTCCGTGCCTGTGATATCGGGCTTAACGCGGTGCTGCGCGCCGTTCACCCAGTCGCCGTAGCTATAGGGGCCGGCATCGCTGTAGCTCTCTATCGTCGAAGAGACGCCGCGTCCGCTGTAATTGGCGGCGGCCGTCGTGACTTCGACGTCGAGCCCCTGATGGTCGCCGATGATTCCGCCGTTGCTGACGTAGTCGAATATACCGCCGCCGTTCATGAGACCGTACAGCTTGACGTGCAAGGGGCTGGATCCATGGGCGCTGCAACTGTAGCAAAGCGCTACCAGATAGAGCGTCTGGTTGCTGGAGCTGCTGTTTTTGTACGTGATGAATTCGAGCGGATAGTGGGCCGGATCGTTGGGATCGGGGGGATGGGCGCCCTGATCCCAGGTCGAGGCGTGAATGACGGTGCCGTCCTGCTTGAGGAGGAAAAGGTCAAGATCGTCGTAGGGTCCGTTTGCCGGATCGTCCCACGTCAGGTCGGCATAGAGCGTATTTCCGGCGCCGAGCGTGACTTTCTCCGCGGCATCGCTTGCGTCGCCTGCGGCGGTGCCGAAGTCCATCGCCGACGGGTAGTTCTTGCGCCCCGCAGCACCCCCGTTTTCGGCCGTGTAGGTCGGCGACAGGCTGATGGGCGGTCCGCCGGGAGACGTCGGATTGGCAGTAGTGACGTAGTCTTCTTCGAAATAGCCGCCCCGGCTGTTGCCCGCGGAAGTGGTAAGCGTGATGTCGGCGTTCTGCTGCGAGAACGCGACGATGCCGTTCACGCCGGTAGTGGTTTCGAAGTTGTCAAGGTTGTAGGCGGTCGGGAAAAAGCTGAGATCGTCGGAGATAACGTTTGCGCCCCAGCTTCGGAGATCATCGAGACACTGGAGGAAGTCCGCCGTTGTCGCCGGACCGCAGAAACCGAGTGTGGCATCAGGCGCCGCCGCATGGATTTCCTCCATCATCGCCGTGCCCTCGTCGCCGGACCCCGAAAGCGAGGAGTCTACCCATACATTGCCCGGGAGATAGCCCGCGTTCTGCGAGACGGAGGTGCAGTCCGCGCCGTCGGAAATCACACCGACCTTGACGCCGGCCCCCGTGATCCCGGCCTGATGCAGCGGGTCTACGCGCTGGGCGGCGATGCCTTGGCTGTTGATGGCAAGTCCGGTCGGAACCGCCGTACATGTGTCCGTTGCCGGATTAGAGCCGTGGACTTCGTTCACCATGCCGTAAACGGGCAGTCCCACCACGGTGACGCCGTCGAGTGCCGCCGCCGCCTGAAGTTTCGCGATGGGGATCCAGGCCTGCACGAGACCGAGGGCACGGCTGACCAACACGCTGCCTGCATTTACCGTGGCGAGCGCCGTCGCGGTCGGCAGACCGCCGGGACGATAGTGGATGTAGACCTGCACCATGCCCGCGGCCGAGACGTGCGGCCGGAAAATTCCGGGCGCATGCTTGGTTGTAGTCTGCGCTGCGCGCGATACCGTGGCCTGCGGCGCTTTCTGGTAAGACGCGGCGAGCGCGCGCAGTTGCGGCGAGAGCGTACCGGCCGCCGCCGGGAAAGCAAGTGCCAGTGCACCTGCGGCCAGGGCGATGCGGGTGATGGAGCGAATGGAAATCATGGAGAACCTCGACAGCTTGTAGTAGAGAATGAAAGTGGACCGGAAACTCAGCGACCGCCGGCTTGCGGGAAACCGTAAACCGGCGGGGTAATCTTTGTCACGGCAGGCAGATCGGCGATGCGCGCGAGCGCCGCGGGCGACGCCCAGGCCTGATAGAGTCCGAGTGGCTCGGAGGGACGAACGGCGTTTGCGCCCGCGTCGCCGATCGCCTGCTCGACGTCCGGCGCGAGACGGCTCACATGGATATAGATCTGGATTTCGCGTTGGCCGTTGACGCGAATCATCGGCGTTGCGAGCGCCGCCGCGTCGCTGCTGGTGGGCGCCGCGCGAACCTTGCGCGCCATTGCCGTGAGTCCGGGCGCGATCTTCGGGTTCGCGAGCGTGGCTGCCGCGGGCGCGGAAACGGGTGCCGGCGCAGTTGCCGGAGCAGGGCTCGTCGCGGGTTGCGGATTGACACCGCAGGCGGCAAGTGCCAACGAGCCAACCAGCACGGGAAGGGCGAAACGGAGGTAGCGCATCTCGAGCAATCCTGAGCGACACATGACGATCTTTATAACAAAATGCTGACACATTTGCCACCCGCTGCTAAAATGCGCGGCGGGTGCACCGGAATCCGGTAAATGAATTACGACAAAATCAGTCCCGGCGAGAATCCACCGGAAGATATCAACGTCATCATCGAAATTCCCGCGCAGGCGGCGCCCGTCAAGTACGAACTCGACAAGGCCTCGGGACTGCTCGCCGTGGATCGCTTCCTCAGCACCTCGATGGTGTACCCGGCTAATTACGGGTTGGTTCCGAATACGCTGTGTGACGACGGGGATCCGCTGGACGTGCTGGTGTTGACGCCGCTGCCGCTGGTGCACGGCAGCATGATCCGGGCGCGTCCCGTGGACATTCTTGAGATGACCGACGAAAAGGGCGGAGACTCGAAGCTTGTCGCGGTGCCGACGGCCGATGTCTACGCGGGCTGGCGCAATGCCCGCTCGATAGACGATCTGCCGGGCGGACTCCGGCACCAGATCGAGCATTTCTTCTCGCAGTACAAGGCCTTCGAGCCTGGCAAATGGGTGAAGATCGGCGGCTGGGCAGGGCACGACCGCGCCCGTGCCGAAGTGATGGAAAGCATTGCCCGCTACGCCAAGTCCGCGTAGCTTTCGGCTCAGCCCACCAGATAAAACGGCAGGTCGTCCACCTTGAGGCGGCGGACCGGGCAACCGTAAATGACGGCCAGGCGTTTCGGGGTGAGTACCCCCTCGGGAATGCCGGTTTCGGCGCTGCCCAGGCCATCGAGCAGGATCGCGCGATCCGCATGACGGGCGGCGAGCGAGAGATCGTGCAGGCTCATGATGACGCCGATGCGCGCGAGGCGCGCCAGGCGGCGCAGCAGTTTCAGGAGTCGGGCCTGATAGGCGAGATCGAGTGCTTCCAGCGGTTCGTCCAGCAGATACACTCGCGGTGCCTGGGCAAGCAAGGTCGCGACGGCAAGGCGCCGGCGCTCGCCCCCGGAGAGGCTTGCCACCTGGCGGTCGGCGGCCGCAGCGAGTCCCATGCGTCTGAGCGCCGCCCGGGCCTTGGCCACGTCGGCGGCCGATTCCCAGCGCCAGAAACCGATATGCGGATGCCGCCCGATGAGGGCCGTTTCCAGCACTGTGGCCGGATAGGGATCGT
Source organism: uncultured Gammaproteobacteria bacterium (assembly GCA_963843735.1). Taxonomy (GTDB): domain Bacteria; phylum Pseudomonadota; class Gammaproteobacteria; order JAKDMP01; family JAKDMP01; genus CAWJLN01. The sequence goes on from CAWJLN010000009.1 coordinate 385,679, forward strand.
CGGTTTCCTGGGGCAGGAAACCGACATGGCGTGCGAGACGTTTGCGGGGAACGGCCTCGGTCGTCTCGCCGCCTATCGAAACAGCACCGGCGGCGGCGGGCAAAAGACCGGCGAGCGTGGCCAGCAGGCTGGATTTGCCGGCGCCGTTCGGCCCCACCAGGGCAATCAGTTCGCCCGGCGCAAGCGCAAAATCGAAAGCATGAACAAGCCGTCGCCGGCCGCGTTCGACGGCGAGATCACGGCATTCCAGTAGCATCGTCACGAAAGGCGGCGCGAGCGCAGCAAAAGATACAGGAACAACGGTACGCCGAGCGCGGCGGTCACCACGCCCACCGGCAATTCCCGCGGTGCCGCCAGCGAACGGGCCAGAATGTCTGCAAGTGTCAGGAGTGCGCCGCCGCCGAGTGCGGCGCCTGGCAATACCAGGCGATGGTCCGATCCGCCGGTGAGACGGATCATGTGCGGCACGATCAGACCCACAAAGCCGATCGTTCCCGCCTCGACCACGGCGATGGCGGTGAGGAGCGAGGCGGCGACATAAAGTCCGATCGTGAGTGGACGCACGGAGACGCCGAGCGCGCGCGCCCGGAGTTCGCCCCGGGCAAGTACGTTAAGCGGTCGCGCACAGGGCAGCGCGAGCACCAGTGCCACGGCCAGCACCACGAGCGGTGTCAGCCAGTCGGCACGGTAGGCGAGATCGCCCATGAGCCAGAACAGCATGGTGCGCAAGGTGGCATTGGGACTCAAAACCAGCAGCAGGCTGATCGCGGCGCCCCAGCCAGCGGCGACCACGACGCCGGTCAAAAGCAGCCGCGTGGGCGCCCAGCTGCCGCGTCCGTGGGCGAGCGCGAACACAATCAGCGTGCTCGCGAGCGCGCCGCCGAAGGCGCTGCCCGTTGCAGCGGCTGTACCGAGACCGGCGAGCAATGCCGAGAGTGCGCCTACCGCTGCGCCGCCCGAAACACCGAGGATGTAGGGATCGGCGAGCGGGTTGCGCAGTAGCACCTGCATCAACGCGCCCGCGAGACCGAGGAGACCGCCGGTCGCAAAGGCGGCAAGACTGCGTGGCAGGCGCAGATCGAGCACCAGCGTTCGTGCGAGCGGACTGCCATGCCCGCCGAGTGCGGCAAGGACTTCGCGCGGAGCGAGCGCGACGCTGCCCACGAAAAGCGAGGCCACGAGCGCGATCGCCGCGAGCGCCGCGAGACTGGCGAGGATCAGCGTGCCGCGCCACGCGGACAGACGCGGGGCGGCGCCGATCTCAGCCTGCTTTATACTGCGAAACATTGGTACGCGATCCGGGTGCGCCATGGAGCGCGTCGAGGAAACAATAGACAGTGAAGGCTTTCGCGCCTGCGTGGGGATTATTCTTGCCCGCGCGGGTGGCGAGGTGCTGTGGGCGCGCTGCATCAAGAATCAGGGTTGGCAGTTTCCGCAGGGCGGCATAGAAGTCGGTGAAACAGCCGAGGAGGCGCTGTTTCGCGAATTGCACGAGGAAGTCGGCCTGGTCAGCAGCGAAGTGCGCATCCTCGGGCGCACCGAAACCTGGTTGCGCTACCGGTTGCCCGGAGCGTTACCAGCGCAAACAGGGGCCGCGCTGCATAGGCCAGAAACAAATCTGGTTCGTGCTGGAGCTTACGGCTCCGGAAGACGACAATACGCCTCAATGCGGTGGATCATCCCGAATTCGACAATTGGTGCTGGGTGGACTGGTGGCATGCCGCTGGGCGATGCGATTTTCTTCAAGCGACGGGTGTACGATCTGGCGCTGACCGAACTCGCGCCGCTGGTTTTCCCGCGGGCGCGCCGCCGCATCCGCGGCGCAACAACGGACACAGCGGACGCTGGCTCGCGCCGCGCAGCCCGTACCGGATCAAAAGGGCCGGACCACGGCAAGGATCACGATGACGACCAGGAACAAGCCCGGCACTTCGTTGAAGTAGCGCAGGAAGCGCGCCGAATGCGGACGCTCGCCGCGGGCGAGGCGGCGACTCAGTCGCAGACAGTAGAAATGGTAGACGATCAAGCCCGCCACCAGTACGAGCTTGGCGATCAGCCAGCCCGGAAGCGGCCAGAACCAACCGACCACAAGCCACACGCCGAAGACGATGGTGGCCGTCATGCCGATCGTCATGATTCCGTAAAGACGCCGCTCCATGACGGCAAATCGCGCGCGCGTTTGCGCGTCTTCGGTCTGCACGTGGTAAATGAACAGGCGCGGCAGATAGAAGAGGCCTGCGAACCAGGTCACCATGAAGATCAGATGAAAGGCCAATACCCAGGACATGATTCGCCGCCGTTCGTCGATGGGGGGATTATAGGCGGCGCGTTACCATAAGCGCTGGTCGTGGCACGCGGACCGATGCGCAAACCCCCCAGGCTGGTTGTACGTCACGAGCACCCGTCCCGGCGCAGGCGTTTGTTCGCGCTCGCCGTGCTCGCCGCCGTGCTCGCGTTAGCGTTCGCCTATTTCGCCGGCGCGTACTGGTCAGCGTCTGTGTCTTTGCGCACCGCCGGCGCATCCGGACAGCTGCGCCAGGCGTTGCTCGCTCAATCGGCAGCCAACGAGAAATTGCGCTCGCGTACGGCCTTTCTAGAGCAGTCGCTCGCGCTTTCGAACCAGAGCGAGGCCGCGACCCGCAAGAATCTTTTCGACGAACAGGCGAAACAGGTCGCGTTGCGTCAGAAGCTCGCGCTTTACGAAGGCATACTCACACAGGGGGAAGACCGGGTTCCGGTCAAGATCGCGGGTTTGCAGATCATACCGACCGGCAACGCGCGCGAGTACCGGTTCCAGATCGTATTGGTGCGCGCAAACGGCAAGGCCGACAAATCGCTTTCGGGCAGTTGCGGCGTCACGATTTCCGGTGAGAAAAACGGCAAGGCATTGCGGCTGTCCCTCGCCAAAGTCATGCCCGACGGCGCGGATCCGATCAAATTCAAGCTACGCTACTTCAGCAATCTCGGCGGCACGCTCAGATTGCCGGCAGGATTCAAGCCCGCGAAAGTGGACATCGTCATCAAGACGGAAGGCGCGGTTGATATGACGGGCAGTTACAGTTGGCCCGCCTTTCAGGGTTAGCGGAAAAGGAGACTCGTGAAAAGATGGCAAAGTGGAAAAAGAATCCGCGCGGCGGGGCCGCGATTGAGACGCTGATCGGAGCGGATACCGCCATTATCGGGAATGTCAATTTCACGGGCGGCCTGCATCTCGAGGGGCGCATTGACGGCAAGGTGAATGGCACGAACGCCGAGGCGCAGCTCAACATCAGCGAATCCGGCCGCATCGTGGGAGAGGTATGGGTTGCCAAAGTGAGTGTGAACGGCGTGATCGAGGGCGAACTGCACGCGACCGAACGACTGGTGCTCGGCCCCAGGGCTCGCGTGGACGGCGATGTCTACTATCATTTGCTGGAGATGGTCGCGGGCGCCGAGGTCAACGGTAAATTCGTGCATCGCCCGTCCAACGAGCCGCTTGCGCTGGAGCATCACGCCGCCGAGCGGCAAACCGATGGGGATTGAGGTGCCGCGCGCGCGGTGTTAGAGTGATCTCATGAATGAAATAGCCATAAACGAGACCGAAGCCGCCGAACTCAGCCTGAGCCAAGCGGCTGCTACGCGTATCCGCAGCCTGATTGCCGAAGAGGGCAATCCGGCGCTCAAGCTCCGCGTCTACATCTCGGGTGGCGGCTGCTCAGGATTCCAGTACGGTTTCGGTTTCGAGTCCGAGGGCGGAGAGGACGACCATGCGCTCACGCAGCACGGCGTAACCCTGCTGGTGGACCCGATGAGCATGCCCTATCTAGAAGGCGCGGAAATTGATTACGCCGAGGATCTGCAGGGCGAGCGCTTCATCATCCGCAACCCGAATGCAACGACCACCTGCGGCTGCGGTTCTTCCTTCTCCGCCTGAGATAAAACTGTGACGGCGCCTTGGCTGCTTGTGATGCGCCACGGGCCGGCCGAATCTTCGGCACTTGCAGGCGACGCCGCGCGCCGACTTTCGGCCGACGGGCGCGAACGCACACGGCTCGCCGCGCACACCCTCGCCCGCATGCTGCCGGCGCCCGGGCGCATCTACACCAGCCCGCTTGTGCGCGCCCGCGAAACCGCGGATCTTCTGGCCGCCGCTTTCGATGTTGCAGTGCCGCTTGCGACGCCGTTGCTTGCACCCGGTTTCAGACGTTCCCGTCTCGCCGATGAACTGAGGCGCGCGGGGCCGACGTCCTTTATCATCGTCGGACACGAGCCGGATCTGTCGGGATTCGTGGGCTGGTTGATCGGGGGCAGCGAAGGCGCGCGGCTCAAGGTCGGCAAGGGCGCCGCCTGTCTTCTTACAGGACTCGAACGTCCGGGCGCAACGGTTCTGCATGCGTTGTATCCGCTGGACTCACTGGCACATCCGCCCCGGTGAGACGGCGCAACAGCATTTGCTGCGCACGGCGGATGCTTCTCCCGCGCGGGCGTACGGCGCGATAACGTCCGTCGGATCCTAGCAGCCAGGCTTCGCGATTGTCGCGCAGACAGAGCGCGAGCGCCTGCAATATGCGTCGGCGCAAAGCGGCGGATTCGATCGGGAAGGCGGCCTCGATGCGGCGCGAGAGATTGCGCTCCATGAGATCGGCGCTGGCAAGATAGAGCGCGGGATCGCCCGCGTTGGAAAAATAGTAAACGCGACCGTGCTCCAGAAAGCGGCCGACGATCGAACGGACGCGGATGTTGTGCGAAACGCCGGCGACACCCGGCCTGAGGCAGCACATGCCGCGCACGATGAGGGCGATTTCGACCCCGTCCCGGCTCGCGCTGTAAAGGGCACGGATCATCTCGGCGTCGGTCAGCGCATTTATTTTGATGATGATGCGTGAGCGTACGCCGGCGCGGGCATGCCCGGCCTCGCGCGCGATGAGGCCGAGTAGTTCTTCGCGCAGACTGAACGGGGACTCGATGAGCTTGCTCATGCGCGAGGGGCGGCCGAGACCGGTCAGCCCCATGAACAAGCCGTGGATGTCGGCGCCTAGCGCGCGGTCCGCCGAGAGCAGGCCGTAGTCGCAATAGAGCCGCGCCGTCTCCGGGTTGTAATTGCCGGTTCCTATATGTACGTAGCGGCGCAGAACTCGTCTTCCCGACGCACCACCAGCAGAAGTTTGGCATGCGTCTTGAGGCCGACCACGCCGTAGACGACGTGCGCGCCCGCGTCCTGCAGGCGCGTGGCCAGCGCGATGTTTTCGGCTTCGTCAAAGCGTGCAAGCAGCTCGATCACGACGGTGATCTCCTTGCCGCCCTTGCCGCTTCGACCAGGATGTCAACCACCGGCGAGCGCGGGCCGGTGCGATAAAGCGTCTGCTTGATCGCGAGCACTTTCGGATCACGCGCCGCCTGGGACAGGAATTCGAGCACCGGCGCGAAGGACTCGTAGGGATGGTGCAGCAGAATGTCCTTCCTGCGGATCGCGGTGAAATAATCGCTGCTTTCGCGCAAGGCCCGCGGGATGGTCGGCGTAAAGACCGGCCACTTGAGGTCCGGGCGTGGCGCCTGTTCGATCACCGTGGCGAGGCGGCCGAGATTCACCGGCCCGTCCACGCGATAGAGATCGTCTTCGCCGAGCTCGAAATGCTCGAGCAGGAAGCGGTCGTGCTCGGCGGGGCAGTCGCCCGCGACTTCCAGGCGTACGGCCGAACCGTAGCTGCGCGTGCCGAGTTCGACCGCGAGCGCCTTCATCAAATCGTCAATTTCCTCTTCGTCCAGATACAGCGCGCTGTCGCGCGTGACCCGGAACTGATAGCAGCCGGAAACCGTCATGCCGGGGAATAGCGAATCCACATGGGCGTGGATGATCGAGGAGAGAAAGACGAAATCGCGGCTCGCAGCGCCGGCGAGTCTGTGCGGAAGCGGCACCAGGCGCGGCAGCGAGCGTGGCATCTGCACGACGGCGTAGCTTGCGTTACGCCCGAAGGCGTCGCGTCCGCCGAGCGTTACCAGAAAATTGAGGCTCTTGTTCTGGATGCGCGGAAAGGGATGGGAGGGGTCAAGGCCGATCGGGGTAAGCACCGGTTCGACTTCATTCGCGAAGAAATCAGCAATCCACTTGCCGGTTGTCTCGTCCCATACATCGCGACGCAGAAAACGGATTCCCGCGGTCTCAAGTTCCGGGATGAGCGATTCGTTGAGCACGCGGTATTGTTCGCGAATCAGCGCGTGCGCGCGTTTACGCACCTTGCGCAGCACTTCGGCCGGGGCAGTTGCGCGGCATCCTGCGCGCCGAGGCCCAGAGACAGACGCTGCTTGAGCGCGGCCACCCGGACTTCGAAGAACTCGTCCATGTTGGTCGCGGTGATGGTGAGAAAGCGCAGCCGTTCGAGCAGCGGCACATCCGGGTCGCCGGCCTGCGCGAGCACCCGCTGGTTGAACGCGAGCTGGCTCAACTCGCGGTCGAGATAAAGATCGGGATTCGTCAGCGGGTCATCGTCGGTCATGACATGATTACAGTGGTGTCGCCGTGAACTACGGCGAATAGACGGCGCCGAGAATTGCCGGACGCCTTGCCCCGGTCACCTCCGGCAGATTACCCGCTCGCCCGGCGAGTGTTTCCCCGGCAAGCCAGGCGAAGCACATCGCCTCAATATAATCGGGGTCCACACCGAGTGCAGCGGTCGTTGTGGTTTCGATTGCCGGAAGCCGCACTGCAATGCGGCTCATGAGATCGGGGTTGTGCACACCGCCGCCACAACAATAGAGCCGCGCGGGGCACGAGTCTATCTTATCGAGTGTACGGGCGACGCTTGCCGCCGTGAGTTCCGCGAGCGTTGCCGCGAGGTCCTTGACGTCAACGCCTGTCGCCTCCTCGTGGGCGCGCACCCAGTCGAGATTAAAGTACTCGGGTCCGGTGCTTTTCGGCGGTGGGCGGGCAAACCAGGGATCGGCGAGCAGTGCCTCGAGCAGGGCATCGTTCACCTGTCCGCTTGCGGCAAGCGCACCGTCGCGGTCGTAGTCGGCGTTCGTTGCCTCGCGGGCGAGCGCATCGAGCAGCGTGTTCGCGGGGCCGACATCGAAGGCGCACACGGGTTGATTCGGCTGCAACGCGGTGAGATTGGCGATGCCACCCAGGTTGAGTACCGCACGTGATTCGACGGGCGAGGCGAACGCGGCGCGGTGAAAGGCGGGCGCGAGCGGCGCGCCTTCCCCGCCCGCGGCGAGATCCGCACGGCGAAAGTCCGCCACTGTCGTGATCCCCGTCATTTGCGCGATCCGGGCCGGATCGCCGATCTGGATAGAAAAGCCTAGATCGGGACGATGCAGCACGGTCTGGCCGTGGCTTCCGATCGCACGCACGGCCTCGGCGGCAACACCGCATTTTTCGAGCAGGGAGTTCGCGGCGACGGCGAAGGCTTCGCCCACCGCTACATCGGCGCGACCCAGCGCCTCGACGGTGCCGCCGCCTCCCGCGAGCTTGCGCAGCGCGGCACGCAAATCCGCCGGGTAGGAGACGAGTTCGGCGCCGATCAGCTCTACCACTGAGCCCGCGCGGCGAATGAGGGCCGCGTCCACCACGCCGTCAATGCTGGTGCCCGACATCAGTCCGAGGAAAATGCCGTTTGATTCCATTATTGCGTGCTGCTGGTCATGAGGGGCTTGCCGGAATCGTTCGACGGTTCGCACCGCCCTTGCAGCGATTGCTCAAGCCGTCGCAGCCGGGAGTCTCTGGAGCAAGGGGCTGCTGCGCGGGAAATGCGCCTTCAGAAACTCCATCTGGTCGGCGAGTATGCGCCGGCCCTTGAGGTAGATGTATTCGGCATAGCTCGGCACGAAGGGAATGGCGACCAGCTGCATGTCGGCCTGTTCGGGTGTGCGCCCCGCCTTGTGGTTGTTGCAACGCCGGCAGGCGGTTGCGAGATTGCGCCACTCGTCGCTGCCGCCGCGGCTGGTCGGGCGGATGTGGTCGCGCGACAATTCGCGCGCCGGGAAATTATGGCCGCAATACAGACACAGATAGGCATCGCGTTTGAACAGCGCCGCGTTGGAGACGGGCGGAACATATCCCGAGGCGATGCGCTTCGCCGCCACGCTCTTGCCGTAGCTCGCGATAATCGAATGAATTTCGAGATGGGAGCGTTCGCCGGTTATCGCGTTGGTGCCGCCGTGAAGATCGAACAGCACCTGGCCGAGCGTGTAGGCGATCTGGCCCAGGCTGTAAAGACGCACCGCGTCCTGATAGCCGATCCATTCCAGAGGCAGCCCCGCCGCGTCCGTTCGCAATACCTGCTGTCCCAGATGCATGTGTGGCGCACATTTAGCCTGCGACAAGCTTGCAGTAAAAACCGGTAGAAAGTCAAGAGCGCCGGTCGTTCTGGCGCTGTTCGCCATCACCGTGAGCTTGCAGGCGGTTCGCCCGCCCCGTGCTGCGTCGGCGACTTGGGGAATGAGAGAATATCGTAATGCAAACAACATTCGCCGCCGGGAACGCCGATAAACCGGCATGCATCGCGGCCGGATTGCGCGGCCGCGCCTGAGCCCTTGCACGCAAGACAATCCGTCTTTCGGCATCGCGGCGTTCCGCAATTTCTTTGCGGGCGGCTCGGTGCCACTGTCGCGACGCAGATGCAGTCGGTGGTGGTCGGCTGGCAGGTCTATGCGCTTTCGCACGATCCACTCGCGCTCGGTTTTGTCGGACTCGTCCAGTTCCTGCCGATGGCCTTACTCATACTTCCGGCCGGCAACCTTGCCGATCGCTTCAACCGCAAATATCTGCTCGCCGTGAGCTGGGCGGTACAGGCAGTGGCGAGCGCCTCGTTTCTGGTGCTGACGCTCACACACCACGACAAGCTCCTGTCCTTTTACGGCGTGCTGGTGCTGTTCGGCGTCGCGCGCGCCTTTGCCGGGCCGACCATGCAGTCCTTCCTGCCGCTGCTGGTTCCGGTTGAGGATCTTCCCCGCGCCATCGCCTGGAACGCCTCCGCCTTCCAGATTGCCGTGATTGCGGGCCCCGCGCTCGGCGGCGGCGCCTACATTCTCGGTCCGGATGCGGCCTATGCCATCTGCTTCGCCCTGTTTCTTGCCTCCATCGCGGCGGTGCTCTCCATCCGCGGCGAACGCGAGCAGATGCGCGATACGCTCGTCCGCTCCGCCTTCGCCCGCTTCACGGCCGGCATTGCCTATGTGCGCGACAACCCGATCATTCTCGGTGCCATCTCGCTCGATCTGTTTGCCGTGCTCTTCGGCGGTGCTACCGCGTTGCTGCCGGTGTACGCAAGTACGATTCTGCACGTAGGACCGGTAGGTCTCGGTGCGCTCAGGAGCGCGATGGCCGTCGGCGCCTTCGTGGTGGGAATTTATCTTGGCCGTCGTGCTCTCGGCCGCCACGCCGGCATGACCATGTTCGCCTGCGTCGCCCTGTTCGGCATCGCCACGCTCGTCTTCGGATTGTCGCAGAGCTTCCTGCTCTCGCTCCTTGCGCTAGGCGTCGCGGGCGGTGCTGATATGGTGAGCGTCTTTGTGCGCTCCACCCTTGTACAACTGGCGACGCCGGATGCGATGCGTGGGCGCGTGAGTGCGGTCAATACGTTGTTCATCGGCACGTCCAACGAACTCGGCGAATTCGAATCGGGCGTCACCGCGAACTGGTTCGGCACCGTGCCGGCGGTGGTGGTCGGCGGTCTCGGCACGCTCGCCGTGGTGGGGCTGTGGATGTGGCGCTTCCCCGCGCTGCGCCGAGTGGATCGCTTAAGCGACGTGCGCCCGACCGATGCCTGATGCCTCGCCGATAACCGAGACGTTTTCGCAAGGAATCCAGCCGGTTTCTCCGTTTTCTTTTCTAGCCCGGAAGAATCCGCTTTCTTCGAATACAGTGTCCAGCACTTCGCCGGGGACTACAGTCAGTTCGATGGCGTTAAACGCCCGATCAATGCGCCACGCATCGCCCGCTTGCAGCAACCAGTTGCGCGGCGTCCATCCCGCGCGGCCGTCTTCGGCGGTGCACCAGACCCAGCCCGCAATGTCTGTACGTTTATCGAAATCCGGCACCACTGCATCGCCGGCGGCGACCGAAATCGGGTTCTCGTAAGGACGTTCGTAAGGCTTGACGACGACGGCTCTCATCGGCTGCGCGCGATTTAGCTGCTGCGGTTCGCCCAGAGTTCGGGCTTGTGCAGCGCGAAGCCCTGGGCGTATTCGATGCCGATGGCATTGAGCCGGGCGAGCGTTTCGGGGTTTTCCACGTATTCTGCGATGGTCTTGATGCCCATCACGTTCGCGACTCCGTGTATGGCCTCCACGATCGCGTGATGCACCGAATCGTTTTGCATGCCCTGGACGAAGGTGCCGTCTATCTTGAGGTAATCCACAGCGAGATCCTTGAGGTAGGCGAAAGAGGAAACGCCGCGTCCGAAATCGTCGAGCGAGACGGCGCAACCCAGTCTGCGTACGGCCATGATGAAGTTCGTGGTTTGCGCGAGATTGGTGATGGCCGCCGTTTCGGTGAGCTCGAAGCAGATCAGCGACGCCGGAAGCTCATGGTGCGCCAGTTGCCCGCGGATGAACTGAAGAAAGCCCGGATCGCTGATGGTGATGCCGGAGATGTTGATATCCACCAGGTCGGGCAAGGGTTCGCCGGCCTCGCGTCGGCCAGCGAGGCCGGCGAACACCTGTTCGACCACCCAGCGGTCCAGCTTGCCGATCAGGCCGTAGCGTTCGGCGGCGGAAATGAAATGCCCCGGCAATACCAGTTCGCCGGTTTCCTCGCGCAGACGCACCAGCACTTCGTAATGCCGGACGGGAGCCTGGCGGCAGATGCCGGTCGGATGAATTTCCTGGTGATAGAGTTCGAGCCGCCCGGCTTCGATCGCCTCGCCGAGACGGGTCACCCAGCGCATTTCCTCCTGCCGGCGGCGGATGTCCGTGTCGCCGCGCTGGTATACATAGACCTGGTTGCGGCCCCTGTCTTTGGCGGCGTAGCAGGCGTCATCGGCCGCGCTCAATACTTCGGAAAGCGTGCGGGTATCGCGATCCAGCACCACAACCCCGATGCTCACGCCCACGTTGAATACCTTCTCTTCCCAGGGGAAATGCACGTCGTGAATACGTGCCGCCAGCCGTTCGGCGAACTTGACGGCCTCCTTCAGCGGGCAATTCATCAACAGCAGACCGAATTCGTCGCCGCCGAGGCGCGCGAGCATATCCGTTTCGCGCAACTCCTGGCGCATCAGGCCGGCCAGTTGGCGCAGCAGCACGTCGCCCGCCTGGTGTCCGCTGGTGTCGTTGACCACCTTGAACTGGTCGAGATCCATGTACAACATGGTGTGGTGCTTGTCTGCATGCCGGCGATCGGCAAGGATTGCGGTGATGCGTTGCTCGAAGGCATGGCGGTTATAGAGTCCCGTCAGGAGATCGTGGTGCGCCTGATAAGTCATTTCCTCCGCGGCCCGGCGCCGTTCACTCACGTCGCGAAACACCAGAACGACTCCGATCACCTTGCCGCTGCGGCTGATAATGGGGGCGGCGGAATCCTCTACCGCCACCTCATGTCCGCCGCGTGCGAGGAGCAGGCTGTGGTTTGCAAGCCCCACCACGCGCCCTTCCGCCAGGCAGCGTTTGACGGGATTGGGAGCCGGGCGGCGGGTGCGTTCGTTGATGATTGCGAAGACCGTTTCCAACGGTTTTCCCGCTGCATCCTCCAGCGGCCATCCGGTCAATTCTTCCGCCACCGGATTCAGATATTGCACATTCCCCTCGGCATCGGTGCGGATGACCGCGTCGCCGATCGCGTGCAGGGTAACCTCGGCCACTTCCTTTTCGTAGGCAAGGGCCTCTTCGGCCTGCTTGCGCAGGCTGATGTCGTGGTAGATGCCGTAAATGCCTACCTGTTTTTTATTGAGGAGAATGGACGTGGCGAGTACGCTTACGGGAACGAGGCTGCCATCCTTGCGGCGGCGCACCGTCTCGAATTGAAAGGGCTCGTGCGTAAGCGCCCGGAGCGAATAATCACTCGCCTCTTCCTGTTGGTGCTCGGGCACGATAAGCGTGTTGAGGGTCTGGTCCCTGACTTCGTCGAGCGTATAGCAGAACAAGGCAAGGAAGGCCGGATTGGCATCCAGCACACGATCCTGATTGTTGAGGATGACGATCCCGGCGGGAGAGTGTTCGAAAAGCTGTTGAAAGAAAGCTTTTTCTCGGGCCAGTACGGAAGCCGCGGGCTTTGCCGCAGCGCGACGCGTCTGACTCATCAGACTCTCTCCGGTTATTAAGCCGCCGCCATTATATATACCTCAGCCGCGTAATTTAGGCTGCCCCGGATTCAAACGGAAACTGGATCGGCATCGTCCGGCGTGGCGTCTTATGCCGTCAAGCGGCGAAGGAGGACGTTGATCAGGCGGTGCTATTATGTGAAACATGACCCGGGTGTGAGTTGGACAACCCGCAAGCGGGTGCATAAAAGCAACGGCAGGAGATTCCATGAAAGCAGTCGTGGCGGGTGGCGGGATCGCCGGGTTGACCATCGCCGCCCTGCTGTCGCGGACGGGAGAGCACGAGGTCACCGTTCTCGAGCGCGCCGGGCGGTATGGCGAAGCGGGATACGGCATAGGCTTGTATCCGCTCGGAGCCGCTGTTTTCAATGCGCTCGGAATGGGCGAGGAACTGCGGCGGCGCGGCAGACCCCTGACGACATACGCCGTGCATGGCCCCGACGGTGCGCTGCTGCAATCGGTCTCCCTCGACGAGCTCCTGCATGATTTCGGCCCGATGCTGGGGATCAGCCGCACCGACTTGATCGAAGTGCTGGCGAGCCAGGTTAGCGCGGATTGCATCCGCTTCGGCGTGCATGCCGCTTCGGTGGAACGGACGGGCAACGGCGTCGTCGTTCGCGCATCGGATGGAGCCTCCTACGAAGGAGATGTCGCCATCGCGGCCGACGGCATGCACAGTGCGCTGCGTGCTTCGATCTTCGGCGATGTCGAGCCATACGACACGCAATTCGATGCGTGGATGTGGTGGGCGCCCGAAGGCACGGGTCCCGCAGCTACAGCATCGGAGCACTGGGGCCCGTCCGCGTTCGTCGGCCTGTACCCGATGGCCGGCCGCGTGAACGTGGCCGTGGGCGTGCCCCGTCCGCTGTCTCCCGATCCCGAGAGCGATCCGGACGCGATTCACGACGCGCTTCATGCAGTGGTAGCCGAACATGCACCGGGAGCTGCTGCGATTGCCGGACTATGGGATACGACGCAAGGTACCCGCCCTTTCCTGTGGCCGTTGCTGGACTACCGCGCGCCCGACATTGTCGCATTGGATAACCGGGTTGCGCTTGTGGGCGATAGCGGCATCGGATTTCTGCCGACGGCGGGCGTCGGTGCTTCCAATGCGTTGCGTTCCGCGGCCGCCTTGGCCTACGAGATCTCCCTCGCCGATGCCGACAATGTTGCGGTTGCGGTAGCGCGCTGGCGCACGCGCGTCAAGAAGCTGGTGGAGGGCAATCAGCACGATTCGCGGCAACTGGCCAAGGTGATGATGGTCCGGCACAAGACATCGTCCGCGCTCATCAACACCCTGATGAAGCACATGCCCGTGACCGCCATGACCCGGAGCATCGTCGCCAGCATGGCCGCTCCGTTCTGATCGTCGCCGGGCGGTTGATTCGACTCTGACGCAGTTCTGACTGCGGACAAGAAATTTTGCCCCGTATGGATCGAGCGGGCTTAAGTTTTTTGGGCGCCGTTCTTCCCGGCTTTCGAAAGACGGATGGTCCGCTTAGTGATCAATCGAAAGCCGAGTTCCGCCAGGAAGGCCAGACCCGTCATCCCAAGAAGGATCCAGAGCCGATCGGGCGATCGGTCCGCGGTCTGCCAGAGGAGACTTGCCAGTGCGCCTATGCACAGCGCGACGCCCGTAAGCGAAAGCCAGCGTTTGCTGTGCGTGTCCTTGGCGAGCACCGCGTTGGCTCCGTTGACTGCCGCAAAAATCAGCAGGAAGCCGGCGCTGCCCATCGTGGATATATTCGACAGATTGGTTAGATTGGCGATCAACAGGGTGGCGCCCGACGTGAGCAAAAGCCCTTCCACCGGTTTTCCCCAGATTTTCTTTTCCAATACGGCCGGAAGCTCCCCGTCCTTGGCGATCACATAGCTCAATCGGGCTGCGCCGTACGCCGTGGCATTAATGGCGGACGCCGTCGATAGCATGGCCGCGACGGCGATCAGAATAAATCCCGTCTGCCCCAGCGACGGGCGTGCCGCCTCGGCCAGCGCATAGTCTTTGGCGCCGATGATTTTCTCGATGGGAAGACTGCCGACGGCAACTATGGCGACCAGGAGATAGAGAACGATGACGAAGCCGACGCTCGAATAGAAGGCGCGGGGCAGGGTGCGGGATGCATTCCGCACGTCCTGCGCCGTGTTGGCGATCAGCTCGAATCCTTCGTAGGCCAGAAAAATGATCATCCCGCCCGCGACAAGATTGATGGAAGGCGACCATGCCGACGGCGCGAGCCTCGCGCCGTCCACGCCCCAGATGCCGACGCCGACGAAAAAAATCAGTATCACCAGCTTGATCAGCACGATCCAGTCTTCCGCTTCGCCGATCAGTTTGGCCTTCAGTAGATTTAATGCGGTAATGGAAACGACGATGCCGGTGATCAGAACATGTTTCCCGATCGGCTGCCAAGCCGGCGGGAACAGGGACGATCCATAGCTTCCGAAAGCATAGGCATAAAGCGACAGCATGACGACATAACTTATCCAGAGCAGGATATTCATGCTGCCCGTCAGCAGGCCGGGGCCGAACGCGCGGTCCAGGAATGCCACTGTCCCTCCCTGGCTCCGATAGGTAACGGAGAGACGCGCATACGAATAAGAGGTGACGAGGGCGACGATACCCGCGATAAGAAAGGCCAGCGGCGCACCGCCGTGGGCCAATTGCACCGACAGGCCGAGGACGGCGAAGATGCCGCCGCCCACCATGCCGCCTATCCCTATCGCCGTAACCTCCCAGAAACCCAGATCCCCCTTTCCGGTTTCATTCGAGGAAGCTTTGGTCATTTTCGAGCCGCTTTTCCTGGAAACCTCAGGGAACGATATGTACGGGTTCGCATCGGATTTCCGTCTTCACCGAGTTGGCAATAAAGCATTTTTCATGCGCCTCGTGATGCATGTTATCAATTTGCGTGCGGTCGGGAACGCGTTCCCCCGAAAAGGCGGCTTCCGGCTTCAGAGTCACGACCGTCATGGCAATCTTCCCCATCGCGTCTTTCCCCATCAATCCGCTCGGCGCGTCAAAGTAGCGATCAACACGGAATCCGTCTTTTGCGGCAAGGGCCAGGAACCAGAGCATGTGGCAACTGGAAAGCGCGGCGATGAAAGCCTCTTCGGGATCAACCGCCG
This sequence comes from uncultured Gammaproteobacteria bacterium, assembly GCA_963843735.1. Lineage (GTDB taxonomy): Bacteria > Pseudomonadota > Gammaproteobacteria > JAKDMP01 > JAKDMP01 > CAWJLN01. Next base: position 401,041 of record CAWJLN010000009.1, read on the forward strand.
ACGTATCCGACATTGGTGGAGGGACCACGTGCGGCGAGGCGGAAAAGGGGATTTCGAAGCCGCCGTCGAAACGAATCACATGCCTTCGGCTGTAGCGGTTGTCGAGGAAATCCTCGCCGTTGCGCAGCCAAAGCACTTCCGCGGTGTATGTACTCATAACTCGTTTCCCGAGGCCTCCTTGCTGTAGTCCGCCAGTTTGTGTGCATGAAGTTCCCAATGCTTGCCGTCGAACGGCTCGATAATCAGTTCCTTCGGTTGCGGTTCCAGGCAGCGGACGTTGACGTCGTAGCCGTCGGGATTGGATCGCGGAATATAGAAGGATTTGACGCCGCAGGTCTTGCAGAACGTGTGTCGTGCGATCCGCGTTCCGAACGAATAGGCCGAGAGGTTTTCCGTGCCTTGCAGAAGTTTGAATGCGGATTTTGGCACGATGAGATGCAGGAAACCGGATTTCGTGCAGATCGAACAGTTGCACTCCAGACACGCGATCCGCTCGGACGCCTCGACTTCGAACCTGACCGCACCGCAATGGCAAGCGCCGCGATAAATCATCGCTTCCTTTTACTGTGTCGGCGTGGCGTGACAGGCGAGCAGGGCGTTAGACGCCAGTTTGCCCGCTAATACAGGGCCGACGGTATAGGGAAAATTCGTCGTGATCACATAGTGATAGCCGCGCCCGTCACCGCTGTCCTGGCCGTTGTGTTCATCGAGATAGGATCCGCCTTGCGCGGCGCAGGCGCTGTCGAAATAGTAGTCCTCGTAGTACGCTCCCGACACGGCGGGAATCGGGTTGCCGGAAGCCGAATGGACGGTGGCGCTCGTGTCGGGCCCCGCGCTGGGGGCGGCCACGGTGCCCGCGGCGGGGTCGGTGTTGTCGACAAGCAGGCAGGTGCGCGCACCTGCCGTGCCGCAGCCGGTGGGCGAGCCGGGTGTGTCGTAGTCGCGCTTTTTCCAGCAGCTCTTGGCCGTCGTGCCGTCGGATTCGTAGGGGCCGTACACGGGGTAGCCGTCGGCGGCATAGCCGTAGATGGGCGAATGTGCCGTGCCCGTATCGCCGATTTCTTTCTGAAGACAGGCCGGCAGGTCATGGTGGTGATAGGCGCCCTGCATCTGAGCATGGCCCTCGCACAGGTCCGCGTCGTACTCCTCGAAAACCGGGGCCAACTGATGCCAGATGCCGGCCTCGTTGTAGGAGTGGCCGTCGTTCCAGTTGTAGAGGGGGATGCCGTTGCGAAACATGCCGTCGCTGCCGAGGCTCGTGTAGCAGATCTGCGTCGCCGGGGCGGGCGTGACCGGGAAGAACGAATCGTAGTTCTGGTTGCTGGGGCAGCCCGGTCCCGGCGGCCACCATCCTTCGCCGCCCTGGGTCAGGTAGCAGTTGCCGGTGCTGGCGTAGTTGATGTCACTTGCCCAATCCACCTGTTCTCCCAGCGTAACGTTCGGACCCGTGCCGCCGCGAAAATCCGTCGCGTAATTGGGCCGGCTGTACAGAAAATCCAGGTCGGCCTGCGTGATCGTGTGCACGTAGTCCGGGATGCCGGTGGAATGCACCTCGTAGTACTCGATGCCGCCGGTGTCGATCACTCCCGCGCTCTGGACGTTGACGGGAATGCTGCTGCCGTCCGGGTCCGTCATGGTCGGCGAAACGATGCCCGTCGGATTCAACATCCACGCCGTGGAAACCGTTGTCGCATTTGCATTACTCGTTGCCTGTCCGTCGCTCACGGTTAGAGAGAAGATGTAGATTCCATAGACGTCGGGTGTAAACGTGGGCGTGGCGTTCGTGGGATCGGATAGCAGCGCCTGGCTGCCGGAGGGTGCGAATGCGATTTGCCAATCATAGGTGAGCGGAAGCCCCTGCGGGTCACTGCTGCTGCTGCCGTCGAGCGTGACGAGCGCTCCCACCGTGGCGTTTTGGGCCACGCCGGCCGAGGCCGTCGGCGGGGTTACGTCGCCACCCCCGCCGCCGCTGCTGCCGCTCCCGCCTCCGCAGGCGCTCAAAAGCAGCCCCGTGGCCAGCGCAAGCACGATAAGGAGCGTAGCCCCCCATCCGGAAATAACGGAACCGAATTTCATCTCAGGTGTTCCGGTCGGGAATTTGCCAAGTATAGACGTCTTTGCATGCCTGGAAACCGAAACCACGGCGGTGCCGCCTGACGCGGGCCGGTTTATGCATCGTTCGTAGCGGTTAAGCTGGAATTCCGATAGATTCGGTGCGGACGTAATATGCTGGACTGGAAGGCCCGCCTGCAACAGGGGTTGCTCGCCATCACCGGCCTTGGGTTGGTGCTCGGTGGTCTGGGCTGGCTGACGTCGAACTCCGTTCTCATGGACGGCGCATGGATCGGCGCCGTGGCCGTGACTCTCGTTGCCGTGGCGGTGGACATCGTACGCCAGCTTCGCCGCGGCAAGGTGGGAGTGGACGTGCTCGCGCTGCTGACCATGGCCGGGGCGCTGGCGCTGGGAGAATTCCTTGCCGGCGCCGTCATCGCGTTGATGGTCGCGAGCGGGCGCGCGCTAGAGGAATATGCCGGACGCCGCGCCAAGCGCGAGCTGTCGGCCTTGCTTGCTCGCCAGCCCCGCACGACGCACCGGTATGCCGACGGCGGGCTGGAGGAAATCCCGCTCGAACGCGTTCGCCCCGGCGATCGCCTGCTGGTCAGGGCCGGCGACGTGGTTCCCGTGGACGGTCTGCTGCTTTCGCCCGCGGCGGTTCTGGACGAAGCGGCACTCACGGGTGAATCCCTGCCGGTCAACTGCGAGCAGGGTGCGGCCCTGCATAGCGGCGGCGTCAACGCGGGGCAGGCCTTCGAACTCAAGGCGCTGACGACGGCCTCCGATTCCACCTATGCCGGAATCATCCGGCTGGTGCGGGAAGCGCAGGAGGGCAAGGCCCCCTTCACGCGGCTTGCCGATCGCTATGCGCTCTGGTTCATTCCCTTGACGCTCGCCGTCGCGGGTATCGCCTGGCTGGTTTCCGCGAGTCCCGTCCGCGCGCTCGCGGTGCTCGTCGTTGCGACCCCGTGTCCTCTGATTCTTGCCGCGCCGGTGGCAATCGTCGCCGGCATTTCGCGGGCGGCGCGGCGCGGATTCCTGATCAAGAACGGCGGCGCACTCGAGGCGCTTGCGCGGGCTCAGACCGTGATGTTCGACAAGACCGGCACTCTGACCGTTGGAACCGCGCGGCTGGTCGGCATCGAAACCGCAGGCGGCATCGCCCCCGACGAAGCGCTCCGGCTGGCGGCATCGCTGGATCAGGCTTCCCAGCACGTCTCTGCCCAGGCGCTCGTTGCCGAAGCGAAGCAACGCGGGCTGCACCTGGCGTTGCCGGAAGACATTCGGGAGACACCCGGTGCCGGCGTGGCCGGCCGGGTTGAAGGACGCGTGGTCCGTGTCGGCAGTTTCGACTGGCTGAACGGCGACGCTCCGCCCTCGGATTAGGCCCGCGGCGTGCTTCGACACATGGCAGTGCAAGGCCGATCGGGCGCCTTCGTGGAAGTGGACGGCGAGCTTTGCGCGGCCCTGCTGCTGGCCGACGACATTCGTCTCGATACCGCCCGGGCGCTGCGGGAACTGCGCCGCGCCGGCATCCGGCGCACGGTCATGGTGAGCGGCGATCGTCAGGACGTCGCCGAGACCATCGCGTTTGCCTTGGGAATCGACACGGTACTTGCCGAGTGCACGCCGGCGGACAAGGTCGCGGCGGTCGAAGCGGAACGCGCGCTGGCGCCGACCGTCATGGTCGGCGACGGCATCAACGACGCGCCGGCACTCGCGGCGGCGGATGTCGGTGTCGCCATGGGCGCGCGCGGGGCGGCGGCGTCCGCGGAGACCGCCGACGCCGTACTGCTGGTTGATCGTCTCGACCGTCTCGCGGAAGGCGTATTCATCGCGCGGCGCAGCCGCCGCATCGCCCTGCAGAGTGTCTTCGCCGGAATGGGTCTGTCGCTGGTCGCGATGGGTTTTGCGGCGGGCGGATTCATCGCGCCGGTATTCGGCGCGATGCTCCAGGAAGTCATAGACGTGGCGGTCATCCTCAACGCCCTGCGCGCGGTGGCGTCGCCGCATGTGGCATCCCGCCGGCACATGATTCCCGAGGCCGCCGTAGAGCGACTGCGCACCGAGCACGATCACCTCATGCCGTTCCTCGACCGCATTGATGCCGCCGCCCACGCCGTGAGCGGCCCCGAACCCGAGCGCGCGCGACCGGAATTGGAGGCGGTGGCGGAGATGCTCCGCACGCAACTGCTGCCGCACGAGCGCCAGGACGAGGAAAGTCTCTATCCGCAGCTCGCCGGCGTGCTGCGCGGCGCCGACCCGCTCGCCGCGATGAGCCGGACGCATCGAGAAATCTTCCATCTCGCCCGCCTTTACAGCCGGCTGCTCGAAGACCTGCCGCCGGGGCCGCTCCCGGATTTCGAACTCGGCCAGCTGCGCCGCCTGCTCTACAGCCTCGGTGCCATCCTGCGTTTGCACTTCACCCAGGAGGAAGAGATCTTCCAGGCCGCCGCACTCGATTGAGCCGACGTTCGGCCGGCTTATATCCAGACGTCGTTTTTCGCCGTGCGTTCGCCGCCCGCCTCTCCCGTATTCGTGACGCCGCGCGGTTCGATGAGGAGCAGCTTGACTTCGCCTTCCGCAAAGGGCTTGTGCTCGGTGCCCTTCGGAACGACAAACATCTCGCCTTCGCCGAGCCTCACGCAGCCGTCCCGGAAGTCTATACGCAGGGTTCCTTCGAGGACGATGAAGGTCTCGTCGGTGTCCTTGTGATCGTGCCAGACGAAGTCGCCCTCGATCCTCACGAGCTTGAACTGGTAGTCGTTCATCTCGGCGACGACCTTCGGCGCCCACTGATCGTCGAAAAGGCCGAACTTCTGTTCGAAATTCACCGTTTCATAATTCATGCGATCTCCTGCGTCTGGCGCCTTCGGCAGCGGGATTATAGTCCCGAATCGGCCGGCTGGCGCCGTTTGTTCCCATTCCCGCAAATGCGGAGTAGAATTCACCTGCCTCGTCCGAACCCGCTCATTCAGAGGAGTAAGTCGCCATGGTCTCACTCGCCCATCTCTGGCTTCCCATTCTCGTTTCCGCCGTCGGCGTCTTTGTCGCGAGCAGCATCGTGCACATGGTTCTGAAATTCTGGCACACGCCCGACTATCGCGGCCTGTCGAACGAAGACGAAGTGGGTGCTGTCATCCGTGACGGCAATCCCGCGCCCGGCATGTACATGCTGCCGCACTGCCGCATGGAAGACATGAAAAAGCCCGAAGTTCGCGAGAAATTCGAACGCGGTCCCGTGAGCTTCATGATCCTGCGGCCGAACGGCGTGCCCAACATGGGCAAGAGCCTGGTGCAGTGGTTCGTTTTCAGCCTGATCGTCTCGCTTTTCGCCGGCTATATTGCCGGGATCTCGCTCGGGCCGGATGCGTCCGGCATCCACGTGCTGCGAACCGTCTGGACGGTCGCCTTCATGAGCTACGGCCTCGCCGCGCTGCCCCTCGGCATCTGGTGGGGGCAGCCGTGGAGATCCGTCGCCAAGGGCGTGATCGACGGCGCGATTTACAGTCTGGTTGCCGCCGTGATCTTCGTCTGGCTCTGGCCCCACTGAGCGGTCAAACCGGAGGAGGAGGTGCCATGATCGAGTTCATCGAAGGATTCCCGGAGGGAACCATTGCAATCGCCGGCAAAGGACGCGTAACGGCGGAGGACTACGACAAGGTCTTGATCCCGAAGATCGAGGAAACCCTCGAACGTCACGGCAAGCTGAGTTTGTATTGCGAACTGGGCGAAGGGTTTTCGGGAATCGACGCGGCTGCCGTATGGAAAGACCTCAAGATCGGAGTCGCGCATCTGTCGCGTTGGGAACGCATGGCGATCGTGACCGACGTCGAATGGATCCGATTTGCGATCAACGCCTTTCGCTTCCTGATGCTGGGCCGGGTCAGAGTCTTCTCAACCGGCGACGTCTCCGAGGCCCGCGCCTGGATTGCGGCGGTGAACCCGCCCGCCTGACCTGTGCCCATGGTCCGCGAAAGCGACGGCCCCGCTGCGACGGGCGGGGGTCTCGGCGGGCGCCGCCTCGTTCCGGGCCGGGCCCGTGCCGCCCGTTGCCGTTATTCGGGCGCATAATATCGGCATCGCCGTCCCTTGCTGAGTCCGCCATGAAGCCGTCCATCTTCGCCATGTCGTTTGCCCTTTCGCTTCCCTTGGCCGTGCTGGCCAAACCGGCCGCGCAACCGGGCAGTGCGGTGACGCCGGCCTACATCGTAGCGGCCGTCAACGATCCCGCGCGTGCGGCCGACAAGGCCGACGACGCCCGCCGCAAAATTACCGCCGTGATGATCTTTGCCGAGGTCAAGCCGGGGCAGAAGGTGCTCGAACTCGTACCTGGCACGGGCTACTGGACCCGCGTATTCAGCGGCATCGTCGGGCCGAAGGGGCATGTCTATACGGTGTGGCCGGAGGAGATGGCCAAATTCTCGACCAAGCGTTTTACGCAATGGCAAAAGCTGGTTGCCACGCCGCATTACGCCAACGTCAGTCTGTTGCAGGAGCCGGCGGCGAAACTGAGCGCGCCCGAGCCGGTGGACCTGGTATTCACCGCGCAGAACTATCACGACTATCACGATCCGTTCATGGGCCCGGTTGATATGGCCGCGTTCGACAAACAGGTGTTTGCCGCGCTCAAGCCTGGCGGCCTGTTCGTGGTCATAGATCATGTCGCGCCCGCCGGATCGGGCGTGAGCGACACCAACACCCTGCACCGCATCGATCCGGCGGTGGTGAAGAAGGAAGTGGAAGCCGCGGGCTTCGTCTTCGACGGCGCAAGCGACGCGCTGCGCAACCCGGCCGATCCGCACACCGCCACCGTGTTCGACAAGTCCATCCGCGGTCACACCGATCAGTTCATCTATCGCTTCCGCAAGCCCGCAAAATAATCGGCCCAGAGGAATTGGGAAACCTCGATTTTTTTGGAGCTTACAGTATGTGATTGGCCGACCCTTCGTGCGCCGCGCCGTGATGCATCTGCCCGCCAGCAAGACCTTCACCATTGTCGCCAAGCCCATGAGTGATGCGCATCCGTACATCGGCAAGGCATTCCTGAACGACAAGCCGCTCGATCGCACCTATTTCCGCTACCAGGACATCACCGCCAGCGGCGGACTGTGCTTCGTAATGCAGGCCAAGCCCAACAAGACCTGGAGCATCGCCGCCGACGCCCGCCCCTATTCAATGAGCACCGTCCAATAGCCCCACTTCGAGAGCCATTGGATCAGGATTGTCTAGCCTTCCCTTATTCCGCTTTAAACTCGGGCGGCTTTATGGGCAGCAGAGGTGTGGCTAAGATGAGTATGACAGAGTCAAACACCGCGGCTTGTAAGCCGCATTCTCACATTCTTTGTTACTTGTCTCCTCTACCACTCATGTTCGTTTTCTTTCGGTGCTCGACCGACCACGCGCACATAGCCATCTTCAGTTCCGAATGCTCTTACGAGGTGCTCTATCCATGACCTTGTATAGAGATAGTCCCCGTGAGGTTCATCAAAAATGCAATGTTCGCTCCGAGTTATTTCCCGCTTCGTGTCGCCATATGGAGGACGCACTTTGAAATATTTCCATGCATTGGTGTGCGCATTCATTGATATCTTGAATGGAAGTCGCTCGTTTAGCTCACGGACCACATCGCTGGGCTTGAAAAGACCGAGATTGGCGATTGGTATCCGCTTTTCTTTGATGAGGACATTCAGTTTCTCTAGCCGGTCCAATTCTTCTGAGTTAGCTTCATCAACTTTAATGAACTTGATCGAAGCGTCAGCTGCGCCCTCGCGGTTTGTCACTTTCGGGACTAAATAGACGCTGAACGAATACTTCATGCTATTTAGGACATTACCAGGCAGACCACCACGGAATTTCTCTACATAATCTTGTACGGTCTTCACCGAAGATTTCACTGATCTTTTTGAGGCTGCCTTCTTTTCAGGAGGAATCTCCTGAGAGAATTGAAGCGCAACAGCCAGCTGTTCCGTTAGCGCATACTTATTGCCAAAGTTCGTAACTATCATTTCCTCGAGGTTTAGCAAGGCAGCTTGGCATTCGCCGTATAGCGTGGGATCTAACTCTGGGAGATAGCGATGTTCAATTTTATTCCGAAGGCCGATCAAGAATTCTAAATTCTTTCGCTCGGCAGGGTTATTAGAGACGAAGAACTGCTTTATGCATTCCGATAGATCCCAGTGTTTTGGTTCGCCGTCTATTTTTTGATAGCGTATGCCATTTCCGGAACCTGAATCTTTTTTCCGGTACCATGGTCGTTTTCTACGCTTATAGAAAATGGCGTGGAACAACGCTGTCCAAGCTATGACAATCATAACTAGGTATTGCGCTGTTCTGAATCGTGGACCTGGTCGGTTGTAGGCGTCTACCGCGGCAAGCGAGGCTGCCTTGCACTTTTCCAAGTTGTCCCGGACCGCTTGGGAAAGTGCTTTTGGCATGCGTTCGGCCGTAATGTATGTATATCGCCTAATGCAGAAGCTCATCGGCGACAATGACATGCAGTCGAATTGCCGTCTGATGGAGCGCCTTATTAAGCTGTTTCTTGTACAAGTCTAACCCTTCGATTCTTCGCTTTGTATTTTTCTATACGTTCACGCTTCTCAAGTATGTCAATGCTCCGCATGACCCTTCTCTCAAACACCATTCTGGGATTCCCGCGTGTTAATAGTCCTACTTCTTTGAGCACGCGAGATGTCAATGAACGTAGCGTACAAGACTGATTCGGGCACCGAGACAGAGCCTGAAGGATCGCATCCTGAATTTCTGTTGCTGATATTTTTTCTGCCCGACGCCCTGATGAACTGTTGCCATTTTCCTCGCCAACTAATGAGAAGTCCTCGTTACCGTCAATGTCGTCATCATCTTCGGAAACATCGGAATGTAGCCCGTCGCCATTCTCTTCTGCCGTATCGTCTTCGTAGGCCACATTCGCCCGGTATGACTTGGAAAGATCTCTCGTGCTTCTAACGCTTGCCAGAGTCCAGCAAGCGCATCAACCTTGTTGGCGTAAAAGGCTGATTCCCTAACACGGAAGAACTCCCACTCGCATCGCTCTAGTTGTCTTTGACGCTGCATATCAGCTTCATAACGGTCAGGTCCATGCCAGTGGTCGCCGTCGCACTCGACTGCCAACCGTGCTGCGCCACCCTCGACTACAAGATCAATGCGCTTACCTGCAATTTCATACTGCGGAATGACGTTAAAATCCCGCCTTGCCAGTTCCAGCGCGACATCCACCTCGAACCAACTGTCAAACGGTTTAGGGGGCTTTACAACTTGGTGATTGTCTTGGAATGCTCTCCGCTCAAGTTCCTCGCGATCAATTCCGGCGATCTGATGTGGCTTTGTGTCCTGGAAGAACTCGAGTAGTCTCCGTCGTAAATCAAAGGTACTGAGATCGTCACAAGTCACGGAATGGAAAAGGATCATCTGATCACGAGCACGGCTGGCCGCGACATTGAAACGCCGTTCATCGGCCGCCTTTGTGAATGGGCCAATCCTTTCGTTGGTCGCCGCAACCATCGATAGCAGCATGACGTCGCGTTCGTCCCCCTGGAAGCTGTACGGATTCCCGCAAATCAAGCGTCGTCGCTCCATTTCCTCAGCGCCCAACCGCTCTAGCAACTGGCCTTCAATCAAGGTCGCTTGCGCCTCACCCTGAAGAATAACCACACCCATGGACTTATTCTTATACCGACTGTCACCGCACAGTTCTACGATCTTTTCGACGGCGGCTTTGGCCTCCAGAAGATTGATCGTCCGATTATTCGAACCTTCGCGATACCCCGCATCTACGAAGATATGTTCGAGGGGGATTAATCGGTCTGGCCCATATTGCCTCAAGGGGATCAGCGGCGTATCGGAATAGCAAAGGTCATTGCTGAAGCGGATAATCTCCGGCATGCAGCGAAAATGCTCGCGCAAAGTAATTCGTCGAGTCCCATAGCGCAGTTTCCCGTGGTCGAACAGGCTGCTCTCGACGTCGAATGATGACTTGAACTGAAAATCGTGCAGATATTCTCCTATTAGACGATGCACTGCATCACGAGGCAACCCCACAGCCTCCGGGCTTATCTGCTTGTCATCGCCAACGATCAATATTTTCTTAGCAAGATAGAACAATGAAAGCGCCTCTACCCCGCACTGCGAAGCCTCGTCAACGATGATGACGTCGAACATTCCCGGCGCAGGGTCCACCGTATCCCAGACCCGATGTAACGGCATTACCCATGCGGGGACCGCCTCACGGCATTGATTAAGATGCTGTTGGGCTTCTCGTCTGTGGCGCGGCGCGTGCTTTCCTGTGCCTTTTCCAAGCCGCCGCATGGACTGTTGCCAAGCTTCCATGTGACGGCGATGGTCTTCCTCGAGCCTTGAAAAACAGAACAACCAGGCATGTAGTGAAGCGAGTTTCGCGATCGTGCTACCGATCTCATCCTCAATTTGTTTGGCACGCTTGTTAAGAGCAGGAGCATCCTCCTGTCTGATGTATTCTTCGATCCAGTATCGAGCCTGTGACCAATGCCAGGCGTCTTCTATATGTAGAAGTCGTTCGTCCCAATATGGTTCGCCACAAGTTCGTTTCAAGTTATCCGTGAGGATCGGGAGAAGACTCTGTAATTTTGAAAGATATCCATCCACTCTTCGAAGGTGATGACGTTCCTTCTCTAACTCCTGAACCTTGCTCGCACCCTGCTCGAATTCATTGATGTTGCGATCACGAATTGCGCCTAGAAATTCGCTCGTAACAGGATGCGCATCGCTGTTGTTGGCGATCGACGATACCGGAGCCTCGATGTTTCGCAATTCCTTTCCTGCAAGCCGTTTGACGTAACTGGCCTGTGCAAGTTGACACGAGGCAATCAAGCTTTCAACCTGAGATTCGTCAGCCCAAGTAGGTTCGCCTATATCAGGACACTGATGCAACACCTTGCGGCAGTTATCAATAAGTTCATCAAGCGACAAGACCATTCCGAGAGCGTCGCACAATGACTTGAACATGCTCAGTTGCAAAGCGTAAGGTCCGTGCGTCTTATGGGATCGCTGTGCCCAAAATCCCCATGCCTTATCACACGCAACTCGAACATGCAAAGCATCACAGAGAACGGAAAAATGTTCGATCGTGGAGCAAGGATGTCCACCAACGCGCACAATCTTGATGGCATGAAGGTGCTCTTTCACTGCTTTGGGGCGAAATGGCCCCCAGCCCAACCCCCCGCCATTCTCCATGTGCTGTTTCAATTTGCAGGCATCTTCATAAAGTGTTCTGATATCGATCGTGGTAGAGAATTCGATACTGGTGTCGTCCGCTATTTGGATCAGCGGTTCGATGGATGCGATCGTGTCTCTCGTGACGCGGGAGAGCTCACGCCACAAGGTTGAATTGCCTGCCAAGACATCGCGCAGGGCATCACGCATCCACGCGTGCGGTGATGCCAGCAGGTTTTTGCGGGCAACTTGAAAATCTGAAAGTGTCCGACGAATCTGCTCAATGATCGGCGTATCGCTCCGCGATAACAGATCGGCGGTACGTTCATCAGCCCCATTCGCCGAGATGTGTTCTTCCTCAATCGCCCTTGCTTCGCTTTGAACTAGATCGGAGAAATGTTGGGCGGTTGGGAGAGATTCGGGCCAAACAAGTTTCAATTCTCCGCATTTTTCCGATGTGAAGTGGCGAAGATGGGCGAGAACGTTACGCAAATCGTTTGCAGATATCGTGCAAGTTCTATCCAGAGGGATAGTATCCGTGAACCACTTATAGGCATCACTGTCACGGTTGACGGCTTCCGCGATTCGGGCTGCCGTGCCTTGGTAAGTTCCATTCGCAATGGATTGTGTATGCGTTTCGGATTCCCGGATGTCGCGAAGACGCCGATTGACCTTGGTTTTCTCTTCCCGAAGAGTTCTGAGTCGCTCTTCAAGTTCCGTGAGTTCTTGCTTGGAACGTTCTTCATTCCACTCCGCCTTCTTGCGAAGAATGCCGCCAACGCTGGATTCCAGTGAACGGCGTTCCTCAAGACCGCTTCCAAGTAAATTGATGCAGAGCGGGCGCAATTCAGACGGCACCAACCCTTCAAGGACCTGGAGCGCACGCGGGGTCTTGGCCGTGATGAGTATTCGCTGTCCCGTGGCGAGCAAATGACAAATTAGATTCGCGATCGTATGAGATTTTCCCGTGCCCGGCGGCCCCTGTACAAGAACGCCGCTGGCCGACCGAATCTTGTCCACAATGTGACGTTGCTCATCGTTAGATGGCTTCGGGAAGAAGATTTCTCCATCAAATTGCCGGTCAGGCTCTTGCGGACTATCGTCCGGTTCTCGATCATCTTCCGGTCGAACTTCGGCGAGGTCCGCAAATTCTCCGGGTATGCCTTCACCGTTTTCGATCCGCTCCTTTATCCGCTTCAGGGTTTCGGTAAGGCCTTTGGCGGAACGCTTACGCAGGATCAAAGCGGGAGCGTGTTCGACTATCGGCTTTTCTGAGGCACGAACATTTTTCGCTTCCAAGGTGTCGTTATACTCGCCCTGCGAGCTGATTGAATGCACCAGCGCTTGAAGTAGGCCTTCTGTGCAGCTCTTTTCCCACGGGTTGTCGTCGGCTTGGATCAGCGAAGATTTCGCGGTTTCCTCCGCACGCGGAGGCTGTTCCGCAGGATCCAACATATCGAGTTCAGGTCTGAGTTTGGCGCCTTCGGCATGAGGGCGAATGGTGAATTTTCCCAGACGGGCTTCAAACTCCAGAATGGCATTAGCGACAATCAAGTGACGCCGAACGCGCTGTCCGCTAGGCGTCTGCCACGTCAATAGGCCTATACCGAGTACGAGTTCGTATTCCTCGCCAAGCCTAAGCTGTTCTTGATGTATCGCGAAGAGCGCGGAATAGATCTTGTGAATTCCTTCCCACCTATTATGTTCTTCCGTCCATGGTAGCCACTTATCTTCGACGTAATGATCCCATGCGCGCCGAACTTCGGGATGTTCCTCAAGACGATCGGTAATTGATATGACTTCAGGTTGATCTGATCCTTCGCGCCAATCCGGGTTTTGCACTTGACGAGTAATTTGCTGAAGAAGTTCAGGTAAGTCGTTTTTGTTGCGAAGCGCAGACTGATTCACCCAGTCTTTACATTGAGCGGGAATGATGGGTAATTGCGGCTCTGGGCGTTTTTGCACTTCAAGCCACTCGTCCGGCTCATGTTCCTCATCGTTTCCCCATGCCTGCGTGAAGCATCCCCACTCGCGTGGAATTTCTGAAACCCAAAGTACATTCTCGTACTCTGTAACGTTTCGGATCACCTTCGTGCGCAGTAAAGCCAGCCGCGTTAAATAGTCAACGAGCCGAATGGCTTTCTGCACTACAAGGCTATGTGTTTTCCGATCGTTCAAGAATGCCCCGTCCCTGATTTTTCAGGCTAATGCCAACTAGACCTTAATGTGACACCTGATAAGGCGTATTGACGCATAGCTTAAGTATAGTCGCTATGTGTCATTTTTGGGATCGAAACGGTCATGAAACATGAAGGGATTAGCTGTTAGAACATAAAAGTCTTGAAATCACTGCTTTTTGGGGCGCTGTCGGTCGTTATGAATCTGCTGTATTCCGTTTGCCGAGGTTGGCCGGGCGATTCATATGGCGATCGGTTTGGGGTTGAGCGGCGGCGCCTGAGCAGGCGCGACCTTCCCCACCACCCGCGTCCGCATGGGTAGCGTCGTGCAGGCATCCTGGTTGCCTGCGGGGAAGACTATAAAGGCAGGCATTAATATACGCATAAGGAAGCTTTGCTTTAGGCGTAGCCGATGAACCCGATCGAGGGAACGCCGGATGGATGAGCGAACCGTCGAATTTGCGGCCAAGGACGCGGGCCTGCGCGACGACGTCAACCTGCTCGGCCGCCTCGTCGGCGAAATGCTCAGTGAACAGGGCGGCGAGGCCTTGTTCGCCCGTGTCGAGAAGGTGCGCGCCGCAGCCATTGCGCGGCGCGAAGGCAGCGACAAGAACGGTCTGGAGCGCGAACTCACCGGGCTGACACCCGCAGAGGCAAGCGAGCTGGTGCGCGCGTTTTCGGCGTATTTTCAGGTGGTTAATCTGGCCGAGCGCGTGCACCGGATCCGCCGCCGTCGAGACTACGAACGCGAGAGCAAGGCGCCGCAACCCGAGGGCTTGGAAGACAGTCTGCTGAAGCTGCGTGACATGAACTTCGATGCAGCCTCCGTGCAGACGCTCCTCAACGATCTTCGCATCGACCCGGTATTTACGGCGCATCCCACAGAAGCCACGCGGCGCACGGTACTGGAAAAACAGCAACGCCTCGCACAGGCTTTGATCGAACGTCTCGATCCGGCGCTTACGCCGCGCGAGAAGCATTCGCTGCTCGAACGGATGCGTACGGAAATTACCTCCACCTGGCAGACCGAAGAGCATCCTGAGGCACGGATGACGGTCGCCAACGAACGCGAACACGTGTTGTTTTACCTGACCGACATCCTGTATCGCGTGCTGCCGGTGTTTTACGAACGTCTCGGCGAGGCGCTCGCGCATATCGGAATCAATGTCGAACCCGCCGATCTGCCCGTCATCGTGCGCTTCGGTTCCTGGGTGGGCGGCGACATGGACGGCAATCCCAACGTCACTGCGGCGACGATGCGCGAAACCCTCCGTGATCATCGTCAGCGTGTATTGATCCTGTATCGCCGCGATCTGGAATCCCTGTACCGTGGGCTCAGCCAGTCGAGCGAACGCATCGGCTTCGACGATGCGGTGATCGCGCGCGCTGACGACTATGCGCAACGATTTCCCGAAATCGAACGGAAAATCCCCGCGCGTCATACCGACATGCCGTACCGCCGTCTTTTGGCGCATGTGCGGGCGCGCGTTGCGGCGAGCGCAACCGGGCAGCCCGGCGCTTATGCGAATGCCGACGGCTTACTCGACGATCTGCGTCTGATCCGTGCCAGCCTGCTGCATCACTTGGGGCGACATGCGGGACTGTTCGCGCTGGATCGTTTGATCCGCAAGGTTGAAACCTTCGGCTTTCATCTCGCGACGCTCGACATACGCCAGGACGCGCTGGTGCACCGCAAGGCCGTCGGCCGATTGCTGGACGATGCCGGCTGGGTGGGAAAGTCGGCCGCCGAACGCACCGCAGCCTTGCGCGCCGGCGTCGAAAAGCGCGCCGAGGCCGACGAAATTTCAACGCCGGTGCTGAAAGTATTTCAAACCTTGCGCGAAGCACGCGATGAATACGGTCCGCGCGCCATCGGTCCCTACATCATCAGCATGGCGCAGGGCGCCGACGATGTGTTCGGCGTCCTGTGGCTGGCCGAACAGGCGGGGCTGCGCGATGACGACAGACGGATTCCGCTGGATGTCGCGCCGCTCTTCGAAACGGTCGCCGATTTGCGCGGTGCCGCCGACGTCATGCAGGGTCTTTTCGAAGATCCGGCTTACCGTGCGCACTTGAAAGCGCGCGGCGATCACCAGATAATCATGGTCGGCTATTCCGACAGCAACAAGGACGGCGGACTTGCCGCCGCGCGCTGGGCGCTTTATCAGGCGCAGACGCGTCTCGCCGAAGTCTGCGCACAGGCCGGCGTCGCGCTCACCATCTTTCACGGCCGTGGCGGCACCACCAGCCGCGGCGGCGGCCGCACGCATCGTGCGGTACTCGCATCGCCGGCGGGCACGGTGCAGGATCGTCTGCGCGTGACCGAACAGGGCGAAATCATCAACGCCAAGTATGGGCTGCGCGGCATTGCGCTCAGAACCCTGGAGCAAAGCGCCGGCGCGGTCTTGCTCGCGACTGCCAAGGAACGCGCCGGAACCAAGCGCCCGGACGGCGCCGATGCGATGATGGATGTGCTCGCGCCGGCCAGTCGCAAGGCCTTTCGCGCGCTTGTTTACGATAGCCCCGACTTCGTCGAATACTTCCGCAGCGCCACGCCGATAGACGTGATCGAGCGCATGAAGATCGGTTCGCGTCCGGCTTCGCGGCGCGGCCAATCCGGCGTCGAAGATCTCCGCGCCATTCCCTGGGTATTTTCCTGGACGCAGTCGCGCCAGATCATCACCGGCTGGTACGGACTCGGTACCGGACTCGCGGCCGCCGCCGAAGCGCACGGCGAAGAACTGCTATGTAAACTCGCCAGAGAATGGCGCTTCTTCGACGCGCTGCTCGACGATGCGGAAATGGTGCTCGCGAAATCCGACATGCCGATCGCCGAACGCTATGCGGCACTTGCCGGCCCGAAGCTCGCGCATCACTTCGCGGCGATCCGCGAAGAATACGATCGCACGGTCGAATGGATCATGCGTCTGCGCGGTCAGAATCAACTGTTAGACGGCGATCCGACGCTGCAACGCTCGATTCGCCTGCGCAATCCCTACGTGGACCCCATGAGCCTGCTGCAAGTGGATTTGCTCGCGCGCTGGCGCGAACAGGATCGTCCCGACGGCGTGCTGCTCGACGCGCTCTTTGCCACCGTCAACGGCATCGCCCAGGGCCTGCAAAACACCGGTTAAACGTACCGCAGTAACTGTTTGTGTTTCTGCGGTTCCATTAGAGATCTAAATTGTCTCCAATGAATCTATGATTCGTCGTTCACTACTGGTTGCGGTGCTCCGCCCGGTATCCGCGCCGACCAGCGAACGCATATATATCCGACCAACGCACCTCCCACAACAGCGGCACCAGACCATAGGCAGTCCTCTCGCAGTCCTCCGGTTATCCCGTTTTCCAATCTGCTGAGAATATTGTAGGCTAAGAATGCGACGCCTGAAAAAAATAAAACGATAGTCGCAAATAGGCCGCGCCTAGGGGCAACAAGCATGCCTATAAACATGAATAATCCTGCACACAGCATGGCTTCCAGCGCGATAACTGCATCAAAAATCCACTCTGGCGCGTTCGGTGCCAAAATCATTCCTGAAAGCATCATAAGCATAATCGCGTATCCAACGGTTTGAAATGCCGCAGGTATGAAAAATATCCATCTCACTACATTAATCATGTTTCTCAAAATTTAGTTATGTTTAATACGGAAGTTGATGCTTGCTATCAGGGGTGCTTGACAAAAAGCGGATTGTTGTCGGGGAGCGGGATGAACTCGGTTTCTCCCGGCACGCGCGCGAAACGTCCGGCCTTCCAGTCGGCTTTGGCCTGTTCGATGCGCTCGCGCGAGCTGGATACGAAATTCCACCAGACGTGCCGGTCGCCGTCCATCGTTTCGCCGCCAAGCAGCATCAGGCGCACCGGCGACGAGTGCGCCTGTAATTCGATCGGCGCGCCGCGCTTGAATACAACCAGACGGCCGGCGGCGAAGCTGTCGCTCCCGATCTGCACCGAGCCGTCGAGAATGTACGCCGCGCGTTCCTCGTAATCCGCCGGAACTTGCAGCGATGCGCCCGGTTCCAGAGTCACGTCGGCGTAGAACATTTCCGAGAGCGTCGCGACCGGCGAATGTTCGCCGTAAAGCGAGCCGGCAATCAGTCTGACGCGCTTGCCTTCCGCTTCGATCACAGGCAGGTCTTTGTCCGCGTGATGCACGAATGCGGGCGCCGTCTCTTCGTATTGTTTCGGCAGCGCGACCCACGATTGAATGCCGAAAAGAGGGTTCTCGGCCGGACGCATTTCATTCGGCGTGCGTTCGGAGTGAACGATGCCGCTGCCGGCGGTCATCCAGTTGACGGCGCCGGGGTGTATCGGCTGCACGCTGCCGAGACTGTCGCGGTGAAGAATCTCGCCGGTAAAAAGATAGGTTACGGTCGCAAGACCGATGTGTGGATGAGGGCGCACGTCGAGTCCCGTATTTGGCGCTAAAATCGTCGGCCCAAACTGATCGAAAAACACGAACGGTCCCACCATACGTCTTTGCACGGACGGCAGTGCACGCTGCACCGTAAAGCCGCCGCCGATATCGTTGCTGCGCGGAACGACCACGATTTCGACATCGGCGGATGGGAAGGTTTCATCGGCCATTGATCGTGTCTCCGCTCGGTCGTCACATTATAGGCGTCGTTTTGAAGCAGGCGTCCGTGTCTTTGCTTTGCCCATACCGCAGGCAAATAAAAAGCCCCGCCGCTAACGACGGGGCTTTCGTATCTGATTCGAATCAGACCCGGCTCAGGCTCTTACCACCTGGGACGATTTTGTCCGCCGCCGTTGCGCGGCTTGTCTATGGCCATGTTTACCTTGAGCGGCCGTCCGTCCAGGTCCTTGCCGTTTTCTTCCAGGGCCTTTTCCGCGGCCTCTTGCGTGGCGAACGTGATGAATCCGAAGCCCTTCGGACGGCCGGTGTCCCGGTCCATGATCAGGGCGAGTTCGGAGATTTCTCCGTATTTGGAGAAAATACCGCGCAGTTGCGCTTCGTCCACCGAGTACGGGAAGTTGCCGACATATAACTTGTTCTGTGACATTACAATCTCTCTAAAATGATTAACAAAATTCGAACGTTGTTACCGTTGCAGCCGGCGATATTTGCTATAGCCGGCCAAAAAGTAACTCCCCTTTATACCACGTTGGGGGGAATATAGATAGTAAAAGACCGTGCAAAGCACTCGAAAACACCATATTCAGACGAAATAAATCAATGGCGCCAGCCGCCGCCGGCTTCTCCAAAGCCGTATTCGCGCGTGCAAAAAAGGGTTGCATCCCCATTTTTTCGGGTGATGACGGAGTCGCGGCATCTGCCGCGGAGATGGTTGCAGCGGCGACGTAATGCAATAATACGCCCCGACACGATTCCCTTGGAGAGCCGCTGTGAAAGCGATGGTCGCCGCGATCCTGCTGGCCTGCGCGACACCTGCGATGGCGGTGCAGCCGCCGCTCGTACTCGAACATGTCGCCGTCATTGACGGGACCGGTACGGCCGCACAAAAGAACATGACCGTGGTCGTCGAGGACGGACGCATCCAGGCGCTCTACCCGAGTGGCAGCCAGCCGACGCCGAAAGACGCAACGGTCGAAAACCTGAGCGGGCACTACCTCATTCCCGGCCTGATTGACGCTCATGTGCACATCACCGACGTCGAGCCGGACGCTGCGCACTACAAGCCGTTCTTCAAGGCCCTGCTGCTTGGCGGTGTCACCACCGTGCGCGACATGGCCGGCGACGACCGCCTGCTCGGTTACCTCGCCCGCGAAACCAATTCCGGCGCCTTTCCCGCACCAGATCTTTACTACGCCGCGCTGCTTTCGGGTCCGACGTTCTTCCAGGAAGATAAACGCGCCCAGGCCGCGTCGGCCGGCGATCCACTCGGCTTCGCGCCGTGGATGCAGGCGGTTTCCGGCACCACCGACATTCCGCTCGCGATCGCCGAGGCCAAGGGCACCGGCGCGACCGGCGTCAAACTCTACGCCAATCTTCCGGTGGCGCTGGTGAAGCAACTCGCCGCCGAGGCGCACCGCCAAGGGTTGCAAGTGTGGACGCACGCGACCATCTTTCCTGCCGCGCCGCACGACGCGGTCGATGCCGGTGCCGACACCATCTCGCACAGCCCGTATCTCATCTGGGAAGCGGCGCCGCACGTACCGAGCGACTACGGCGTGCGCGCCATGGGCGACTTCGAGCATATTCCGCCGAACGCGCCGGCGATCCTTGCCCTGTTCAAGGACATGAAGGCGCACAAGACGATCCTAGATGCGACACTCGACGTATTCCGGCTCGAGGCCGAACACCATCCGCAATCGGTGGGCAAGGGCATCATGCCGTGGAGCTACGCGGTGACGAAGCTCGCCCACGAGCACGGCATCCCGATAGATGCCGGCACCGACAGCGCGGGCCTGCCGTTCGGCAAGGACGCGCCCGATCTTTCCGCCATGCCCGAAATTCACACCGAGATGGCGCTGCTTGTCGAGCATTGCGACTTCACGCCGGTCGAGGCGATCCAGGCCGCCACCGAGTTCAGTTCCATGGCAGTCGGCCACGGCGCCGATCGCGGCACCATCACGCCCGGCAAGCGCGCCGATCTCGTCGTGCTCGACGCCGATCCGAGCAAGGACATCCACAACACGACCAGGATCGCCTTCGTCGTCAAGAACGGCACGATCTTCCGTTCCAACGCCAAGCCATAGTGGAACGTCGGGTCTGAATGATCGCGGCGGGCGCCGCGGGACTTCATCGCTAGTCGCGTTGCGTCGAGGGAACGGCGGGAACTTCACGGGGGCGGGAAAGGCACAGCCAGGCTGCGACGGGGCTCGGCAGATTAGCCCGGAACTCGACCGAGCGGAGTGCCAGGATTTCCAGTGCCGGCTCGACGGCGCCGACGACGTCGCGGGCGGAACGGCGCGGCGGACCCCAGTCCCGTTCGGGACCTTCGGTGCTGCCGATGAGACTCAGCCAGCGGCCGTTGCGCGAAAGCAGCGACGCCACGCGCTCGGCGAATCGTTCGCGGTCCTCGTGCTTGTCGAAGATGTGGAAGCAGCCGCGATCGAAGACGAAGTCGAACGGGCCGCCGGAAAGCGTGTCGTTCAAAAAATCCAGCGTCTCGAAGCGGCAGTCCAGATTCGTGCCGTCCGCCTTCGCGCGCGCCTGTTCGATGGCGAGCGGCGCGATGTCCACTCCGAGCACTGTGAAGTTCTGTCCCGCGAGCCAGAGTGCGTTCGTGCCCGTGCCGCAGCCGACGTCGAGCGTCCGGCCCGGTGTGATGGCGCCGGAGCGCACGAATTCGACGAGATGGTTGTCCGGCTCGCCGGTATCCCACGGCATATCGCCGGTTAGGTAACTCTCGTTCCAGTCGCGATGCGGCATAGGATTTCCGGATTTGCGTTCCTTAAAATTCTATCGCGAAGCTTTCTCGTTTCGATACGGCGCGTAGCAGTAATACTTCGGTCGGCTGTCCAGACGCACATGCAGCCAGGCAACTCCGGCGCCCGCCGTGTTCAGCCAGATCGGCGCCGTGCCGAGATGTGTGTCCAACGATTCTCCGACTCTTTGCCAGAGTCGGTCGCGCTGCTCTTCCGGCGCGCTGCGGACGAAGGCGCCGAGATGTGCATAGGCGGACAAAGGCGTCCCGGGGCACGGCACCACCAGGAAGGCGTCATTGCCGAGATTAGGAAAAGCGAGAACCTCGGGCGCCCGATGGCCATTGAACTGCACGTCGAAGACGTCCGGCTCCGGTGGGCAGAGGAGTTCGAGGGCTCTCCAGCACCACGTACTCGAACGGCCGATCCAGATTGCATCGAGTCACGGGTGGCGTTTCCCAGCGAAAGGCCTCGAACGGTATCCCCGCCAGCGCGTCGTTAAAGAATGTCCGGAATCCGGTGCTCATCTTCAGCAGCTCGGTCACCGCAGCGAACGTCAGGCACTCGTCGTTCTTCCGAATCCGAATCTTCCGTCCCTCGAACCCGGGCAGCTCGTCGGTCTCGCTTGTCCATTCGCTCATCAGCAATGATAACTGGAAGCAGGTGGTACTCGCGTCCGCTGTGTCGCAGCGCTCTCAAACGACGGGAGATGGCGCTGTGAATCACGTGTGCCAAGGCTCTTATCTGGTGGCTGTAAAGCAGAAGCTGGATTCCAGAGCGTGATGAGGATGTCTAGCATGGAGACATCAAGCAAGCCTGCAAATACGAAGAACTCGGGGTTTATCACAGAAGGATGACCATACGAGATGGCGACGCCAAGCACTTTTCGCCACCGCGGCCAGTCGCGCAACTGGCCTGATCGCAGACTTTTCAGAATTCTAATGAGATGGAACACGCATGACTCCGCCCCAGCGGATGCAGGGTATCTTGATGGGGGGCTGATGATCGTGATTCAAGACGGCGCCTTCAAGCAGGAAGGCGACCATGTCTAACGGACGCAGCCACCTGCGCCGGCCTTGGATCAGTAGCCGATGACTTCACCGTCCTTGCGCATTTCGCTCGCGCCCCAGTACACGTGCTGCACGGGATCCCACTGGATCGCCTCGTAGCCGCCGAAGGCGCCGGTGCCGGGCACGATCTTGTAGCCGCGCTTGGCCAGTTCCGCCTTTACGGCCGGATCGAAACCCGTTTCCATCTCCACCGTACCGATGCCCTGCGACGGCAGGCCGGTCGGGGTGGCGTCGCCGTAATGCCGCCAGCGGGCGGCGTCGCCGGCTTCCTGCACGTTCATGCCGAAATCAATCATGTTGATCAGCACCTGCGCCTGGCCCTGCGGCTGCATGTCGCCGCCCATCAGACCGAACGCCATCCACGGCTGGCCGCCCTTCATTACGAAGGCGGGGATGATGGTATGGAACGGCCGCTTGCGGGGTGCGTACACATTCGCGGCCCCGCTGTGCAGAGAATACAGCGCGCCGCGGTCCTGGAACATGAAGCCGAGCCCGTCGGCAACCAGACCCGAACCCATGCCGGCGTAGTTGGACTGGATCATCGAGACCATCATGCCGCTCGAGTCGGCGGTTTCGAAGTCGGTGGTATCGCCGTTGAACAGATGCGGATCGCCGGGGCCGATGTTCGGATTGGCATGGTTGAGATTAATCAGCTTGCGGCGCTGATCGGCGTACTTGTCGGAGAGCAGGCCCTTGATCGGCGCGTTGTAGAAGCGCGGATCGGCGTAGTACTTCGCGAGATCGGCGTAAGCGAGGCGCTTGGCTTCGATCTCCGCGGTCAGTTCGTCGGCGGTGCCGACGCCCATCTTCTTGAGGTCGAAGCCCTTGAGGATGTTGAGCATCTCCAGCGTGGCGAAGCCCTGCCCGTTCGGCGGCAGCTCGTACACGTCGTAGCCGCGGTAGTTGATCGACTCCGGTTGCACCCACGCGCCGTGGAAGCTGGCGAAGTCGGAGTAGCGAAGATCACCGCCGATGCGCTTGAAGTAATCGGCCATCGTGTGCGCGACCTTGCCCTTGTAGAACACGTCGCGCCCACCCTTCGCGATCATCGAAAGCGTGTTCGCGAGATCGGGATTGCGGAACACCTCGCCCTGGTACGGCGTGTGCCCGTCGATCAGGTAGGTCTTCTGCGCGTTCGCGAACTCCTCGATCAACTTCCGGTTCCTCTCGAACGCCTTCCAGTTTCCCTTCCAGTATTTCGCGACGATTTCCGTCACCGGGAAACCGTTCTTGGCATAAGCGATCGCCGGCGCGAGGTCTTCGCTGATCGGGAGCTTGCCGAATTTCGCATGCAGCGCGAACCAGGTATCAACCACGCCCGGCACCGTGATCGGGAGCGTGCCGAACAAGGGAATCTGGTCCGAGGGTTTCATGCCGGCTTTCTTGTAGGCGGCCGCAACCTCGGACTGCATCTTGGCGAGATCGCGGCCCTTCGGCGACCAGCCGGAACCGTTATAGCCGTAAAGCTTGTGCGTCTTGGGATCGTAGACGATGACGAAGCAGTCGCCGCCGATGCCGTTCAGCACCGGCTGCATCACGCCGAGCACCGCGTTGGCCGCGATCGCGGCATCCACCGCGCTGCCGCCCTTCTTCAAAATCTCGACGGCAGCGAGCGAGGCGAGCGGTTGTTCGGTCGCCGCCATGCCGTGCCGCGCGAGCACCGGCGAGCGCGACGCCCACGGCGCGCCGGCATAACGGTCGCCACGGCCGATGCCGGCGTAGGCGGTGGACATGCCGAACACGCCAATCGCAAGCAGCATCGCTGCCGCGCCCGACAGCCATTTGCTGGTCGCGGTATTACGCGATGGGCTCACATGCAAACGCCTGATCTCATTCATCGGCTTCACTCCGCATCATGCAATTGGGAATCCGCGGCCATAATAGCACCGGCGGCGGGCATCGGCAGGTGTATATAACGGCGACGAACGATTGCGCAGATCAGGTAAAACGCAAGACCTGGTAATCCCCCCGGAAAGTAGCGGAGATCAGAAGTAGAATTTTCTCTTAACGGAATGAGGAGGTTCTACGTGAAGAAGTCTCGATTCAGCGACAGTCAGATCATGAGCATTTTGAAGCAGGCCGAGGCGGGTACGCCGGTGGCCGAGCTATGCCGGGAGCACGGCATGAGCGGTGCGCTGTTCTACCGCTGGCGGGCGAAGTACGGGGGGATGGACGCCTCGCTGATGCGCCGTCTCAGGGAGTTGGAGGAGGAGAACCGGCGGCTGAAGAAGATGTACGCCGAGGAGCGGCTCAAGGCGGAGATTGTGAGCGAGGCGCTCACAAAAAAATGGTGAGGCCATCTCGGCGCCGCGAGATGGCCAGGCAAGCGGTTAAGAGACGAGGCGTAAGCATTCGGGCGGCGTGTGCGGCCTTTGCGCTGAGCGAGACCTGCTACCGCTACGAACCCAAGCACTCAGAGGAGAATGGCGAGATCGCCGAGTGGCTGATCCGCTTGACGCACAATCAGAGGAACTGGGGCTTCGGGCTGTGCTTTCTGTATCTGAGGAACGTCAAGGGCTACGGCTGGAACCACAAGCGGGTGTATCGGATCTATCGGGCGCTGGAACTGAACCTGCGCATCAAGCCGAGAAAGCGCCTGGTGCGCGAGAAGCCCCAAGCCCTGGCCGTACCACAAGCGATCAACGCGGTCTGGTCCATGGACTTCATGCACGATCAGCTCGCCGACGGGCGCAGCTTGCGCCTGTTCAACGTCATTGACGACTACAACCGCGAGGGTCTCGGCATCGAGGTCGGCTTCTCGCTGCCTGCCGCGCGGGTAATCCGTGCTCTGGAGCGGATCATCGAATGGCGAGGTGCACCGCGGGCGATCCGCTGCGACAACGGCCCCGAATACATCAGCGGGGAGTTGCTCGCCTGGGCGCGCAAGCGCGCCATCCGCATCGACTACATCCAGCCCGGCAAACCGCAGCAAAACGCCTACATCGAGCGCTACAACCGCACCGTGCGCTACGACTGGCTCGCCCATTACCTGTTCGATACGATCCACGAGGTGCAGGCGTTCGCTACCCGCTGGCTGTGGACGTATAATCACGAGCGGCCCAATATGGGCCTCGGTGGCGTGACACCCATGCAGAAGTTGGCCATGGCGGCCTAAACCCTACTTCTGACCACCGCTAAATATGGGGGGATTACCACCTGATTCCGTTGCACGCGCCTGGGATCGGTGCCATGTGTGGTGTACTCTATCGGCATCCGGCAGACAAGGGATGCCGGCATCCGACGAACCGGAGCACCACGGAAGGAGAAGGCGATGCGCATTGCAAGCGTGGGTCATGCGGTCTTTGCGGCGACCCTTATCTCCCTCGGCATCCTGGGCCTGATCAATGGCGATTTCGCCCCGATATGGCAGGGAGTGCCCAAGGGCTTGCCGGCACGCGAGGCACTGGCCTATCTCTGCGCCGTCGTTTCCCTCGCCTGCGGTATGGGTTTGTTCTTCCGGCGTACCGCCGTCATCGCCGCCCGCGTGCTGCTCGCCTATCTCGTGCTTTGGTTGCTGCTGTTGAGATTGCGCGACATCTTCCCTGCGCCCACAGTATTCGGTTCCTGGTATGGCTGCGTCGAGACCGCGGTGATCGTGGCGGGCGCCTGGGTCCTGTATGCCTGGTTCGCCGCCGATCGAGACAAGCGGTGGCTCGGTTTCGCCACCGGCGACAGGGGCGTGCGCATCGCAAGGATACTCTTCGGCCTGGCCTTGATTTTCTTCGGCGTGAGCCATTTCGTCTATGTCAATTTGACTACACCGCTGGTGCCTGGCTGGCTGCCGGCGCCTCTGCTTTGGGCTTATTTTTTCGGCTGTACCTACATCGCGGCGGGCGTGGCGGTGCTCATCGGCGTGTATGCACGGCTCGCCGCCGCGCTCGCGGCGGTGCAGATGGGCATGTTCACGCTGCTGGTGTGGGCGCCCATGGTGGCGGCAGGGCACATCAGCGCCCGCCACTGGATCGAGTTCGTCGTCTCCTGGACGCTGACGGCCGCCGCCTGGGTGGTCGCGGATTCTTACCGCGCTACGCCCTGGTTCGTCGTGCGCGAGTGCCGGAAAAGGGTAGTGTCAAGTATTTTGCGCACTTTCGGTTTGGCGGGGTTCCGAATCATGGTTGCTTTCAGGCCGAAGCCTGCTCGGTTTCATCGAGCCGCTGCTGTTTGGCGAGCGGCTCCATGTTCAGGTAGCGTTTCACGCCCCAGGTCGTTCCCGCGACGTGTCTGAGACGCGCGGCGGCGAGCATCAGCGCCGAGTGCCCGTCGGGGAAGGCGCCGACGACACGGGTGCGCCGGCGGATCTCGCGCATGAGCCGCTCCAGCGGATTGTTGGTGCGGATGCGCCGCCAGTGGGTCTCGGGAAAAGCGTAGTAGGTGAGCGTCTCGCCGATGGCGTTCTCGACCTTCTCGGCGGCCTTCGCGAGTCGCATGGCTTTGAGCTTGGCTACCACCTGGCGGGCTTTCTCCTGGGCCGCTTCACGATCCTCGCTCGCGTGAATGGCCTTGAGCATGGCGGCCACCGCGCGCACCTTGGCGTTGGGCACCACGCTGAACACGTTCCGGTAGAAGTGCACCACGCAGCGCTGCCAGCGCGCTTCGGGGTAATGCTCGGCGAGCGCCTCGACCAGACCCAGGCAGGCATCGGAGATGAACAACTCGGTGCCCGTGAGGCCGCGTGTCTTGAGATGGCCCACGAATGCGCTCCAGCCCGCCTTGTCCTCCTTCGCCCCCTCGGCGATGCCCAGCACCTGGCGGTAGCCCTCGGCATTGACGCCGATGGCGACCAGCACGCTGACGTTCCTGACTTCCCCGCCCCAACTGCGCTTCAAGACGATGCCGTCCAGGTACACATACGGGAAGGCGCCGGTGATCGGGCGGTTGCGCCACGCCTCGATGCGCGCA
Source organism: uncultured Gammaproteobacteria bacterium (assembly GCA_963843735.1). Lineage (GTDB taxonomy): Bacteria > Pseudomonadota > Gammaproteobacteria > JAKDMP01 > JAKDMP01 > CAWJLN01. The sequence continues at coordinate 427,802 of CAWJLN010000009.1, forward strand.
TACATCTTCTGGTTCAGCCGGCTGACCGTGCCCGCCGAGACCCGCGTCCCCCACAGCGCCTCGGTGATGTCCTCGACCCGGCGCACCGAGACCCCGGCCAGATACATCTCCATCAGCGCCTCCTCCACACTCGCCTCGCGCCGCCGATACCGCTCGATGATCGCGGTCTCAAACGGCAGTGTCCTGAGCTTGGGCACCTTCAGCTTCACCTCGCCCGCTCGGGTGTGCAGCCCGCGCTCGTAGTGCCCGGCGCGATAATCCCGGCGCCGACCGCTGCGCTCATAGCGGCTCGCCCCGCACAGCCTGTCGGCCTCCGCATCGAGCAGCCCGTTCAGCGTCTCCTCCACAGTGCCGCGCACAATCCCGTCCAAATGCCGCTGTACCTTCGCTTCGTCAATCTCGATCACTTTGCCCAAGGCGGGCGGCGTAGTATCCTGTTCCATGGCGGTGGTCTCCTTCCAGTCAATGATGGGTTGTAGCTTCATTTAACCAGATCGGGACCGCCGCTCCTCCAAAGTGCGAAAAATACGTTACGTTATCCGGAAAAGATCCGAAGCGCAGTGATTCGATGAGGCGAATGGGTTGGCAAAACTGCCCCCTCGGTAAAAGGGCCGGACTGAGCCGACCCCTTTTGCTGACGGGAGTGCCTGCCGAAGTATGAAACTCAGGGTATTATCGTAATCGTAATCGGTTGGGCGACCTTGCCTAAATCGTCAAACCATGAGGCTGTAGAGACGGGTGGGGCGAAGGATACCGTGCCCGAAAGCCCGAGATAATCGCCGTAAGAATAATTGTAGATGCTGTCATACGAGCCCAGGATGGCAGCATAGACGTTCCAGACCGGGGTGGCATGAAGACCCGACAAGCAGGAGGGGTTTTTGTATGCGTCGTGGTGCGCGATGACCGCTCGTGCGGTATGTCGGTTCATAAGCGGATGGCCATCCTTTTTCTCTATGTGCGGCGGAGTCTTGTAATGCGTATAGTCGGGGCACAATGGCAACAGTCCGGCGGCCTGATAAGACGCCAGGGCTTCGCCTATCGCGCTCCGATAGCTGCCGTTCGTTCCGTAAAGCCCCGCTTGTTTGCTGTCGTCTGTGTTGCATATGGCGGAACCCGCCGCCTGCAGGAAATCACAGGGTTTGAATTTTGCAATTACCAGCGGCTTGGAAGAAGTGACGGTATTGCTCCCGACGGCGCCCTCGCTTGTTGGGCAATTTCCTGAAAATCGAGTGAATACCAACTTGTCCTTGTGAGCGCCTTTGGTTTCTACCACTCCCTTCACAATACAATCCGGGAGGGCTTTGCCCGCCAAATCATCGGCGAAGGCTGTGTTGATATAGATGGCATGAGCCTTATTTTCCAGGTACTTCCACAGCAAATTTATGTATTGATTGTAGTAGGTTGACGGAAAATATTTATTTTTCTTCGCGTCAATCCTTCCCATCGGATCCAGATAGTAGGAAACGTAGTTGTAGCTTAAAACTACATTCTCGGCGGTAATCGGTGCCAGGATATTCGTGTACTTGCTGGTCTTGCACTCGCTGGACGATAATTTGAACCCCTTCCTGACGTAATTCTGTAATCCGTCCTGCCTCCCGCAATCGTACGCCCAGACCGTGCTGTCGTGCTGGTCGTCAAACTCTTTCGCTATCCCTTTGAAAATCGGCTGGGAGTCATTAAGCTTGAAGTACGTGTTCAAGATGCCGTGCGACGCGCTCTGGGTGAGCAAGTTTAGCGGCGCGACTGTTCCCATGGTATTGAATCTGGCCATCACATCCATGGCATTGACGTAACTCTGATCGACAAATAGTTGTTCATTTTGATCGGAGGGGTTTGGGTTTTCTATTCCGTATGACAATTCCATGCGCAGCCACCTGGGTGGTATCGGTGACTCGGTATGCGATGGGAGATTGCCGCCTGTCGTGGAAAATTCCCCCCGGCCCAGATATATGACGCCGCTTTGCCCATGAGGCATATAAAAAAGATTATTGGTTTCGGAAAGTGCGAACTGATCCTGGTTGAAGTCCGAGTGCTCTGAATCCGTACTTATTGAGCCTACGTAATGCGAATTCTCGGACTGGAACTTGACCATGTATTGATTGCCGCCCGACCAATTTTCCATAATGGCCGCGGCATAGAAGGCTGAACCGCTCGCCGGAGGGACTATCCTCACCGCGATGTGATCCTTCTCGTAAGGGACGAAAGTGACGCCTGTCTTGTAGTTGACCAGGGTCCCCGCGGTGTTCGATATCTTGACCGCTACCGAAACCGTACTCACAGGGGGGGCTCCTGAAGCCGGGGCTAAAGAGCCGGACACGGCATACAGCGGCCCGCCGGTTGTCGCGTTAAACGGGGCTAACTTAGTCGTTGCCGGGGGCGTAAGGGTGTAAGTACCATCTGCTTCGGGCGCCAAAACGATGCCAGCCTTGACGGTTGTCAGTGCGGTTGCCGACACGGAAGTGATTGTCAGCTTCTTACCCGAAGTATTCTTGAAAAGAAATACCGGGCGGTAATTGAACGGGGTCCCATCAACGCCCGTCCCGGTGTAAAGGGTCTCGGCTATGTTCTGAGCCAGATACAAGGGCAGGTGATCGTCGGTAGCCGTTTCCGTACTGCCCAGGCTCAGGTTCTCCACGGACACAACCAGAAGGTAGGGAGACAAGAGCGAGGAGCCCGCCGCTTTGGAAAGTTCCAGGCCGTAAGCGCTGGGTGCTGCGTTGGCGGGAACCGTCACCGATACCTCGCAGGACGGGTAATTCTCATCGATGGTACACGCGCCGTTACCGCCTACCGCCCAGCCGTCGGGTGCCGTCACTGTGTACAGACCGGTGGCTACTTGCTGCGATGTGCTGTGGGCGCTGAACGACACATTGAACGTCTCGCCGGGGTCCGCCGCCTCGATTGGGGCACCGGATGTGCTCGTCAACGTTGCATAAACCCGTCCGCCATTTTCGACATAGACCGGGACCGGGCTGGGCAGATTCGGCTTGCCGTTAACGTCAACCTGGAGTTCATGCTCGTTGCTGCTGCCCAGGTTGGTTTGAGGCGCCTGGCAGCTGAAATCGCCGCCGGCGCCGCGAATGGTGAACGTTTGCGCGGGTCCGCAGTCGATCTGGGGGGTTACCGTGCCCACGTCAACCAGTTGTATTTTGACTGTGCCCCATGAATTGGTGGAGGCAGAGACCGCAACGCTGATCGTAGACGCGGACCCGGCATAAACCGAGTCGGGAATATCGGCATGTGCGGTAATGTTCGTAGCCGTAGGCTTTACCGATCCGCCTCCGCAAGCGGAGAGCAGAAAGGCACAGCCTGAGACTAAAGCAAAGATTGATAAGTTCTTGATGTGTTTGTACATGACGAGTTCTCAAATCAAGGGCTGAATATAATGGTGCCGTATTCCCTTGTCAAGCGCAGGCGCCGCAAGGGAAAGGCCTTGAAAATTTCAGACCTTCCAGCGATTGGGGGAGTCCTGAAGGGGCGATTCGACGTCATCGCGGCCGGGAGCGGTTGATGTCTTTGGTGATCTGCACGCGCAGACGCGAGCGGTCATGCATTGCGTTCGGCGTAGAGTTTGGCCGTTTCGGCTCCCGGCTTGAGGTGGATCGGTCGCTGGAACTCGGCATCGTCCGGCGCCATCAGGCGCAGATTCAGGCGCTCGGTTTGAATCGGAATGGCGTCGAAGGCGGACATGAATCGCTAGCGATGCTCGCTAGCGGAAGCTCGGGGATGTTTCTCCAATCGCCTGAGAAAAAACTCTAAGCGCCTTTCTTCCTGCCGGATTGTAGCGCAGGATTGACGAAGCGACTCAAGAGAGGGTTCGACTCCTTATTCTCTACGTCGCTCTCGATACCACCGCTTCCAGGTGTGTAGTGCTGGATAACGAGTTTGTTATCAGACAGCCTGCCTCGGCCTTCTCAAGAAGACGATGTGCCCGTTCCTCGTTCGTATCCTGAGGCACCGAAAGTGTCGCGTGGATCATGAATTCCGTAAACTTAGTCACGCCTTCACTGCGCTCGAGGGTACCCTCGACTTCGCATTTCAAGGAGATCCACGAGAGCTTGGACGCCCTGGCAATAGCTCGAAAGGTGAGAATAAAACAATCGGCAACCGCCGCGGTCAACAATGTTTCAGGGGACCATTTGTCGCCAGGTCCGCCAAATTCCACCGGCGGTGCAGAAGGCATCGCGTCGAGTCCTTCGCCCGTCAGGATGACGTCCCCGCCAGACTCCGCAGCCGCGGCGGTCTTGTAGTGATGAGGGAAATCTTGCATCGTATTCTCCACTGGATATTCGGCGCGGGTGTCCGCCTGTAGAAAACCCGGAAGTCAGAGTGTTTCTTTCTGCTCGATTGTAGCGCAGGATGGGCTTGGCCGCTCGGCAGCCGGCAGATTTGGGTTTTAGAGTCCCCGATAGGGGATCAGTAAACCCCCCGGCTTTAGCCGGCGGACAGGTCGGCTAGGTTATGCTGAGGAGATGGAGGATTATAAGCGCGGGAGCCACACGGTGTGGGACTGCAAGTACCACCTGGTGTGGACGACGAAGTACCGATATCAGGTACTGGGCGGGGAAGTAGGAGAGCGCTGCCGGGAGTTGCTGCGCGAGATAGCGCGGGCGAAGGAGATGCGCATCTATGCGGGGGCGATCAATCGGGATCATGTGCACATGCTGATAGGGATACCGCCGTATCTATCGGTATCGCGGGCGGTGCAGTACATGAAGGGCAAGAGTTCGCACAAGCTTCTGACGGAGTTTGCGCGGCTGAGGAAGCGGTATTGGGGACAGCACCTGTGGGCGCGAGGCTACTGGGTATGCACGAGCGGGAACGTGACCGACGAGGTGTGGCACCGTTACATCGAGGAGCAGAAGCCGCCGGAGCCTGACGATGACTTTCAGGTTGTGTAGTCGGCCGCATGGCCGACCGATCCGGCTTTCAGCCGTAATCCGAAGCCACCGGCTTTAGCCGGTGGAGTATTCACTCTCGTGCGGCCGCTTCCTCACGCCCCTGCTGGCGAATGACCGCTTCCTGCCGCGCATCTTCGATGGTGAGCATCACGTTCTGCACATCGGCGCTATGCTCATCGAAAACGAATCGGCCGGTCAATTCGGTGTCCGGCCGCAACTCGCCCTTCTCGTACAGCGCCCACATTTCCTCGCCGAAATGGGTGGTCATGAGTTCGGGTGCGAAGCGCCCGAGGCTGTCGCGCAGATTGTGCACGTCACGCAGCAGCATCGCTCGCGCGGCATTGTTGCCGGCGGCGGTGACCACCTGCGGGAAATCTATGATCACCGGACCATTCGCCGCCACCAGCACGTTGTACTCGGACAGGTCGCCGTGAATCAGCCCGAGGCAAAGCATGCGCACCACGGCGCGAATCAGCCGGGCGTGGAATGAATGCGCCTGCTCAGCCGAGAGATCCACGTCGCTCAGCCGCAGCGCGCTGCGACCCTCTTCGTCTGTGATCAGGGCCATCAGCAACACGCCGTGGAAATATCCATGCGGCTTCGGGACGCTTACACCCGCATCGGACAGCTGATAGAGCGCGTCCGATTCGGCGTTCTTCCACGCGCCTTCCTGTTGCCGGCGGCCGAACTTGCTGGACTTGCCGACGGCGCGTGCCTGGCGGCTGCCGCGCATCTTGCGGCCTTCCTGATATTGCGCCCGAGCCTGGAAGCTGCGCTGCGTCATGTCCTTGTAGACCTTGGCGCACAAGGTCTCCTCGCCCGCACGAACCACATAGACCGAGGCTTCCTTGCCGCTTTTGAGTTGCCACAGCACGGCATCGATAATGCCGTCATCGAGCAGCTCCTGAAGGCCGCTTGGGGTTTTCATCAATCCTTGACTGCAAAGCCGAAACAGAACTGTCTATTATGGACTACTGCGACGCAGGATGATTGCCGACGACGACAGATAAAGGCGGTAATGCCCTCTTGTTCCCTTTCATTTCGCCGGCAGGCCGAATTTCAAATGTGGCGCAAGACCTGCCCCCCGCAATCCTCCATGCGAGCAATGGAACTATGTTAGCTACCGCACCGACACCGGGAGGTTGCCGGATTAAAGTCTTTCAACTACTTCAAGGGTTCGAACCGATGAATAGACTAAAGAACGCTGGCATTTGCCTGGCGCTGCTACTGGCCACAGGTAGCAGTTTCGCGCAGAACGGGACCGCGATGCATGGCGGCATGCGGGTCTTTGGATGGATGGGTGGATACGGCGGATACTGGGTACCCATCCTGGTGCTCGTCATAATTGTCGGCTTGGTGGCTTGGGTGGTCGGTAGTGTCAAGTATTTTGCGCACTTTCGGTTTGGCGGGGTTCCGAATCATGGTTGCTTTCAGGCCGAAGCCTGCTCGGTTTCATCGAGCCGCTGCTGTTTGGCGAGCGGCTCCATGTTCAGGTAGCGTTTCACGCCCCAGGTCGTTCCCGCGACGTGTCTGAGACGCGCGGCGGCGAGCATCAGCGCCGAGTGCCCGTCGGGGAAGGCGCCGACGACACGGGTGCGCCGGCGGATCTCGCGCATGAGCCGCTCCAGCGGATTGTTGGTGCGGATGCGCCGCCAGTGGGTCTCGGGAAAAGCGTAGTAGGTGAGCGTCTCGCCGATGGCGTTCTCGACCTTCTCGGCGGCCTTCGCGAGTCGCATGGCTTTGAGCTTGGCTACCACCTGGCGGGCTTTCTCCTGGGCCGCTTCACGATCCTCGCTCGCGTGAATGGCCTTGAGCATGGCGGCCACCGCGCGCACCTTGGCGTTGGGCACCACGCTGAACACGTTCCGGTAGAAGTGCACCACGCAGCGCTGCCAGCGCGCTTCGGGGTAATGCTCGGCGAGCGCCTCGACCAGACCCAGGCAGGCATCGGAGATGAACAACTCGGTGCCCGTGAGGCCGCGTGTCTTGAGATGGCCCACGAATGCGCTCCAGCCCGCCTTGTCCTCCTTCGCCCCCTCGGCGATGCCCAGCACCTGGCGGTAGCCCTCGGCATTGACGCCGATGGCGACCAGCACGCTGACGTTCCTGACTTCCCCGCCCCAACTGCGCTTCAAGACGATGCCGTCCAGGTACACATACGGGAAGGCGCCGGTGATCGGGCGGTTGCGCCACGCCTCGATGCGCGCATACATCTTCTGGTTCAGCCGGCTGACCGTGCCCGCCGAGACCCGCGTCCCCCACAGCGCCTCGGTGATGTCCTCGACCCGGCGCACCGAGACCCCGGCCAGATACATCTCCATCAGCGCCTCCTCCACACTCGCCTCGCGCCGCCGATACCGCTCGATGATCGCGGTCTCAAACGGCAGTGTCCTGAGCTTGGGCACCTTCAGCTTCACCTCGCCCGCTCGGGTGTGCAGCCCGCGCTCGTAGTGCCCGGCGCGATAATCCCGGCGCCGACCGCTGCGCTCATAGCGGCTCGCCCCGCACAGCCTGTCGGCCTCCGCATCGAGCAGCCCGTTCAGCGTCTCCTCCACAGTGCCGCGCACAATCCCGTCCAAATGCCGCTGTACCTTCGCTTCGTCAATCTCGATCACTTTGCCCAAGGCGGGCGGCGTAGTATCCTGTTCCATGGCGGTGGTCTCCTTCCAGTCAATGATGGGTTGTAGCTTCATTTAACCAGATCGGGACCGCCGCTCCTCCAAAGTGCGAAAAATACGTTACGTTATCCAGACGTGCCCCTAATTCCATTTTTCTATATTAGCCTTTGTCATTAAAGGTAAAATTAACCAATTACCGTAATGCTAGTTCTTTCTCAATAATAGAGCTGGCGATGCTGAATTGGTATTCGATGCCTCTTTCGTCGGAAATATCAATTTCTTTAAAGAATTTAAATAATATTGGCTCTATTACGGCATTTCTATAGCTATATAGTTCGTATTTATTTAGCTCTTCAAAGGCATATACATTTGCGCACTTAGCTAAAAATTCAGCTGCAGAAGCGGTAATTTTTTTTGCATCTTTCAAAGATAAATGTCTAAATACCCGAACAGCCATTCCCAAGTTGTTGGGATTTTCTTTGAGCACTATGTCTAGTTTGCGGGCGCTAATTTCATCGAAGTAGTTTGTTCTATGAATAAACGCACCTGTTCTCCAATTCATCAAAATCGCATCCCAATTAAGTACAGTTGTGTCTATTAGAGATGCTACTCCTCGATATTTGACTAAATTTTGCTTTATGGCCCAGGTTTCTTCAGCATGCCATATATCGACAGGTATGTTCCCTATTGTTAATCTATAACCACCAAATTTATTTTGTTTTGCATTCAGGTATTGAAGATAAGAAACAAAGTTAGACCAATCTCCTTCAACAACTAGGTCTACATCTGAATTAAAGCCACTTCTTCCAAAAATAGCTAAATCACGAAGTACGCCTCCAAATAGGTATACATCGCCGTCGGGCACAGAGGACGAAATATAATTTAAGAAAGCGGTTATGTTTTCCCTGGGGTTAGGGTATATTTTTACGAAATCGAATAAATACGCTTGGTCCAGGTAAGGTTGCTTCGAAATTTTTGTTTGCTTTTCCGAGGGTCCAAGCAACCGAGAAACTCTCTTTCTGAGGTTTGTGGCTGAATCAACAGGATTGGGTTTATGAAAAAGCATTTTCTAACAACTTCAATTCATCATGTTTTTTAATTAGATAAGACTCAGTCATTCCTGAGATGGCGTCGCATAATAACTGACATTTGTCATAAAAGATCTTTTCTGAATCTTGATAGACCCTCCTATAATTTTCAGATATTCCTCCAAAAGCATATCGTTCAAAAGGGCTTCCAGGGTCTCCTTCGGACGAGATCGCCTTCCATAACATGGACATTAAGCTTTTGATGTAATTGTTTCCTTCAAGTTCCAATTTCAAGACTTCTTTATGCTTAAATCCATGCTCGCGATCAAAATCTTCAACAATTTCGCACAATTTCGCACAATTGGATTTCTCAATTAAGGTAAATCCTTTCTCTATAGAGCCATCTATCATTTTGGGGGAGTTTTTTATAAAAACGTCGGTAGCGGATTTTACCATCTTCGATATTGCTTTTACTCTAAACATCTGCATGGATAGATCATTTAGTTCTTTTGAGCTGAGGGGTTCCTTTTTAAACTTTCTGTTTTGTTTCACAGATTCTTTTATTACCTCATTTACAACCTCGTCTTTTCGGCCATGCGTTTTTAGAAAGTCCATTAAGGAAACTCTGATTAATTCCTCTGATTTGAGATAATACGCTTTGTTATCCATTCACGTCCCCCGGAGATTGAACCGATGCGCCAGGAGAGTTTTGCCGAAGCCGGCTTTGAGAAGTATCGCAAAGTGACGCGGCGCGAGCGGTTTTTGGCCGAGATGGAGCGAGTGATTCCATGGGCGGAGCTGGCGGCGGTGATTGAGCCGTACTATCCGAAGCCCGAAGGGGCGGGCCGCCGCCCCATAGGTATCGAGCGGATGTTGCGCATCCACTTTCTGCAGCACTGGTTCAACCTCTCGGACCCGGCGGTAGAAGAGGCACTGTATGAGTCGCGCTCCATGCGCACCTTTGCGGGCATAGACCTCGGGCGCGAGCCGGCGCCCGACGAGACCACGGTGCTCAAGTTTCGCCATCTGCTCGAGGCGCACGATTTGGGCGCGAGCCTGTTTGCGCTCATCAACGAGTACCTGGAAGCACAGGGTCTCACGGTGGGCGCCGGCACGATCGTGGATGCGACGATTATCAACGCCCCGAGTTCGACCAAGAACCGGGAGAGGAAGCGCGACCCCGAGATGCACCAGACCAGGAAGGGCAATCAGTGGTACTTCGGCATGAAGGCCCACATCGGGGTGGACAGCCGCACGAAGCTGATCCACTCGGTGGCGGCGACGGCGGCGAACGTGCATGACAGTCAGCTCATGAGCGATCTGCTGCACGGCGAGGAGACCCGGGTGTGGGGCGATTCGGCCTACGCGGGCCAGCGCGAGCAGATACGCGAACACGCGCCGCGAGCGAGCGACTTCACGAACCAGAAGGGGCGGCGCAACCATCCGCTCGACGAGGCCGAGCGCGATAAGAATCGCACCAAGTCCAAGGTGCGGGCGCGGGTCGAGCATCCGTTCCTCGTGGTCAAGTGCATTTTTGGCTTTCGCAAGGTCTGCTACCGCGGGCTGGATAAGAACGCCAATCGGCTCTTTATGGTCTGTGGCTTGACCAATTTGTATCTCGCGCGCCGACAATTGTTGGGCGTCACGTAGGCGAGGTGCGCCCGCGGTGCGCCGCGGAGACCCTAAAATGGCATCCACAGCGCCAAAAGTGACACAATCCATCGGTTTTCGGAGAGGCTTTGAGTCATGCAACAGAACCGCTCCCATTTTTTACTGTCAGCGTGAATTAATCAGAGTTTCCTTAAGTCATAGAATGATGCATATCCTTTTTTAACCGTATCTTCGGCGTCAATAATGGAATAAGCAATATCGTCGCATGCTTCCATGACATACGCTAGCGGATGCCGAATTCCAGCCTTTAATCCGGTTTTATCCCAAATTTCTTTAACAATGCATGCTTCGCTATTAAAGATTCCATATTTTTTAAATCCACCCTTGTCTTGAGAGCCATATATGCTTGGATATTTTATAAGAGCAGCAAGGGTGGCTACAGTTAAATTTAATCCAAATTTGTCGTTCAGAATCTGTAGTCGAGTGAGAAGACGGAATGTTTGTGCATTCCCATCAAATTCAAGAAAATCTACAGCAACTTTATCTTCGAAAGGGTGTTCTTTAAACCATTGTTGGATCGCAATTTCGCCTTGGTGTCCGAATGGAGGATTCCCGAGATCATGGGCCAAGCCTACGGCAGCCAACAAAGACGGAATATTTCGCTTTACCTCTAGTTTTTCAGAATCCTCGCCAAATACTTTCTCGGCATGATCAAAGGCTATGCGCACTCCAATACTACGAGCCAAATTGCTCACCTCATGGGAATGTGTAAGACGGGTTCTGACAGAATCATTTTGTTCCATCGGGAATACTTGAGTCTTGTCAGCTAATCTGCGGGTAGGGGCGGCAAATAGGATTCTGTCGTAGTCTCTTTCAAGCTCCTTTCTTCCGATACCCGTCCTCATGGATTCGTCGGCGCCATACAACGTTTTGCGTCTAATGGGATTTAACAAGTTGTCCCAACTGAGCATGGATATTCCTAAGATCGTTGATGATGCCTTTTTAAGGGTATCTCATTAGAAAACGGGGAGTAAGGGGTCAGAGTCCCTATTCAGCGTGGCCAACTTTCCAATAGTTTGCATCACTTTAAGTATAGCCGCGGTTTGTCGGTTTTGAGCTCGAAGCGGTCGAGGATTAGCAAGTTGGGGCGTAAAAGCCCTAAAATTGGCGTTTTACGGGCGATTGTGGAAGCCGTGAAGGATCGATTCGACGTCATCGTGGTGGGCGGCGGGCACGCCGGGACCGAGGCCGCACTGGCCGCGGCGCGCCTCGGTGCGTCCACGCTGCTGGTGACGCAGAGCCTGGAAACGCTGGGGCAGATGTCCTGCAATCCCGCTATCGGCGGCATCGGCAAGAGCCAGCTCGTGCGCGAGGTGGACGCGCTCGGCGGCGCGATGGCGCGGGCGACGGACCGCGCCGGCATCCACTTCCGGGTGCTGAACGCCTCCAAGGGCGCGGCGGTGCGGGCGACGCGGGCGCAGTGCGACCGGGTGCTCTACAAGCGGGCGATCCGCGCGCTGCTCGAAGCGCAGCCGAATCTGTCGCTGTTCCAGCAGGGCGTGGAGGATCTGATCATCGAGAACGACCGCGTCGCCGGCGTGGTGACGCAGATGGGGCTCGAAATCCACGCGCGGGCCGTGGTGCTCACGGTCGGCACCTTCCTCGGCGGGCGCATTCACATCGGCGAGAAGAACTACGGCGGTGGGCGTGCGGGCGAGGCGCCGTCGAATCCGCTTTCGGTGAAGCTTCGCGGCTACGGTTTCGCGGTCGGGCGGCTGAAGACGGGCACGCCGCCGCGCATTGACGGGCGCACGATTGATTACGACGGGCTGGAGCGCCAGCCGGGCGACGTGCCGCTGCCGGTGATGTCCTTCCTCGGCTCGACGGACGAGCATCCGCGTCAGGTGGATTGCTTTCTCACCGAGACCAACGAGCGCACGCATGAGGTGATCCGTGGCGCGCTCGATCGCTCGCCGATGGTTTCGGGCGCGATCGAGGGCGTGGGCCCGCGCTATTGTCCGTCGGTGGAAGACAAGGTGGTGCGCTTCGCGGAGAAGACTTCGCACCGCATCTTCATCGAGCCGGAAGGACTCGATACGCAGGAGGTGTATCCGAACGGCATCTCGACCAGCCTGCCGTTCGATGCGCAGGTGGCGTTGGTGCATACGATCCGCGGCTTCGAGCGCGCGGAGATCACGCGCCCGGGCTATGCGATCGAGTACGACTATTTCGATCCGCGCGGGCTTTCGCTTGCGCTGGAAACGCAGGCGGTGGAAGGATTGTTCTTTGCCGGGCAGATCAACGGCACGACCGGTTACGAGGAAGCGGCGGCGCAGGGGACCGTCGCCGGTATCAATGCGGCGTTACGTCTGCGCGGTGCAGATCCCTGGTGGCCCCGCCGCGACGAGGGTTACATCGGCGTGCTGCTCGATGATCTCACGACGCGCGGGGCGAGCGAACCGTATCGCATGTTCACCAGCCGCGCCGAGTATCGTCTGTCGCTGCGCGAAGACAATGCCGACTTCCGCCTCACGCTGAAGGGCCGCGAACTCGGCCTGGTTGACGATGCGCGTTGGGCACGGTTCTGCGACAAGCGCACAGGCTACGAGCGGGCGCGGGCGCAGTTGGAAGCGGCGCGCTTTACGCCGAGCGAATTGCCGCCTGAATGGACGGCGGTTCATCTGGAGCACGCGCCGGCGGAACCGGTGACGGCCTGGCAGTTGCTCGCCCGGCCGGGCGTCGGCTATGCGGCGGTGGCGGAGTTGGCGAATCCGGAAGTCGCGGTCGGCAGCGAGCTGGCGCGCTTGCTGGAAACGGATGCGCGCTACACGGGTTATCTGCATCGCCAGAGTGCCGAGATCGCGCGGCTGAAAAAGCGCGAAACGCTCGCCCTGCCGCCCGATTTCGATTACGCCCGCGTGCGCGGGCTGTCCACCGAGGTACGCGAGAAGCTTTCCGCCGCGCGTCCGGCGACGATCGGCCAGGCCGCGCGCGTTCCCGGCGTGACCCCGGCCGCCGTGTCGCTCTTGTTGGTGCATCTCACCGCCCGCGAACGATCCAGAGTTGCTGGATAGTTCGAGCGGCCCAGTGGCGGTGCCTGCGGCGGATCGGATTTCGACGAACGTTCGTGCTCCGGCACGGTTCTTTAAACTGCACGTCACAACCGCAAGGGGATTTCGGATATGAAACGCATTGCAATGACCGCGGCAGCGCTCGCGTTGTCGCTGACCGCCATGACGGCTTTTGCCGCCGGACACAAGCATGCCGCGCCCGCGGCAGGCAGCCTCGCAAAGCCGGTGGAAACGACCACCCGGGGCGCGGTGACGGTCGAAGGCCACCGCATCGGCTACGACGCCGTCGCCGGCACGATCATTCTGCGGAACAAGCAGGACGAGCCCACGGAGAGCATGTTCTACGTGGCTTACGTCAAAAGCGGCGTGAAGGATCCCGGCACGCGTCCGATCACGTTTCTCTACAACGGCGGGCCCGGCTCGTCCACGGTGTGGCTGCACATGGGCGCCTTCGGCCCGCAGCGCGTGGTGACGGCGGATCACACCCATACTCCGCCCGCGCCGTTCAAGCTGGTCAACAATGACTACAGCCTGCTCGATGCGAGCGACCTGGTGTTCATCGACGCGCCGAGCACCGGCTTCAGTCGCAATATCGGCAAGAAGCAGGGCGGCGTCGGCAAGCCCAACCTGTATTGGGGCGTTGACGAGGACGGGCACGCCTTCGCGCAGTTCATCACGCGTTTCCTGACCCAGTACAACCGCTGGAACTCGCCGAAATACCTGTTCGGCGAAAGCTACGGCACGATGCGCTCGGCGGTGCTCGCGCGTTACCTCGAGATGGAGGACAACGTTGATTTGAACGGCGTGATCCTGCTCTCGCAGACGCTGAACTACGACATCTCCAATGCCGACGATCCGCAGGACAACCCGGGCATGGAGCTCTCTTATGAACTGGCGCTGCCGACCTATGCGGCGACCGCCTGGTACCACCACAAGCTGCCGAACCAGCCCAAGGACCTCGACAGCTTCCTCAAGCAGGTCGAGCACTTCGCGTTGCACGGCTACGCCGATGCGCTCAACGCCGGCACAACGCTGTCCGCGCAGGACAAGCAGCAGGTCGCGGAACAGCTCCACCAGTACACGGGCCTGCCCGCCGCCTACTGGATGAAGGCCGACCTGCGGGTGAACGGCGGCGAGTTCGCGAAGAACCTGCTTACGGATTCGGACGAATCAACCGGCCGACTCGATACCCGCTTCGCCGGGCCGACCATGGACCCGCTGAGCCAGGACGCGCAGTACGATCCGCAGGCCGCGGCGATCAGCTCGGCCTACGTCTCGCTGTTCAACAGCTACGTGCGCAACACCCTCGACTTCAAGCCCGGCTATATGCAGTACCGGTCGGAAATCGCTCTGTGGGGCGACAAGTGGGACTGGCAGCACCAGCCGCCGGGCGCGAGCACGCCGCTGCCGATGGCGCCGAACGTGATGCCGGACCTGGCGGCCGCGATGAAGTACAACCCGGGCCTGAAGGTGCAACTCGAATCCGGCTACTTCGACTTGGCCACGCCGTTCTACGCGGCGGTGTATGCGATGCAGCACCTGCCGATCCCGCAGTCGCTGGCCGGCAACATCACGTATAACTTCTATGACTCGGGGCACATGGTGTACGTGCACCTGCCGGCGCTCAAGAAGTTGCACGACAACGTGGCAGCGTTCATCCACTCCACGCAAGGCTCTGCTAACTAGGCGGTTATTTCCCCAGCGCCTTGCGCCGCCGCTCCAGGCTTTCCCTGGGCCAGTACCGCTCGCGGTCGTAGAATCCTCGACCGCCGGCATGTCCGCCGGGCAGCGATCACCCAGGGCTGCTTGGACGCGGTGAAGATGTGGATGTCGGGCGGCAGCCGGTCCGGCTTCGTCGAGCGTGCCGACGCGCACGAAGCGCAGGGCGTCGCCGGCGCCGGCGTAGTTGCTCCACAGCGCGATGCGGCAGACCGGGCAGCGCGCGATCTGCTGGCCCTTGCCGCTCGCCGACGGCGTGTCCACGATTTCGGGTTCGCCCTGCAGCAGCACGACGCGATCGGCTTCGATCATCGCGTTGAGCGCGAAGGAGGCGCCGGTCTCGCGCTGGCACCAGCGGCAATGGCAGCAGTGCACGAACAGCGGCTCGCTCGTCATGCGGTAGCGCACGGCGCCGCAGTCGCAGCCGCCCTCGAACGAAATTACATTATCAGTCATAGATCATCTCCGCAGACACCTCGTAAGTAGCGATGTCAGGGGGGTTATTTATTAGCAAAGCATAAGACGTTGCTTACCGTCTGTGTGCGCCATGCTCCGGATGACGACGATGATGTCTGATGACCAACACCCGAATAGTCTCTTCATCGCGCATTCGATAAAGAATGGAATAAGGAAATCTGTGCAAAAGGCAACGACATATTCCGCGTTCCATAACGGCATACATGCGAGGATGTGAACGAATGCGTTCGATTGCGGCGTAAATTTCGGAACGAAATTCGTCTCCGAGTCCGGATCATTGCCGATTGTAATATTTTACTGCGCTGGCGAACTCTAGGGTTGTTGAGGGATGGTACTCAACTTTCATTCGGTGCCGTTCGTTCGCCGGATGAATTCGTCATGGTTGATCGGCTGGACAGAACCGGCCTCGATTTCCCGATCGCGTTGCAGGGCGATATCTACGCCTTCGGAGTCGGTAGTTGCATCCGTCGTGTAGGCGGATTCGTCTTCAAGGCTTTCCCAGGCCGCCAAAGCCAAACGCTCCCGCTCCTTCGGTGGCAGGCTCAACACTTCCTTTTCGAGTTTGGCGACGTTACTCATGGGTTCAGTTTACTCGGCTCACCCGCAGAAGACAATGTCCCATTCCCATGCCTTTACCGGAGAAACTGCGCTTCGAAGAATTGTGCCGTGGCGGTGTCGGCGCGCAGCCACGAGGCGTAGCGCAGGAAGCCGTGGATGTCGTTTGGAATCACGATTTGCGCGAATGGTACGCGATGCTTGCGCAGGCGCTGCACCAGGTCCACCATCTGGTGGAAGTGCACGTTGCGGTCGTCGTCGCCCTGGATCAGGAGCACCGGCGACTTCCAGGTCGCGATGGACGAGTCCGGCGAGGATTCCCACGCGATCTTCATGGCTTTCTTGCGGTCGCCCTGCTCGTAGCGCGGATGCGCCTTGCCGAACCAGTCGCCGATGAAACGCGACCAGTCGTGCACGCCGTGCATGTCCACGCCGGCCTTGAAAATGTCGGAATTGCGCGCAAGTGCGAGCGCCGTGAGATAGCCGCCGTAGGAGCCGCCCCAGATGCCGATGCGCTTCGCATCCACACCTTGCACTTTCTGCAGGTACTTGGCGCCGGCGAGCACGTCCTGATATTCGGCCGCGCCGGTCGGTCCCCAGTGCGCGGGATGATGGAAGGCGCGCCCGTAGCCGATGCCGAGGCGGTAGTTGACCGAAAGAACGACGAAGCCGTGGTTCGCGAGGTACTGGTTCACGGCGTAGGAATTGCTGTAGTAATCCATGTAATGCCAGCCGAGAAGCATCTGGCGCGGCGGGCCGCCGTGCACGAAGATGATGCCGGGTTTCGCCGCGTCGCCGGCGCCGCTCTGGAAGAGCTGGCCGTGGATCGTCCAGCCGTCCGCTGCCTTGAACGTGACCGGTTTCGGTACGACGAGTCGGTCGGTCGGGAAGTCTTTTGGAATTTGCCCGGCGTCGAGGAAGCGCGCGTCGGTACCGGTTGCGGAAGCGACGGCGATCAGCGGCGGGCGCTTCGGTCCCGCACCGATGAATGCGATGTGCTCGCCGTCGCTTGCGATGACCGGTTGCCATTCGATCGTTTCGCCCGCCGTCAGCGCGACCGGCTTCGCCGCGTTCACCGGCACGCGGTAGAGATGGCGGCGGCCGCCATCGTGCGGCGTCGCGCCGGTGTTGGCGTTGTAAACGAGAAAGTTGCGATCCGGGCTTTCGCTCACGTCTTCGACCATGAACGCGCCCGGCGTCAGCAACAAGGGTTTGCCGCCGGTGGCAGATATGGAATACAGATGTGGCCAGCCGTCGAGATCGTCGAGAAACACCAGGCGGTCGCCGGCCGCCCAGTGCAGATTGGCGCCGCCTGCGGTTTCCGGATACGAGCCGTCGAGCGTGTACGGACTTTGCCAGACCGCGCGGCCCTCGCCGCTCGCGGCGTCGGCTATCCAGATCGCCCACGGCTGCGGCGTCAGCTTGAGGATCGGCTGCGGCGGACCACCCTGGCCGGGCCGGCGCACGAAGGCGATGCGCTTGCCGTCCGGCGACCAGCGCGGCGAGGAATCGCGATCGGTCGAGGGCGCGAGATACCGGATCGCCTGGTCGCTTGAACTAAAGATGCCGATGAAGGCGTGATCGTCGCGATGGGTCACGAAGGCGAGCCGCTTGCCGTCCGGCGACCAGTGCAGGGAGCCGATCTTGCCGTGATCGAAGAACAGTTTCTCCGGCTTGCCGGTGCCGTCCAGGCTCGCGGTCCAGACCTGGTGATCCTTGATGAAGGCGAGACGGTTGTCCTTGGAGATCGCGGGCGCGTCGCCCTCGGCGACGGTGATCGGCTTGCCGTCGGGCAGCGCGATCGCCCAGATCGTGACATGCGGCTGGACCGGACTGGAATCCGGGTCGGGCTCGAGTCCGCCGGGCGGGGGCCAGTTGGCGTCGTGGTCGCCGCCGCGCACGTAGACCAGTGTGTTGCCGTCCGGGGAGAACGTCAGTTGCGTGAGTTCCTGGCCGTCGTCGGCGTTGTAGTTCGTCACCTGGCGCGGCTTGAAGGCGGGCGCCGTGGCGACCCAGATGTTGCGCACGCCGCGTTCGTCCAGCACCCAGGCAATGTGGTCGCCCTGTTTCGAGGCGGCGAGTTCGACCGGGTACGGATAGCCGAGCACCTGCGCCATCGTGAACGAGTCTTGCGGCGTGCCCGCAAATGCAGTCGTCGTGGCCGACAGCGCGAGGAAGCAGAAAAACAGGTGGATTGATCGCATCATGAACGGCCTTCCTGACTTATTGACGAAAGTATAGTAGAAATCGCAAACGGCCCCGTGCGGACGCCGCAGGGCACTTGTGCATGAAAACACATTTGTATTAGGGTACACGGCGTTCGGGATCGGCGAGGGCGTCGGCTCCGGGCGCAAATCCATGCCGACCTAGAACCTATCTCGTAATCCCCCGCGGCCGCGACCGTGGCGATTTTGGTCCAGGGCGCGGCGTGCCGAGCGTGGTGTGCTTGTTGCACACGAGCGAGGCGCAACAAGGCCCTGGGCCAAAACCGCCCGGTCCCCGAAGGGGTTACGGCCGACATGCGCGGCGGCGGTGTTGCGCCGCTTGGCCGTAGAACGACTACTGTCCCGCGCGGCGCGCCTTGCCGTCACGCATGTCGGCCAGTAACGCTGTTCGCGCGGGATTACGAGATAGGTTCTTAGCATACTTGGCCGGTGTTTTTTGCCGGGCGCAAGCTGCGCCGTGGCGTATGGAACAGGAGAAATTGCGTGACCAGATTATCTTTGCAAACCGCGGCCGCCATGCTGGCGCTGATCGCGGTACCCGCGCTTGCCGCCGAGGGCGGGCATCATCAGAGCATGAGCAATGCCGGCGCCGCTGCGAAACCGCCCCAGTCGCAGCAATCCGTGACCCAGGGTTCGGTGAGCGTCGAGGGCCATCGCATCGGCTATCAGGCGATTGCCGGCGTCATGGTCCTTAAAAACGACGAGGGGAAACCGTACACCAGCATGTCCTATGTCGCTTACATCAAGAACGGAGGCGACAAGACCAATCGCCCGATCACCTTCTTCTACAACGGCGGGCCGGGCTCCTCCACGGTGTGGCTGCACATGCTGGCCTTCGGACCGCAGTTGGTCAAGGTGGGGAGCGGCACACTGACGCCGCCGGCGCCCTACCGGATGGTGAACAACGACTACAGTCTGCTCGATGCCACCGACGAGGTATTCATCGATGCACCCGGCACCGGTTTCGGCCGCGTGCTCGGCAAGGATCAGGGCGGCGCGGGCAAGCCCGGCGACGTTTTCGGTCTCGATCCCGATGCCGATGCCTTTACGCTTTTCATCACGCAGTTCCTGACGCAGAACAACCGCTGGGCCTCGCCCAAATTCCTGTTCGGCGAGAGCTACGGCACCACGCGCTCGGCGGTGCTCGCAGGCGATCTGGCGCAGAAGGATGTGGGGCTTAACGGGATCGTGCTGTTGTCCTCGATACTCAATTTCGATCTCAGCGTGGATGGCCCGCAGCGCAATCCCGGCGTGAACATTTCCTATGCGACGGGCCTGCCGAGCTATGCCGCAACGGCTTGGTATCACCACAAGCTGGCGAATCCGTCCAATGATCTGCCGGCCTTCCTGAAACAGGTCGAGCATTTCGCGATGACCGACTATCTTTCCGCACTCAACCAGGGTGACCAGCTCGATGCCGCGACCAAGCAGCAGGTTGCCGAGCAGATGCACGAGTACACGGGTCTGCCGACAGCCTACATTCTCAAGGCGAACCTCAAGATAACCGGCGGTCAGTTTGCGCACGAGCTGTTGGGCGAGAACGACGACGTTACCGGTCGTCTGGATTCGCGCTACAGCGGACCTGCCATGAATCCCATGGCCGAACGCAGTTATTACGATCCGCTGGATTCGGCGATCGATGCGCCGACCGTGTCCATGTTCAACACCTATGTGCGCAACACGCTCAAGTTCGGCAAGGACATGACGTATCGTCCGACGGTTTACGGCTCGATGCACTGGAGCTGGAAGCACAACGGCCGTTCGGGCACGCCGAACGTGATGAACGACCTGGCTGAGGCGATGAAGTACAACCCGAACATGAAAATCATGCTCGCGGGCGGTTACTTCGATCTCGGCACGCCGTTTTATTCTGCAGAGTTCGAAATGCATCAACTGCCGATCCCGGCGAGCCTGCAGCAGAACATCAGCTACGCCTTCTTCCCCTCCGGGCACATGGTGTATCTGAATCCCGCTTCGCACAAGGGACTGCACGACGCGGCGGCGAAGTTCATCGAAGCCAACTACAAGACGCAATAGGCCGGCGTTCCGGCCTGCTTCGGGAGGGGCCCTTCGGCCCATCGTTTGTCCGGGCCGGCGCACATGGGGCTTGACAGGTACTTTCGTGTTTTAGTACAGTAAAACACAGTACGGCGATTGTTCCCGGCTTTTCGGGGCTCGACGCACTTTCAGCCTCGGCCGATGTCCGGATTTGCCCCGGGCCCACCGAGTCCATGTTTTCCGGCGCCGGCATTTCGGCCCGGCGTTATCAGGAGATTAGACGTGAAAAGACTATCCGTTTACACGGCGGGCCTGGTGCTCGTCCTTTTTGCCGTGCCGGCCCTGGCGGCGGGTCACGGCAAGCCGCCAGCCGGCGGCGCACAGGCCCAGGCTTCGGCGGCCGGTGCAGCCGTTCCGCAGCAATCGGTCACCCAGGGTTCGGTGACGGTGGAAGGCAAGCGCATCGGCTATCAGGCCGTTGCCGGCACGCTGATTCTGAAAAACAAGGGTCAAAAGCCGATTACCAGCATGTCCTATGTAGCTTATTTCAAGAGCGGCGTGAAGGATCCCACCAGCCGACCGATCACTTTTTTCTACAACGGCGGTCCGGGCTCCTCCACGGTGTGGCTGCACATGCTCGCCTTCGGACCGCAGCTGGTCAAGGTGGGGAGCGGCACGCTGACGCCGCCGGCACCCTATCAGATGGTGAACAACGACTACAGTCTGCTCGATGCCACCGACGAGGTGTTCATTGATGCACCCGGCACCGGCTTCGGCCGCGTGCTCGGCAAGGACGAGGGCGGCGCAGGCTCGCCCAAGGACGTGTTCGGCATTGACGAGGATGCGCACGCCTTCTCTCAGTTCATCACCCAGTTCCTGACCAAGAACAACCGCTGGAACTCGCCCAAGTTCCTGTTCGGCGAGAGCTACGGCACCACGCGCTCGGCGGTGCTCGCGAACATCCTCGAGACCGACGACAATGTCGGTCTGAACGGCGTGATCCTGTTGTCCTCGATCCTCAACTGGAACATCAGTGTGGATTTCCCGCAGATCGATCCCGGCATCAACATTTCCTACGTGCTGGGCCTGCCGAGTTATGCCGCAACCGCCTGGTATCACAACAAAATTCCGAACCAGCCGAAAGATCTGAACACGTTTCTGACGCAGGTCGAGCAGTTTGCGACCACCGATTACGCGCAGGCGCTCATGCAGGGTGACCAGCTCGATGCCGCGACCAAACAGCAGGTTGCCGAGAAGCTGCACCAGTACACGGGCTTGCCGACGGCCTACATTCTCAAGGCCAATCTGCGCGTTTCCGGCGGCGAGTTCGCGCACGAACTGCTCGGCGACGACGACATGATCACCGGACGGCTCGATTCGCGCTACAGCGGCCCGACCATGGATCCGCTGGGCGAGGAGGCCAACTACGATCCGCTGAATTCGTCGATCAGCGCGCCGACTGTATCCATGTTCAATTCCTACGTGCGCAATACGCTCAAGTTCGGCCAGGACATGACCTACAAGCCCGGGATCAACGTGTTTCCGTTCTGGGACTTCAAGCACCAGCCGCCGGGCGCACCCTTCGCGTTGCCATTCACGCCGAACGTCATGCCCGATCTCGCGGCGGCAATGAAGTACGATCCCAATCTCAAGATCATGCTCGCGGGCGGGTATTTCGATCTCGGCACGCCGTTCTATGCCGCCGAGTACGAGATGCACCAGCTCACGATCCCGCCGAGCTTGCAGAAGAACATCAGCTACGACTTCTTCCCCTCCGGGCACATGGTGTATCTGAACCCCGCTTCGCACAAGGGGCTGCACGATGCCGCGGCGAAGTTCATCGAGTCCAATTACAAGCATTGATGCTTGCTTCGAACAGCAATATGGAGGCCCCGCAAGGGGCCTCTTTTTTGCAGCTTTTCCGATGGTATTACACTACGTATGCATAAACAGCGAGGACACTTGTGGTCACGATCGGAACGCCGCTGACGCCGGGCGCGACGCGTGTGCTTCTGCTCGGCGCGGGCGAACTCGGCAAGGAAGTCGTGATCGAAGCTGCAACGCTTCGGCGTGGAAGTGATCGCGGTGGACCGCTATGCCGATGCGCCCGCGATGCAGGTTGCGCACCGCAGCCATGTGATAGCCATGCTCGACGGCGCGGCCCTGCGCGCCGTGTCATCGAAATGGAGAAACCCGCACTCATCGTCCCCGAGATCGAGGCGATTGCACCGACGAGCTGGTGAAGCTGGAAGCGGAAGGTATACCGTGATCCCCACCGCGCGCGCCGCGCGCCTGACCATGGACCGCGAAGGAATCCGCCGTCTGGCCGCCGAGGAGCTGGGCTGCAGGACTCGCCGTACCGCTTTGCGGCAACCCGAGCGGAATATCGACGCGGCGCCGTCGCGCGAATCGGCCTGCCCTGCGTGGTGAAGCCGGTGATGAGTTCATCCGGCAAGGGCCAGAGCACGTGTCGAGACGGACGACGAGATCGGCCCCGCCTGGCGATACGCGCAGGCAGGCGGGCGCACGGCGACCGGGGCGCGTGATCGTCGAGGGCTTCGTGGATTTCGACTACGAAATCACGCTAGCTGACGGTGCGCCACGCCGGCGGCACCAGCTTCTGCGAGCCGATCGGTCACCGTCCAGGAGCACGGCGATTACCGCGAGTCCTGGCAACCGCATCCGATGAGCGACAAGGCGCACGCGCGGGCGAAGCGAAATGGCGCGTGCGCTTACCGACGATCTCGGCGGACGCGGTGTTTTCGGCGTGGAGTTTTTTGTCAAAGGCGACGAGGTATGGTTCAGTGAGGTCTCGCCGCGCCCGCACGATACCGGCCTGGTTACGCTGGTGTCGCAGGATCTCTCCGAGTTCGCGCTGCACGTGCGCGCCATGCTCGGGCTCCCGTTCCCGCGATCTGCCAACTTGGCCCGGCGGCCTCCTGCGCGCTGCTCGTCGAAGGTGAGTCGCGGGCGGTAAGTTTCGCCGGGCTCGATGCCGCGCTCGCGCGCCCGGACACGACGCTCAGACTGTTCGGAAAACCCGAAGTAAGCGGCCGGCGCCGCATGGGAGTGGGGCTTGCGCGTGCGCGGACGCTTGCGCAGGCGCGTGCAAACGCACGCGAAGTAGTTGCCGCGATTGGCGTTTCGCTCTGATGCCGCAATGGCCGCCCACTCCGGTGAGGGTCCGCTCTGGTAGGATTGCGCCTTGGCGGGTTGACGAAAAATGCATGGACAAGTATTTCCGCGATGATCTTTCCGTTTCGTCCGTCGCGCACGGGCTGACGGTAGCGCGGCCGGCGTAGTTCGGGGCGCGCATGGGAGGGATTGCAGCACATATCACGCCATACCTCCAGCAGTACGGCTATCCGATCCTGTTCGTCGTCATACTGGTGGAGAGCTTCGGCATTCCGGCGCCGGGCCAGACGCTGCTCATCACCGCGGCGCTGTTTGCCGCGACCGGCCGTCTTCATCTGGGGCTGGTGCTTGTTACCGCATTTTCCGCGGCCATCATTGGCGACAGCATCGGCTATATGCTCGGGCATCGCGGCGGCCGGCGCCTGCTCTTGCGCTACGGCGGTTGGGTTGGGCTCAACCGCCACCGCTTCCGCCGCCTGAACACGCACTTCGGCCGCTACGGCGGATGGTTTGTCACCTTCGCCCGCTTTTTCGACGTGCTGCGCCAGATCAACGGCGTTCTCGCCGGCACCGTGGAAATGCCCTTTTACCGCTTCCTGGTGTTCAATTCGTTTGGCGCGGCCTTGTGGGTATCGGTGTGGGGTTTCGGCGCCTATTACCTCGGCCGCGGTCTGGATCAATGGGTCGGCATGTTCGATACCATCGCCGCTTGGCTCCTGCTTGCGGTGCTTGCCGGCGGGGTTCTGCTTTTCCTTACTTGGCTCACGCGCTTTTTATGGCGACGCTACCGTCAGGCGCGGGCCAACCAAAACCCGTAGGAGCGAGCTTGCTCCTGCCCGTGATGCAAAGGGTCAGATTTTGGAAGGCAGCGGGTGCGGGCCTACCATTTTCGTCGCATCCACAATGCGGTCGAACTCTTCCTCGCTGATATAGCCAAGCGCGAGCGCCGCATCGCGCAAGGTTATTTCCTCGTGCATTGCGTGATGCGCGATTTCCGAGGCCTTGTCGTAGCCGATCTCGGGCGCAAGCGCGGTGACGAGCATCAGGGAACGCTCCACGTATTCGCGGATCTTTCTTTTATTGGGCTGTGTACCCTCAATCAGGAACTCGCGGAAATTCGTGCAGCCGTCGGCGAGCAGCGTAAGCGATTGCATGAGATTGTGGATCATGAGTGGTTTATAGACGTTCATTTCCAGCAGTCCGCCGGCGCCACCGAAACCGACCGCGACATCGTTCGCCATTACCTGCACGGCAAGCATCGTGAGCGCCTCGGTCTGCGTGGGATTCACCTTGCCCGGCATGATCGAGGAACCGGGTTCGTTCTCAGGGATCAAGAGTTCGTGGAAGCCCGCGCGCGGGCCGCAGGAGAGCAGCCGGATGTCGTTCGCGATCTTGTAGAGCGAGACGGCAAGCGTGCGCAGCGTGCCCGAGAATTGCACCAGCGCGTCGTGCGAACCCTGCACGGCGAATTTGTTGGGCGCGGTGACAAAAGGCAGGCCGGTGAGTTTCTCGATTTCCGCCGCCGCCTTCTCGGCAAATCCCGCCGGCGCATTGATGCCGGTGCCGACCGCCGTGCCGCCGAGTGCGAGCCCGTACACGTCGCCGAGGGCCCGTTCAAGGCGAGCGGCATCTTCGGCGAGCATGGCGGCGTAGCCCGACCATTCCTGGCCGAGCGTAAGCGGCGTCGCGTCCTGCATGTGCGTGCGTCCGATCTTGACGATGTCGCGCCATTCTTCGGCTTTTTTCGCGATCGCGCCATGGAGCGCGGTCAAAGCGGGAATCAGTCTTTTCCGCGCACTTATGGCAACGGCTATGTACATCGCAGCCGGAAACGTGTCGTTAGAGGATTGCGACATGTTCACGTGATCGTTCGGATGCACGGGTTTCTTCGAGCCGAGCGGTGTGCCCGCGAGCTGGCAGCAGCGGTTGGAGATGACCTCGTTCACGTTCATGTTGAACTGCGTGCCGCTGCCCGTCATCCACACGTGCAGCGGGAACATGTCGCGGTGATCGCCGGCGAGGATTTCGTCGCAGGCCTTGACGATCAGCGCGTGGCGCTCACCGTCGAGATGGCCGTCGGCGTGGTTGGCGATGGCCGCCGCCTTCTTGAGTACGGCGTAGGCGCCGATCATCTCCGGCGGCATCAGGTCGCGGCCGATGCTGAAATAGCGCAGCGAGCGCTGGGTCTGCGCGCCCCAGAGTTTGTCCGCGGGGACCTCGATCTTGCCCAGGCTGTCCGTCTCTTCCCTGAATCCCGTCATGGTTCTGCTCCCAAGCCGTCATTTTCGTGCCCGCTGATTTTAACGGGTAGGAGCGAGCTTGCTCGCGATAAATGCTTTTCAGCGCGGGAGGGTGAAGGTGGCTTCGAGCCCGCCGCCGGGGCGATTCGCGAGCCGGATCGTGCCGCCGTGCGTCTCGGCCACGTCGCGCACGATCGCGAGGCCGAGTCCCGTGCCGCCGGTCGCGCGGTTGCGCGAACTCTCCGTGCGGTAGAAAGGCTCGAATACGCGTTCCAGTTCGGTCTCGGGAAGCCCCGGGCCGCGGTCGGCGACGCGAATCGTAAGTGCGCCGGCTTGTTCGGCGACGGTGATTTCCGCGCCACCACCGTAGCGTAGCGCGTTCTGCACCAGATTCTCGACAGCGCGGCGCAGCGCACGGGGCCGCGACGGATACGGCGCGGCGGCACGCCCGGAGAGGCTCACTGATTGGCCGAGCGCCTGGGCGTCGGCAGCCATGCTTTCCAGCAGTGCGTTCACGTCGAGCGGCTGCACCTGTTCGCGCTCGGACTCGCCGCGCATGTAGGCGAGGGTTGCCGTAAGCATGGCGTCCATTTCATCCAGGTCGCGGTTGATGTCTTCGCGCAGTGCTTCGTCTTCCAGCATTTCCGCGCGCAGGCGCAGGCGCGTCACCGGCGTTTTCAGATCGTGCGAGGTAGCGGTGAGCAGACGCAACCGGCTGTCGAGAAAGCGCAGAAGCCGCTGCTGCATACGGTTGAAGGCGGCGGCCGCGCGGCGAACCTCGGTCGTCCCCGTTTCCTTGAGCGGCGGATGGCGGATGTCGCGCCCGAGCGAGTCTGCCGCCTTGGCGAGCATGGAAAGTGGTCGGGTGACGCGGCCGATGGCGAGCAGCGAGAACAGGATGATGATGACGAGCAGCACGGCGAATTCCACCAACAGTGCATGCGGCCAGGGCGGCGGAGCTTCATGGCGGCGATCCGTGAAGCGCAGCCAGTTCCCGTCGTGCAGGCGCACCGCGATCATGTGGCGTTGTGGCGGGTGCTTGCCGGAGGGGGCGTGCGGATGCGAGGCGGGTCCGAGCGGCGCGAAGCGTACCGGATAGCTCGGACCAAGGCTGGTGCGCAGCGCTTCCGCAAACGGCGCCGCGGCGCGCGGGGCTCGTTTCACGGGAGGTGGCGTGCCGATGTCCAGACGCCAGTGCCGGGTTCCCAATACGTGCGTAATGGTGTGCTGATCTTTCGATGCGAGTTTATCGAGCAGTTGCACCGTGGTTGCAATGTGTTCGACGCCGCGGCGCATCGAGGCGTGTTCCATGAGGTGACTGCGTTCGTGCAGGTTGATAATCGCCGCCGCTGCCAGCGCGACCGCGAGCCCGACAATCAGGATCAGCACCAGGCGGCCGAAGAGCGATCGCGGCGGCAGACCGCGCGAGGGCGTGTCTCTCATGCCCGCTCCACCTGAACGGCGAACAGATAGCCTTCGCTGCGCACTGTCTTGATGAGCGCGGGTTCGCGCGCATCGTCGCGCAGCTTCTGGCGCAGGCGGCTCACCTGCACGTCCACGCTGCGGTCGAAGGGTGTCGCGTCGCGTCCGCGAGTGAGATCGAGCAGTTGATCGCGGTTGAGCGTTACCTGCGGATGTTCGAGGAGCACGATGAGCAAACGTCGCTCGGCACTGCTGAGCGGCACCACGACGCCGTCGGGAGCGATGAGCTCGTGGGTCGCGGGATCGAGCCGCCAGCCGGCGAAGCGGTATTCGGCGCCGCCGTCGGCGGCGCGCAGGTTGGGCGGCAGCGCGCGCGTGCGGCGCAGCACGCCCTTGATGCGCGCGAGCAGTTCGCGCGGATTGAAGGGTTTGGCGAGATAGTCATCGGCGCCTAGTTCGAGGCCGATCACCCGATCAGTTTCGTCGCCGCGGGCGGTAAGCATGATGACGGGTGTATCGCGTTCGGCGCGCAGCTGGCGGCACAGCTCCAGCCCGTCGGTGCCGGGCAACATGAGATCGAGCACGATCAGGTCGGGCGCCGAAACCTTGAGCGACTGCTGCATTTCGCGTCCGCCCCCCGCGGTGGAAACCCGGTAGCCATTGCGCGCGAGATAGTCGCCGAGCAGGCGGCGGATTTCGCTGTCGTCATCCACGACGAGAATGTGGTCGCCATCGTTCATGGAGTGAATTTATACGCTAACCGCACGGCAATTGCACGCCGGATTTGTAACATAATGTTTCCCGCTCGCGTCCGTAACCGTTCCCCTACAAAAACACCGCTTTTCGACACACGGCGCTTACATCCGTTTGTTTCAATAGATCGCGACGGAAAACCGTCTTTCTCCACTTTCACAGAGGTAAGGACCATGAACAAACCCATTATGACAAGCATTGTGGCACTCGCGCTCCTGGGAGCCGGCACCGCGTTTGCACAGACTACACCGACGGCCCCGGCGCCGACCACGAAAGCCGGCTGGCATGGCAAGTATCACAAGAGCATGGCGGACCGTTTCGCGACGTTCAAGAGCCAGCTCAAGATCACGGCGTCACAGGAGCCCGCCTGGAACCGCTTCACGACGGCGATTCAGGACATGCGTCCGGCGAAGCCGCCGCGCATGATGTCGAAGAAGGCGGGCGGTCTCACTCCGGCGCCCGAGGTTTTTGACACGATGGCGAAGATGGCGCAGCAGCGTGCCCAGAAGGCACAGGCCCTGGCACAGGCCGTGAGCAATCTTTACAAGGGGCTCTCCACCACGCAGCGGGCGGTCTTCGACACACATCTGGCCGACATGCATCACAAGATGAAACGCCACTGGCAGCATCGTCGCGGCGGACACAAGGGGGCGCATATGGCGCCGATGTCCGCGCCGCAGCCCGGAACCGGCGGCAACGGTTGATTCCGTGCGGTGGACTCCCGGCCGATTCGCGGCCGGGAGTCACTGCCTGCATGCTTCATTCAGGCGTTGATTTGGCACGGGGGTAGGAGCGAGCTCGCTCCCGATGGATTGGTGAACGAAGAATCGCGAGCAAGCTCGCTCCTACTTTGTTTTTATATGGTGTGAAGCCCTTCAGAAGGGCGGCATGCGTTCGAGGCAATAGACGGCGAAGGTCGGCAGCCAGTGGCTTGCGCCGTAGTCTTCGCGCCGCGCCGCGGGCAAACCGATTTCGGCATGCGCTGCGGCCGCCGCGCACAAGGCCGCGCTGCGCAAATCCCCGGCGGGAAGCCGGGCGGCCATGCCGGCCAGCATCCAGGCCCGGCTGAGGTTCAGTCCCGCGAGATGCGCGAGCTTGTAATCTTCGGATGCGGGCACGATGGCCGGCGCAAACCATGCGTCTTCGGCGGCGGCGGGAATCCTGGGCAGGAAGCCCGCAAGCCAGTTGGCGAATGCCTCGGGCGCTAAAACACGTCCCATCAGCTCGGCCTCGGCAAGTACGGGCGAGAGGAAATCCTGTCCCGACGGTTCGAAGGCGAGCGCCGCATTGCGATCTTCTGCATAGAAACGTTCGGCGGCCGTGCCGATTGCTTCGGCAATATCCTGGCGCGAATTCGTCACCGCCCAATCGTGTATCAGTCCCAGTGCGAAGGCGGTGTTGGCGTGTTCGCCGGAACGTACCGGGTAAGGCAGCGCCGCCAGCCAGGGCGCAATACGTCCTGCAATCCATTCTCTAAGCGGCGCAAGTGTCCGGCGCAACGCCGGCCACGGCGAAAGCGCGTCATCGAGTGCAAGCAGCCAGGCCCAACCGTAGGGCCGCTCGAAGCCCTCGCGTCCGGGCGCGGCGAAGTACGCGCACTCGGCGGCGATATTTTGGGAATTCAGATGCCGTTCGAGAAGGGCTCGCACAGCGGGGGCGAAGTCAGCCTCCGGGAAATGGCGGAGGAGCCGAGCGAGCAGCCAGTGGTTATGCACCGCCGAATGCCAATCGAGCGCGCCATAAAATGCCGGGTGCAGGGCGCGCGGCGTACGCGCATCGTCCGCGCCGTTCAAAAAATGCGTCAGATGATTTGGATACTCGCGTGCGAGCGTCGCGCAGGCAATTCTTGCAAGCTGCGCCGCCAGCGCCTCATCCAGCATCGCCGCCGCTCGTGAACAGCGGCAGATGCCCGAGTGCGATGACATCCTTCCAGGTGTCGGCATCGCCTTCCGTGCAGATCGCTGCCTCGGCCACGATGGTGCCGCCGGCGAGCTCGATCACGCCGCGCGCGCCGTTCAGCGTGGAGCCGGTGCTCACCACATCGTCCACCAGCGCGATGCGTGCGTTTTCGAGCAGCACACGATCCTTTTCATCGAGATAAAGTGTCTGTTCCGTGCCGGTGGTGATCGAAAGCGTCGTCGCCGAAATCACCTCGCCCATGTAGGACTTGTAGCTTTTGCGCAGCACCACGTAGGGGAGGTTCATGTGGCGGGCGAGCGCGTAGGCGAGCGGAATGCTCTTTGCCTCGGGTGTCACCAGCACCTCGGGCGCGACATCGGCGAGGCGCGCCGCGAGTTCGCGTGCAGCGGTTTCCACCAGTTCCACGTCGCCGAGAATGTTCAGCACCGCAATCGAAAGTCCCGGCTTGACCTCGAACAGCGGCAGTTCGCGGCGCAGCCCGCCGATGGCGAGCGTGTGGCTGGCGGGTTTCATACGTGGTTACTCCTGATCGGGAAAGTCTGGATGGCGTCCGCAACATTCTGACACGGACGGCTCAGGGGCGAATGCGTACCAGGGTGCGGCCGGGCGGCGCGCGTCGTTCGAGCATCGGCACGACGGCATCCATGACGGCGGCGAGCGCGACTTCCTGCGCGCCGATGTCGTTCAGCGCCGCGGGCAGGAGGTCGGCCGCGAGTCGTTGCCAGATCGTTTCGCGCAGCGCCCGCGGGGTTGCCATCGAATTGATGCCGAGCAGATTGACGCCGCGCAATATAAAGGGATATACGCTGGTCTTGAAGTCCGCGCCGCCGGCGTTGCCGATTGCGGCGACGTTTCCCCACCAGTCAACGACGGGCAGGAGGCGCGCGAGCAACTCGCCGCCGACCGTGTCCACGACGCCCGCATAGCGCGCGCTTTCGAGCGGCCTGGTGCCGAAGTCCGCGCCGCGCGGATCGAGCACTTCGGCGGCGCCCAGGGCTTCGAGCCAGGGTTTCGCTTGCGCCTTCGCGCTCATCGCGACGACTCGGTAACCGCGTCCCGCGAGCATGGCGACGGCGAGACTGCCGACGCCGCCGCTCGCGCCGGTCACCGCAACCGGACCGTCGCCCGCGTGCTGGCCGTTTGTCTCCATGCGGTGGATGGCGAGCGCCGCCGTGAAGCCTGCGGTGCCGAGCTGCATCGCGGAGCGCGTATCGAGTCCGGCGGGAATCGGGATCACGTATTCGCCGTCCACGCGCACGTAGTCGGCGAATCCGCCGTCGGTTTTCTCGCCGAGTCCGCAGCCGGTGACGAGTACGGGCGCGCCCGGCTTGTAGCGCGCGTCCTCGCTCGCCTCGACGCGCCCGGCGACGTCAATCCCCGCGACCAAAGGGAAGCGGCGCATGATCTTGCCCCGGCCCGACAGCGCGAGCGCGTCCTTGTAATTGAGTCCGGAGTATTCGGCATGGATCGTGACCGAGCCCGGCGCGAGATCAGCGAGCGCGAGTTTCTCCAAGCGCGCCTCAATCGTGTCGCCGTCGCGGTGCACGCGCCAGGCCGGGAAACGTGCTGCGTTCATGCCGAGACGCTCTTGCGGGCGAGTCGTTCGCGCCAGGTGAGGAGTCCCGCGGCGTTCAGGTTCAGGTCCATTTCCAGCCAGGTCTCGCGCGTTGCCGGATCAATTTGTGTGCCGTGGGCGATCAGTCTGCCGGCGAGATAATCGTGCAGCGCCTGACGCACCTTCTGCTGCGCACCTTTCACACTCTCGTGCGCCTCGGCAATCTCGACGTAACGCTCGATGCATTCGTGCAGGTCCGCCGCCAGGCGTTCAATCTCCGTCACCTCGCTGTAATGGGTGAGATAGACGGCGCGCGGCGCGAGTGCCGCGATGCGCTCGACCGAGGCGTGCATCTGTTCGGGGTCGAACTGGGTTGGCGTGGTGGTGGGGAATATGAAGGCCTCGCCATGCGGGTTGTCGAACACGCGGTAGGAAATGCCGAAGATATCGCCCGCGAAAACTGCCTCGGCTGTCTCGTCGTGAATCGCGACGTGATGCAGCGCATGACCCGGCGTGTACAGAAAGCGGAACGACGAGCGTCCGAGCGCAATCGTTTCTCCGTCTTCCACGCTGCGCGTGCGCTCGACGGGGATCGGCACCAGTTCGCCGTAGAGTTTCTCGTACACCTTGTCGCCGTAGGTCGCGCGCGTGCCCGCTTCGAGTTTTTCGGTATCGAAAAGATGCACTGCGCCGCGCGGATGCACTACCGCGGTCGCATTAGGCAATTCGCGCATCAGTGCGCCGGCGCCGCCCGCGTGATCGAGATGAATATGCGTGAGGAAGACGTAATCCACCGCCTCGCGCGCCACGCCCAGTTCGTCGAGCGCGGCGAGCAGTCCCGGCACGGAATGGTTGGTGCCGGTATCCACAAAAGCGGCGCGCCCGTCGCGCAGGACGAGATGGCTCGCGTCGAGACGCGGGCGCACGTAATCGGTATCAATCGCGTGGATGCCGTGGGCGTAGCGGTCTATGGCGGGAGTCGGCATGAGCCTTTCGGTGAGCGCATTCCCCGATTGTACACCGCCTTATTGACACCGTCGCCCGAGAGGGGTATTGTCGCAATCGCCACACCGACACAGGGAGAATCGTCATGGGGCGTCGGATCGGGATCGGAATTTTTGCCGTCATCATCATTATCGTAGCGGCCGCGGCGGTCGCGCCGTATTTCGTCGGTCGCGCTGCCGAATCCAATTTCAAGGCTGAGGTGGCATATGCCAATGCACGTTATCCCAACGTGGTCGTGCATGTGGATTCCTACCACCGCGGCTTCTACAGTTCCGAGGCCGATCTGTCGTTCGCCGCCGGCGAAGGCGCGACGGGCGACACGGCGGAGCGTGTCTGGCAGCTGCTGTTCGGCAGCGGCATGTCGGCGACCAAGATTCATCTGCGCATCAATCACGGCCCGATTCCGTTCGCAGCCTTCGGCGACGGCCACGTAAGCTTCATGCCGGTGCTCTACAGCGCCGATTTCCGCGGCGAGTCCGCGTCCTCGCTGTCGCTGATTGCGGTTCTCAAACCCGATGCCTATGTCGTGCAGTCCTTTACCGGCAGCACCGACACAACGCTCACCATCCCGCCCGGAAAATTCAACCTCGGACCGCTCACGACGACCTGGCAGGGCGGCCGCTTCAGCGATTCGCTCAACTCCGCGCACGACCGCATGCACTACAGCGGCGAAATCAAAGCGTTCGGTTTCCGTTACCAGGATGCCAAGACGGGCAAGAATTACGGCGGCAGCTTCAAAGGCTTCGACATGTCCGGCACCAAATCGCAGGCTGGCCACGGCTTCTGGACGGGCGAGGATCGGGTCACTTCGAAGGGCGCGCAATTCGATCAGGGCAACAAACCCACCGTGACGCTTGCCGGCTCGGACTATCGCGGCGGCACCAGCGAAACGCCCGACGGGAAATGGCTTTCCGCCTCCGGGCAATGGCAACAGCAGGGTGGCCAAGTGCTCGGCTGGAGCTGGTCGAGTCTCGACATCCAGGGATCGCTCGGCAAAATCGATGCCGCCGGTCTGCATCGGGCGATGGAGGAACTGCGGGCGGCGCAGCAACGCGGCGAGAAGGTGTCGGAAAGCAGTTCGCTTGCGCTCCTCTATTCGGCCCTGCCCAAGGCGATCAAGCCCGAGACGCAAGGCAATCTGAAGCTCGTGTTGGACGCGCCCGACGGCAACGTCAATATCAATCTTTCCGGCGGCTTCGATGCGCCGCTGCCGGCCGCTGCCGCGGCGAGCGCCGGATCGAGCGGCGCGGCGCTTCTCGCGCAACGCGCGGACTGGCATCTGACGGTGGACTTCGACCGCAAACTGGTGGACGGCTTCAGCACCCAGATTCTCGGCGGCGCTCCCGCCGCGCAGTCCGTTGATCAGACGATTGCGCAGTGGCAAAAGCAAGGCTACCTGCAAGCGGATGCCGACGGTGGGCGCTATCACAGCGATATCGTCTATCGTGCGGATGTCCTCACAATCAACGGCCACGCCGTCAACAAAGGAAGCGATGAAACGCAAGCCGCGCCCAGCCCCGGAAGCTCGGATTAATCCGGAGCCTCCTCATATGCAGCGCGGCTAGCGTTCTGCGGACAGTCGCGACAATGCTTGGAGTTTTTCGGCCTCGCCGGCGGCGTGTTTGCTGTGATCGCGCGCGAGATAGAGATACATGACGGGCACGATGTAGAGCGAGAACAGAGCGCCGATCCCGAGACCGGTCGCGATCACCAGGCCGAGCTGATGCCGGGAAGGCGCGCCGGCACCGCTCGCGGCGATCAGCGGCACGACACCGAACACCATGGAAAGCGTGGTCATCAGGATCGGGCGCAGGCGCACCGAAGCCGCCTTTTCCACCGCTTCGAGTTTGGTGAGGCCCTCGGTCTCCTGAATCTGGTTGGCGAACTGCACTACCAGAATGCCTTGTTTGGTGATCAGCCCGAGCAGCGTGATGAGCGCGATTTCGGTGTAGATGTTGAGCGTCGCGAAGCCGAGGCTCATGAAGATGAGTGCGCCGGCCACCGACATCGGAATGGTGAGCATCACGATCAGCGAATCGCGGAAGCTGTTGAATTGCGCCGACATCAGGAGATAGATGAGGATGAGGGCGAGCACGATCGCGAAAAGAAATGTGTTGCCCTGCTTTTCGAACTGGCGCGAATCGCCGGCGTAATCCACGTCGTAGCCCTTGGGCGCGATTTGCTCGGTAATCTGCTGCAGGTAGGCGAGGGCTTCGCCCTGGGAAACGCCCGGCGCCGGCATGCCGAGCAGGGTCGCGCTGTTGATGCGGTTGAACTGGGGCAGCGATTCGGGGATGGTGCGGGTTTCGAAGTGCACCAACGTGGATAGCGGAATCAGGCTGCCGTCGGCGGCGCGCACATGGTATTGGGCGAGATTGGCGAGGTTGCCGCGGAAGGTGTCCGGTGCCTGGGGAATGACCTCATAGGCGTAGGCCTGCATCGTGAAGTGATTGACCCAGCCGCCGGAAAGGAGCGGCTGCAGGGCCGCGCCGATCTGATCCATGGTGATGCCGAGGCTGCCGGCGAGCCGACGGTCAACGACGAGGCGGTACTGCGGCTGGTCTATCTTGAGATCCTTCTGCAGGAAGGCGAACTTGCCGCTCGCGAGCGCCTTGGAAAGCACCGCCTCGGCCACCTGATCAAGTTGTTCGTAGGATCCGCTCGCCGCCTTGATGACGAAATCAATCGGTAGCAGGCTGGTGGAGCCGGGCAGCGGCGGCGGCGTCGAGACCGAGAGCTGGAGGCCGGCCACGCTGCTCAGCGCCTGCTGCACCGGCGCGATCATTTCGCTCGCGGTGTGCTTGTCCTGGCGCATGTTCATGCCGCCGAACATGCCGTTGGTGCCGGCGCCGCCGGGATTGAAACCGGTGGCCATGAACGTATGCCTCATTTCCGGAAAGCTGTCGAATACCTTTAGCACCTGCTTGCTCTCGCGGGTGAGCAGCACGGGGCTCACGTTCGGGTTGGCGGTGCCAAGCGCGAAGACCACGCCCACGTTCTGCGGCGGCGAGAGTTCGCTGCGCACGCCGGTAAAGAGAAAGAACAGGCTGGCGAGAATGGCGGCGGTGAATATCAGTCCGATGACCGGATAGCGCAAGAAACTCGTGAGCGAACGTTCGTACAGGCCGCGCAGCATCATGTAGCGCGTCTCGAGAAAATGCGTGAGTCCGCGCGCCGGCGTCGGGCGCAGCAGCCAGCCGCTCATCACCGGCGAAAGCGTAAGCGCGAGCATCATCGAGATCAGCACGCTGAACACGATGGTAAAGGCGAACTCGGTGAACAGGATGCTGGTGAGTCCGCCTGAAAAGGCAACGGGCAGAAACACCGCGACCAGCGTGGTGGACATGACGATGATCGGGAGCGTGAGTTCGCGCGCGGATTTGACGGCGGCGACGAAGCCGGATTCGCCTTCGTCAACATGCCGGTGCACGTTCTCCACCACCACGATCGCGTCGTCCACGACGAGGCCGATCGCGAGCACGAAGGCGAGGAAGGTGAGCAG
Organism: uncultured Gammaproteobacteria bacterium; assembly: GCA_963843735.1. GTDB lineage: Bacteria > Pseudomonadota > Gammaproteobacteria > JAKDMP01 > JAKDMP01 > CAWJLN01. The sequence goes on from CAWJLN010000009.1 coordinate 463,537, forward strand.
GTTGAGGCTGTAGCCGAAAGCCTGCATGAAGATGCCGGCGCCGAGGATGGAGAGCGGAATCGCGACGGCGGGAATGGCGAGCGCGCGCAGCGATCCGAGAAACAGGAAGATCACCAGCAACACCACGCCGAGCGTGATGCCGATGGTGGTGATGACTTCGCTGATCGCCGAATGGATGAAGTCCGCGGTATTGAACGGCACGCCGAGCTTGAGTCCCGGCGGGAGGTCCTTGCGCACGGTCACGAGTTGCTGCTGGATGCCGCGGGCGACGTCGAGCGAATTGGCCGACGGCGTCGTGTCTATGCCGATCAGCACGGCCGGGTTGCCGTCGAAGTAGGCGTTGGAATCGTAGCTTTCGGCACCGAGTTCCACCCGCGCAACCTGATCCAGATAGACCGGCGTGCCGCTCACCGTCTTGACCACCAGTTGCTTGAAGGTGGCGACGCTGTCGGCGCTCAGGTTGCTGCCGATGGGCACGGCGACGAACTGGTTGCGCGTGGTGCCGAGCGCGGTGATCACGTTCTGCGTCTGGAGGGTCTGTTCGACGTCGGCGGGAGTCACGCCGTAGGCAGTCATCGCCTGCGGGTTGAGCCACACGCGCATGGCGAGCGTATTGCCGTTGCCGCCACCGCCCGGGATCAGCCGTGCCTGGGAGACGCCGTTCACCGTCTGCAGGAGCGGCTGCACGTTGCGGATCACATAGTCGGTGATCTGGGACGGGTTCATTACGTTGCCCGGACTGTAAAGGGCGAGGTACATGAGCGAGGTCTGGTGGCCGGCGGAGACGTTGACCACGGGCGGATGGCTGTTCGCGGGCAACTGGTCCTGAACCTGGGTGATTTCGGTTTGCACGCTGGCGAGCGCGTTGGCCTGATCGGTATTGAGCCGCATGTAAAGCGTGAGCTTGGAGTAGCCCTGCGAACTCGAAGACAATACGTAGTCGAGATCCGGCGTTTGGCCGAGCACGCGCCCGAGTGGCTGCGTGATGAAGCTCTGCACCGTCTGCGGACTCGCGCCGGGATAGGAGGTGCTGACCGAGATGACGGTGCTGGTGAGATTCGGGTACTCGCGCGTCTTCAGGCTGAAGAAGCTGAACAGGCCGAGGATGGCGACCAGGAACGCGATCGTGATTGCCAGCACCGGCCGGCGGACGAACAGATCCGTCCAGCGCCCGCGCCCTTCGCTCACGAGCCGCTCTCGGGTGCAGCCGCGCTTGTCGCCGAGGCGACGATGGTGACCAGCGCACCGGGATGCAGCTTGACTTGTCCGGCGCTGACGACCCGCTCACCCGCCTTGAGACCTCCCATCACCACCGTCTTGCCGCCGCGTGACTCGCCGGTTTGCACGATGCGCTGCTGCGCGCTCAATCCTTGGGCGCCCTGCTCGATCACATACACATAGCTGCCGTAGGTGTTGTAGGTGATCGCCGCCTCGGGCACGGTCAATACCTGTCGGCTCTGGCTCGTCTCGACAGTGATCTCTCCGTACATGCCGGGGCGCAGAACGCCATCGGGATTATCGAACGTCGCCTGGACTTCGACGTTGCGCGTTCCGGGTTGAACCTGGGCGCCGATCGCGGTGAGCGTGCCGGCGAAGTCGCGTCCCGCGAGGCCGGCGACGCTCAGCGCAACCTTCTGGCCGTTCTTCAATTTGGACAGATCCTGCTGCGGAATCTGGAACTCGGCGTAGATCGGATTCCACTGCTGCAAGTCCACGACCGGCATGGTGGTGTCCACGTATTGCCCGAGGCTGACCCGGCGCAGGCCGAGATGCCCGGCGAAGGGCGCCCGGATCTGGAGTTTGGCGATGGTCGCCCGATCGGAACTTAACGCCGCCTGCGCCTGACTGTAGTCCGTCTGCGCGTTCTGGAAGTTCAATTGGCTGGTGTTGTGTCGTTTGTACAGGGTGCGCTGCTGGGCGAGTTTGATTTTCACGAGCTGGAGTGCGGCTTCGTCGTTTGCCAGTTGCGCGCGCTGAGTGGCGTCGTTGAGCTGCACCAGCAGTTGGCCTTTCTCGACCGCGTCGCCCGAGTGGAAATGAATACCCGTGACCATGCCGGCAAGCTGCGGGGTGAGCATGACGCCCTGCACGGCCTTGAGGCTCGCCGTCGCCTGGAGTTGGGAGGACCAGGAGATTCGTTGCGCGGTCGCTGCGGAAACGCCGATTCGTTGCGGCGGCGCAGCGGCCAAAGCCTGCTCGGTTTTGGCGGCGACGATGGCGCGCCAGCCGAAAATGGCGCCGAAGAGTATGACCAGAAAGACGGCGAGAATCGCGAGCCGCCTGATGAGATGCTTGTCCATAATCCTGTCTTTGCTTCCGCGAACAAAAGGGATGGCTGAGTGTTGCAAACCCGGCGCGATACGCGCCCGGGAGATCGGCCGCCCATTATAAGTTCATCGGCGGATGTTGGGCGGCTCGCGGCCGGCGATCTTCTAACGTTAACGAACGCGAACCGGATTTCTGCACTTTTGTTTCCGGCGCGCGCGCAGCCATTCGGCAAACTCCGCGTAACATCAAACTTGCCTGCGGCGAGGGCGGGATACGTGGAGTACCTAGTCTCGGCGGGGCTTTTCGTAATCGCCGGTCAATTGCGCCTCGGCAAGGATATGCCCGCGCATGGCGGCTTCGAGGGCCTGCATACCGGGCGCATGCAGATTTGCCGGCACGATGTCGAGCACGTACAGAATGAATACATAGCGGTGGCTTCCGCTTGGCGGACAGGGGCCGTCGTAGCCGCTGCGCCGCCAACTGTTTTCGCCGTTCAATGTGCCCGCCGGTGGATTTTTCGCTGCGTCTTCGGCGAGTCCGTGAACTTTCGCCGGGATGTCGTACAGCAGCCAATGCACCCAGGGCAGCTCCGGGTTTCCTGCATCCGCCGCGTCGCGGTCGTAGAGAACGAGTGCGAAGCTGCGCGTACCGGGCGGCGTGCCGGACCAGTTAATCGGCGGCGAAACGTCTGCGCCGGCGCAACCGTAGCGTACGGGGATGGCGCCGCCGTTTCGGTAGGCCGGCGAATGCAACTGCAAGGTCCGGTTTGTCGCGGCAGACGCAAGGATGGTGCCGAGCAGACAGAGGAACGCGATGCCGGGCGCGAATCTCATCCCTGCCAGGGCTCCGCCTTGTCCAGAAGATCGCGCAGCGCCTCGTCCGTGAGTGCCTCCAGTTCCCGCGCCGCCTCGCGCAGGGTCGCAGCCTTCAGGATCGAGGTGCGCAGTTCGTTTTCGTCCATGCGCGAGAAGATCAGGTGCACTTCTCCGTAGGAGCCGAAGGCCGTCGCCGCTTCCCATCGGCGGCTTGCGTGGTCGTCGAACAGGCGCATTACCGTAGTATAAAACCGTGGCAGGAGATCCTGCTGCGCAGGCCTCGGCCCGGCACCGCGCGCCATTACCGGGCGGAATGTGGCAGGATGGAGCGAGGTATCTCGTGGAGTTCGGTATGAGTGATTCCCAGGCACGCAGGGTGGCCGTCGTCGGCGGGCTGCGCATTCCCTTCTGTCGCGTGGGCACGCATTACGCGGAGGCGAGCAATCAGGACATGCTCACCGCCGTGATGCGTGCGTTGGTGGAGCGCTACGAGCTTCAGGGGCAACGGCTCGGCGACGTCGCTGCCGGCGCAACGCTCAAGCATACGCGCGATTGGAATCTCACTCGCGAAAGCGTACTCGATTCGGGCCTCGCGCGAGATACCCCCGCCTTCGACTTGCAGCGTGCCTGCGGCACAAGCCTTTCTACCTGCCTCAGGGTCGCCGACAAGATAGCGCTTGGCAAGATCGAGGTTGGCATCGGCGCCGGCGTGGATTCGATCAGCGATATGCCGCTCGAATACGCCGACCGTTTCCGCCACGCGGTGCTCGCAGCAGGCCGCGCGAAAACGTTGATGCAGCGTCTGGGCGTGCTCTCCCGCATCCGTCCGCGCGATCTCAAACCGCAGACACCGGGCGTGGTCGAGCCGCATACGCGGCTTTCGATGGGTCAGAGCTGCGAGCTGATGGCGCGTGCCTGGAAGGTGAGCCGCGAGTCGCAGGACAAACTCGCGCTCGCGAGCCACCGCAATGCCGCTCGAGCCTGGGACGAGGGTTTTTACCGCGAACTGGTCGTGCCCTTCGCGGGCGCCGAACGCGACAATAACGTGCGTGCCGACACCTCGCTTGAGAAACTTTCCAAACTGCGGCCCGTATTCGCGCACGATTCGCAGGCGACGCTTACCGCCGGCAATTCGAGCCCGCTCACGGACGGCGCGGCCGGCGTTCTGCTCGCCTCCGAATCGTGGGCGCGCGAACGCGGACTTCCGATCCAGGCCTGGCTTGTTGACAGTGAAGTGTCGGCGGTGAACTTTCTGGACGGCGATGCCGGTGAAGACGGTCTCCTGATGGCGCCGGCCTATGCCATCTCGCGCATGCTCGCGCGCAATGGACTCGGTTTCGGCGACTTCGACTTTTTCGAGGTCCACGAAGCCTTCGCGGCGCAGGTGCTGTGCACACTCAAGGCCTGGAACGATGCCGACTTTTCGCGCCGCAGACTGGACCGCGCCGAACCGCTGGGCGAACTCGACCGGGCGAAAATGAACGTGTGCGGCGGGAGCGTCGCGCTCGGACATCCCTTCGGCGCCACCGGCGCGCGCATCGTGGCGACGCTGGCGAAGTTACTTGCGGAGAACGGCGGCGGACGCGGCTTGATCTCGATCTGCACCGGCGGCGGCATGGGCGTGACCGCCATTCTCGAAGCGGCGCAAAGATAAGCGTCGGTCGCACCGTTACATCGCCCGGAACCGATACCGCGGGATGAGGTAAAGGACACAATGACAATCGGTGTCAACGATTTATTCGGAGCGGGTGCGGGTCATGCCTGAGGCGGCCGCAGAGGAAAGGCGCGGCCGCGGTTTCGATCCCGAAGCCGAACGCCTGCGGCTTGCCGATGCGCTGCTTGCCGCCGTGCCCACGCTGCTTGCTGAAGCGGTGCCCGCGGCCGTTCTCACGCGCTTTGCCGACACCGTGGTTTCCGCTTCCAGCCATCTGCGTGGCGCCTGCGTCTGGGTAAATGCCGCCAATCTGCGCGAGACGCGCCCCGATTACACGCTGGCGCCGACGCGCAGCTGGGCCGAGCGTTTGAATGACGGCGCCCGCCCGCCCCCGGGCCGCCATGCCGCGCAGCGTGCGCTCGCGAGTGGGCAGCCCGTCCGGCAGCGCATTCCCGGCATGCGCCGGGGCATTTTTGCGCGCATCCTGGGTTGGCGCCCGCGGACCTGCGCCGCGCTTGCGGTACCGTTCGTACTCGCCGGTATTGATGACGGCAAAACGCTGGTTGTGTTCTACGCCGATCGTCGCGATTATTTCGATGCCCGCATATGCGCGGCGATCGCCGCCTATGCCGCCGTGGTCGCTGCCGGCCTCGCCGGCGTTCGTCCGCAAAATCGCGAGTCCGACCCGACACAACGGACCGATGCTGCCCGGGCGGATTCCCGCGAACCGCCGACGGGAGACGGTAGCGAGATGCGAGACGAAATCGCGGAATCAATCCGCGTGGCGCTGCGCGAAGACCGCTTCGTTTTGTATTACCAGCCGCAACTGGATGCGCGCAACGATCCGCCGACCGTGACCGGCGCCGAAGCGCTGATCCGCATGAAAGGCAATGCCGGGGAAATACGCCAGCCCGCGGCATTCATCGGCGTTGCCGAAGAGACGCCGCTTATCAACGACATCGGTGCTTGGGTTCTCAACGAAGGCCTGACGCAGGCAACGAAGTGGCGGCGCGGCGGACTCGATTTAACGCTAGGCGTCAACATCGGCGCCCGGCATCTGTTATCCGACGGCTTTGTGCGGCAATTGCGCGAAGCGCTTGCGCGGCAACCCGGATTTTTGCCTGCGTGGCTCGAGATAGAAATTACCGAGTCGGCGGCATTGGCGGACCTCGAACATGCGCGCCGCGTGCTCGCCGAATGCCGCGAAATCGGCATCGGGGTGGCGGTGGACGATTTCGGTACCGGTCATGCCTCGCTTACCTATGTGCAGAGTCTGCCGGTCACACGGATCAAGATGGATCAGCATTTCGTGCGCGATCTTCCCACCAACCCGCGCAACATGGCGGTGATCGCGGGGACCGTGACGAGTTCCAGTTTGCTGGGGATAGACATACTCGCCGAAGGCGTGGAAACCGTGCTGCACGGTTTGATGCTCATTCGCCTCGGTTGCGAAGTTTTGCAGGGCTATGCGCTGACGCCGCCGCTGCCCGATGCGGACTTCCGCGGCTGGCTGCGCGGCTGGCAAACCCCTGCCGCCTGGCGATTGTGGGCGGGGAAGCGGGCAAATGCGGCCATTCTGCCCCTGTTGTACGCCGAGATCAGTCATCGCCGTCACGCTGCCGGACTGCTCGGGCAGGGCCTTCCGCCGGCGGCGGCGGGGATCGCCGAATGTGCGCTGACGCATTGGCTGGACGGCGAGGGGCGGCAAAACTTCTCTCATCTGCCGGCGCTGCGTTCGCTGCTGGAGACACATGTGCAGTATCACCGCTCCGCTGCATTACTGCGCGCCGCCCGCTGCACCGCCCGTGCCGGACGCTTGCAGGCGGAGCGGGAAAGCTTTGCGCGCGATGCCAAGGAACTCATCTTGCGGCTCGCCCGTCTTCAGGAACTGATCTGCCTGCCACGCCCCGCGCCGCCGGCTACGCGAAGCTAAAGGCGCGAAAATTGTGAACGCACGTCGAATGGTTGTTTATCCCATTCTCCTTGCCGGCACGCTTGTGCTCGGCGGCTGCATCAGCGCCGGTTACGTGGCTGACAAGATTGTCAATGCGCCCAACGGCGGGCATCCCAAACCGGCACCGGGGTTTCTTGGCAAAGTTTCGCGCGCGTTTTACTCGGAGCAATACGCGATTCCCGTAGGACCGCCGCCGGCGAAGCTTGCGTTTGCCGTCATCGAGCCGCGGAATTACGGTTTCAGCGCGATCGCCAAATGGAAGAAAAAGCCCAAATCGTTGGTGCTCGAATGGCGTATTCATAACGCCAGAATTGATTTACCAAAGGACATGAGCAGCGCCGAGGTGGCACGGTATCTGCAGCACATGCTGCAGAAAGCCGTTCCGAAGCTTCCCATCTGCCGCGCGACGGGCACCGTGATCCTGCTTCCGGGCTGGGGCGAGAGCAAGGAGACTCTGCTCGGCTACGCGCTCGACTTTGCCAATCATGGCTACCGCGTCATTCTTGTGGATTTGCGCGGTCAGGGGGAGTCGAGTGGCAAATACGTCACCTACGGCCTCGTTGAACACCGCGACGTTACCCAGCTCATTTCGGCACTCTATGCGCGCAAGCTGGTGATCGGCAGGCTTGCCCTGGTGGGTTTTTCCGAGGGGGCGACGATCGCGCTCGATACGGCGGCGAACGACGTGCGCGTGGGCGCCGTGGTGGCGGTCGCGCCCTTCGTGAATCTCAAAACGGCGATTCGCGGAGTCGGCCACGACTTCATGCCCTCGTTGTCCAAAATGGTCAGCAGGCAGAAGCTGGATGAGGCGCTCAAAATCGCCGACAAGAAGACAGGTCTGAATCTCGCCGACTCGAATCCGGACTTGAGGGTCGCGAATATCCGTGCGCCCGTACTCTATGTCGCCGGCGGCAAGGACGATATTTCACCCGCCGCCGCCGTGCGTTCGCTGGCGGGAAAAACGCCGCAAGCACGCTTCCTGGAAGTGCCGGGCTATCCGCACATCGGACTTTATTTCGGCGTGGCCGCGGTTGGACCGCCGGCGCTTGATGCGCTTGCAGGCGCGCTCAGTCCGTCTCCCGATACGGCCTGCCTGAAGACGCCGCTTCCGAAAGACGTCCGGTACGACTTCAAAACCACCGTTACGCTTACCAAGCGATAGGGCGCCGCCGCGGCGCCGGCAAAACGGGGAAGGAGTCTGCGCATGGGAAATCTTCCGGCAGGAATGATTTGCACCGTGCAACTTCGCAAGCCGGAAAATAAACTTTTCGTCTTTTCAAGAGCTTGCAGGCAATACGCCGTGCCGATGTGGCACACTACGCCCATTCCGTAGCGCAGCCGATCATGCCTGTTCCGAGTCCCGCCGAAGGGCCTTCCCGCCGGATGCTGGTGACCAATGCGCTCTTCTACGCCAACGGGCCGCTGCACCTCGGGCATATGGTCGAGGCGATCCAGAGCGATATCTGGGTGCGTTTCCAGAAGATGCGCGGGCACGTTTGCCACTACGTCGGCGGCGACGATGCCCATGGCACGCCGGTCATGCTGCGTGCGCGGGAGGAAGGCGTCGCGCCCGAAGCGCTCGTCGAGCGGATGTACGCGGAACACCGGCGCGACCTTGCCGATTTCCATGTAGTCTTCGACAATTACTACACGACGCATTCACAGGAAAACCGCGAATTCGCGGAGTTTTTCTACCGGCGACTCGGCGAAGGCGGGCACATTGCGCGGCGCACGATCCGCCAGGCCTACGATGAGCAGGCCGGGATGTTTCTGCCCGACCGTTTCGTCAAGGGTACGTGTCCGAACTGCGGGACGCCCGATCAGTACGGCGATGCCTGCGAGCACTGCGGTGCGACCTATTCGCCGGCGGATCTCAAGCATCCGGTTTCGGTTGTTTCCGGCACGCGTCCGGTCGAGCGCGAGAGCGAGCACTTCTTTTTCAAACTAGGCGACTTCGAGACGATGCTTCGCGCATGGACGCGCGGGCGCGACGCGGGCAGCGGACATCCGCACGTGGATCGCGCGGTAGCGAACAAGCTCGACGAATGGTTCGAGGCGGGACTCAAGGACTGGGACATCTCGCGCGATGCGCCCTACTTCGGCTTCGAGATTCCGGACGCGCCCGGCAAGTATTTCTATGTCTGGATGGATGCGCCGATCGGCTACATGGCGAGTTTCCGCGACTACTGCAACCGGAATCCGGAAATCGATTTCGATGCCTTCTGGGACGCCGAAAAGGCAAAACGCGAGGGAACGGAGCTGTATCACTTCATCGGCAAGGACATCACCTACTTCCACACCCTGTTCTGGCCGGCGATGCTTGCGGGCGCCGGGCTGCGCACGCCGAGTGCGGTCTTCGTGCACGGCTTTGCGACCGTCAACGGCGAGAAGATGTCGAAATCGCGCGGGACTTTCATCAACGCGCGCAGCTGGCTCGATCATCTGGATGCCGAGCCGCTGCGCTACTACTTCGCCGCCAAGCTTGGAGCGGGCGTTGACGACATAGACGTCAATTTCGAGGACTTCGTCCAGCGCGTCAACTCCGATCTCGTCGGCAAGTACGTCAACATCGCCAGCCGCAGCGCCGGCTTCCTGCACCGGCATTTCGGCGGCGAACTGACGGCGACGAGCCAGCCGATCATTCGAATGCCGCGGCGATCGGCGAAGCGCTCGCGAATGACTACGAGCGCCGCGCCTTCGGCGCCGCGATGAACCGCATCATGGAATGCGCTGATCGGATCAATGCGTATTGGGACGGCGAGAAGCCCTGGGAACTTGCGCGCGCCGGCAAGACCAAGCCGGGCAAGCGTCTGCATGTCGCCTGCTCGGCCGCGATCGAGGCCTTTCGCCAGCTTACGATCGCGCTCAAGCCGGTGCTGCCGGAACTGTCGCGCAAGGCGGAAGCGTTTCTCAACGTCGAACCGCTCGCCTGGGCGGACATGGACAAACCGCTTGCCGCAGGTCATCGCATCAACCCTTACGAACATCTCATGACACGCGTTGATCCCGAGCGCGTTGCCGCCATGCTGGAAACGTCGCGCACCTCGCGCGGCGGTGCACAACCGAAGAAGGTATCGAACATGGAACCGATTGCAGAGGAAATCACCATTGACGACTTCGCGAAACTTGATCTTCGTGTCGCCCGCGTCGTGAAGGCCGAACACGTGGAGGGCGCAGACAAGCTGCTGCGTCTCGAAGTGGATCTCGGCGGCGAAACGCGCCAGGTTTTCGCCGGCATCAAGGCCGCCTACGAACCGGAACAACTGCTGGGCAAGCTCGTTGTAGTCGTCGCCAATCTCGCGCCGCGCAAGATGCGCTTCGGGGTGTCCGCGGGCATGGTGCTAGCCGCCGGCCCCGGCGGGAAGGACATCTTCGTCGTCTCGCCTGACGCTGGCGCCGAGCCCGGCATGAAGGTGAAGTGATCTCCAATGCCGATGCGATTGATGCGTTGCTGCCGCAGCACCAGTGCGGACGCTGCGGTTACGCCGGTTGCCGTCCCTACGCCGAAGCAATCGCCACGGGCGAGGCCGCGATCAACCGCTGCCCGCCGGGCGGCACGCTCGTCCTCAATGCCCTTGCCGAACTGTTAAAGACGAAACCGCTTTCGTTCGACTCCGACGTCGGCGGCATTGAGCCGGCCACCGTCGCGCGCATAGACGAAGCCGTCTGCATCGGCTGTACCAAGTGCCTGCCGGCCTGTCCGGTGGATGCGATCGTCGGCGCGCCGAAATTGCTGCACGAAGTGATCGAGGCCGCCTGCACCGGCTGCGGTCTGTGCATTCCGCCCTGTCCGGTGGACTGCATCCGACTGGAAACCGTCGAAAGTGAAGCGGAGGCGCAGCGCCGCCTCGATCCGCCGTTCGATGCCATCGCTGCGGCGCGCGAACGGCTCCTGCTGCGGGCAAGAGAGCTTGGCGGACGCTACACGCGTCATCAGACGCGTCTCGTTGCCGCGCAGCGACGGCGCAAGCGCGAACTGGACAGCGCCGATGCGGACGATTTCGCCGCCCGGCGCGCGGAGATTGCCGCCGCCGTCGAACGGGCACGCGCGCGCCGCGCGGCAAACCGGTGAACGCGAAGAAAAGGCGCGCAATCTTCGCGCGTTTCGCGAAGGCGGAACCCGATCCGACGAGCGAACTCGTCTATCGTTCACCGTTCGAGCTGCTGGTCGCCGTCATTCTCTCGGCGCAGGCGACCGACAAGAGCGTGAACGCGGCGACGGCGAAGCTCTTCCGCAAGGCGAACACGTCCGAGGCAATCGCGCGGCTGGGTGTCGCTGGCCTCAAGCCGTACATCAAGACCATCGGGCTCTACAACAACAAGGCGAAAAACATCGTCGCTACGGCGAAGGAACTCATCGCGAAGCACGGCGGCGAAGTGCCGCGCGATCGCGCGGCACTCGAAGCGCTTGCCGGCGTCGGGCGCAAGACCGCGAACGTGGTGCTCAACACCGCCTTCGGTGTAGCGGTGATCGCAGTGGACACACACATTTTCCGCGTCGCCAACCGCACCGGCCTCGCACCAGGCAAGACGCCGCGCGCGGTCGAGGATCGGCTTACCCGCACGACGCCGGCCGAATACCGGCTCGGCGCCCATCACTGGCTGATCCTGCACGGCCGCTACGTGTGCAAGGCGCGCCGACCCGAATGCCCGCGCTGTCTGATTAACGATCTTTGCGAATATCCGCACAAGACGATGGAATAAGGCGCGGACGTGGCGCCACTACAATGTGACAAGCATTGTTGAGTCGAGACGGCATGTTTCCGAACGAACGCAGCGAAATCCGGCGCCAGTATGCGGCGGCTTGGCGGAAGGCGCGCGACGGCGAGACACTCGAGGTACAGGAGCGCCGGATCGCGGAGACGATCGCCGAGCATCCGGAGTATCAGCCGTTGATCGAAAGCGGCGAAGCGGCGCTGGAAGCGGAGTTTCCGCCCGAGGCCGGGCGGACCAACCCCTTTCTGCATCTCGGGCTGCACATTGCGATCCGCGAGCAGTTGGCGATAGACCGTCCGCCCGGCCTGCGCGCGATCCGTGCCGCGCTTGCCGCGGCGCGTGGAGAACACGAGGCCGAGCACGCGATGATTGAATGTCTTGCCGAAACGCTGTGGGAAGCGCAGCGCGAAAACCGTTCTCCCGACGATGCAGCCTACCTCGATCGGCTCCGTCGCCTCGTGTCTCCTGCCGATCTGGGATAATAGGTGGCCTTGAATGTCCCGTCCGGGAACGACGATGCTTGAAATCAATCTGGAAGTCGCGCGTCGGCAGATGGTGGACCAGCAGGTCCGCGGCTGGTCGGTGCTCGATCCCGAGGTCGTTCGCGTCATGGCCGAATTGCCGCGCGAGCGCTACACGCCGACGCGCTACCGGAATCTCGCCTACGCGGATTCGGCAATTCCGATCGACCACGGCGAAATCATGCTCCAGCCGAGCGTGCACGGGCGCATATTGCAGGCGGTGCAGCTGCAGGCAGGCGAGCGCGTACTCGAAGTCGGTACCGGCACCGGGTATCTCACGGCCTGTCTGGCCGCACTCGGTGGGCGGGTGCGTAGTGTGGACATCCATGAGGACTTCGTACAAGCCGCGCGCGAAACGCTGACGGCCGAAGGTTTCGGCAGTGTTGAACTGGCCTGCGAGGATGCGCATACGCTTGTGCCCGACGGCCCCGATTGGGACGTCATTGTGGTGACCGGCTCGCTGCCCGTGCGCGAACCGGGCTTTACGCAGCGCCTGGCGCTGAACGGGCGACTGCTGTGGATCATCGGCGAGGCACCCGCGATGCGGGTCGAGCTCGTTACCCGCGTCGGCGCGGACGACTGTCGCCACGAAGGCCAGTTCGAGACCGTGGTGCCCGCGCTTGCCGGCGCGTCCGTGCCGCGCCGGTTTCGGTTTTAGCGGTCGAACCGCTTGCGATTCGACCTGATTGCTGTTATAGTTCTGTAAAACACCTTGGGAGTGTCTTGAATGCTGCCCCGCATCCTCCTCGCTGCCTGCGCCCTGGGTCTCGCAGTCCCCGCCGCCCATGCCACCGATCTGTGGCAGGTTTGGCAGTTGGCCACGCAAAACGATCCTGCCTTCCGTCAGGCCATGGCCAACCGCAATGCCTCGCAGGAAGCGAAGCCTGCTGCCTGGGCAAACCTGTTTCCCTCGATTGATCTCACCGCCAGCCGCACCTGGCAAAACAATTCCGGTGATCGGTTGAGCTTCTTCGGTTCCAACGTGGTCCCGGTGCAGAGTTCTTCCAATGATCGCAACGACCAGTGGGGCGCGCAACTCACGCAAACGCTGTTCAACTGGCAGCAGTTCCAGGCGATCCGGGGGGGCGATCTTACGGTCGCCCAGGCGCAGGCCGACTACGAGACCGCCATGCAGAACCTCATGGTCACGGTCGCGCAGGCCTACTTCAACGTGCTCAATGCCCAGGATCTTCTGAATGCCGATCTGGGCAATCAGAAGGCCCTCAACAAGCAGTATCAGCAGACGGAGCAGCAGTACAAGGTGGGGCTCATCGCCGTGACCGGAGTGCGACAGGCCGAGGCGGCCTACGATCAGGCGCGGGCGCAGGTAATCGTGGATCGCCAATCTCTCGCGCAGGCGCGCGAAGCCCTGCGGGCGATCACCGGCGAATACCTGCCCGATCTGAAGGCGCCGGGCCGGGATTTGCCGCTCACGCCGCCGCAGCCGGAGGATGTGAAGAGCTGGGTCACGAAGGCGTTTGCTGACAATCCGACGCTCGCCTCGGCGCAGTTCGCCCAGAAGATCGCCGACAACCAGGTCTCGCAGCAGCAGGGCGGTTACATGCCGAACCTGAACCTCGTGCTGCAGCATGTGCGCACCTCCGGTACGGGACGTTCGTCTTATAACGTGCAGGGTAATCCGCCGCCGATCAACACTCCCGACAGCAGTCATAGTTCCGACAACCAGATCGGCTTGCAGCTGCAGTGGAATATCTTCAACGGCGGCGGCACGCGTGCGGCCGTCAAGCAGTACCAGTATCAGGCCGATGCGGCGATGGCCGCCGAAATCGCCCAGCGGCGCACCGTCGAGCAGAACGTGCGTAACGCCTACCTCGCCGTGCTTTCGGGCATCGCCCAGGTGCAGGCGACGCGGCAAGCCGTCGCCGCATCGCAGATTTCGCTCAAGGCGACGGAGGAAGGGCTCAAGGTCGGCACGCAGACCACGCTCGATGTACTAACCTCGCGTTCCACGCTTCTCACGTCGCAGAAATCCTATTACAACGCTCGCTACACCTATCTCGTCTCCGTGCTGCAGCTCGAACAGGCTGCCGGCACATTGACGCCGGACGACGTGAAGCGTTTGAACAACTGGCTTCAGGCGCCCGGGTCCGCGACGGCGCCAGGGGCCATGAGCGCGAGCGTTCCAGGAACCGTGCCGACGCCGATTTCCGCGACCGCCGGGGGTTTGCGGTAACCCGATTCTCGATTCTGTCCCGTTGACAAAAACGGCGGCCTCGGGCCGCCGTTTTTTATGAAAGGCCTGCGAGAGGCTATGGCGTTTTTGGCGCGGTCCAGCGCTTGATCCAGGCGTTCACGATGTCGTGCCACTGCACGCTGTTCTGCGGTTTGGACACAAAGTGGGTTTCGTCCGGGAAGGTGAGGAATTCGCTCGGAATGCCCAGGCGTTGCAGCGCAGTGAAGGCGCCCAGCCCCTGAGTCAATGGGATGCGGTAGTCATGCGCGCTGTGGATGATGAGCATCGGCACGCGCCAGTTCTTCACGTGGTCTAGCGGATTGAATTTCTCGTAGCTTTGCGGCACCGCATACTGTGGGCCGCCGTTTTCGTGTTCCTCGAACCAGAGTTCGTCAGTGGCGTAAAACATCATGCGCGTGTCGAACACGCCGTCGTGATCCACCAGGCATTTCCACGGCTTGTTCCACACGCCGGCGATCCAGTAGACCATGTAGCCGCCGTAGCTCGCGCCGAGCGCGCAGGCACGGTTGCCGTCGAGAAACGGGTAATTTTTGAGCGCGGCGGCCCAGCCCTTCTGTAAATCAATCAGCGGACGGTCGCCCCAGTGCCGAGAAATGGAATCGGTGAAGGTTTGACCGTAGCCGGTGGAGCCGTGGAAGTTCACCGTCACCACGGCAAAGCCCTGGCCGGCGTAGGTTTCCGGATTCCAGCGGTAATGGAAGTCGTTGGTCCAGGCGCCCTGTGGACCGCCGTGGATAAGAAACGCCACCGGATATTTTTTGCCTTTCACGTAGCCTGCCGGCTGCATCACATAGCCCTGCACGGTGTCGCCGTTCCAGCCCTTGAAGGTGAACCACTGGTAGTCGCCGAACGCGATGTCATTGAGCCGCGCGGCATTGAAATGGGTGAGCTGGTGGAAATTCTTGCCGTTCGCATCAGCCAGGTATATGTCGGTGGGATGCTTGAAGTCCTGGCGTGCCACAGCCAGACGATTGTCCGCCGCGCTGAAGCCGGTGACGGTGCCGTCGCTTACCAGCTTGCTCACCTTGCCGCTCGTCGCGTTGACGGCGAAGAGCGCATGATTGCCCCAGTCGTCGGACGTGGTGTAGAGCGTTTTGCCGTCGGCGGAAATCTGCAGCGGCCCGACGGTATGATTCCAGCCGGGATCCACTTCGCGGGTCTTGCCGCTGGCAAGATCGCGCGCCACGATGGCGAAGCGGTCGGCTTCGAATTCCGGTGTTTTCATCGCGAGGTAGTAAAGCGTCTTGCCGTCGGGCGAGACCAGCGGAAAACCGTCCCAGGCGAGATTCTTCGCGGTGAGATTTTTCGGCGCGGCGGAGCCGTCAGCCGGCACCAAGTAGATGTCGAAGTTGGTGGACCATGTTTCGCTGGAGCCGCCCTGGCGGGCGTCGAAATACACGGTCCCGCCGTCGGGCGAGAAGTCGTACTCGGTATTGTCGCCCCCGGGTTTGGAGGGGATGTCGTCGTCGAGGCCGCGGGTCAGCCAGATCGGCTCGCCCGCGAGTTTGCCATCGGCGTCGAGTGCCGCGATGAACAGTTGCGAGCGGCGTCCGTCCATCCACTGGTTCCAGTGGCGGACGAAAAGATGCGTATAAAGGCGGCCGGTCGCCTTGTCCTTGGCGCGCGCATCGAGGCGCGCCCTGGTGCAGGCGATGTCCTTGCAATCGGTGAACACGTCCATGGAGAGGAGCACGTGACTGCCGTCCGGCGACAGTCGGTAATTGTTGATGGCGAGCGGCAGCGCGCTTACCTGTTCCGGCGTGCCGCCGGTGGCGGCCACACGCCAGAGCTGCTCGGTGCCGGATTTGCCGGACAGGAAATAGAGCGTCTTGCCGTCCGGCGACCAGCCCGGACTGTTACCCGTTGCGAGTTTCTGCGGCTTGGCGCCGTCATCGTTCAGATTCAGCACCCAGACGCTGATAACGCCCTTGTTCGCGGCGTAGTCGGTTTCGCGCACCGAGAATGCGACTTCCGATCCGTTCGGCGAGAGTTGTGGATCGCTCACCCGATCCATCATCACCAGATCGTGCACGTTGAAGGGATGAGTTGCGGCGAGCGCCGCCCCTGCGCCAAACATAAGAACCAGCGCTGCAAACAACGATTTCATGCGAGTCTCCCGAACGATATGAATTTAATGCGGGGAAATAAGTGTAGCGTGCGAAACGAACAATGTCACAGCCAGGGCGCGAGCGCGGCGAGTGTTGCGGCCAGCGATTCGGGGTTTGAGGCAACACTCCTTGCCGCCGCACCC
Organism: uncultured Gammaproteobacteria bacterium; assembly: GCA_963843735.1. Taxonomy (GTDB): domain Bacteria; phylum Pseudomonadota; class Gammaproteobacteria; order JAKDMP01; family JAKDMP01; genus CAWJLN01. The sequence goes on from CAWJLN010000009.1 coordinate 479,931, forward strand.
ATCTTTTGCGCCGTCTGCGGATCACCGAGCAGCGCGGCGAGCCTCGCGGCAAGCGCCTCGGCATCGCGCACCACCGTGAGCGCTCCCGCCGCATCGAGCCGCTCGGCCGCTGCGCTTACGTTGCGTAGATTGGGTCCCGCTAACACCGGCACGCCGGCTTGCGCCGGTTCCAGCAGATTATGACCGCCGAGCGGCGCGAAACTGCCGCCCACAAAGGCGGCATCGGAGGCGGCGTAAAGCGCATCCAGCACGCCCAGTTTCGCCACCACCACCACGGCACCGGCGGGAACCGCTTCGCCGCCGACGAGTGCATCCCAATCCAGCGCTTGAATGTCCCGCGCGGCAAGGGCCGCAATAAAACTTGCCGCGCGTTCGGGATGACGCGGGACGACAAGTGCGACCGCCTCGGGTATTTGCGCGCGAACCTTATCCGCCGCTTCAGCGATAAATGCCTCTTCGCCGCCGCGCACCGACCCCGCGACCCAGACCTTGCGTCCCGCAAGCGCGCCGGCGCGCAACGCCCGGCCGCGCGCTTCAGCCGTCGCCGAAATCGCCTGCGCCTCTTTCAGATTGCCGGTCACACAGCCGCGTTCGCGCGGCAGGCCCAGAGCGTAAAAGCGTTCGAGGTCTGCATCGTCTTGCGCAAGCACGCCGGCGAGTCCGCCGAGCATCTCCCGCGCGGATGCGGGGAAACGTCCGAGACGATGCGCGGCGGCAGGCGTCATATGCGCGCTCGCAAGCACTACCGGCAACTTGCGGCGTCTCGCCGCCGCAAGCAGATTCGGCCAGAGTTCGCTTTCGAGCAGAACGGCGAGGCGCGGGTTCGTGGCCGAGAAATAACGGCGCCAGGCGCCCGGCAGGTCGAGCGGCGCGAGCGTGGCGGTGATGCCGGGCAGGCTTGTTCGGGCGCGGGCGAGGCCGCTTGCGGTGAAGGCGCTCAGGCGCAGCGGATACGCCGGTGCGAGCGCGGCAGCGAGGGGAAGGGCGGCCTGCATTTCGCCCGCCGAGGCGGCATGAATCCAGACGGGGCGGTGATCGTCGGCTTCGATCAGACCGAGACGCGCACGCCAGTCGTCCTGCATGCCGGTCTGGTGCCGCGTGCGCCTTGCCAAATGCGCGAGCAGGACCGGAGTCGCAAGGCGAAGCGCTGTCGTGTAGGTGCTGCGGACGAGATTCAACGCGGTTCGCGGATGCGCTCGACGATTCCGGAAGTCGAGCGCCCCTCGAGCAGCGGCAATACCTGCACTTCGCCGCCTGCGGCGCGCACTGCGTCGGCACCGGCAATTTCTCCGGCCTGGTAATCACCGCCCTTGACCAGCACGTCGGGCAGGACTTCCCCGATCAGACGCGCCGGCGTATCCTCGCCGAAAGGCACAACCCAGTCCACGTCGCCGAGCGCGGCGAGCACGCTCATGCGATCATCGAGCGGCACAAGCGGGCGATCGGAACCCTTCAGTCGGCGCACGGAGTCGTCGTCGTTCACGGCGACGACCAAACGATCGCCGAGCGCGCGCGCTTCGGCGAGATAACGCACGTGGCCCGCGTGCAGAAGATCGAAGCAGCCGTTGGTCATCACGATGCGCTCGCCGCGTGCGCGGGCCCCGGCAACCAGTGCGAGGAGCGTTGACTCGTCCGCCAGTCCGCGTCCATGCGCGTGTGCCGCGAGCCGGAGTTCCATCGGCGTGACGCTGGCTGCGCCCACCCGCGCCACCACCAGTCCGGCGGCGATGTTGGCGAGCGTCGCGGCTTCCTCGGCCGCGAGCCCGCAGGCGATTGAGGCACCGAAAACGGCAATGACGGTATCGCCGGCGCCAGTCACGTCGGCAACTTCGCGGGCATGCGTCGGCAGATGCAGCGGCGCCTTGCCCGAAGCGAGCAGCGTCATGCCTTCTGCGCCTCGGGTGATCAGGAGTGCGGCGAGATCGAGTTCCCGGCGCAGCCGCTCGCCGCGTTCCGCGAGCTCGGCGTCGTCTTTGCAGACGCCGACGACGGTCTCGAATTCCTTGCGGTTGGGCGTGAGCGCCCAGGCGCCCTTGTAACGGGCGAAGTCGCGGCCCTTCGGATCCACCAGTAACGGTATTTTGGCCGCGCGTGCGGCGGCGATCAGTTTCGGTATGCCGTCCAGCGCACCCTTCGCGTAGTCCGACGCGAGGGCGACGGCGTGGCCGGGCAGCGCCGTCTCGAAGCAGCGGGCGAGTTCAGCGGCGGCCTCGGCGTCGAAGCCGCTCTCGAAGTCGAGACGGATGAGTTGCTGATGACGCGCGAGTACGCGGAGTTTCGTCACTGTCGGCGCTTCGCGGCGGGCGATGAGCGCATTGCCGATCGCGAGCGTGGAGATGAGTCCGGCCAGACGTTCGCCCTCGGCGTCCTGTCCGGTCAGGCCGAGCAGGGTCGGATCGCAGCCGAGGCTCGCCAGATTGACGGCCACGTTGGCGGCGCCGCCCGGACGTTCCTCCACGGTGCCGATATGCACGATGGGCACCGGCGCTTCCGGAGAAATGCGTTCGGTCGCGCCCGACCAGTAACGGTCGAGCATGACGTCGCCCACGACCAGAATCCGCCGCCCGGAAAAGTCGGGGACGTTCAACTGCATAGGAGGGTCCCGCGCGCCTGAGCGGGAATCGTAGCACAGGCCCGTCGCGTCCGGTGGCTAAAATGCGCACGATGTCCGCTTTCAAACTTTATGCGCCGCGTTACTGGCCCAGTTGGGGACTGGTCGGCATTTTTGCGCTCATCGTGCGGCTGCCCTGGCGGATGCAGCTTGGCCTCGGGCGCCTGATTGGTCGCATCGCACGGCGTCTTGCCCGCCGCCGGCGCGAGATTACCGCCACCAACCTCGCCTTGTGCTTCCCGGAAATGAGCGAGTCCGATCGCCATCGCCTGCTCGACGAGCATTTCGAATCCCTGGGGATCGCCGTTGTGGAATCGGCCGCGGGCTGGTGGAAGCCGACGCCCTGGCTTCTGCGGCGGGCGCATGTCGAAGGTCTGGATCACTTGCAGGCGGCGCTCGCCGAGGGGCGCGGCGCGCTGCTCCTGACCGCGCATTTCACCACGCTCGAAATCGGCGCACAGATGCTTGCGGCCTTTCATCCCACCCTGGGCGTGTACCGGCAGCACGAGAATCCGGTGTTCGATCGGGTGATTCGTGCGGGCCGTCTCTCCCGCGGCAGCGGTCTGATCGAGCGCAGCGACTTGCGCGCGTTGCTGCGCGCACTGCGGTCGGGTGCGGTGGCCTGGTATGCGCCGGATCAGGCCTATCTCGGCGCACGCGGCGTCGAGGCGCCTTTCTTCGGCGTCCCGGCGCCGACCAATACGGCCACCTCGAGGATCGCCGCGGCCTCCGGTGCCCCGGTGCTGCCGTTCTTCGTTGAACGCCTGCCGGGCAGGGCCGCTTATCGGCTGCGCCTGGAACCTCCGCTGGAGAACTTCCCGAGCGGCGATCCCAGTGCGGATGCCGCCCGCGTGAATGCCGTGCTCGAAGCCGGCATTCGGCGCGTGCCTGCGCAATATCTCTGGAGCCATGATCGCTTCAAGCGCTTCCGTCGGCCGTAAATACGGCGATTTTATGAGATTAATAATTAGATATTGTCCGTAGGCCTATATAAAAACTAGAGTTTTACTTGCTTTTTTCGTCCGGTTGTGCCATGTTTATGGGGTCGAAGCCGGAGTCGGACGAATGGCCGAACCGCAATTTCATCGCTATCTGCCGGCGTTTCGGGCCTGTGCCTTGCTGTTGGCGGCATGCGGATTGTTTGCCGGAGGGGTCGCTCCGGCCGCCGCGACGGGCACCGATGGAGCGATAACCGGATTCACCTGGAATCCTGCGACGGGCCAAGCCGTCGTCTCAGTGCCGAAAGCGCTTCAATACCGCGTTTTTACTCTGGCGCACCCGGACCGGGTGGTGGTGGATTTTCTCAACGCCCGCGCCGCGCAGGGAGTCCGGTTCTCGGCTGGCAACGATCCGCTGATCCGCGATGTACGCGCGGCGCCCCGCTTTGACGGCAGGGGCGAGCGGCTGGTCTTTGATCTCGCGCATCCCATAAACCCGCGCAGTTTTCTTCGGCGCGGCGCCGGCGGCGAGGAGCTGATTATCGCACTCGGTGCCGGCAAACAGGCCGCCACGGGCAGCCGTCCGGCCGCTCCCGTGATCACGGCGGCGGATTCTCGTCCGCAGCGGCTGCGCGACATGGTGATCGCCATTGATCCCGGCCATGGCGGCCATGATTCCGGTGCGATCGGCCCGCACCACCTGATGGAAAAGAACGTCACGCTGGCGATCGCGAAAGACCTGTACCGGCTGCTGAGCAAGGTCAAGGGGGTCAAGCCGGTGCTCACCCGCAATGGCGATTATTTCGTGAGTCTCGGCGGAAGGCGCAAGATCGCGCGCGCGGCGCACGCGGACCTGTTTGTCGCGATCCATGCCGACTCTTCGCCCTACCACTATCCCAAGGGTTCGACCGTGTACGTGCTTTCCGAACATGGCGCGTCCAGCGTCGCCGCGCGCATTCTTGCGCAGCGCGAGAATGCGGTGGACGAGATCGGCGGCGTGAAGCTCGACGACGAGGAACCGGTAGTGCGCTCGACGATTGTCAAGCTCTCGCAGCGCGGAAGCATCGCCCAGGGCATGATCCTCGCGAGCGATGTAATGGACAGGATCAACGCCGTGATACCGCTGCACAGCGACGACGTGGAGCGCGCAGCGTTCGCGGTACTCAAATCCCCCGACATCCCCTCGATCCTGGTCGAAACCGCCTTTATCTCGAACCGCAAGGAAGAGCGCCAGCTTGCGAGCAGTGCCTTTCGCGAGCATATCGCCGGGGCAATCTCGAAGGGGATCGAGAAGTACGTCCGCCTTTACGCGCCGCCCGGGACGCTGATCGCCGCCCGCCGCAGCGCCATCTACGCGCTCCAGAAGGGCTGAATACTTGCCTGAAGCCGGGTTGAGCGGGTAAAGTTCGGTTACCAAGCCATTCCGGAGACCGCCATGATGCGAATACGCCCGCTGCTTGCCGTTTCCTTACTTCTCGTTCTCCCCCTCGCCGCGCCGGCGCGTACGCTTCCGGTCGCGGACTTTATCCGCCATCCGGAATTCCGGAGCGTCATCATTTCCCCCGACGGCAAGCACTTGGCTGTCGTTGCCGCGGTGAAGAACAGCGGGAAATATCAATTAGCGATCTTGCCCACTCGTTCGGTGGTGACGGGAAGACCGAAAGTGACGGCAAAATTTGGTCTTACCGATTACGAAATTTTCGGCAGTGTTTTTTGGGTCAACAACGAACGAGTGGCAGCTTCAACTGCCATGCAGTACGGGGGATTTGATCATCCCTACTCTACCGGCAAACTTTTTGCCGTTAACGTTGATGGCGCTCATCAGGAGGAGCTCACGGGAGGGTTTCTCGGTTTGCTTGATATTTTGCCCAAAAACCCCCGGGCCATTCTCATATTCGGAGCAAATTATAGCGGTAGGGCTACAGCATACTGGCTCGATGTGTACACGCGAGCCTCGCATAAGGTGTCACAGAGCCCAGTTGCGGGCGGCGGCCTGCTTGCCGATCACGACGGCAACGTTCGTCTTGCTTGGGGCACGAGCCAAAAAACCGGTTGGCCGGAGCTTTTCTACCGTGATACCGGCAATATGGATTGGAAGGAAGTCAGCTCGATCGTCGCGTCGGGGAAGGCAGCTGCGGCGGCGGTGGCAAACGGCGGGCCGGTCATGTTCGGACCGGATAACAAGACTGTATACGTCGAATACTGGGCGGACAATCCGGCCGAGACGATGGGGCTCTATCGCTACGATTTCGATACTGGCAAAAAGATCCTCCTCTATGCCAATCCCACGGTGGACGTTGGCGGTGAATTTCCTGACTACACCCCGTTCATCGAATCGTTTTCCCGCGATAATCTTGTGGGTCTGCGCATCATGCCGGGCGAACTGCAAACGCTTGCGCTCGATCCAAAAGCCCCACGAATACAGTTGTTGGCGGCACTTAGCCGCGTGTTGCCCAATGTACAGATTGAAATTACGAGCTGGACCAAGGACGGCAAGCAGGCGGTAGTTGAAGCGTGGGGAGACGATGTATCGCCAATTTTCTATCTCTATTCAAGTACGCCAAAACCCTCGCTTGTTCCTCTGTTTCATCAAGTGCCCTGGATCAAGTCGGATGATCTTTCTCCGATGCGTCCGATCAGTTACCAGAGCCGCGACGGACTTACGATCCACGGTTATCTCACTTTGCCGCGCGGCGCAGCGACAAAGAATCTTCCAATGGTTGTCTATGTGCACGGCGGTCCGCACGGCATCCGCACCGACTGGGGGTTTGATCCCACAGATTTCGATTCGGTTGCCACGCAGATTCTTGCCAACCATGGTTATGCAGTGCTGGCGCTTAATTACCGTGGTTCGGGTGGTTATGGCCTCAAGTTCCTGAAGGCCGGCTTTCGCCACTGGGGCGACACCATGCAGGACGATCTCGCCGACGGCGTGAACTGGGCGGTGAAGCAGGGCTTCGCCGACCCCGGGCGGGTGTGCATCTTCGGGGCGAGCTACGGCGGTTATGCGGCGCTGATGAGTCCGGAACGCTTCCCCGATCTCTACCGTTGCGCAATCGGCTACGACGGTGTTTATGACATGTTCACCATGGAATCGCGCGCAAGCGACGTTTCGCGCCATGCCAGTGGACGCCTGTATCTGAAAACCGTACTCGGTCACGATTCAAGGGAACTGAAGTCCTTTTCGCCTGCATATAACGCGGACAAACTAAAAATTCCGGTGTTTCTCCTGCACGGCGGTCGCGACGTGCGTGCGCCGGTGAAGGGCTACGACGAAATGGTGGCTGCGATCAAGAAGAACGGCACGCCGCTCCAGACTTTATATGAAACCAACGAAGGCCACGGCTTCTACCAGCCCGCGCACCGCGAGAAGGCGTGGAACGAAATCCTGGCCTTTCTCGACAAGTACATTGGTCCAGCACCTATCACGTCGTCGGGTGCGAGTTCCGGTATGCATTGAGCAGAGCCTGCCAGCCGTCTGAGGCGGCGGGCAACAACCCGAGCTTGCTGAGGGAACGTTCGAGGCGGTCGAGGTTGCGTTGCTGCTGTGCCGTGCCGGGCGGCACGAGGCGGCCGCGATCGAGATCAATGACAAAGACACCGTCGGGCGAAAGCAGCAGATTGTGGGCGTTGAGATCGGCGTGCCAGCCGCCGGCGTTGTGAAAGCGCCGGATCGCCGCGCCGATTTGCGCCCAGTCCTCGGTGCCGAGTGTTGCGGCACATTCGCCGAGCGTGCGTGCATTCATCACGCGCACGGTGAGAATGTCGCCGCGATAGCGCAGGCCCGAACGCAGCACCCGCGCCGCGACCGGACGCACCACCGGCGCGCCGTTCTCCGCCAGTTGCGCCAGAAGGCGCAGTTCCCGGACGGGGCGCGTCGCTGCGTCGCCGCGCCAGAAATAGCTGTTTTCGATGAGACGGCCGGGCAGGCCGCCGCGGTGATAATGGCGCAGCACCCAGCGTCCGCCGGGCCCCGCGCTCACGGCGAGACCTCGTCCGCCCCCGATCGCTTCGCCCGCGCCGTGATCCTTGCAGTAGTTCGGGTCGAACCAGTCGGAGGCGGGTGAGAGTTCGGCATCGGCTAGGATGAAGCCGCCCGGAATGTCGGTACGATCAAGGCGCATGAGCATTCTCGACTTTTCCACGCCGCCCGAACGGGTTTGCGTGCTGCGTCTTTCGGCGCTCGGCGACGTCTGTCATACGCTGCCCGTCGTCAACACCCTGCGCGCCGCCTGGCCCAAGACGCACTTCACCTGGATTGTCGGCAAGACGGAGGCCGGCCTGATCGGCGACGTTTCCGGCATCGAGTTCATTCCCTTCGACAAGACAGCAGGATGGCTAGCTTATCGCGATTTGCGCCGCCGGCTCGCCGGACGGCGTTTCGATCTTCTGCTGCACATGCAGATGTCGCTGCGCGCGAGTCTTGCCAGTCGCTGTCTGCGCGCGCCGATCCGGCTCGGTTTCGATCGCGAGCGTGCGCACGATTTCCAGTGGCTGTTCACAACGCATCGGATTCCACATGTGCCGCGCGAACACGTGATGGACAGCTTCTTCGGCTTCGCCCGTGCGCTTGGTGTGATGGGAAAACGCCTGGAATGGAATATCCCGATTCCGCCGCAGGCCGAGACGCGCGCGAGGGAGATCATTCCCGACGACAAGCCCACGCTGATCCTGAGCCCCTGCGCCAACGCGCGCTTCCGCAACTGGCGCAACTGGCCGTACGAACGCTACGGACCCGTTTGCGATTACGCCGTGCGCGAACTTGGCTGGCGGGTAATTGTGACCGGCGGCGCGAGCGTGGCAGAGGCCGAGGCGGCGCGTGCCATCGTTGCCGCGAGCCGCGTGCCGATCCTGAATCTGCAAGGCAAGACGTCGCTCAAGGAACTGCTCGCGCTGATCGCCCGCGCCCGCGCCGTGATCACGCCCGATTCGGGTCCCGCGCACATGGCGACCGCCGTCGGCACGCCCGTGATCGGGCTTTATGCGAGCACGAACGCGGATCGCGCCGGGCCTTATCTCAGCCGGCCGTGGCGGGTGAACCACTACCCGGACGCCGTGCGCGAGTTCCTCGGCAAGTCGGTGGATGAAGTGCCCTGGGGCACGCGCGTGCGCGATCCGCGTGCGATGGATCTCATCACCAGCGACGAGGTCGTCGCGGCGCTCGCCCGTTTGGCTTCGGAAGAAGCGTAAACTTTCCGTAACTCATGCTGTGCGCCGGGCAGTGACGAACGACGGGCTTATGCCGGACCACGAGACCAGTAATCGCAAAGACCTGCTCCAGTCGTGGTGGGCGACACTGTTCCTGTGGTGCGGCCCGTGGTTACTGGTAATCGTTGGCTCGTTCACCGGCAATCTTGTCCATACCGCGCTTTGGACCGGCGGTTTCACCGTGGCAGGTGCGGCTTGTATCGCCAACGCGCGTCGCTGCGGCCGCCGGCATTGTTTCTACACCGGCCCTTTGTATCTATTGGCCGCGCTCGCATCCCTGCTTTACGGTTTGCATTGGCTCCCGCTCGGCACGAACGGGTGGAGCTGGATTGTGGGTGTTGCTGTAGTGGTAAGCTTGATCGCGTGCTGCGTGCTGGAACCGATGCAGGGGAAATACCTGCTGCGGGGACGGTAATGCGGAATGATGGCAGTGTTGAGCAAGCGCGTCTTGCGGCATGAATCGTCCATCCTCGATAGGAGGAGTATCAATGGCGTCGAAAATAGCTTTTGACCTCATCCCGGCATCGGTTCTGGTAAGCGCACTGGCTTTGAGCGCCTGCGGGGGCGGAGGCTCTTCGTCGTCCACGCCGCCGTCGCCGCCCTTGCCGCCGCCTTCCTCTTCGCTCGTGCGCGTGTCGGCAGCCTCGCCGTTCGCTTCCAACTGTGGCGGGGGCATGCAAGGCAGCGTCTTGTATGAGAACGCCGAGGTCGAGCCCTTCGTCGCCGTGAACCCGGCGAATTCCGCCAACATCGTCGGCGTCTGGCAGCAGGATCGCTGGTCGGACGGTGGCGCCCACGGTCTCGTTGCGGGCGCCTCCTTCGATGGCGGCCAGACCTGGAACAACACGCCTCTTCTCGTGTCGCGCTGCGCCGGCGGCAATGCCGGAAACGGCGCCGACTACGCCCGTGCCTCCGATCCCTGGGTGACGATCTCACCGAGCGGCATTGCCTACGCGATCTCCATCTCCTTCGATGGCTTCATCTTCCAGTCGGGCTCGGACAGTTCGGTATTGGTGGTGAGTTCGGCCGACGGCGGACAGACCTGGAGCAATCCGACGACGCTTATCCTGGACGGATCCAACGCATTCAACGACAAGGAATCCATCACCGCAGATCCGAATGACTCCAACTATGTCTATGCCGTCTGGGATCGGCTCACCACTTCGAATACCGGCGCTGCTACGATGGCGCGCACGACCGACGGCGGCGCGACCTGGGAGCCCGCACGTACGCTCTACAATCCAGGGACAAATAATCAGACGCTCAATAATCAGATCGCTGTGCTTCCCGACGGTACCGTCGTGGATTTTTTCACCGAAATAGACAATGCCTTCCAAGGCAGTCCGCACGCCTTCATGGCCGTCGTGCGCTCGACCGATCACGGCCAGAGCTGGTCGCCGCCGATCGCGATCGCCGACATTGACGCGGTCGGTACCACCGATCCCGAAACGGGTCAGAAGATTCGCAGCGGTGCATCTCTCGGCCAGATTACGGCCGGACCCACGGGAGAACTGTTCGTCGTCTGGCAGGACGCCCGCTTTTCGGGAGGTGTGCGTGACGGCGTGCTGCTCAGCAGCTCGGGCGACGGCGGCCTCAGCTGGTCGGCGCCGATCGAGATCAACGGCGATCCGAACGTGCAGGCCTTCGAGCCCGCCGTCGCCGTGCGCAGCAACGGCGCGGTCGGCGTCACCTACTATGACTTTCGCGACGATACTGCGGATTCCAACACCTTGCCGACCGACTACTGGCTGACCCAGTCGAGCGACGGCGCAAACTGGAGTGAAAGCCTCGTTTCCGGACCCTTCGATTTTGATCTTGCGCCCAATGCCGAAGGCTTGTTCCTGGGTGATTACCAGGGGATTGTCGGCGTGGACGGCATCGGCTTTCTGCCCTTCTTCGTACAGACCAACGACGACGGCACATCGAACCGAACCGACGTCTATACGCTTCCGCCTGGCACCATGAGCACCACCGTAAAGGCGGTATCGGCGCGTGCGATGACTGCGGGCATCGTGTTCAAGATGACGCCCGAATTCGAAAGCCGCGTGCAAGCCAGATTGCTCGATCTGTTGCGCGAAGAACTTCCCGGCCGTGGCGAGCCGTCTTCGCCGCCTTGATTGCCGACAATCCAGGGAGGAAACGATGAAATCGATCCGAACATTTTTTTGCACTTTGTCGTTCTTTATTTATTGCAGTCTTGCGGGGTGCTCTTCAACTCCTCCGTTAGCCGATCACCTGACGCTCATCCCCGTATCCGACAAGGCGGATATCGCCAGAGGTCTCGACATGGCGTACGTGTACGGGAACAATCAGGGAATCTTCAATCATGTTTCCTGTGATCGCGCGCGGAATTGCTGGTACAGCGGTGACCTCGGGTTTGCTAATGAAACGCAGGCGCGGATAAATCCCATCGTCATCCGCACCACGGCGAACGGCGCAATATCCTGGGCACGAAGTTATCAGATAAACGATATTTATACCAAGACGAACGGGTTGCTGCCTACCCGGGACGGCGGAGCACTGTTATATGGGAACTCGATCATTACGAATTTTGCGGCCAAACTCGAAAAGCCCATTTACGAGAAGCTGAACCCCCAAGGGTCGCCGGAATGGGGCGGATCAGTTTTCATCGGCGACATAAGGTCATGGAGCGCGTTCTCGGACGCAATCCGTCTTGCAGACGGAGGCTATGCACTGGCGGGTTCGGGCGTGCTTAATGGGAAATGGTACGGTTCTGTGCTGGTATTGGATGTAGATGGGAATGAGCGTTGGTTCAAGTTCATGCGCAGCCGGCAGGATCCGACACTCTCCTTGTATCTTTCGCAGTTGTCGAATGGAAACATCATGGTTGCGGGGTATGATGCGTCCGTCGGTGATATTGTTCTGTTCCGTTTTTCGACGGACGGCAAACCCGTGGATATTTCCATAATACATATCCGCGGCAAGGAATACCCAGTCGGCTTCGTAACGCTCGGCAGCGGTCCGGCCATCGTTGCACAACAGTCTATGCCGAGCGGCGAATCGGCGGCCATTATCGTCCGCCTTGACCGCCAGGGCGAGGTCAAGACGGCCGCGCGTTATCGCTATGTGGATGGGTTCAATCCATACGACGTCATTTCCATGCCAGACCGTGGTGTATGCATCTACGGGAATACCGAGTCAAGTGACAATCGTCAATCTCTTGCATTTGTACTCGACGCCAAAGGGAACCTCTCTTCTGCGTTGGCATTGAAGGGGGGATCCGTATTCAGGTCTGGAGCGCTGTTGGCGCCGGATCGGCTGACTTTTGCCGGCGGACGGGAGCTGGGTGTGGATCGGCGCATGAGCGGGCTTATAGTGAAATGGACACCCGTTGTCGGTAATGATGCGCAGACGCTGAAGAATATAAAACTTGATTCACTCAAGATCACCGTTTACAAGAACGAGTCAGGTACGGTGGCGAATCCTACGAATTCGACTTTAAAGAAATTCGATGCCTCCGAGATGCAAAGCCGTATGGTGTCCGGCAGCTCGGATGACGGCATGGTGCCGGGCGGCCCCTAGTCGGGAATCGGCGGATGGGCGGAGATTTCAGGAAATTTTGACGCGGGCGTAGCGGCGTTTGCCGACCTGGATTACGTAGGTTCCTGCGGCCAATATCCGTTCGCGATCCTCGACGCGCTCGCCGTCCACACGCACGGCGCCTTGTTTCAGCATGCGGTTGGCCTCCCCGGTGCTCGGCACCAGTCCCGCTTCCTTGAGGAGTTTCGCGAGCGGAAGCGCTGCCGCGATTTCCACTTCGGGCATGTCTTCCGGCAGCTCGCCGCGGGCGAAGCGGGCGACGAATTCTTTCTGCGCCTTGCGCGCAGCGGCTTCGCCATGGAAGCGTGCGGTCATCTCGCCCGCGAGCAGGAATTTAACGTCGCGCGGATTGCGTCCGTCCGTCGTCTCGCGTTTCAGCTTTGCGATTTCCTCCAGCGAGCGTGCCGAGAGCAACTCGAAATAGCGCCACATCATGTCGTCGGACACCGACATCAGCTTGCCGAACATTTCCGTGGGCGGCTCGGTGAGTCCGATCGCATTGCCTAGCGATTTGGACATCTTCTGCACGCCGTCCAGCCCTTCGAGAATCGGCAGCGTCATCACCACCTGGGGTTCCTGACCGTGGGCGCTCTGCAGCTGGCGGCCGGTGAGCAAATTGAAACGCTGATCGGTGCCGCCGAGTTCGACGTCGCTTTTGAGCGCGACCGAATCGTAGCCCTGCACCAGCGGGTAGAGAAGTTCGTGCAGCGCGATCGGATCGTTCGCGCGGTAGCGCTTTTCGAAGTCGTCGCGCTCGAGTATGCGTGCGAGTGTCATCTTGCCGGCTAGACGTAGTAGATCGGCTGCGCCCAGTTTCGCAAGCCACTCGCTGTTGCGTGCGATGCGCGTCTTTTCGAGATCGAGAATTTTCCCGACCTGCTCGGCATAGGTTTGCGCGTTTGCGGCGATTTCCTCCGGCGAGAGCGCCGGGCGCGTGGCGCTGCGTCCAGACGGATCGCCGATCATGCCGGTGAAGTCGCCGATCACGAAGACGACTTCGTGGCCGCGTTCCTGGAACTGGCGCATCTTGTTCAACAGCACGGTGTGGCCGAGGTGCAGATCCGGCGCCGTGGGGTCGAAGCCGGCCTTGATGACGAGCGGACGGCCGAGTTTGAGGCGCGCGTCCAGTTCCTCGCGCTTGAGGATATCCGCCGTGCCGCGGGCGAGTTCGGCGAGATCTTGATGATGGCCGGAGTGCGTCGGCATTATTCGGCTGCCGGAAGGACAGGAAGATTATAGCGAGTTCGACTTCACGGCCGGACCGGATGCCTGTGGATTTCGGCGCACTTGGGATTGTAAACACGCTTGCCGGAAGCCGGATACTTCGACAACAGATGCGCCGGCCTTACGGGTCTCGGGGAAAATCCGCCGCCGCAGTTCGGACAGACTCCGTGGAAACGATTTTCCACGCAGTCGCGGCAGAACGTGCATTCGAACGTGCAGATCATGGCTTGCGTCGAATCCGGCGGCAGATCGCGGTCGCAGCATTCGCAGTTGGGGCGCATTTCAAGCATGGGTTGATCTTAGAGTCGAATGGCTTCGTAACCCGCGGCAAGGAAGGATCTGAACGCGGTGCACGGGATCACGATTTTTTGTTCGGAAGGTAAAGATCGGTGATGGTGCCGGCGGCGACTTCGGCGGCCATGCCGACGCTTTCGGACAGCGTCGGATGCGGATGGATGGACAACGCGATGTCTTCGGCGTCGCAGCCCATCTCGATCGCGAGCATGAGCTCCGCGATGAGTTCGCCGGCGTTTGGCCCGACGATGCCGGCGCCTACGATGCGCCCGCTTGCCTTGTCGAACAGGAGCTTGGTCAAACCGGAATCCACGCCCAGGGTAAGCGCGCGGCCATTGGCCTGCCACGGGAAGACCGCTTTTTTGACGGCCACGTCCTGCTTCTTCGCCTCGGTTTCGGTGAGCCCGGCCCAGGCCACCTCGGGATGCGTGTAGGCGACCGAGGGAATCGCGCGCGCATCGAAGCGGCTCTTCTTGCCGCAGGCGGCCTCGGCCGCAACTTTGCCCTCGTGGCTCGCCTTGTGCGCGAGGAGCGGCGGGCCGGCGATATCGCCGATCGCGAAAATATGCGCGACGTTGCTGCGCATTTGTCCGTCGGTCACGATGAAGCCGCGTTCGTCCACGGCGACGCGCGCCGCCTCGGCGCCGATGGCGTGGCCGTTCGGTCGGCGTCCGACCGCGATCAGTACACGCCCGAAGATGCCGCTCCATTCGCCGTCGGGTCCGATGCAGCGCGCGTTAATGCCGTTCTTCTGCGCCTTGAGTTCGGCGACCCGCGTGTCGAGATGAACGGCCTCGAATTTCTCGGTCAACCGTTTCGCGAGCGGCCTGACGAGATCGCGGTCGGTGCCGGGCATCAGTTGCCCGGTGAGTTCGACCACCGTGACCGCGGCGCCGAGCGCGGCGTAAACCTGCGCCATTTCCAGGCCGATGATGCCGCCGCCGACCACGAGCAGTTTCTTCGGGATGTCGGCGAGTTCGAGCGCGTCGGTGGAATTCATGATGCGGGGATCGTCCGGCTGTTCGGGCAGACGCATCGCTTCGGAGCCGGCAGCAATGATCGCCTGTTCAAAGGCGATGCTTTGCTTTTTACCCTCGGTTTCCACTTCGATGAGATGGGGAGAGATGAAGCATGCGTTTCCCGTAACCACTTTCACCTTGCGCTGTTTCGCCAGTTGCACGAGCCCGCCGGTCAACCGGTCCACGGCCTTTTGTTTAAACCGGAGCAGGCCCGGGAGCTTGATGGTCGGCTTGCCGAACGCGACGCCGTTCTCTTCCATGGCGTGTGCCTGTTCGATCACTTCGGCCGCATGCAACAGTGCCTTGGACGGAATGCAGCCGACGTTGAGGCAGACGCCGCCGAGACTCGCATAGCGCTCGACCAGAACCACCTCGCGGCCGAGATCACTGGCGCGGAAGGCGGCGGTGTAGCCGCCCGGACCGGAACCAAGTACCAGCACTTCGCAGGCGAGATCGGCGCGTTTTTTTGCATCCTCGAACGCACGCTTGTCTGCGGATTCGGCACTCTTCTTTCCGGCCTTTTGCGCGGACGGTTTGCCCTGGCTGCTTTCCTTCTGCTTTGGCTCGGATTGATCTTCGGTTTCCGTGTCTGCTTTTTCGCCGGCTTCTTCCGGTTTTTCTTTTTTCTTCGCGGCGGATTTTTTATTCTCGCCCGCGTCTTTGTCTTTCTCGTCGTCGGTCTCGAGGACGGCAATGACGTCGCCCTCGGAGACCTTGTCGCCGGTTTTGACCTTGATCTCCTTGATCGTTCCCGCCCGTGTCGAAGGCACGTCCATCGCCGCCTTGTCGGATTCGAGTGTGATCAGCGAATCTTCCTTCGCCACCTTGTCGCCAGCGGCGACCAATACGTCAATGACCTCGACGCCTTCGAAGCCGCCGATGTCGGGAATCTTGATTTCCAGGGGTTCGCTCATTTCAAAGACTCAGAAAACCAGGCCTTGCATGTCGGCGAGCGTATCGGCGAGAAAGCGTGTGAAGCGCGCGGCGCCGGCGCCGTCAATCACACGATGATCGTAGGAGAGCGATAGCGGCAGCATCAGGCGCGGTTCGAATTCGCCGTCGCGCCAGACGGGTTTCATGGCGGCGCGCGAGACACCGAGGATCGCCACTTCCGGCGCATTGATGATGGGAGTGAACGCGGTGCCGCCGATGCCGCCGAGACTCGTGATGGTGAAGCAACCGCCCTGCATGTCGTCGGGCTTGAGTTTTCCGCTGCGCGCCTTTCCGGCGAGTTCGCCCAGTTCGGCGGCGATATCGAGCAGATTCTTCCGGTCCGCGTCGTGCAGCACCGGCACCAGCAGCCCGCCTTCGGTGTCCACCGCGAAACCTACATGGAAGTATTTTTTGTAGATCAGCGTTTTGCCGTCGGGATCGAGCGAGGCGTTGAAGTCGGGGAATTCCTTGAGTGCGGCAACGCAGGCCCTGACCAGAAAGGCGAGCATCGTGAGCTTCGCACCCCGTGCCTCGGCATCGGGCTTGAGCGCCTTGCGCAGCGCCTCAAGCTCGGTAATGTCGGCCTCGTCATGCTGGGTGACGTGCGGTGCGTTGATCCAGGCGGCCTGCAGGCGCGGGCCGGCAATGCGTCTGATGCGCGAAAGCGGCTTGCGCTCGATCTCGCCGTAGCGGGAGAAATCCACCTCGGCTACGGCGGGCAGGCCCGTGCCGCCGCCACCGCGCAGCGCCGACTTCACATAATGCTTCACGTCTTCCTGCGTGATGCGGCCCTTGTGTCCCGAGCCGGTGACTGCGGCGAGGTTCACACCCAGTTCGCGCGCGAACTTGCGCACCGAGGGGCCGGCGTGCGCGGAAACCTGCGACACCTCGTCCACGGTAGGCGGCGTCGGCGCCGCACGTTCGCGCGCTGGAGTCGAGGCGGCTTCTTCCTCGGCCTCGTCATTGTCGACGCTTCCGTCGGACTCGTCCGCTGTCTCATCGGTCTTGGCGGGCTCGACGTGGTCTTCGTCCGGTTTCTTGCCTATTTGCTTTCCGTCTTTTCCCTCACCTTTTTCATCTTTTTCTGCGGCGCTCTCGCCGCCGTCTTCCTCGATGGTGAGGATGACATCGCCCTCGGACACCTTGTCGCCGGCCTTGACCTTGACTTCCTTCACGGTGCCCGCGGAAGGCGCCGGTACGTCCATCGCAGCCTTGTCGGATTCGAGCGTGATCAGCGAATCTTCCTTCGCCACCTTGTCGCCGGCGGCGACCAATACGTCAATGACCTCGACGCCGTCGAAGCCGCCGATGTCGGGAATCCTGACTTCCTTGGCCACGTTGCGTTTCTCTGCGCTCAAAGCGTTTCGCGCGGCGGCGCGTCGGGGTCTATGCCGTAGCGTTCGATTGCCTCGGCCACCTTCTTGTACGGCAGCCGGCCCTCGTCGGCAAGTGCCTTCAGGGCATTCACCACGATGTGTTCGCAATCCACCTCGAAGAAGCGGCGCAGATCCTTGCGCCGATCGCTGCGACCGTAGCCGTCGGTGCCCAGCGTCACGTAGCGGCGCGGCACGAATTCGCGAATCTTGTCGGCATAGAGTTTGGTGTAATCGGTCGCGGCGATGATCGGACCCTGCGTACCCTTGAGGCAATGCTCGACATAGGAGAGCTTCGGTTCGGCAGTCGCATGGTGCGTATTCTCGCGCCGGACCTGCAAGCCCTCGCGGCGCAATTCCGCGAAGCTCGTCACGCTCCACACCTCGGAGGAAACCTGCCAGTCTTCGAGGAGCATGTCGGCCGCGGCTTCCGCCTCGCGCAGGATCGCGCCGGAGCCGAGCAATTGCACGCGGCGCTTGAGTTTGCCCACGGTCTTCAATTTGTACATGCCGCGGATGATGCCTTCCTCCGCGCCTTCGGGCAGCGGCGGTTGGGCGTAGTTTTCGTTCATCGCGGTGATGTAGTAGAAGACACGCTCCTGCTCGACGAACATGCGCCGGATGCCTTCGCGCACGATTACCGCAATTTCATAGCCGTAGGTCGGGTCGTAGGCGATGCAGTTCGGGAAGACGCTCGCATAGATGTGGCTGTTGCCGTCGCAGTGCTGGAGACCCTCGCCTTCGAGCGTGGTGCGCCCGGCGGTGCCGCCGATCAAAAATCCGCGTGCCTGGATGTCGCCGGCCGCCCAGATGAGATCACCGAAGCGCTGGAAGCCGAACATGGAATAGAAAAAGAAGAACGGCACCATCTGCACGCCGTAATTTGCATAGGCCGTTGCCGCCGCGATCCAGGAGGCCATGCAGCCCGCCTCGGTGATGCCTTCCTGGAGAATCTGGCCCTTCTTGTCTTCCTTGTAGCGCATGAGCTGGTTGGCGTCTTCGGGCTCGTAGAGCTGGCCTACCGGAGAGTAGATGCCGATCTGGCGAAAGAGCCCTTCCATGCCGAAGGTGCGCGCTTCGTCGGGAACGATGGGCACGATACGCGGGCCGAATTTTTTGTCGCGCGTGAGCGAGGTCACCAGCCTGACGAGTGCCATGGTGGTGGAAATTTCGCGATCGC
>CAWJLN010000010.1:0-62056 GCA_963843735.1 uncultured Gammaproteobacteria bacterium
ATCGGATACAGGCGCGTACCCGAACCGCCGGCAAGATGATGCCCTTGTAATTCGTCATGGCGTGCGGCTCCCGTCAGCTGCCTGGTCGCGCTGCAACGCTTCCAACCGCAAAAGTATCAGTTGCACCGCCTCGCCCTGCATGTCGGCGATCAATTCCTGCGTGCGACGCGTAGAGCCGAGCTGGATGTTGACGGAATAGGCGAGATCACGGCGCAGGGTAAGACTTTGCGGCGTGAGCAACACGTTGCCCTTCGCATCGAGCAACTGAAACTGCACACGATAGGTAAGCGAATACTCCAACGGCTGTCCGTTCGTGTTCACCGCAAGTACACGCCGCTGTACCCGTACTCATGATATCGAGCACGGCCTCGCCTTGTCACGGTTTTCGGTGACCTGATCGCCGCGCGCCGTGACGGCACGACGTAAAAGATTTTCCAGATTCCCGTAGGGTTCGCCGCTTTCGACATAGGTCGTATGCATGGCCTTCGGCGGTTCGCCGCTGCTGCCGACCGGATGAAAACCGCAACCGGCGAGCGCAAGCACAAACACGCCCGCAAACGAGAACCTACGCCACGACGACATTGACCAGCCTCCCCGGAACAACGATTACCCGACGAATCGTATGCCCCTCCAGGTGGCGGGCGACATTTTCCTCGGTGAGTGCGGCGCGCTCGATCTCCTCGTGCGCCGCGTCCACAGCAACGTTGACATGCCCGCGCAGCCTGCCGTTGACCTGCACGACCAGTTCGACTGTCGCGCTTGCGAGCGCACGCGGATCCGTCTCGGGCCAGGGCGCATCCATGACGAGTCCCGCGCCGCCGAGCGCCTGCCACAATGCCTGCGCGATATGCGGAACGATCGGCGCAAGCATCCGCACTACGGCGGAAAGCGCCTCGCCGACAAGCGCACGCCCGGCGGTATCGCGTGGCTCGTAGCGCGCGAGCTCGTTCGCCAGTTCCATGTTCGCCGCCACCACGGTGTTGAATCCGTAGCGGCGATCGAAATCGTCCGTTACCTTGGTGATGGTCTGGTGGAGTTTACGCCGCAAGGCCGCCGCGGTTTCGGAATCGGCGCCGCCCGTTTGGTCCGCTTGCACCGCCGTCACGTGCGCGTGCACGAGGCGCCACAGCCGGCGCAGAAACCGCGCCGCGCCCTCGACTCCGGCCTCGGACCATTCGAGCGACTGCTCCGGCGGCGCCGCGAAGATCGCGAACAGGCGCACGGTATCGGCGCCGTAGCGTGCGACCAGGGTTTCGGGATCAACGCCGTTGTTTTTCGACTTCGACATCTTCTCGATGCCGCCGAACTCGACCGGTTCACCGTCGGCGCGCAGCCGCGCCGCAAGCGCCGCGCCCTTGTCGTCGCGTTCCACTTCGACTTCCGTTCGGTTGTACCAGCGGCGGCGCACGCCCTCGTCGCGGTAGAAGGTTTCCGCAACCACCATGCCCTGCGTCAGCAGCCGCGTGAAGGGTTCGTCGCCCGGTACGAGTTTTTCGTCGCGCATGCACTTGTAGAAAAAGCGCGCGTACATGAGATGCAGCACCGCGTGTTCGATGCCGCCGATGTATTGATCCACCGGCAACCAGTAACGTGCGCGCGCATCCGTCATCGCGTCGGCATCGGGCGAGCAATAGCGCACGAAATACCAGGAAGATTCGAAAAAGGTATCGAAGGTATCGGTCTCGCGTTCGGCATCGCCGCCGCAGGTCGGGCAAGGCACATGCAGCCATGCGGTGTTCTCCTTGAGCGGCGAAGCCGTCCCGTCCAGGCGCACGTTCTCCGGCAAAAGTACCGGCAAATCCGCATCGGGCACCGCCACGGGACCGCATTGCGGGCAGTGAATAATGGGAATGGGACAACCCCAATAGCGCTGGCGCGAAACGCCCCAGTCGCGCAGGCGATAGTGCGTTCGACGCGCACCCTTGCCGGCCGTCTCCAGCAGAACGGCGACGCGTTCGAACGCCTCGGCCGGCGCGAGTCCATCGAGACCGTGACCGGAATGTGCAACCTCCACCGTCTCGTCTTTTGCGTCGTACCAGTTCTGCCACGCGTCGGGGTTGAAGTGTTCGTGTTCGTGCACGAGCACCTGTCGAATGGGCAGATCGTACTTGTGCGCGAACTCGTTGTCGCGCCGGTCGTGCGCGGGCACCGCCATCACCGCACCCGTGCCATAGTTCATCAGCACGAAGTTCGCGACCCAAACCGGCATCCGTTCGCCGGTGAGTGGATGCAGCACTTCGAGGCCGGTCGCCCGGCCGCGTTTCTCCTGCGTTTCCAGCGCCGCTTCGCTGGTGCCGCCACGCCGGCATTCCTCGATGAACGCGGCGAGCCCGGGATTGTTCTCTGCGCAGGCACGGGCAAGCGGGTGCTCGGCGGCAATCGCGAGATACGTCGCACCCATCAGGGTGTCGGGGCGCGTGGTGAACACCTGGAGCGGTTCGCCCGCGCCGTCGGCGAGATCAAAACGGATGTCCAGTCCTTCGCTGCGCCCGATCCAGTTGCGCTGCATGGTCTTGACCTCGTCGGGCCATCCCGATAGCGCGTCGAGCCCGGCCAGAAGTTCGTCCGCATAGGCGGTGATCTTCAGGAACCACTGCGGGATTTCGCGCCGCTCGACCGGCGCCCCCGAGCGCCAGCCGCGTCCGTCCACTACCTGCTCGTTGGCGAGCACGGTGCGGTCCACCGGATCCCAGTTCACCTCGGCATTCGCGCGATAGACGAGGCCCTTGGCGAACAGGCGCGTAAAGAACCATTGTTCCCAGCGGTAATAATCCGGATCGCAGGTTGCGAACGCGCGCGACCAGTCGAGCGCGAAACCCATGCGCTTCAGTTGCCCGCTCATTTCGGCGATGTTGCGCCGCGTCCATTCCGCGGGAGCCATTCCGCGTTCGATGGCCGCATTTTCGGCGGGCAGTCCGAAGGCGTCCCAGCCGATCGGCTGCAGGACGTTCGCGCCGCGCATGCGCCGATAGCGCGCGATGACGTCGCCGATGGTGTAGTTGCGCACGTGGCCGACATGCAGGCGTCCGCTCGGATACGGCAGCATCGAGAGGCAATAGAACTTCTGCCGCTTCGCATCCTCGCGCACGGCAAAGGCCTTGTTCTCGTCCCACAGCGCCTGTACCTCGCCCTCGATTGTGGCGGGTTCGTAGCGCTCCCGCATGACGGCGAGAGGACGATTCATGCGTCGCGCTTGCGGGCGAGCGTCAAACCGTCGCCGATCGGCACCAGCGACACGTCCACGCGCTCGTCGCCATGTACCGCCTCGTTGAAGGCTCGGATCGCGACGGTGTCCGCATCCTTTTTCGCAGGATCGGCGACGCTGCCGCCCCACAGGGTATTGTCCACCGCAATCAAACCGCCGGGACGCAACAGTTCCAGCGCGGCCTCGTAGTAGTGACTGTAATTTTCCTTGTCCGCGTCAATGAAGGCGAAATCGAAACTCCCGGTCGCACCCTCGGCGAGAAGCGCGGCGAGACTTTCTCGCGCGGGCGCGAGACGGAGTTCGATCTTCTCCGCCACGCCCGCCTCGCGCCAGGCCACACGCGCACGCGCGGTGAATTCCTCGCTTACGTCCAGGCACACAATCTGTCCGTCGGCGGGCATCGCAAGCGCCATCACGGTCGAGGAATAGCCGGTGAAAGTGCCGACTTCGAGACAGCGCCGCGCACCGATCAAACGCAGCAGCAGCGCCATGAACTGCCCCTGTTCGGGCGAGATCTGCATACTCGCCTGCGGCATCCGCCGCGTGTCCTTCGCGCAGGCGCGCGAGCAACGGCGGTTCGCGCAGCGAATGACCAAGCAGATAGTCGTAGAGCGAATCGGTGAGCGACAGCGTGCGCGCAGACATCAGAATCCGGCCTTTGGGGATGCTGCTCATTGTAACGACAAGAAAGGCTTCCGGCCGCTAAAATGGGCGCATGAGTAGAATTGTTTCTTATCACTTCCGCCGCCCTTTTACCGCGCCGCTGCTGGCGCTGGTGCTGATCTGCATCCCGGCGCTCACTGCCGCTGCCCACCCGCTGCCGCTCTGGCGAATCAGCGACGGCGCGGGCCATACGCTCTATCTCGCGGGCTCCATGCATGCGCTCAAGACGAGCGACTACCCGCTGCCGGCCCCGTTCAGGACCGCTTTTGGCAGTTCCCGCCGCCTGGTGGAAGAACTCGATCTCAATGCGATCTCGGAACAGGACGTAGAGCAGACCATCAAAACGCTCGGCCTGCTGCCGTCGGGCCAAACCCTCGCCGGCGTCATGGGCGCGGACTGGGCGCAGGCGCTTGCGCTCGCCGGCAAGGCAGAAATCAACCTCGCCCTCTACCAACAATTCAAGCCCTGGCTGGTCGCGATCCGGATTACGGGCCCGAGCTTCGTCGCCGCCGGTTATATTCCCAGTCTCGGCCTCGACCAACATTTCGCGCTACAGGCAAGCGAGCGCAAGATGCCGGTGACCGGGCTCGAGACCTTGACCGAACAATTGGAGTTCTTCAACGACATCAAGCCGGCACTGCAACGCCGGTTCCTGCTTCAGGCCCTGGAGGAGGTGTCGCACAGCGAACAGGAACTCGCCCGGCTTCATGCGGCCTGGCGCGACGGCGACATGAGTGCGCTCGCGGCGCTTGCGGACAAGGATTTCGCCGCCTATCCGAACCTCCGTGCGCGGGTGCTCGGCGACCGCAACCGGCGCTGGCTGCCGACGCTGGAGCAATGCCTCGCCGGCAATGAAGGCTGCTTCGTCGTGGTCGGCGCCGAGCACATGATCGGGCCGAACGGACTTCTCGCGCTCCTGGGCAAGAAAGGCTACCGGGTCATTCAGCTGCGGGCCGCGGACGCACCGACGGCGGCGTCCACGGCGACCACAAGCCCATGAGCGAGGTTTCGATCAATGCGCTGGCCGGTCAACTGCTGCTCGCCATGCCCTCGCTTGACGATCCGAACTTCTCGAAAAGCGTCATCCTCGTCTGCGAACACAATGCCGACGGTGCGCTCGGACTCGTCGTGAACCGCCGCCTGCCGCTGAAGCTGGGCGAGGTCTTGCGCAATCTCGATCTGTCCACGGAATATGCGACGCTGGACGCCGATCCGGTTTACGCAGGCGGCCCGGTCGAGGAGGAGCGCGGCTTCGTGCTCCACGACGCCCCGGGCGCCTATGCCGATTCGCTGACGATCAACGCCTCGCTCGCGGTGAGCGCCTCCGAGGCGGTGCTCGCGGCCATCGCCCGCGGCGAAGGACCCGGGCGCTTCCTGATCGCCCTCGGCTACGCGGGCTGGGGCCCGGGCCAGCTGGAGCAGGAATTCGCCGACAATGCCTGGCTGGCCGTGCCCGCCTCGCCCGAACTGATATTCGACCCGGCCGTGGAAGACCGCTGGCAGCGGGCGGCCGACGTGATCGGACTCGATCTTTCGCGCATCAGCCACGAGGCCGGCCACGCCTGACAACCTGCTGAAAAGCTACTGCGCTCGGCATCTTGAACGCGGGCGGTGCTCGAAATCCTCATTTACCCGCCTGTAAACTGCGGTTTCTGCGCTCCTGCCGCGTCCAAGCTGCCTTCGCTCGCTACGCTTTTCAGCAGCTTGTCACGAGATACCCTTTCACGGCACTTTCAGAAAATTCTGAGGGCGAATTGGTAAACTGCGCGCCGATGCACAAGAGCGAAAGGGCGTGGGAGAAACGGTGCTCGGCTTCGATTACGGCCGCCTGCGGATCGGGGTCGCCGTGGGCGAAACCGTGACCGGCTCGGCACGCGCCTTGACGGCTCTGCACAGCGGCAGCGAAACCAAACCGCCGTGGCAGGAAATCGAAGACCTCGTTGCCAGTTGGCGACCCGCCCGGCTCGTCGTCGGCCTGCCGCACCATCTGGACGGGCGCGAGTCACCCCTCGGCGTACCGGTGCGTGAATTCGCGGCCGAACTCGGCCGGCGCAGCAAGCTTCCCGTCGCCTTGTGGGACGAAGCGCTGTCCACGGAAGCGGCCCGCGAAACGCTCGCCGGGCAACGCCGGGCCGGCGCGCGCCGCGCCGACCGCGACCGGCTGAATGCACAGGCGGCCTGCGAAATACTCCAGGGCTGGCTCGCAGAGAATACACATGACTGAAACGACACGCTCGCTGACCGACCTCGCCGCGCTGGACCGCACGACGCTGGTACGTCTGCTCGACTCCGCCGAGAACTTCACCGGCCCGGAGGCGGCGAACGCCCACCGCGACCTGCTCGCGGGCGAAGCGGTGGCGCTTCTTTTCTGTGAAGCGAGTACGCGCACGCATTTCTCCTTCGAGCTGGCCGCGAAGCGCCTCGGCGCCGACGTGCTCTCGTTCCACGAAGCCGTTTCCTCGCAAACCAAGGGCGAGACGCTCGCTGAAACGATCACGACGCTCGCGGCCATGGGCGTGCGCTACTTCGTCGTACGCCATTCGGAAAACGGTGTCATGGACGCACTTGCCGCGGAACTCCCGCCCGGCACCGCACTCGTGAGCGCGGGAGAAGGCACGCACAGCCATCCCACCCAGGGTCTCCTCGATGTGCTCACCATCCGCCGGCACCGCCCGGAAATCGCGCGACTGACCGTCGCGATCGTGGGCGACATTGCTCATTCGCGGGTCGCGCGCTCCGCCATCGTCGCACTGCAAAGTCTCGGCGTCGGCGCGCTGCGCCTGATCGGACCCGCCGGCTTCCTTCCCGAACCGGGAGAGATGCCCGGCGCCACGACCACCGATCTTGCCGCCGGACTCGACGGCGCGGACGTGGTGATGGCGCTGCGCATCCAGCGCGAACGCATGGCGGCAAGCGCGCTTCCCGATCCCGACGACTACCGCAAGCGCTACGGACTGACCATCGAAAAAATCAACGCGCATGCCAAACCCGACGCGCTGCTGATGCATCCGGGGCCGGTGAACTGGGGCGTCGAACTCGCGCCGGAACTCGCGCACTGGCCGCGCAGCCTCATCCGCGAACAGGTCCACAACGGCGTTGCGATCCGCATGGCCGTGCTCGTCTGGCTGAAAGAACTGCTCGGCGCCCATGTCTGAAACCGGCAGCATCCATGTCGAATGCGCGCGGGTCGTAAAGCACGAACGTTACGCCGGCGAACAGCACGTCATTACGCTCGCCTCGCCCACGATCGCCGCCGGCGCCCGCCCGGGAAGTTTCGTGCATGTGGACTGCGGACCGGAATGGCTGCTGCGCCGGCCGATGTCCATCATGAGCGCCGCGTCGAACGGGGAAATCGAAATACTGTTCAAGGAAGTCGGTCACGGCACTCTGACGCTCGCACAACTCGAACCGGGCGACGAAACCGAACTCATCGGTCCGATCGGCAACGCCTTCACGAACATTTCCGGCCGACCGTTGCGACTGCTGCATCGGCGGCGGCGTCGGCATTCCGCCGATGATCTACTACGCCGAGGCGCTCGTCGCCGCGGGCGACGCGGCACCGCTCGTCATCGCAGGCTCCGAACTGCCGTTCCCCTTCGCAACCCAGCGCGCGCAGCTCGACATGCCCGGCGCCGACGTGGAGGAGGCACGGGCGATCACTCGCCTGGAAGAACTCGGTGTCGCCAATCGCCTCGCAAGTCTCGCGGAAATTCCCGGCAGTTTCCGCGGCTATGTGACCGGACTCGCCGAAGCCGTCATTACGGCGCTAACGCAAACCGAACGCGAACAACTCGCGCTTTACGCCTGCGGCCCGACGCCGATGCTCGCCGCCGTCGCAGCGCTCGCGCGTCGTCACGCCCTGCCCTGTCAGGTGTCGCTGGAGGAATACATGGCCTGCGCGGTCGGCGGCTGCGCGGGCTGCACGGTGGAAGTCGCGACCGCCGACGGCCCGGCGATGAAGCGCGTGTGCGTGGACGGCCCCGTGTTCGATGCCGCCATGGTATTTCCCGCGCAACCGTTCACAGAATCCGCAGAACCCGTCTTCGATTAACGTAGCGACGGCTGCCACATTCTTCTCCAGATGCAGTAGGAGCGAGCTTGCTCGCGATTGCTAAAACACCTTCTCCCATCTTCTCCCTCTCCACTTCGTGGAGAGGGTTGGGGTGAGGCGCGGGAGAAGGTAGGGGGGGCGCATCGCGCAGCGATGCAAATTTTTCACCCTCACCCCTGCCCTCTCCCGTCAAGGGAGAGGGGATAAGAAGAAAAGAATCGCGAGCAAGCTCGCTCTTATGCTTTCTCCTGCGCGGCAACGAGCACGTCGCGCAGCCAGGCACCGAGATCGCCAATCTCCGCCGCGCACACCTGATGCGCCATCTGATAGCGATGCCAGGAAATTACGTATCCCGCGTCGGCGAACGCAGCCTGCGTACGCTCGCCGAGCGCGAACGGAACCACCGGATCATAAATTCCGTGCGCGGCAAAGACAGGCGGCGCGCCCTCGGGCACCGGCGGCACGCCGCGGATGCCCGCGGGATGAAAGCTCGACAAAGCGATCAGGCCGGCGAGCCCCGCGCCGTTGCGGACGAGATATTCGTAGGCGACCGCACCGCCCTGCGAGAAACCGGCAACCACGACGCGCGAACGCGCAATGCCGCGCGACTCTTCGCGCACGACCAATTCTTCCACGCGCGCCACCGCCCGGGCGACGCCCGCCTCATCCCAGGTGCTTTTGAAATCGAGCTGCGCAATGTCGAACCAGGCACGCATGGGCATGCCGCCGTTCAAGGTCACCGGCTGCACCGGCGCGTGCGGAAAGATGAAGCGCACCGGCAGATTCGGGGGTAGAGCGAGTTCGGGCACGATGGGTTCGAAGTCGTGGCCGTCCGCACCCAGGCCGTGCAGCCAGACGACGCTCGCCGTCGCCTCGCCCGCAGGTTCAACCTCAACGCGGCCCGGATCGTTTGTGCTCATGTCGCGAATTCCATATAATTCCTGAATGTCAGCTGCCTTGATTTTCAATAGGATTTCGTAATGCGGAAACCACTTCCAATTCTATACATCATAACTGCAGCCGCCATTTTCACCGCATTCAACAATGCAAACGCCGGTAGTATTCCGTGGATCTCGTTTTATTGGAGTCCTATAAAGAACAACGGGAAGACGCTTGCCAAGGGTGTCTTGTTGGTGCCGATAAAAATTCGCTCTTTCCCCGACACTTACTACGTGCAATTGGACACGGGTGCCTCTGCAACGATTTTTTATTCCGTGCCGAAGTCAATACAGGATGAGCTCGTGGGCAACTGGGAAAAAGGACAAGCATTTCATCTTCCCTTACACATAGGCAGCAGCGTCCTAACTTTCACGGGAATAATGATCAAAACCAGTCCCGCTGCCGACATGAGCACTCCTCATCCCCTTATCGGAACGCTCGGACAGAATGCATTCCTGAACCGTGTTGTATTTATTGACTTTATACACCAAAGGATCGCCCTCCTACGCCTGAAACAAGTCAAGCAACAATATCTGGCTGGCGTATCCTTTGTGCACATGACTTACAGAAATAACGAGCTGTTTATTCCCTTGAGTCTGGGTCGCAGGCACTATCCGGACGACTTTTTTTACGATTCCGGCTCGAGCCTATTCTCATTGATTACGACCCGCCCCTTGTGGGAAAGGATGACCGGACGTTCGCTCGACGACCCGAAGAACGATATTATGAACATCAACGATTGGGGGCAAACGGCAACCATGGTTGGCGCCGAAGCCCGCGACACCTTGTCAATTGGCCCTATAAGGGTCGCATCGCCTATGATTTATTTCCAAAAATCCGCCAACTCAAACAACATTGCAAATGCAAAATACCCAGTAAAAGGCGTCGTGGGAAACGCCTTATTTTACGACTGTTGCATGATCGTGATTGATGCGCCTCATAAGCGCTTTGGAATCAAAAAGATCAAACCTTGACATTGTGCTGTTTTCACCTGCCCCGCTGGCTATGCCGACAAAAAACAACTAACGTCCAAGGTTCGGGTTAGACTGTGCCCAAGCCATCGGCATGAGCGCATGCAGCACGTCTTCGATTTTCTCCTGCATCTGGACCGTTATCTGGCCGGATTTGCGCATGCCTACGGCCTGTGGGTGTATGCGCTGCTGTTCCTGATCATCTTCGCCGAGACCGGCTTTGTGGTGGCGTTTTTTCTGCCCGGCGACACGCTGATCTTCGTCGCCGGTGCGCTTGCCGGCGCGGGACATCTGTCCTGGGCCGTGACGGTCGTGGTGTTTGCGGTCGCGGTGGTTCTCGGCAACATGGTCAACTACGAAACCGGACGCGCGATCGGGCCGCGGGTCTTCCGGACGCGATCCCGGCTGCTCAACCGACGCCATCTGGATGAGGCCCATGAATTTTTCCTGCACCACGGCGGCAAGACCATCGTGATCGCCCTTTTCATGCCGATCATCCGTACCTTCGTTCCCTTCGTCGCCGGCGTCGCACAGATGCCGCGCTGGAAATACTTCGCCTATACCATCGTCGGCGCAATAGTCTGGGTGGCGATCGTGTTTTCGATCGGTTTCTTTTTCGGCAACATCAAGTTCGTGAGCGACCATCTCACGCTCATCATTCTCGCGGCGGTGATCGCTTCCGTCATCCCGGCGACCGTCATCGCTCTGCGCAAACGGCGGAAGCGGTCGGCACATTCCACGGCGAATGACTCGCACCGTCGCGCTCGCCTGGAGCGGCGGCAAGGACAGTTTCATGGCGCTCGAGGCGCTGGAGGCAAGAGACGACGTCCGCATCGCCGCGCTGCTCACCACGCTCACCGAACCGTACCGGCGCATCAGCATGCACGGCGTGCGCGAGACGCTGCTCGACACGCAGGCCGCGGCGCTCGGATTGCCGCTTGCAAAGGCCCGCCTGGCGGAAAATGCCGATAACGAAAGTTACCGCGAATGTTTCGCCGCCGCGCTTGCGCCCCTGATCGAAAGCGGCATCACGGGCGTCGCCTTCGGGGATTTGTTTCTTGCTGACGTACGCGCGTTCCGCGAAGCGCAGATGCAAGCGCTGGGACTCGACGCGCTGTTCCCCTTGTGGGGCATGCCGACCGATGCGCTGGCCGCAGGTTTTATCGCCTCCGGTCAGCGCGCAATCCTCTGCTGCGTGGACGCCGAACAACTCGATCCCGAGTTTCTCGGACGCGCCTACGACGCCGAGTTGCTTGCCGATCTGCCGCCTGGCGTGGACCCCTGCGGCGAGAACGGAGAGTTTCATACCTTCGTGCACGCGGGACCGCGTTTCGCACACCCGGTCGCTTTCCGCACCGGCCGCCGGGAAGTCCGCGACGAGCGCTTCCATTTTCTCGATCTGGTGTGAACGATGGGCACTTCGCATTGCCTGGGAAGATGGCGGAGAAACAACTCTTCCTCTCCCCCGGCGGGAGAGGATTAAGGTGAGGGTGAAAGACATCTTCTTTCTTGCCTCTGCGCGACAATTCCCCTCATCCCCGCCTTCTCCCGCAAGGGGAGAAGGAGACTGGAGGCCCGTATAATCGTGACGACAAAAGAAACGACAGCGGAGGATGGGTGCGCAATTGCCTGATACTTGGTTGCGGACGCAGCGGCACCAGCATGCTGGCGGGAACGCTCGCCGGTGCCGGCTATCACATGGGCAGCGGACTGTATCGCGCGCGCGGCGCAAACCCCAAGGGATTCTTCGAATCGCTCGCCGTCAACGCCATCAACGAACGTCTGCTCGCACCGCACGCTCCGCTGCGTTCCCGCTGGTGGTGGCTGCGCGTCTGGCGCGCGATCTTTCCCTCGGAACGCTGGCTCGTGCGCCTGCCGCTCGCAACCACCATTGGCGCAACGCCGAATCTCGCAAAACGGATCGCGAAACAGGTGGCGCGGCAACCGTTCGCTTTCAAGGATCCGCGCTTCTGCTACACCCTGCCCGCCTGGCGTCCGCTGCTGCCGAAGGATACCTCGTTCGTGTGCATCTTTCGCGAACCCGGACGCACGGCGGCGAGCATCCGCGAGGAATGCCGGCGCAAGTATCCCGACGTGCACCTGAGCGATGATGAAATCTTCGGCATCTGGTCGGACATGTACCGGCACGTGCTCGACATTCATCGTCACGAAGGCGACTGGTTGTTCGTGCACTTCGAGCAGATGATTGACGGTTCGGCGTTCGCCGCCATCGAACGGCATCTGGATGCCCGCGTGAACCGCGATTTTCCGGATTCGCGCCTGCGCCGTGCACAACCTTGGGAAGCGCCGGAAAAAACACTCACCATCTATCGTGAATTATGCGCGCTGGCACGTTACGTGGCCTGACCTGGCGCGGGTTCAAGAGTCGGCGCATGCGCCGCGGACTCCTGCTGCTGCTCGTTGCGCTCGGAATCAGCATCGGCGCACCGGTATTTTTCGCTGGTGCCGGCGTGTTCTCGCGCCTGGGCAGCGTTCCAGCCTGGGTGCTCGGCGGCGCGCCTGCCCTGATGCTCGCCGCATGGTTTGCTAACGCCCTGCGCGTGACGATTCTCGCGCACGCCAACGGCTGCCGGCTCACGCCGGGCTACGCCTGGCTGGTCGCAGCCGGCGGCGACTTCGGCGCCTCGCTCGGTCCGGGCGGCATCACGGGTGTCGCGGCTTATGTCTTTCTGCTGGCGCGCACCGGCCTCGGTTCCGCGCCCGCCACCGCGCTTTATGCGCTGGAAAAACTGCTCGATCAGATCATCTTCGCTGCGTCGCTCGCCGCCAGCGTTGTCGTCCTTGCGCTGATTGCCGATCGCAGTCATCCCTGGGGCTTGTTCGGCATCGGCTTTGCCGTCTGCGCCGGCCTGTTCCTCGTCATCGTCGCGATGCTGCTTCAGTACCGGCGCATGGTTCGCCTCATCGTGTGGATGGCCGCACGCCTGCACGTAAAGCACGGCCTGCGGCAGCGCTTTATTCGCTGGTGCATGATGTTCCAGCACGGCCTGATCCGGGTCGCCCGCATGCCGCGACGACGCATCGCGCTACTTGTGCTCGCGGCCGCCGCCTACTGGGCCGCCCGCTTCGCCATTCTGCCGTTGATCGCGCTCGGTATCGGCGTGCCGGTGCCCTGGGGTTATCTGCTCGCGGTGCAGATACTCACGATGTTCGCGGGACAACTCTCGGTTCTGCCCGGCGGCACGCTCACCGTCGAGGCGGTATTCGCGGCGCTGCTCCTGCCGTGGATGGATCGCCCGACCCTGGGGCTGATGCTGCTTCTGTGGCGCGGCGGCGTGTTCTATTTCACGCTGGTCGCGGGCGGCGCGGCCTTCTTCGCCGCCGCCGCGCGCAAGCGCGAAAACATAACCGTCGGCTGAACCAAGCCGAGACTCCCGGCTACTACAAACGCGCGTGATCGAGGACGGGGAAACGCCGGCGCAAACGCATCTGCGCCGTGCGATCAAGTGCGGCGCAGGCGACGCCCGGCCGGCGCTTGAGCGCGGCAAGCGTCTCGCCCCAAGGACCAACGATCATGCTTTCGCCGTGCGTTTCGCGTCCGCCGGCATGCTTGCCCGATTGCGCGGCGGCGAGCACGAAACACTGGTTCTCCACCGCCCGCGCGCGTAAAAGCAATTGCCAGTGCGCACGCCCGGTGGCGGCGGTAAAGGCGGAAGGCACGGCAAAGAAGGTGCAGTCTTCCGTGCAGCGTAAGTTGACGGAAAAGTTCGGGGAAGCGCAAGTCGTAGCAGACAGCAAGGCCCATGCGCCCGAGCGGCGTCTCGACTGCGACGGGCTTGCGTCCGGCGATGAAATAGCGCGATTCGCGATAGCTTTCGCGCCGGCCCGGCACGCCCACGTCGAACAGATGCAGCTTGTCGTAGCGCGCGCGACGGTGGCCGTTCGCGTCGTAAACCATGACTGCGGCCGCGACCTTTCCCTGCTGCGCGCGGATCGGCACGCTGCCGCCTACAATCCACAGACCGTGCCACGCGGCGCTCGCGGCGAGAAAGTCCTGAATCGGCCCGATACCATCGTCTTCCGCCGCGCGCCGTCGGTCGGCGGCATTGCCCGGCATGCAGGCGAAATTTTCGGGCAGTACGGCGAGACTCGCGCCCGCCGCCGCGGCACGCGCGATCAGCCGCTCCGCCCGACGCAGATTAGCGCCAACCTCGGCGCCCGAACACATCTGGATGACGGCGGCGCTCTTCACACTGCGCCCGCCGCGGCCAGCATCAAGCCGATCAGCACGAGCAACCGCATTTTCACACGCCGCCGGCGGTGACGGCGGCGGGTGCCTGCGCTGCCTTTTGCGACGACGAAGGCGGCGGCGCGGCGCCTGCCTTCTCGACCTTGGGATTGCTTATCGGGCCGCTGATGTTGTATTCCAACTTGGAAGCCGCGGCAAGCGGACTGCCGAAAAGTTTGGTGATCAGATAAACAGCCGCGCCCACGCCGAGACCGCCGACGAGAGCGCCGATGATCGGCAGGGAACCGAAATAGTTGGGCTCCACAGTCGCTTTCTGGTTCATGGTCTCCTGCGCAAGATTGATCGAACCGGTGAGCTTGATATTGGCGATCGAACTGTCTATGTTGAGCCCATCGGTTTTTGCGATGCCGTTCCTGATGTCGTAATTGCCGTGGATACGACTGTAGGGAAAACCCTTGCCGAACAGATTGTGGAAATTGAATACCAGATAGCGCGGAATGTTCGCGAGACTCAGAAGCGAGAGCAGCCTTCCGGCTCCCGGACTGACCTCGGAGATGCTGCCGCCGCGAAGATCCGTGCTGACCACCCCCAACAGCTCGTTTGCAAATTTTCCGCCGCCCGGCGGTTCGCGCCAGGCGAGACCTGCGCTCAGGGCGCCGTGCCCGGTAATGACCGGCCCGATCCCGAATCCGGCGAGGAGTTTGCCCAACTCTTTGATCTGAGCCACAAACTGCAACGCCCCCTGAGAGCCGCTCGCCGGCGGTTCCAGCCAGGACAGCTGACCCTCGATCGCAAGCGCGCCGCCGCCGACGTGTATCGGCTTGATCAGCAGCCCGTTCGGCACGCTGCGGGCGACGATGTGAACGTCGTCGAACGCGGCGTCACCCAATTCGAGATGATCGGCGTGCAGGTCAAAGGGTGGAATATCGCGCGGACTCAAACCGTCGCGGCGCTTCGCTCCAGCCGGCGCACGGGCTCCCGTAAGCGCGGCCGGCGACCGGGTCGTCTGCGCCGCCGCACTATTCATTGTCCCGGCATTTGCGGCCACCGTTCCGCTCGCCGCCACGGGCGCAGCGGCAGCGCTTGCGGGAGACCTTGCCAGCACGGATTTCCCGTGCAGGGTAAAACGTCCGCGCGTCAATTCGGCACGGATCGGATTATCGTTGTCGGGCTTGCGCGGAATCACAATCCGTCCTGCGAGTGACGGCCCGCAAGCAGCATTTCCATCTGCGTCGCTCCGAGCGCGCCCTTGATTGACTGATTCTTCAAGGTCTGCCCGAAGACGTGCACCTCGCCGAAATGAACGTCCACGTCCAGCGTCTCCAGCGACCAGGGACTCGGTTTCGCCGTGCCGCGCTGTTTCGGCGGCAATTCGTTCAGCCAGGCGCCGACATCGAGTGTGCGCCAGCCACCACCCACGAAATACCCCGACGAAACCGATGTCTTGCATGCACTGGCGCCGAGCAGCACCGAGGCCGCACGCACGGTCGGCTGCGCGCCGCTGTTGATAATGTCGGCACAGGCGGAAGCGACATCCGCGTAGCGCGCCGTGGCCCCGATCGTTCCGACATCAATGTCCAGCCGCGCCGCAAACGGTCGCCTGACGGCCGCAGACTTGCCCGCCGGCGCCGGCAGCTTGAGCGCGAGGCCGTCGAGATCGGAGAACAGGGTGACGGTGAGCGGCAGCACCTTCGCGGCGAGCGGCACCGCCACCTCGGCGCGCAGCGGCAGGCTGCCGCTTGCGTAAGGGCTTAAGTCCGCGCCGACCACGCCGGACAGGACGGCGAGCGGGAACCGGCCGTCCAGCGCGACGCGCAGACGCTTTCCGCCCTTGATATCCGTCGCCTGTTCGCGCGTCAGCGCAAGCGTCACCGGAGTATCCAGCAACATTCCTTTCAGCCGCCCGCCGGTAGGCCCGTCGCCGTCGTAGATCACAGTGCCCGCGAGTTGTTTGAGCGCGTAAGGCACATCGCCGTAACGCAGATCGGCGCCGCTCAACGCAAGTTTGCCGGCGAGCTTGAAGCGCGCCGGATGCATGATCGGCAGACTGATCGTCAGATTCGTGCTTGCCGCGCCATTTGTCGCGAAATGCTCGAAGGTGCTCTTGATCTCTCCGCCGATCGGACTCGCGCGCAGGAAGGCGATGAAGTCGGGCAGCGTGCCGGCGACCTCGGCCGTGACATCGAGTTGCGGATCGAAGAAATTGGCGATCCTCGCCGTTGACTTGACCACATGCGCATTGGAAATCGTGCCGCTGGTAATCTCGGCGTGCATCGCAGCGTTCTCGAAATGCACCGTGCCGCCAATATCCTCCAGCGGTTGCCAGTCCGGCCCCGGCGCAAGCGTGGTGCCGCGGAAACGAAAATCAACCGCAAAATGTCCGCCACCATGCTGGAAAGGAAAGCGCAGTGCTTCGCCGGTCAAACGCATGCTGGCCCCGCTCACCCGACCGCCGTGCAACTGATGCATGAGCCAGACGGCCAGCTGCTTGGGCATGAGCAGCGTCGGCATGTACAAGGCGCGCGCCGGATTGACGTCCACGGGCGCGGCACTCGCGGCAATACGCAGATTGACGGGACCCTTGCGCGGAACGTCTATCGCGGCCATGATCGTCCCGTCGAGCCCGGCGGCTCCGGTGAGATGAAGCCGCGGCATCGCCACCCGCACGCCCTCATCGGTGATCGCGATGCCGATTGGCCCTTCGCGCGATCGAGCGGCACCGTATGCGGAAAAACATGCGGCATGCGCAGCGTAAAGCCGGGAGCGTCCAGCGCGAGGATGCCCATGCCGTTTCGCATCGTCACGCTGCCCGCGAGATGATTGAAGCCCGGCGCGCCGTCGGCCGCGTAAACGCCGACATCCTCGAACCGGGCGCTTAGATCGAGGCTCGCAATGCGTCCGGACATAAAGCCGAACTGCATGCCGATGATCGCGCCCGTGGGGCGTATTGCATGCAGGCGTTTGCCGAGCGCCGCCAGCGTGTCCGGCAAAAATCCGTCCAGCGACGGCAAGGCCGCGAGATCAATCCGCGCAATGCCGGCCCGTACTCGTCCGTCGGCGTCGCGTCCGAAAAACATCTTGCCCGGCTTCCACGAGTAATCGGCTGCCAGCAGCAAGGTATTGGTCAACGTTACCCGGTAGCCGTCTCCGGTGGCGACGGCGAAGTCTGTTTGCAGTCGGTTCAAATGGCTTTTACCGGCGGCGAGATCGTGCGCCGTCACCTGCCCCGACGCCTGCTCGAGCGCCGCGCCGCTACCTTGCGCCGCGCCGTCGAAGGCAAGTTGTCCGGCCAGGCGTGGCCAGGTCTCGGGCAAGAAACGGTCCAGTGGAGAGAGCGCGAGACGATCGAGCACAAACCGTCCGTGCCACTTCCATTGTGCGGGCGCGGGCTTGTGGGTAACGAGCGTGCCGGCCGCATGCAGAGTGCCCGCGCCCAGCGATCTGGGCAGGCCGAGTACGAAATTAATCGCATGCGTCTCACCGCCTCCGACCTGCAGATTGATCGGCGTAAAAATCCACGGTGCATGCGCGGAATCGGCGAATCGGACCTCGATCCTGCCGTCCTTGATCTGAATGTTGTCGCCGAGCATGGCGGCGAAACCTGGAGCTTCACCGCCGGAAAACGTCAGGCCCGGTACGCGGAAATCGCCCGCCGCGGTTTGTTGCAGTGTGACTCGCGGCTTGTCGAGCCCAATGCCGGAAGGGCGTGTCTGCGTACCATGCAACAACGCAAGCAGCGTGAAATCGAGACGCAGACGGCGCGCGCTGAACACCACCTCTCCGGTTTTCGCATCGCGGATCCGCGCCCGATTGAAAAGGATCGCGGGACCCCATCCGCGCCAGATCAGCGAGATGCGTCCCAGTTCGACCGGCGCGCCGATTTGCGTGCTGACCTCGCGGGCGATTGCGTCGTGGTAACGCGGCAGCATGTTCGCCGCGATCCGGAACAGGCCGGCGGCGAGCGCGGCAAGAATGACGAGCGCAGCCAGGAAGCCGAGACTCCACTTGAGCAATCGGCGATGCGGTCTCTTTTGAACGTCTTCAGAGCGGGATGACATCGAACTGCTCCGGACGATATTGGTTCTCGACCTGTAGCCTCAGCGGGTGGCCAAGCTGCGCCGATAATTCGGCAAGATTGTCGGACTCCTCGTCCAGCAGAAGATCCACCACCGACGGTGCCGCCAGCACGAGATACTCGCCGGCCTCGAACAGGCCGGCAAGCCGGGTCAACTCCCGGTAGATGTCGAAGCACATGCTTTCCGGCGTCTTCACCACACCACGTCCGTCGCAAGAAGGACAGTGTCCGGTCAACACCCGCTCCAGACTCTCGCGCGTGCGCTTGCGCGTCATCTCCACCAAGCCCAGCGGGGAAACCGCCGTGACCACGCTCTTCGCGCGGTCCGCCGCGAGCTCGCGCTTGAGCGTCGCCAGCAGCAAGGCGCGATGGGCGGGTTTACCCATGTCTATGAAGTCAATAATGATGATGCCGCCGAGGTTGCGCAACCTGAGCTGACGCGCGATCACCCGCGCCGCTTCCAGATTGATCTTGAGCGCCGTGTCGTCGAGATTGTGGCTGCCGGCATAGGCGCCGGTATTGACGTCTATGGTGGCCATCGCCTCGGTTTGATCGAAGATGAGATAGCCGCCGGATTTCAAATCCACGCGCCGTTCCAGTGCGCGCACGATTTCGTCTTCCACGCCGTAGAGATCGAAAATCGGATGTTCGCCGCGGTAGGGCACGATGCGTTCGACCAGATCCGGGAAAAGCACTTGGGCAAAGCGGCGCATGCGTTCGCACCAGGCCTCTGAATCCACGCAAATCTGTTCCACGTTCCCGTCGGGCAGATCGCGCATGACCCGCAGCGGCAGGGGCAGATCTTCGTGGATCAAGGTGGCGGGCGGCGCCTCGCGCGCCGTCTCCTGCAGGGTGTTCCAAAGCTGCGAGAGATACTGCATGTCCGCGTCGAGCGCTTCGCCGTCGGCGCCCTCGCCGGCCGTGCGCACGATGTAGCCGCCTTCGAACTGTTTCGGCCGCAAGGCCTCGACCAGTTCCGTCAGGCGCTTGCGTTCGGCGGCGTCGCCGATGCGCGAGGAGATGCCCACGCCTTCACCCTCGGGCACGAACACCATGTGGCGCGAAGGAAGGCTGATGTGCATGCTGACGCGCGCGCCCTTCGAACCGAGCGGATCCTTGAGCACCTGCACCAGCACGGTTTCGCCTTCCGCGAGCAAGGCCTGGATGTCCACAAGCTGCCGACCGTTGGTGCCCGGTTCCGCATAGGGCAGTTGGGTGATGTCGCCGGCATGCAGAAAGGCCGTGCGCTCGTCGCCGATGTCTATGAAGGCTGCCTGCATGCCGGGCATCAGACGCTCGACGCGACCCTTGTAGATGTTGCCGACGAGGCCGCGGCGGCGAACGCGCTCAATGTGAACTTCCTGGGCGAGACCGTGCTCCACGATGGCCACGCGGGTTTCGTAGGGCATGGCGTTGACGAGAATTTCGCTGCTCATCGCGCAAGCCCCGCGTCACCAAGCAGCCTTGCGGTTTCGGCAAACGGCAAACCGACGACGTTGCTGTAGCTGCCGACGAGCCGGGTCACGAAGGCCGCGGCGCCGCCCTGCACCGCATAGGCACCGGCCGCATCCAGAGCCTCGGCGCTCGCCGCGTAGCGGCTTATCTCCGCCGCGCCGAGTTTGCGGAACCAGAGATGCGTAGTTACCGTTGCCTGCATAAACATCGTGTCGCAGAGCAGGGCGAGTGCAGTAATGACCCGATGCTCCGCGCCGGAAAGCCGTGCGAGCATGGCTTCGGCCTCGGCCGCGTCGCCCGGCTTGCCGAGTATGGCCTCGTCCGCGACGACGATCGTGTCGGCCGCCAACACCGCAGCCGCGGCCCGCCCGGCTCCCGCACGTGCCTTGGCTTCGGCCAGGCGCGCGGCGAGCGCCTCCGCCGATTCACCCACGCGCGGCGTCTCGTCCACCTCGGGAGAAAGGACGCGGAAGCGAAAGCCCAGGCGCGCGAGCAACTCGCGGCGGCGCGGCGAAGCGGATGCAAGCGTGAACGCAAAACCCATGCCACAAGCTTACCCGACTCCCGACCGTTCACTGATCAGGCCGCTGAAAATGAGGATGCCGAGCACCGACCGCGCTCAAGATGCCGAGCGCAGCAGCTTTTCAGCGGACTGATGCGCGGTGGTAGGGATGCCCGGCATTCAGGCTTACCGCGCGGTAAATCTGCTCGGCCACCAGCACCCGGACGAGCGCGTGCGGCAGAGTCAGGGGCGACAACGACCAGCGCATGTCCGCCCGCGCGAGGCAGGTCGCAGCCAGGCCATCCGGGCCGCCGACCAGAAGCGCGATGTCGGCCCCCGCCACCTGCCAGTCCCGCAGTCGGCGCGCGAACCCGGCGGTCGTCCAGCGCTCGCCCCGTTCATCGAGCGCCACCACCGTATCCTTCGCCGCGATTGCGGCAAGCAGACGTTCGCCTTCCGCCGCCACCGCGCGCGCGGGATCGCGATCATGGCCGCGCGCCAGCGCAATGCGCGGCGCCTCGAGTCCAAGCGCGGGCGGCAGGCGTTTTGCGTAGTCGGCAAAGGCCATCTCGGCCCAGTGCGGCGGACGACCGGAAACCGCCAGCAAACGAATGCGCATCAGTTTGCAGCAGGTTCCGGCTCGGGACCGACGGACCATAGCCGTTCGAGGTCGTAAAAGACGCGGGCCGTCGGACGCATCAGATGAACGACGCAGTCGGCAAGGTCTATGAGCAGCCAATCGGATTCGCTGTCACCCTCGACGCCGAGCGCTCGCCGGCGCCGTCCGTCGGCAAGACGCAGCACGGCCTGCTTCATCGTTGCCAGATGACGCGCGGAGTTACCGCTCGCGATGACCAGATAATCGGTGAGCGGCGTTTTGCCGCGCACGTCGAGCACGACCGCGTTCACGGCCTTGACCTCGGCGAGCGCCGCAATCACCTGGTCGGCAAGCGCGCGGCCCGGGTCGGACGTTTCTTCAGATGTTTCGATAGCAGCCGGTCTCTTCGATGAACTCACGCACAACCTCCGGTACGAGATAACGAATATCCCCGCCTCCCGCCGCTGCGAGCCGCACGGCAGTGGCGGATATTTCAAGCTGGGTCACTTCAATGAACACGACGCGACCGGCGGACTCGGCGGCGAGCGCGTTCGCATCCGCAACCACCCGTCCGCGCATCCATTCATGCAGATCGGACTCTTCGGCAAGTACCCAACCGGGGCGATGCGTCACCGCGATATGGGCAAACTGGAACAGACGCTCGCGCGCATGCCAACCCGCAAGGCCCAGAAAGGCATCCATGCCGAGCAGCAGAACAAGCTGCGCGCCGGGAAGTTCGCGCCGTAACTCGACGAGCGTGTCCACGGTGTACGAAGGCCCCTCACGATCGAGTTCGCGCCGATCGAGTACGAAACCAGGCACGCCGGCGATGGCGCGCGCAACCATTTCTTCGCGCAGTTCAGGCGCGGCCACGGGGTGAAAGCGATGCGGCGGCGTGCGACAGGGCACGAAGCGCAGTTCGTCAAGCGCAAGTGCCTCGCGCAATTCCAGCGCCGGACGCAGATGCCCGAAATGGATCGGATCGAAGGTGCCGCCGAAAACGCCGATGCGGTTCAAGCGGCGTTCGCGTAATTCACGCCGGCAAGCGCGGCAAGCAGCCGTTCCAACACGACCCGGGACGCTTCATCCGAACGGCCCTTGATGGCGCGGTCCGCCTCGGCCGCTTCTTGCATCAAGGTCTGCCAGCCGTCCAGCGTTCGCCGCTTTGCCGCGACCTCTATCAGCGGGAGATGCGCGGGCGGCCAGATATTCGGGCGCTTGCCGCCGCATTCCGCCGCAAAGCGCCAGGCTTCGAGCACGCGCAACTCGCGCGCGATCGCCCACAACAGGACGGGCTCCGCCGTCCCGGTTTCGTGCAGGCGCGCGAACATGCGCAAAGCCTTGCCGGCATCGCCGGCAAGCGCCGCATCCACGCATTCGAAAAGGCCGTAGCGAGCCTCGTCGGCAACCGCCTCGCGCACCGCCGCCATGTCCACCCGCCCATCGGAAGCAATCAAAGCGAGCCGCTCGATCGCCTGCGCAGCGGCGAGCAGATTGCCCTGCACGTATTCGGCGATGAACGCCGGCGCCTCTTGCGGCGCCGCGACTCCGCGCGTCCGCATCCGCGCCGCAATCCACTGCGGCAGTTTGTCGGCCGGCACGGGCTTGCACTCGACGAGCACGCCCGCGCGGGCAACGGCCTTGGCCCAGGCCGTCGTCGCCGCCTTGCGATCAGCATTCATCAGCGTCACCAGGAGCAGCATATCGGGCGCCGGCGCGGCGGCGTATTCAATGAGCGCCTTGCTCCCGTCGTTGCCCGGTTTGCCGTTCGGGATTTTCAGATCAATCAAACGTTTGTCGGAAAACAACGAACGGCTCGCCGCCTCGGCGCCGAGACTCTCCCAGCGGAAACCGGATTCGACAAAAAGCGGCACGCGTTCGGCGTAGCCCGCCGTACGCGCCGCGGCACGCACGGCATCCGCCGCTTCCAGAGCGGCGAGCGGTTCCTCGCCGAGAATCACGTATATGGATTTGAGCCCTGCCGCGAGCGCCTTGGGCAACGCCTGGGGATTCAATTTCAAATGGCTGCTGCGGACGAAAATCCCATGCCCGCATGATAGCTCATCATGGCGGCAAAATCCCTAACCCGTACCGCCGACGGTGAGACGATCCAGCTTCACCGTCGGCATGCCCACGCCCACCGGCACGCTCTGGCCGTCCTTGCCGCAGACGCCGACGCCCTCGTCCAGCGCGAGATCGTTGCCCACCATCGAGACCTCGGTGAGCACTTCGGGCCCGCTGCCGATGAGCGTCGCACCGCGCACGGGACGGGTCACTTTGCCGTGTTCGATGAGATAGGCCTCGCTCGCCGAGAATACGAACTTGCCCGAGGTGATGTCCACCTGGCCGCCGCCGAAGTTCACGGCATAGAGGCCGCGATCCACCGAGGCGATGATTTCCTCCGGCACATGCGGCCCGGCAAGCATGTAGGTGTTGGTCATGCGCGGCATGGGCCGGTGGGCGAAGGATTCGCGCCGCCCGCTGCCGGTGGATTCAACGCCGGCGAGACCCGCGTTCAAGCGGTCGTAGAGAAAGCCCTTGAGCACGCCGTTTTCGATCAGCACGTTGCGTTGCGTAGGCATGCCTTCGTCGTCCACCGCAAGCGAGCCGCGGCGTCCGGCAAGCGTGCCGTCATCCACCACCGTGCACAATTCGTTCGCCACCCGCTCGCCGACGCGGCCCGTGAACGCCGAGGTGCCCTTGCGGATGAAGTCGCCTTCAAGTCCATGCCCGACCGCTTCGTGCAGCAGCACGCCGGGCCAACCGTGGCCGAGCACCACCGGCATCGTGCCGGCCGGCGCATCTACCGCCTCCAGCGCGAGCAGCGCCTGGCGCACCGCGTCGCGCGCGAAGGCCAGCGCACGATCGTCTTCCTGGAACCAGCCGTAGCCAAAGCGCCCGCCGCCGCCGGCGTAACCCTGTTCGCGACGCCCGCCATCCTCGGCGATCACGCTCACATTCAAACGCACCAGCGGACGCACATCGGCGGCGAGCGTGCCGTCGCTGCCCGCGATCAAAATCACCTCGTGCACGGCCGCGAGGCTCGCCACCACGCGCACGATGCGCGGATCCTGTCGCCGCGCCTCGCGATCCACCGCTTCCAGCAACGCGACTTTGTCGGCGGCACCCAATGTCGCTACCGGATCAATCGGTTCGTACAAACGCGCCGGCGTGTGCGCCGACCAGGCCTGCACGCCTCGCGCCGGGCCGCCGTGGCGCGCGATCGCGCGTGCGGCATCGGAGGCCGCCTCCAAGGCCGGCAATGCGAGTTCGTCGGAATAGGCGAAGCCGGTGCGGGCGCCCTCGGTCGCCCGCACGCCAACGCCGCGCGTTCGGCTCGCGCCGCCTTCGCGCACGATGCCGTCCTCCAGCGTCCAGTGTTCGTCGTGCGCGAACTGGAAATACAGATCCGCGTAATCCACCCGGTGCGCGACGAGCCGCCCCATCAGGCGCTCGAGAGTCTGCTCGTCGAGTCCGCTCGGCGCGAGCAATTGTTCGCGTGCAAGAATCAGGTTGGAGTTCGCGTCCGGCACTTTCCGTTCCTGTAAATCGTTGTCTTCAGTGTAACGCGCGCTGGCTCGGGCGAATCGTCCACAACGCCGCTACAATGAAACGATGACACACAAACACGTTGAAAATCCGGACGAGCTGCGCGAGCGCCTCGACGACACCGCCTGGCGCGTGACCCAGGAAGCGGCGACCGAAGCGCCTTATACGGGCGAGTTCTGGGACCGTTTCGAGAACGGCCGCTATCACTGCGTGGTCTGCGGCACGGAGTTGTTCCGCTCCGACGACAAGTTCACGGCCCACTGCGGCTGGCCGAGCTTCAGTGAAGTGGCCGCCGAAGGCCATATTGAAACCCGCGAAGATACGAGCCACGGCATGCGCCGAACCGAGGTGCGCTGCGCGAATTGCCACGCCCACCTCGGCCATGTGTTTCCCGATGGACCCGGCCCCAAGGGCCTGCGCTACTGCATCAACTCCGCCGCGCTCGACTTCGAGGCGCAAGACTGACGCGGAACTTGGCCGCTAGAGCAGCCATCCTGCCAACCTTTCTCAGCTGTGCGGCGCCGGTGCCGTCGCGGGCGGCGGGCAGCGTTCCCGCCACGGCGGCAGACGATGCAGCGGCACCACGCGGCGCGAACCGGGCGGCGGACTTTTTGCCGGTGGCAGACTGCTCAGCGGCGGCGAGACGCCGGCCTGGCCGGACCTCACCACGGCGGGATGAAGCGTACGCGGCGCGGCAGCGTAATAGGGAGGCCCGCAGCGCGGCGCCACCCTGCCGGTATTGCGCGAAGCGGGGGCGGACGCCGCCGCGGGAGACTGTGCGGCCTCCGGTGCATGGCGCCCATCGGCATGAGAACAGGCGGCCGCGGCAACCAGCGCGCCCGCAGCAAGCAAACCTGCGGCAAACTTCGCTTCGCCAGACAATTTTTCCATGGCGAGACTATAGCGCGATATGCGGCGCTGCGCCACCAGGCCTCCACGAGTCCTTTGAGAGTGGTGCCCCGAGCAGGAATCGAACCTGCGACCTACCGCTTAGGAGGCAGTCGCTCTATCCACTGAGCTACCGGGGCCCGGACTTGATCGGATCTGAGTGGAAAGATGGTGGAGCGGAGGAGGATCGAACTCCCGACCTCTGCATTGCGAACGCAGCGCTCTCCCAGCTGAGCTACCGCCCCACGTGTTTGTAGCCTGCGAATTTTAGCATCGGACACCGGAGCTGCGCCAGTTCTCGCCGACCGGCTACACTAATGGCATGAGCAAAGATGCAAGTTTCAGGATTCGCGTCGCACAGCCGGACGATGCAGCGGTCGTGACCGAATTCAATATCGCCTGTGCGGCGGAAAGCGAGGATTTTGCCCTTGATCCGGCACGGGTCCGTGCGGGGGTCGAGACCGTGCTCGCGGATGCGCAACGCGGGCGTTACTACCTCGCCGAGGATGACGGCAAAGCCATCGGCCAGACCATGGTTACGTTCGAATGGAGCGACTGGCGCAATGCCTGGATCTGGTGGATTCAAAGCGTGTACGTGCACCGTGACGCGCGCCGCCGCGGCGTATTCTCCGCGCTGTTGCGTCACATCGAAAACGAGGCCGGGCACGAGGGCGCAGCCCTTCTGCGGCTCTATGTGGATACCGGAAACGACGCGGCCGAACGCACCTATCTCGCCAACGGCTTCAAGCGCGCGCATTACCACATGCTCGACAAACTCCCGCCGTCGGATTAGTTTCAGGGCTGCCCTTCGCCCTCCTTCGACGCAGACTTGTCCGGCACAAACCCTTGTGTTATAGTCCGCTATAACAGTGCATCGGAATTGCCTTGTCCAAGGACCGCGTGAAACCAACACCTCGGTGCGGGCGAACGGTCGGGCCTATAATGCGCGGACTTTTCCCATGTTTCGCCGCGCCTCTAGGCGCGCACAAATCCTTTAACCTCAAAACATTAACCGCGGGAGATTCGGCATGAAGAAGCGTCTGGCCATCGCCATCGTAGCGCTCCTTATCGTATTCGGAGGTTCGATCGGCTTTCATTTCTTCGTGGGCGCCATGATCAGCAAGGCGCTCGCGAATTATCGGCCGCCGCCGGCGACCGTGTCCGA
Source organism: uncultured Gammaproteobacteria bacterium (assembly GCA_963843735.1). Lineage (GTDB taxonomy): Bacteria > Pseudomonadota > Gammaproteobacteria > JAKDMP01 > JAKDMP01 > CAWJLN01. Next base: position 26,272 of record CAWJLN010000010.1, read on the forward strand.
CGCCGAGGCCGTGCAGGTTTCCTGGCGTCCCTACATGCAGGCAATCGGCACCCTGGCCGCCGTGAACGGAGTGAACATATCGAACGCCATTGAGGGCCAGGTCGTCAAGATCACCTTCCAGTCCGGGGACGAGGTCAAGCAGGGGCAGTTGCTCGTGCAGCTGGACGATAGTCAGGAACGGGCGCTGCTCGAACAGTACCAGGCGCAAACCGTGCTCAATAAGGGCAAGTATCAACGCGCGCTGGCGCTGCGCAAGAAGAACCTGAACTCCAAGCAGGACCTGGACACCGCGAGCGCCGACTACAAGACATCCCAGGCGCAAGTCGCGGCCGAGCAGGCGGTGATTGCCAAGAAATTGATACGTGCGCCCTTCGACGGCCTGCTCGGCATCCGTCAGGTCAACCTCGGGCAGTACGTCGCGGTGGGAGCGACGATTGTCAACCTCGAACAGCTCACGCCACTCTACGTCACCTTTACCCTGCCCCAGGATGCCCTGCCCGGGCTATATCTCGGGCAGGACGTTGCGATTGACGTGGACGCCTACCCCAAGCAGGATTTCGCGGCCAAGATCACGGCAATAGATCCTGCGATAAACGACCAATCTCGCACCGTCAAGGTGCAGGCGACATCGCCGAACACGGACAAACTGCTGCGTCCGGGCATGTTTGCCGACCTCAAGGTACTCGCCGACAAATCCGAGAACAAGATCGTCATTCCGTCCACGGCGATCGAATACAGCCTCTATGGCGACAGCGTTTACGTGCTCGAGCCGGTGAGTCAGGCGACGGGCGGCGCCAAGCCCTCTTCCCAGACCGGCGCCGGCAAGAACACCGCTTCGCAAACGAGTGGCCAGACGGTCTATACCGCCAAACAGGTATTCGTCAAGACCGGCGCACAGCGCGGGGGGCTCGTCGCGGTGACGGGACTCAAGGTCGGCGACAAGGTTGTGACCGCCGGCCAGATCAAACTGCATAACGGCTCACAGGTAGTCATCAACAACGACATCAACTTGAGCAAGAAGCCCGGGAACCTTACGCCATGAAGTTTACCGATATCTTCATCAAACGGCCGGTGCTTGCGGTCGTCCTGTCGCTGTTCGTGTTCCTGCTCGGCCTGCGCTCGATAGATCAGATTCAGATTCGCCAGTTTCCCAAGGTCGAGCAGACCGTGATCAGCGTTTCGACGGCCTACCCGGGCGCAAGTGCGCAGTTGATCCAGGGCTTCATTACCCAGCCGCTGCAGCAGGCGATTGCGGCCTCCGAGGGCATTGATTACCTCACTTCATCAAGCAACCAGAGCTCCAGCTCGATCACTGCGCACATCGTCCTCAACTACGATCCCACCAAGGCGCTCACCGACGTGACCGCCGCGGTCAACCAGGTACGCAACCAATTGCCGCCGCAGAGCGAGTCGCCGGTCATCTCGAAATCCAACGGCGGCTTCACGGCGCTGATGTATCTCGCCTTCTACAGCAAGGACCTCAGCGGCGCGCAGATCGCCGATTACCTCTCGCGGGTGGTAGTGCCGAAGATGCAGACCGTGCAGGGTGTGGCTCAGGCGAACATTCTCGGCAGCGCGTTCGCCATGCGCATCTGGCTCGATCCGGACAAGCTCGCGGCGCACAACATCACGCCCGAGCAGGTAGCGACTGCGATTCAGAACAACAACTTCATCGCCGCTGTGGGCAGCACCAAGGCGCCCTATATTTCCGTCAACGTCAATGCACGTACCGACCTGCATACGGCCGAGGAATTCAACCGGATGGTGGTAGCGGGGAACGGCGACAATCTGATCCGCATCCAGGATCTCGGCCACGTGGACCTCGGCGCCGAAAGCTACAACACACAGTTCTACTTCGGCGGCAAGCAGGCAGTCGCCATCGCGATCATGCCCACGCCGACGGCGAACCCGCTTTCCGTGGCCGACGGCGTCAAGAAAATCTTTCCTGCCATCCAGAAGCAGCTGCCGCCGGGGATAACGGCGACCATCGCCTACGACGGCAGCCTGTTCATCCACAGCTCCATCAACGAAGTCATCAAGACTCTCGCCGAAGCCGGGCTGATCGTCGTGGTGGTGATCTTCCTGTTCCTCGGCGCCCTGCGTTCGGTCATCATTCCCGTCGTCACCATGCCGCTGTCCTTGATCGGCGCGGTCTTCGTGATGCTGTTGCTCGGCTACTCGCTCAATCTGCTGACCTTGCTCGCCATGGTCCTCGCCATCGGCCTGGTGGTGGACGACGCGATCATCGTGGTGGAAAACATCTACCGCCACATGGAAGAAGGCATGACCGCGTTCAAGGCGGCGCTCGTCGGCACGCGCGAGATCGGCTCGGCCATCATCGCGATGACCATCACGCTCGCCGCCGTCTACGCGCCGATCGGTTTCCAGAGCGGCCTCACGGGCAGCCTGTTCCGCGAATTCGCCTTCACGCTCGCGATCACCGTGCTGATCTCGGGCTTCCTCGCGCTCACGCTCTCGCCGATGATGTGTTCGCGCCTCCTGCGCCCGCCGCAGGAGGCGGGACGTCTCGCTGTGTGGTTGAACAAAAGATTCGACTGGCTCAAGGACCGTTATCACCGGATGCTGCACGGCTCGCTCAATTACCGCCCCGTGACGGTCATCGTCGCGCTCACGGTGCTCGGTTCCCTGCTCTTTTTCTATTCGTGGTCGCCCAAGGAGCTTGCACCCGCCGAGGACCAGGGCTTCGTCATCGCCTTCGGGCAGGCGCCACCGACCGCGACGCTGGACTTCCAGGAACTCTACGCCGAACAGATCCAACAGCAGCTTCAGTCCATTCCGCAGCGCGAGAACGACTTCATCATCACCGGCATGAACGGCACCAACACGCTCGGCGGTTTGATACTGAAACCCTGGGGCGATCGCGACAAGTCCGCCTCGCAAATCAAAAACGAGCTTTCCTATACGACCAGCAAAATAGCCGGCCTGCAGATGTACGTCGTCCTGCCGCCGTCGCTGCCGATCTCGGGCGGCGGCACGCCGGTGCAGTTCGTGGTGAGCACCACGGCGGATTACACCCAGCTCAACCAGGCCGCCCAGGAGATCGTGAACAACGCCCAGCGCAGCGGGCTGTTTTTCTATGTGGATCAGGATCTCAAGTTCAATCAGCCCGAGCTGGAAATCAGCGTGAATCGCGGCAAGGCGCAAAGCATGGGACTTACCATGGCCGACATCGGAAACGCCATGGGCACACTGCTCGGCGGCGGCTACGTGAACCGTTTCAGCGCCAACGGACGCGCCTACAAGGTAATCCCGCAGGTCATCCGCAAATACCGCTATACCGATCAGGATCTCACGCACTACTACGTCAAGGCCGGGGACGGCACCATGATCCCGCTCTCCAGCGTAGTGACCATCAAACAAACCACCGTACCGCAATCGCTGACGCAGTTCGACCAGCTCAATTCGACCACTATCGGCGGCGCGCTGCGCCCGGGCGTATCGCTCGGCAACGCTCTGTCCTACCTGCAGCAACAGGCCGCCCAGGTCACTCCCGCAGGGCTACTTCATAAACTACGAGGGCGAGTCGCGACAATACATCCAGGAAGGCAATGCGCTCATGCTGACCTTCCTGTTTGCCCTGATCGTGATCTACCTCATTCTGGCGGGGTTATTCGAGAGCTTCCGCGATCCGATCATCATCCTCGTAAGCGTGCCGATGGCGATCTGTGGTGCGCTGATATTCATCTATTACGGTGCGGCCACCGTCAACATCTATACACAGGTGGGTCTGGTGACGCTGATCGGTCTGATCAGCAAGCACGGTATCTTGATCGTGCGCTTCGCCAACGAACTGCAGCGCGACGAAGGGCTGTCGAAACGCGAGGCGGTCGAGAAGGCCGCCGCGATCCGGCTGCGCCCGATCCTGATGACCACCGCCGCCATGGTAGTCGGCGTGGTGCCACTGCTCGTCGCAAGCGGCGCGGGCGCCGCGGCGCGCTTCTCGATCGGACTCGTGGTTGCCACCGGCATGGGCATCGGCACCCTGTTCACCCTGTTCGTGGTGCCGATGGTCTATACCTTCATCGCCGCCAAGCACAAACCCCTGCGCGAAGAATAACAACGCATGCGAGCGGGATTTGCGAATCCCGCTCGCATGTATCCCTTATCAGGCATGGCCCTGTGAAAAAGCCATGACCTCGGCGATGCTGCGCGCACCAAGGACGAGCATCGCCAGGCGATCGAAGCCGAGCGCCGCACCGGCGCAGGGCGGCAAGCCCGCATCGAGCGCAGCGAGAAAGTTTTCATCGAACGCCGGACACTCCCGTCCCGCCGCGGCGCGCGCGGCCCGATCCGATTCGAAGCGTCGCCGCTGTTCGCCGGCATCGCAAAGCTCGACAAAGCCGTTGACCAATTCAACCCCGGCGACGATCGCCTCCACGCGCTCCGCCACCGGCGGTACGCCGGAACGGATGCGTGCCAGCGAAGCCTGGCTGGCCGGAAAGTCGTGGACCAGGCTTATGCACCCGTCGCCGAGACGCGGATAAACCTCGATGCCGGCAATGCGGTCGAGTAGCGCGTCGCGATCGGATTCGACGGCATCGCCCGCGATCTCGCGCAATTTTTCCAGCGGGGCGGTAAACGGATCGAGATTCGCATGGCGGAGAAAGGCTTCGCGATAGGCGATGCGTTCGGGCGGTCGGGTCAAGTCTGCCGTCGGCAGCAAGGCCGCGAGCAAGGCCTCGATCCCGTCCATCAATTCGGAAAGTCCGTCGCCAATCCGATACCATTCGACGAGCGTGAATTCCGGGTTGTGCAAACGTCCCGCTTCGCCGGCGCGAAACACGCGCGCAACGCTGAAAACGTCCCCGCAGCCCGCCGCAAGCAGGCGCTTCAGGTGAAACTCGGGCGAAGAAATCAGCCAGCCCGATGCGCCGTCGGGAAAGGCCGCGGCAACGCGCAGACTTTCGATGTGCAATTCCGGCGAACCGGCGCGCGACAGGAGCGGCATCTCGACTTCGAGCAAACCCTTGGCGCTAAAGTGCGCGCGCAGACGTGCGAGCAATTCTGCGCGCGTTTTGAGCATCGCCCGGTCGGTGCTCGGCCTCCAAGCCGAAGCGGGGGTTTTCACGCGCGCGAAATGTATTCCGCCGTGCGCGTGTTGACCTTGACCGTCTCGCCTTCGTTCACGAACAGCGGCACGCGCACGACAGCGCCGGTCTCCAGCGTTGCCGGCTTGACGCCGCCGCCGGAAGTATCGCCGCGCACGCCGGGATCGGTTTCGGTAATCGTGAGTTCCACCGTGTTCGGCGGCTCGACGGCGAGCGGACTCCCGTTATAGAGCATGACGCGGCAGACCTCTTCGCCCTTCAGCCACTTGACGGCATCGCCCATCGCCGCAGCATCGGCCTGGAACTGCTCGAAGGTATCGGGCGTCATGAAGTGCCAGAAGTGGCCGTCGCTGTAGAGGTATTGCATGTCGGTTTCATGCACATCGGCCGCCTCGACCGTCTCGCCCGACTTGAAGGTGCGATCTATCACGCGCCCGGTCTTGAGGTTGCGCACCTTGACCCGGCTGAAGGCCTGCCCCTTGCCGGGCTTGACGAACTCGTTTTCTACGATCGAATAGGGATCGCTGTCGAGCATGATCTTCAAACCCGTCTTGAATTCACTGGTACCGTAGGTCGCCATATCCAAAGTATCCTTGCCGCCGTTAAAATTGCCGCAATCAGTGCGGTGCAGGTTGACTATGATAAATGCTTCCGCAATCCGGCCTGCGTCCGGGGACTGGCGGCGTGAACTCGCCGGGGCCATCCGCGAGCCCGCAGAACTCGCGGCCACCCTGGGGCTCGATCCGGGCGAACTGCCCGGCATGGCGGGCGCCGCCATGGACTTCCGGCTGCTCGTTCCGCGCGGTTTCGCGGCCCGCATGCGCCGGGGCGACCCCACCGATCCGCTCCTGCGACAGGTTCTTCCCGACGCACTGGAACTCGCGCCCCAGCCGCCCGATTACCTTGCCGATCCGCTCGCCGAGGCCGCCGCCGTGCGCACGCCGGGACTGCTGCACAAATACCCGGGCCGCGCGCTGCTCGTCACCAGCGGCGCCTGCGCCGTGCATTGCCGCTACTGCTTCCGCCGTCACTTCCCCTACCCGGCGGAAAACCCGCGGCGCGAAGACTGGAGCGCGGCGCTGGCGGCGATCGCGGCGGACGTCTCGATCTCGGAAGTCATCCTTTCCGGCGGCGACCCGCTGATGTTGGACGACGCCGTACTTGCCGGCCTCGCCGAACGCCTGGCGGCCATTGCCCATGTGCGCCGCCTGCGTATCCACACCCGTCTGCCGGTGGTATTGCCCGCGCGCGTGAACGATACCCTGATCGAGTGGCTGCACGCCTGCCCGTTGCCGGTAACGATGGTGCTTCATGTCAATCATCCGCGGGAAATCGGTCCGGAACTCGCGGCCGCCTGCGCGCGTCTGCGCCCGCATCTGCGCTTCCTGCTCAATCAGGCGGTGCTGCTCGCGGGCGTAAACGACGATGCCGCGACGCTCGTTGCGCTCAGCGAAGCTCTGGATGAAATCGCCATCCTCCCCTACTATCTGCACTTGCCCGACCGCGTCGCGGGCACCGCACATTTCGCGGTTTCCGAAGCGCGCGGACGGCTATTGATCGAGGCGCTGCGCGCCCGACTGCCCGGCTACCTGGTGCCGCGGCTCGCGCGCGAAGTCCCCGGCGCTGCATCCAAGCTCGTAATCGCCTGAGGTTTTTTGGCGTAGCGCCACTCCGGCATGTTATAAGTAGCAGGCGCTAAACACACGTTTGCGCGTGGGAGATGCGAATGGACAAGGATCTCGACATCATCCCGATTCACATCATCGCCGACAGCGAAAACAAGGCGGAGATGTTGAACGGACTGCTGCGCGCGCAGGGGCTCGCCGTAAAGCCCGTCTGGAGCGACAATCTCGACGACTTGCAGGGCTCTCCGGCGGAGCTCGTCTTCTATTTTGCGGATACCGAAAAACCCACGCTTGCCGAGGTGGTGCAACATGCCGGAGAAAACACCGCGCCCGTCATCATAATCGCGCGCGAACACGATCCCCAAAAGGCCGCCCGTGCACTCGCCGCCGGCGCCGCGGACTGGATCCGCGCCGAGCACGACGAACTGCTGGCCGCGGTGACGCGACGCGAACGGGCCAAACATCACGTCGCGCATCGCCTGCGTCAATTCGAGCGCAACAGCGAACGGGACCAAAGGCATCTGAAGAAACTGCTCAGCGGCTCGCATGATGCTATCGCACGAGTGCACGACGGTATCGTCGTCGAAGCAAATGCCTCCTGTGCTGAATTCTTCGGTCATGCGCAGGCGCAGACGCTCATTGGTCTGCCGCTCATGGATCTGTTTGCGCCCGCGAGTCAGGCAAATCTCAAAAAAATCCTCAAAACCGTTAACAGGCAGGGCGCGACCGACAACGCCGTAAACCTGATTGCGCGCCGCGCCGACGGCAGCGAGCGCGAGGCAACAGTGGAATTTTCGGAACTGGAAAATGACGATCAACGCGAGACGCAGATACTCATTCGCGGCGGCGGCGCCAATGCCTCGATCTTGCGCATCGAGGCATTGGAGGCGGAGAATGAAGAACTGAAGGAACGGGCGGAAACCCTGCGCCAAAACGAGGCCGGATCGCAGCTGTTGTGGCCGGCGGGTTTCGCTCCGATCGCCGCCGAACGAATCAGCCATGCACTCGCCGGTTCGCTGCGTGCGGTGATTGCCATCTGCCCGGCCGAACCGGATGAAGCACTGAATACCTTCGGTCCGCTCGGGCTGGCGGAAGCCGGTGCGAGCCTGGCAATACATATTTCGCCGCTGCTGGAAGCGGACGATCTTGCGACCCGACTATCGGACTTGAAGCTGATTGCTCTTGTCGAACGACCCGACGAGGAGAAAATAAAGAAATGGGCCGAAACGGCCGTAAAAATGCTTGGGGAGCATGTCTTCGAAGGCACTGGCCATTCCGGCCACGTGAATTTCGCAGCCGGATACGTGCCGGTGGACCGGGTCAGACGCCTCGATGTACTGATTCACCAGGCGCTGGAAGCCGCCGCAGGTACAGCCGGCAGTGTCTCACGCAGCAAGAGTTCCATAGAAACCACGGCGGTCGAAACCGATGACAGCGGCTGGGCGATGCTTATACGGGAAGCCCTGGACGAACACCGCTACACGATCGCGCTCCAGCCGATCGCGGACCTCACAAGCGGCGCCAAACTCTACGCTGCGCTCCCACGCCTGCTCGATCGCGAGGGCAAGGAAATTTGCGCCTCTTCCTTCTATCCTCCCGCCACGCGCCTGGGCCTGCTGTCGGTGCTCGAACACCGCCTGGCCGGACATGCCCTGCTCGCCCAGTCGCGATTGCAGCACGACGGCCATACGCCCTGCATAATCGTGCCCCTGCACGTCGAAACCATGATGGATGCCGCCTTCGACGATTTTATATTGAACATGATGGCGCGCGTACAGACACGGCCACCGCCGAAGAGCCTGGTGTTCGAACTCGCCCTCGACGAGATCATGGGCCGCGTGCGCGATGTGGAACAATTTGCGAAGATGGCGGAAAAACTCGGCTGTTCCCTCGGCCTGCGCGACTATACGCCGAGCGTTGCCGCCGACAAACTGATCGCTCTGCTGCCGATAAGCTGCCTGCGCCTGGCGCCGGACATCATGGAGCGCATCGGGGAGGACGAAGTGCTCGCCGCCAACATCAGAAGCACGGCCGAGGCCATGAATGAGCGCGATATCCGTTTCATCGCGACGGGGGTCGGCGACCCCAACATGATGGCCACTCTCTACAATCTCGGCATCAGCACGGTGCAGGGACCAGTGATCGGCGAAGCGGAATTTTTCTTGCCGCACAAGGACGCGCACCCCCTGCTGAGCGAACTCGAGTCCAAACAGGCCGCTTCAAACCCGAAGTCTTAGCCCATCCTGTTGAACGAGCAGCCGCGCCACATTCTGAAAGCCGCGCGGAAGCTTCGCGCCGCGCTTGCCGCGCCCGCGCATGTAGTCGGCAAGTTCGCGCGCATCCATGCTCTTGTGCCGCTGCCCCGCCTCGATACGCAGTCTGTCGCCTTCCGCGAGAACAACCGCTCCAATCAAGCACTCGCCCGCTTTTGCGGCTTTGGGAGGAATGCCGATCAGCTTGACGCCCTTGCCGCGCGCAAGCGATGGAATGTCCTCCGCGGCAAGCACCAGCAGATAACCCGCCGACGTCGCAAGCGCCACGCGGACGCCCAACTCTTCGGGCACCGCATGCAACGCCAGCGCACGGGCGCCATCGGCCACGGCCATCAACTGCTTCCCCGCACGGTTGCGCGTGATCAGATTGACGGCTCCGGTCATGAATCCATGGCCGCTGCTGCTCACAAGCAACGCGGACGGCGCGTCCTCGACGCCCGTGAGTCCCGTGAAATGGCTGCCCGCGGGCGGATCGGTACGCCCGCTCAGCGGTTCGCCGTAGCCGCGCGCCGAAGGCAAATCGTGCGCCGACTGGTTGTAAACGCGGCCGGTGGAATCAAGAAAAGACAGGTTGTGATTGGTCCGCGTACGCACCGCCGCCAGCAGTGCATCACCGGTGCGGAAGGTAAGCGTCTGCGGATCAATCTCGTGCCCCTTGGCCGCACGCACCCAACCGTGTTCGGAGAGAACGACGGTCACGGGGTCCGCCGGCAACAGTTGCGTGCGATCCAGCGCCTGCGCCGTAGGCGCACTTTCCACGAGGCGTGAACGGCGCGCGTCGCCGTAGGTATCGGCATCCGCCGTCAGTTCCTCGCGGACCAGCTTCTTGAGGCGCGTTTTGGAGGCCAGACTTTTCCGCAAGGCCTCGCGTTCCTTGGCGAGCGCCTCCTGTTCGCCGCGGATCTTCATCTCTTCCAGTTTCGCGAGCTGGCGCAGTTTCAATTCCAGAATCGCTTCCGCCTGCACATCGGTGAGTTTGAAGCGCTTCATCAACACCGGCTTCGGCGTGTCATGCTTGCGGATGATGGCGATCACTTCATCAATGTTCAGAAAAGCGATCAACAGCCCGTCCAGGATGTGCAGCCGTTTCTCGACCTTGTCAAGACGAAACTCCAGGCGCCGGGTCACTGTCTGCACGCGGAACGCCAGCCATTCCGTCAGCAATTCCCGCAGATTTTTGACCCGCGGCCGGCCGTCGAGACCGATCACGTTCAGATTGATGCGATAGCTCTTCTCGAGATCGGTGGTGGCGAACAGATGCGCCATGAGTTCGCCGGCGTCCACACGATTCGAGCGCGGCACGATGACCAGGCGAGTCGGATTCTCGTGATCCGATTCGTCGCGCAAATCCTCCACCATCGGCAGTTTCTTTGCACGCATCTGGGCCGCGATCTGCTCCAGCACCTTGTCGCCCGAGACCTGATACGGCAGCGCCGTGATCACGATGTCGCCGCTCTTTTCGCGCGTATAGCACGCACGCAGACGCACGCTGCCGTTCCCGGTTTCGTACATCTGAACGATGTCGGCGCGCGGCGTGATAAGCGCCGCCTCGGTGGGAAAATCCGGCCCCCGGATGTGTTGGCAAAGCTCGGCCACGGCAGCCTTTGGCGCGTCCAGCAGATGGATGCAGGCGTTTGCGACTTCGCGCAGATTATGCGGCGGAATATCCGTCGCCATGCCGACCGCGATGCCGGTCGCGCCGTTGAGGAGCACGTTCGGTAGCCGTGCCGGCAGCTGTCTGGGTTCCTGCAGCGTGCCGTCAAAGTTGGGCAGCCAGTCCACCGTGCCCTGACCCAATTCCGAAAGCAGCACTTCCGCGTAGCGGGAAAGTTTCGCTTCCGTATAGCGCATGGCGGCGAAGGACTTGGGATCGTCCGTCGAGCCCCAGTTGCCCTGTCCTTCGATCAGCGGATAGCGGTAGGAAAACGGCTGTGCCATGAGCACCATGGCCTCGTAACAGGCCGAATCGCCGTGCGGATGGAACTTGCCGAGCACGTCGCCCACCGTGCGCGCGGATTTTTTCGGCTTCGCCGTAGCGGCCAGACCCAGCTCCCACATCGCATAGACGATGCGCCGCTGCACCGGCTTCAGCCCGTCGCCGATATGCGGCAGCGCCCGATCCAGGATCACGTACATGGAATAATCCAGATACGCCTTCTCGGTAAACGTTTTCAGCGGCTGCCGTTCTGCCTCTTCGGCCGTAAATGCGTCCTTGCTCATGTTTCCGCCAGATTGCCTTTCTCTTCCAAGCCAGACCTTGCGGTCGCCGGCGCGCTTTTTCGCGAGCAGCATGTCCATGAGTTTGTCGGTATCGTCTTCGGTCTCGATGGTGAGCTGAACCAGACGTCGCGTGTCGGGCGCGATGGTGGTTTCGCGCAGCTGCACGGGACTCATTTCGCCGAGCCCCTTGAAACGGGTGACCGAGACCTTGCCCTTGATCTTTTCCGCCGTGATGCGGTCCATGAAGGCCTCGCGTTCGGCATCATCCAGCGCGTAGAAAACATGCTTGCCGACATCAATGCGATAGAGCGGCGGCATGGCACACGAACACATGACCGCGCTCGACCAGCGGCCGGAAGTGCCGCAGGAAAAGCGCGCACAGCAACGTCGCGATGTGCAGGCCGTCGGAGTCGGCATCGGCGAGAATGCAGACCTTGTGATAGCGCAGACCGCCGAGATTTTCCGATCCGGGATCGACGCCGAGCGCGATGCTGATGTCGTGCACTTCCTGCGAACCCAGCACCTGCGCGGCATCCACTTCCCAGGTATTGAGAATCTTGCCGCGCAGAGGCATAATGGCCTGGAACTCGCGGTCACGTGCCTGCTTGGCGGAACCGCCGGCGGAATCGCCCTCCACCAGAAACAATTCGCAGCGTCCGGGTTCGCCGCTCGCGCAATCCGCGAGCTTGCCGGGCAGCGCGGGTCCGCTGGTGACCTTCTTGCGCACCACCTGTTTGCCGACCTTGAGGCGCTCGCTGGGCACTCTCGATGGCCAGCTCGGCGATCCGCTCGCCCGTTTCCGTATGCTGGTTCAGCCACAGGGCGAAGCGCATCCTTGACCACACCGGCGACGAAGGTGGCAGATTCGCGCGAAGTCAGGCGCTCCTTGGTCTGGCCCGAGAATTGCGGATCGCTCATCTTCACCGAAAGCACGTAGGCCACGCGATCGCAGATGTCTTCCGGCGCGAGCTTCACGCCGCGCGGAACCAGATTGCGGAACTCGCAGAACTCGCGCACCGCATTGGTGATGCCGGAGCGCAAACCGTTGACGTGCGTACCGCCCTGAACGGTGGGAATCAGGTTCGCATAGCTTTCCGCCAACGGCGGCGCGCCCTCCGCCATCCAGCACGAGCGCCCACTCGGCGGTCTCGCGTCCGCCGTCGAAATCGCCGGTAAAGGGCGCTTCGGGCAAGGTTGCGCAGTCCGGCCGTCGCCTCCGCGAGGTAATCGCTGAGACCGCCGCTGAAGCACCAGGATTCTTCCTCGTTCGTGTCTTCGTCGCGCAGACGCATCTCGAGGCCGGGGCACAGCACCGCCTTCGCGCGCAGCGCATGGCGCAGGCGGGACAGGCTGAAACGGGGCGAATCGAAGTACTTCGGATCCGGCCAGAAGCGCAGGCGCGTGCCGGTATTCTGCTTGCCGACCCGGCCGACTTCCTCCAGTTCGCTCGCCTTCTCGCCGCCCTTGAAGGACATGTTGTATTCGACGCCGCCGCGTCGCACCCACACTTCGAGATTGCGGCTGAGTGCGTTCACCACAGAGACGCCGACGCCATGCAGGCCGCCCGCATAGCGGTAATGCTTGTCGGAGAACTTCGCCCCCGCGTGCAGGCGGGTGAGAATCAGTTCCACGCCCGGGATGCCCTCTTCGGGATGGGCATCCACCGGCATGCCGCGGCCGTCGTCTTCCACTTCCAGCGAGCCGTCTTGATGCACTGTTACCGAAATGTGCCGGGCGTGACCGGCGAGCGCCTCGTCCACGCTGTTGTCCACGACCTCGATCGCGAGATGATTCGGCCGCGTGGTATCCGTGTACATACCCGGGCGCCGGCGCACGGGCTCGAGCCCGGCAAGCACCTCAAGATCGGCCGCCTCGTAACGCGCACTCATGTTATGGGTGGTGTCCGTATAAAAATGCCGAACCGAAACGGTTCCGGCCCGCTGTCATTTTATCAGCCGTTTTTTTTGGGCATCGGGTGCGAAATCAGTCCAGGTCTTGCGCCAGACTGCGCAGCAGCGCTTCGGGCAGACGCTCCACGTGGTGGGTATAGTGCGGATGGTCCACGCCCGCGCCAACTTCCCCGCCGGATTTGATCGCGCCCACGGCGGCCGCGTCCAGTTCGAAGCGCAGAAAGTGCACGGCGGAGGTGCGCTGCGGATCGCTGCGTTCGATATCCTCGTCGGCGATCGCGAAGCAGCGTTCCCCGCCCGCCGCCTCAATCCAGACCTTGCGCTCGATACCCCCGAGCTTGGCGAGCGCGGTGCGGCGTTCGTCCACGTCCGCGAATTCGATCATCATCGTCGCCTTGAGGTTGGCGCCATCGGGAATGAGCGGATTGTAGGCTTCGAGTTCCTCGCGAATGCCCGCGGCTTCGAAAATCTTTTCTGCCCGCAGCATTTCCTGCACCTGGTAGCGGATCGTCAGGAGGTCCTCGAAATAAAGCGTAACGTGGGGGCCTATCGCGAGACGCCGATCGCGCTTGTGCACCATCGCTTCGCGGCGGAATTCATCGCGCCGCGCCGCGTATTCCTCCAGACCCATTAAATCCTCGCGTGTCAGCTTCTTCATGAAGAGAACTCCGGCAGGATGCTGAAAAACGTAGCGAGCGAAGGCAGATTGAACGCGACCGGAGCGCAGGAACCGCAGTTTACACGGCAAGTAAATGAGGATTCCGAGCACCGCTCGCGTTCAATCTGACGAGCGCAGTAGTTTTTCAGCATCCTGCTATATGCCGTAGGCCGTGCGCAACATGGCAATCGGGTGAGTCACGCCGCGGCCGCTTTCCTTGCCGGCCCCGTGTTCGAGCTGGTCGCCCGCGAGCGGACAATCACTCCCGTAATAATCGGGTTCGGCCTCGACGATCTCCTAAATACCGGGCGGCCGATCTTCATCGCATTGTCGTAGGTCTCGCGCTTGACCGCGTAGGTGCCGTCGTGTCCCGAGCAGCGCTGGATCAGTTCGACCTCGGTATCGGGCATCAGCTGCGAGCACATCACGCGTCTTTGCGCCGATGTTCTGCACCCGCTGATGGCAGGAGGCATGGCAGACGACTTTGCCGAGCGGCTTGCTTGAAAGCGGTATTGAGCAGACCCGCCTCGTGGCGCAGCATGAGATATTCGAAGGGATCGAAAAAAGCCTGCCTTACCCTTTCCACCGCCGCGTCGTCCGGATAGATCATCGGCAGTTCCTGCTTGTACATGAGGACGCAGGAGGGAATCGGCGCGATGAGATCCCAGCCCTCGTCAACGACTTTCGCAAGGCGCGGGAATGTTGTAGTTTTTCAGCTTCTCGATGGCTTCGAGATCGCCGATCTCCAACTTGGGCATGCCGCAGCAGCGCTCCTCGGGCACCAGACGCACCGGAATGCCGTTATGCTCGAATACCGCGACCAGATCCTCCACGAGCACTCGGCATGTTGCGGTTGCCGTAGCAGGTGGGAAGATCGCGACCCGCCCTGCGTCTTGCCGGCGGCATGCGCTTCCCTTCCAGCGGCCGGTGTTTCGCCAGACGCCGACGGGCGCTGCGCGCCTGGAACGTCGGGCAGCTTCGCCTTGCGGTGGATGCCGAGGGTTTTCTCGAGGCGCGTAGCGCAGCGGCGGCATGCGATTGGCCGCGTTGACGGTCTGTGCCACCACCGGAATGCCGGCGAGACGCCCGACCGCATCGGTCGAGGTCAGCACGCGGTCGCGCAGCTTCGATCCCTCGTCCTTGTTGCGCACCGCCTTCGCCCGCAGCATCAGATGCGGGAAGTCCATGTTGAACTCGTGCGGCGGCGTGTACGGACACTTGGTCATGAAGCACAGATCGCAGAGGTAGCACTGATCCACGACCTTCCAGTACGCCTCGTGCGGCACGCAATCGAGTTCCAGCGATTCCGAGTTGTCGATCAGGTCGAACAGCGTCGGGAACGACTCGCACAACGGAAAGCAGCGCCGACAGGTGTGGCAGATATCGAACTGGCGTTCCATTTCCCTGTAGAGCGCTTTCTCGTCCCAGAACTCGGCGTTCTTCCAATCGAGCGGATGCCTATAGGGCGCCTTGAGGTTGCCTTCGCGGGCGACGTTGCCTTCGGCCATCGTGTCCTGCTCCTCGACGGGAAACGGTGCGAATGCGGTTCGCGATGAAACCGCGAGCGCGGCCGAAACCGCTTCGTGGTTACCGCTTATTCGCCGAGAGTATCGAGCGCCTTCTTGAAGCGGTTCGCGTGCGAGCGCTCCGCCTTGGCAAGCGTCTCGAGCCAATCGCGCGATCTCCTCGAAGCCTTCCTCGCGCGCGGTTTTCGCCATACCCGGGTACATGTCGGTGTACTCGTAGGTTTCGCCGGCGATGGCCGACTTGAGGTTCTTGTCGGTGGTGCCGATCGGCACGCCGGTCACCGGATCGCCGACCGCTTCCAGATATTCGAGGTGACCGTGGGCGTGGCCGGTCTCGCCTTCCGCCGTGGAACGGAACACGGCCGAGACGTCGTTGTAGCCTTCCACGTCGGCCTTCGAAGCGAAATAGAGATAACGACGGTTCGCCTGCGATTCGCCGGCGAAGGCGTCCTTCAGATTCTGGTGTGTCTTGCTGCCCTTGAGTTCCATTGCGATTGTCTCCTTGATGCAAAATCCCCGATTTGCGAGCGGGGGCGAAAGCGTTCGATTTAGACTCGGTCTAAATCTATCGGAAAGTGTAAATCCTGACCGCAGGCATGTCAAATGGGGGATTTGCGCGTATTCGAGCCGCAACATGAGCGCCCTGGTTCGGGGTATCCGCGCTTGACTCATGAGGCGCCGCCGTGTACTGTTCGCCCTCGGACTCGACGGGTTCGACCGGGGATTTCAAACGGGACATGCCAACATTGAAAGACGATAAATCCGCCTCCAAGGCAGACGAAAAAGAGAATTTCGAGTCGGCGCTCGCGGCGCTGGAAAGTACCGTGCGCGCCCTGGAGGAAGGCGATCTGCCGCTGGAGGAAGCGCTCAAACGCTTCGAGGAAGGCACGCGCCTCCTCAAGCGCTGCGAGGCCGCGCTGAAACGCGCGGAGCAACGGATAGAAATCCTGCTGGCGGAGGGAGAAGATGCCAAACCCGAACCTTTTCATCCGGACGTCTGACAGCGACGTGGGCTTTATCGAGCGGATGCCGGACTACCGGGCGCGGGTGGAGACTGCGCTGACGCGCTGGTTGCCGCCGGAGACGGAAAACCCCCGGCGACTGCACGCCGCCATGCGCTACGCAACGCTCGCGCCGGGCAAGCGCATCCGTCCGCTGCTCGTCTATGCCACGGGCGAAACACTGGGCGTGCCTGTGGAACGGCTGGACGGTCCGGCCTGTGCGGTCGAACTGATCCACGCCTACTCGCTGGTACACGACGATCTGCCCGCGATGGACGACGACGATCTCAGAAGTGGGCGTCCGACCTGCCATCGCGCCTACGATGATGCCACCGCCATTCTGGTCGGCGATGCGCTGCAAACTCTCGCCTTCGAGGTGCTTGCTCGCGACCGTGCGATGATCGCCGATCCCGGACGACGCCTGCACATGATGACCATCCTCGCCCGCGGCGCGGGTTCGGCGGGCATGGCGGGTGGCCAGATGCTCGACATCGAGGCCCAGGGACAACGACTCGACCGCGGCGCGCTCGACGAAATGCACTCGATGAAGACCGGCGCGCTGATCCGCGCGGCCATTTTGCTCGGCGCATACAGCCTCGGCGAAATCCGCGATCCGATGCTCGCCGCGCTGGAACATTTCGGCGCGCTGATCGGACTCGCCTTCCAGATTCAGGACGACATTCTCGATGCGAGCGGCGACGAGAAACGGCTCGGCAAGGCTGCCGGTGCCGATGCCGCACGCGACAAACCGAGCTATACGGGACTCCTCGGCGTGGAGCGGGCGCGCGCGGCACTCGCCGAGGTGTATTCCGAAGCGCTGGGGGCGCTGGAACCGTTCGGCGAAGCCGCCGTACCGTTGATCGCATTCGCCCGACTCATCGTCGAGCGCGACTATTAACGTGCGCAGCCATGCCGGCATTTGCCGCGCGCTATGGCAAAATATAGCGACGTCTTATCAGGGAAATCCGGCATGACCTTCGTCGTCACCGAAAGCTGCATCAAGTGCAAATACACCGATTGCGTGGAAGTCTGTCCCGTGGACTGTTTCCATGAAGGCCCGAACATTCTGGTGATTGACCCCGAAGAATGCATCGACTGCACCCTGTGCGAGACGGAATGCCCGGTGGACGCGATCTATTCCGAGGACGACGTGCCCGACTCGCAGCGCCATTTCATCGCACTGAACGCGGAACTCGCCAAGGACTGGCCGGTGCTGTCGGAAAAGATTGACGCCCCCGAGGACGCCGACGACTGGACCGACAAGCCGGACAAGCTGCAATACCTCGAACGCTGAGCGAAACCGGCGAAACGCTCCTGAGTCCGAGCAACATGGCTGTAGGAGCGAGCTTGCTCGCGACAGGCCGATCCGGAAGAATCGCGAGCAAGCTCGCTCCTACAAGTGCCATGGTCTAACATCCGAGTCCCGAGTCCCGAAGATTGTCATCCGCGGGGATGATGAGCCGCGTGCAGCGCCTTGAGCCGCTCGCGCGCGACATGCGTGTAAATCTGCGTCGTCGTGACATCGCGATGGCCCAGGAGCATCTGCACCGCCCGCAAGTCCGCGCCATGATCAAGCAGGTGAGTCGCAAAGGCGTGGCGCAACCAGTGGGGCGAAATATCGCCCGCGATGCCGGCGCGCCGTGCATAGCGCCGAACCAGACTCCAGAACGCCTGACGCGTAATATGCGCACTGCGTGCGGTAGGAAAGAGATTGTCGAGACGGCGGCCGCGCAGCAGCCCGGAACGCGCTTCGGCCAGATAACGCTCCAGCCAATGGCGCGCCTCCTCGCCGACGGGGACGATGCGTTCGCGCCCGCCCTTGCCGACCACGCGCACCACGCCCTGGCGCAGGTTGAGCTGATCGAGACGCAAACCCACCAGTTCGCTCACCCGGAGTCCGGTGGCATAGAGCAGTTCCAGCATCGCACGATCGCGCAAGCCCCGCCCGCCGGCGACATCGGGCGCGTGCAACAGCGCCTCCACCTCGCGCTCGCCGAGACTGTGCGGCAGCGATCGCGGCAGGCGCGGCGCCTTCAGATCGAGGGAAGGATCCTGGTTGATCTCGCCGCGTTGAGCGAGATGACGGTAAAAATGACGCAGCGCGGCCACTCGCCGCGCCGTAGTGCGGGCGCTTGCACCCGCCGCCGTCTCCGCACTCATGAATCCCCACAAATCCCGGGGGCTGGCGGTGGATAGCTTGCGTTCCTGGGTGCCCAACCAAACGGCGAGGCGGCCGAGATCCGAGCAATAGGCGCTGCGGGTATTGTCGGCGAGTCCCCGCTCCAGCCACAGGGCGGAAGAAAAACGTTCTATCTGCGCAAGCGTGGCGGCGTCGAGTTTTGCCTCGGGGGTTTTCCCCATGCCTTTTCTAGCCGTTGCCGTCGGAACTCTTGCGGTTGGAGTTGACGTACTTGATCCAGCCCTTCGCGTTCTGTGCCTGCGATTTGTAATTCTCCGCCTTGTGGAAGGCGTTCAACGCAGTATTCGTCTCATTCGCCTGGTACGCGGCCTGACCGAGAATCATCCACGCCTGACCCGTGTCCTTGAGACCACCCTTGTCAATCGCATTCTGCGCGGTGCTCGCCGCCTTGCGATATTCCTGTTTGCTGAGATAAATGGAAGCCTGGCGCAGGTAGACGTCTCCCGTGGGCGCGAGCGCCGCTTCCTTGCCCAGCGCATCCAGTGCCTTGTCCCATTCCTGCGCCGACGACCAGGTGCCAGCGAGCAGGTCGTAATTATCCACCGTCTTCGGCACGATGCCCTTGTCCATCGCCTGCGCCAGCAGCGTCGCAGCCTTGTAAGGCGCCTGCTGCTCGTTGTACAAGCTGACAAGTTGCATATAGTCGTCTTTGTCCTTGAATAATCCATGCTTGTACATCAGGGCATATACGGACGTGGCCGCACGATCTTTGTTCTGCAGTAGATAGGTATTCGCGTAATAGCTCCAGAAATCCTTATCGCTCGGCCACCTCGCAACCATGAGTTTGGCAATGCTGTTGGCCTTGTCGAATTCCTTCAATTTGTAAACCACGATGAACAGATTCTGGTACCAGTCCTTCGGTACGGGCTCGACCTTCGGCGCAGAAGATTTATTGCCATTCATGGCCGGCGGATTCTCGCGCTTCTGGATCCCTTCTTCGATGTAGTTGTAGGCCTGCTGATAGTCACCCTTGAAGGAATACGCGAGTCCCAGGCGATAGTAAAGACCCGGATCGGGCACCCTGTGGTTGGCTTGCGCCTGGGTGAGCACCTGCTGGTAAAGCCGGATGGACTGATCGTACTTCTGCTGGCTGAGGTAGATCGTCGCAAGTTCGTAAACCACCGATTCCTGCGACTGCGGCTGCAGGGCATCCAGCTTGATGATCTTCTCCAGGTAAGGCTCGGCCTTGTCGTAGTCCTTCATCATCAGATACGCCTGGGCGATCAACTGATTGATCAACGCCTCGGAGTAGGCGTTCTCGTTGTGAGCCCGGCTCATGGCGGCTTGCGCGACGGCGATCGCCTGCGTGTACTTGTCGTCGCCCAGCAATTTCTGAATTTTCAGAACCTGATCATAGGTGGGCTTGCTCAGAGTATATTGATTGGTTTGCGAGTCGCCACTCTGGTCGCCGCCGCCCGCCCTCTGGGCCTGCGCCGGCAGCGCGGAAAACGCCAGCACGGCGGCGAGTGCGACAAGCGCCAGTGCCGGCAATCCACGGCTTGAGCAAAGCTTGAATTTCATCGGAAAACTACCTCCATCCGACTGCCGCCATCACTGAGAGATCCTGAACTGTATGTCCTGGCATACATTCGACGTTGCCACCGGCTTGCCACCCTCTTTCTTCGGGAAGAACTTCCAGTGCAGAATCGCCCGCAAGGCCTCCTGGCTGAGCAGGGCCCGCGCGGAGGGCGAGCTGGCGTGCTTGACATGCGGATCTCTCACCGAACCATCCGGCTCTACCGTGAAGCAGACATTTACAGTTCCCGTCACGCCCTGTATCTGCGCCTGTGGCGGGTAGGGAGGGGTAAAACGCACCATCGGAGTCAGCGGCGCATAGCCGGAAATGTCGGTACTCGGCCCGGTCTGGCCGATGTAAACGCCGCTGCCGTTCATCGAATCCGCGTTGAGCTTGATGTTGACGGGCAGATGCTGGGTCGGCGCGTGCGAAACCGGCTTGGTTTGCACCTGCGTTTGCGGTGGCGGATTTTTTGGCGGCGGCGGCGGCTTCGGGTGCACCCGCTGCCTGTTGTGCAGCTCGGCCTGCTTCTGCACGTGCACGAAATCAACCAGATTGAGCTGCGGAAGCGCGTTATTCACCGTCTGGTTGTTCGCGATCAACTGATGCATGAACAGGAACAAACCCAGGGCGATGATAACCCCGCCGACCAGGGCGGCGAGAAAACGAAAATCCATAAAGGCGGAGCGCATATTCAGCCTCCCTGCGAGGGCTGTTCGGCGGCGATGGCGATATTGGTTGCGCCGCCCTGCTGGGCCTGTCCCATCACCTTGACCATAACGCCGGTGGGCGCATCCCGGTCGGTAATAATCACGACGTTGCCGTTGGGCGCCTGAGCGCGCGCCGCCTCCACCATGCCCTGCACCCGGTCGAGATCAATCCGCTGCTTGTTCATCCAGATCTGGCCGCTCTCGGTAATGCCGATCAGGATGCTGGAATTGAGCGTTCCCGACGTGACCGCCGTGGGTTGTGCGACGGTCACTCCGGGCAGGCGCACGAACGAGGAAGTCACGATGAAAAAGATGAGCAGAATGAAGACCATATCCAGCATCGGCGTGATGTTGATCTCCGCTTCCTCATCCGAACTTGCGTGTCGTCGAGCCATGACTTGTATATTACTCCCTCAAAACCGGGAAATGTCAAGAATTGCCGTCGAATTCCGCCCTTGGCACGTCGCCTCACAGGGCAGGTATTTCACTGTATATCAATCACTTATCGGAAATCGCTGTCGCGCTGCACCCGCAAATCCCGGCAAGGCACTTGGCAAAACCCGCTAACTCTCCGTCGTCGCAATGGAGACCTTCGGCGCCGGCCTGGCGCGCCTGATCTATCGCGTTGACCAGAATGCCGGCATGGGCGCCGGGGCTGGCGGCAACGACGACCTGCGCCGTCGGGTTGGCGGCCAGATCCTTCTCCACCTCGGCCCGCACCAGGCAAGCGTGATTTACCTGATCGTCCATGACGGATCGTGCCGTCATCCTTGATCTGGATCAGCACGATCTTGCTCTGTTTCACGACCTGCTGCTTCGATGTGCTGGGCCGACTGACGTGCAGTCCCGTCTCATGCACAAAGGAGGTCGTCACGATAAAGAAGATGAGCAGGATGAAGACCATGTCGAGCATCGGCGTGATGTTGATCTCCGCCTCCTCCGCCTCTGGTCTTTCAAGCGTCTTCGTGCCATTCAGTCAATCGTCCTCAGAAGTGCCGCAGCTCGTCTTCGATTTCCTCGTTTGCCGAGCGCATGCGCTTTTCCAGCGCATAGACGAAGTAAAGCGAGAATACGGCGACGGTCATCGCCGACATCGTTGGAATAATGGCGGCGGAAACGCCGTGTGCCATGGCCTGGGCATTGGTCGAACCTAGCGAGGCGAGCACCTGGAACACCTGCATCATGCCGGTGACCGTGCCGAGCAGGCCGAGCAGCGGAATGAGTGCCGACCAGAGTCTTCATCAGCAGGAGCCCGCGGTTGGACTCGATGTTCAGTTCGGAAATCGTTTTTTCGCGGATCCGCTTGGCGTACCAGGAAGTGGTATCGGAGCGGGCCTGCCAGTTCTTGATCGCCTCGTCGCGTCGGCGCGGAAAGACCAGGAACATGATACCACCAGCGTTCGATGATGATCGCCCACAGGATAATGGTCATGAACAGGATCGGCCACAGCACCTTGCCTCCGGCCTCGAAGTAGTTCCTGAGGTCGATGAAGAGCTGGGTGAACATTACTGGCCCATCTTCACCGCCGGCGCCGTCTTCCCGGACTGCTTCTCCGCCTGCGCGGCGAGAATGCCGGCACTCTGTTCCTCCAGGATATTCACGAGCTCGCGGCTCTTGGCGCTGATGAAGCTGTGCAGAAACACCAGCGGAATCGCCGTCACGAGGCCTTCCACCGTGGTTACCAGGGCGTAGGAAATACCCTTCGCCATGAAGGCTGGATTGCCGGTACCGAACAGGGTGATGGCGGTAAAGGTCTGCACCATGCCGACCACGGTGCCGAGCAGACCCAGCAGCGGGCCGACCGCGGCGATCAGCTTGATGAAGTTCTGCCGCGCCTCGAGCGCCGGCACCTCCTTCATGACCGCCTCGTCGAGTTTCAGGCCCAGCGTCTCCACGTCGTCCCTGCGGTTCTGGTCATAGACCGAGAGTACCCGCCCGAGCGCGTTGTTGGTGTTCGGCGTACCGGATTTGAGTTGGCGCTTGATCCTGATGTTGGCGATGGTGAGGAAGATTCCCCGTTCCAGGCAAATGAGCAGACCCAGTGCAAGCAGGCACAGAATCACGTAGCCGATGGCCCCACCCTGATTAACGTAGCCGATAAAGTTCGGCACCTGCACCAACAGGGTCAGCAATTGCCCACGCAGCGGATCCACGCCGAAGTTCACCAGATTGTTGCCGGTAGCGTTATAGAGCCTTTGCGCACTGTCGGTATAGCGCCCCGCCGGCTGATGCGCAACCACCACGAGTGAATTCGAGCTGGGTTCGTACTGGAGATACTTGTCGCCCATGATTACGTCGAAACTGCCGACGCGCACTACGTCCCCGTGTATCTGGCTGCCGTTCACCTGCGTTACATCGGACGCGAACTTCACCACCCGGCCCTGTGCGACCATCTGCTGCAGCATGTCGTACCACAGCGTCTTCAGGTCACGGATCGAGGGCAGTGCCGTACTCGCGGCGAGCTTGGCCGCGAACAAACCACGATCGGGATACTGCACCGAAATGATCGAAGTGCCGAGCGTGCCCTTGAACTGGCCCGCAGTCTGGCGCACGATGCCGAACACCTGCCCCAGGTTGCCCTCGCGGGTGCTGAGCGTCGTGCTCAGGGTGTTGAGCTGCGTGTCGTTCGCGTCGAACTGGGCCTGCAACTTCTTCGAGCGGGCTTCCTCGGCGGCAAGATCCTGCTGCGCCTGCTTCAGAAGCGCCGCCTGCTGGTTACGCGCCCGTATGAACTGGTTCAGCCGCGCCTGATCTTCGGCCGTCTGATGATTGAGGTCGGCCTTCACCTGATCCAGCAATTGCTGGAGGCTGTTGGCCTGGCTCGCCGGTTGCGGCGACGCATCGCCGGGGGCGGCTGCCAAAACGCCCGCGGCGGGCAGTAAGGCCAGGCATGCGGCCAGCGAAATCCGTGTAAAAAGATGCTTCATTGCTGTCTGCTCCCGGCTGTTAATGCGTCTGCGGCACAGGCGCTGTCTGCACCTGCTGTGCGGGCATGGATTCAGTTCCCATGGCCGGCGACTGCCGTACGATCTGCGCCGCTTGCGGCGGGGTCACCGGAATAATCAGGAGACTCGGTGGACTCTGCTTACGCGCCACCGAGAAACCGTTGGAAACTCCGGTCCTGAACGCATCCTTTGCTACCCATTGATGCGTGTTCTGATTCCAGCAACCAGTCTGCGACTGATTGAGCGTCTGGTAGCAGAGCGCAATCCGGCCGACGCGGAAAAACTCCACCGTCTGCGGCTTGCCGTCAACGGTGAGCTGGTCGCGGTAAGTCTCAAGCGTCCGGCCCGAATCCAGTTCGTCGTTGTAGGCCGCCATGATCTGGCGATACTTTTCCGAGATGGTGACGTTGGAGTCCGTCATCAGATCCTCGAGTTTGTTCGCGGTCTGCATGCGCTCATCACGATGGAATGGCACATCGAGTTGAATGAAGTTTTTCAGCCCCGCGATCATCTGCTCCATCAGCGGCACGATGCCGTGCTCGACATCCGTAAGATGATTGAGCTGATTGTTGAGCGACGCAATATTTGCCTGCTGATTGTTGATCAGGCCCTGCAGATTGGCATTGTATTTTTTCAACTGGTCAGTCCGCTGTACCGCGACCAGATAATCGCTGAGCAGCTTCTGCGTCTGGTCGGAAAGACCATTGATCTTCGCCTGAGTGGAAGCAGCATCTTGGACGATTTGGTTTTGCGTCGTCTCGGATTGATTGAGCGTCTGCTCCTGAGCCTGCGCCGCAAGCGGCATCGCCGCCAGAGCAAGGCCAGCGAGAAGCGCTCCGAATCCCGCAATCGCCGATCTAGGCATATCTTTGTACCCTGTAGGTTGAAACCGAAATTAATCCGAGCCAGTAGCTCAGACGGTGAACTTTAGCAGGAATTCCCAAAAAATAAAAGTGTCTTCCCACCGTCTCGCCATAGCCCGATTTCCGCTCCGCACAGACGCTCTCGCCCGCCGTAACTCCCTGCCAGCCATCATAAAACCGGCGCGCGAAGCACCTTTGATCTACTGCCGACCGAGCCCGGATCGCCGCAGCTCGACGAGTCCGCGAAACGCCATCCCGACGTTCCGGATGTCTTAGCTCCCGGGCAGCCTCACCCTGCTGACCGCGCAGACGATGCCAGGCGGGTCCGGGCCAATCGTGCCGACGATGGATGCTGTGCCTGTCGCTATCGCGCGGCCAACTCGACCGGGGCTGGCGCCTCAAACGCACGCCATTCCTCCCTCTCCGTTCTACATACGATATATGATCCGCAACTACGGCACCGTGAGCATTCCGAATGAGAACTGCGAGACTGGCTGCGCGCCTGCGCCACTACGACTGGGCAGCGGCCGTTATCGAGTTGATGATCGTCGTTGTTGGCATCCTGATTGCGCTGCAGGTGAGCAACTGGAACCAGCGGCGGCTGAATCATGCCCGCGCCGACAGCTATTACCGGCGCATCCACACCGAACTGCTCACGGACCGCCAGAATATCGACGTGACCCTGGCCTACTGGAAGAAAGTCTCCGCGTACGGGCGCGAGGCGATTGCCTATGGCGAAACCGGGAAACTCGTCGCCGGATCGAACTGGAAAACGGTCCTGGCCTATTACCAGGCCGGCCAGGTCCAGCCGTTCGAACTGGCCGACACCACCTTCACCGAAATGCGCAGCGCCGGCGACCTGGACCTGATCGCCGATGAGAACCTGCGCAAGGAGCTGGCGAGCTACTACCGCCTTACGGGCACCGGCATCACGGCCATGATCCTGCATCACGACCCGGTGTACCGGAAGCAAATTCGCGGGCTGACACCCTGGCATGTCCAGCAGTACATCTGGAACCACTGCTTCCAGGAGATCAGTAACACCAGGGAGGAGCTCCTCGATTGCCCGTCGCCGATCAGCGACCAGGACGCTGCCGCCATCCTGGCAACCTACCGGCAATCGCCGACCCTCCTGGACAACCTGCGCACCTGGATGTCCACGCTCCGGGTCAGTGTCATCGTGTTGATCAGCACGCGCAGGGACGCGGTGGAACTGGCCGCCGAGGTGAATGCGGCTCGAAAGCGATAGCGCCCCGAATCAGGCTAGACCGGCATCCGTGGTTTGCGCCTTCGGGCCAAGCCGGTATGACGGAATTAATCCGAGCTCCCTTGGTTCGCGTGCGCTAAAGCGCAAAGGTAATGCCGGCGCTACGCCAAGGTCCGCAGTACAGGATCGGCTACTTGGCCGCGGCACTGCCGGGCGGGAACTTGGCGAACATCTTGACGATGCCCGCATCAAGCTTGGCGTATCCCGCACCGATCGAGTCGGGCACGGTGCCCGAAATCGTTCCGTGCCAGATGTCTTGCCTGGTTTTCGTTTCGAACATGTCGAGAACCAGGGTACCTACTTCATAGGTACTCACCGTCGTCCGTGAGCTGACCCTGCTCACCCCAACGCCACGGTATGGGTAGCCATAGTATGGATAGCCTCCGTATCGTTGCCAGCCCCAACCGGCATAGGAAGTACCCGTATAGAAAGTTTGCATCGTGTGTTCCAGTCTGGTTGCCACATGCGCGACCAGAGTGACATCGCCGTTGGCGGACTCTGTCCAACCCTTGGCTTCCAGTTGCGCGTTGATATCGGCAACGATGCGTTGTCCGACCAAAGGATTCCTGGTCTTGGGCTTGGCGCCCCAGCGGAACGAGTGGTAATTGGAGAAATCCGTACCCGGCGCACTGTCCGTGGTGATCGTGAATGGGCTGGCGCAGGCGACGAGCATCAGGGGAACCAGCAAAATGGCAAGGCGTTTCATCAGCGTACACCGGCTTTTGAAGAGGCCGATAGTACTGGGGAACGAAGGGCAATGCAAGAACAGTGCGCTGCAATTCCTCTAGCGCGTATACATCAAGGCGAAAGCGATGGCGGCGCGGGTGGCAACTGACCTGCGCTTCGTTGCATTGCTCGGGCGTCGCCCGCGGACTGTCGGGATAGACCTCGGTGGTCGTGCGGTAAGGCGCAGCAGTAATGCCGGCGCAGAGCCCCCACTCCCTCAGCGGATAGTTGATGACGCCGGGCGCGATCATGGGCGAGCCGATGATCTCGCCGTTCGCGTCGGCCGGCGCGATGTGCGTGACCTTCGCCACCGCCGCGATTACCGCCTGCTGAAATTCGGGTTGCGTGTCCTCGGTATCGCCGCACAGATAAAAACCGTCCGGGATGGTGCCCGGCACAAACTCGACGCCATCGCGGGCGGCCAAGCGCCGGACGGAATTCGGACTCGTCCGTGTCGGTGGTCTCGTGCAGATCAATGTGCAGAATGAAACGATTGCGTGGCGGCACGACCAGCTTCATCAGCGCGGCCGCTTCCGGCGCCGGGCTGTCGGCGCGGAACGAGCGGTTCGGATCGAGCGCCTGCGGATTCCAGCGATGAATCCGCTCGTAGCCCCAGGGACTCACGCACGGCACGATCATCAAATTCGCCCGGTCCGCATAGTCCGCCGCATGCCGTTCGGCGAACAGCAGCGCCCCGTGCACGCCGCTGGTTTCGTAGCCGTGCACGCCGCCCGTTACCAGCACGCAAGGCAGTTCGTCGCGCCACTCACGACTTTTAAGCACGAACAATGGATAAGTATCGGGCTCATAGTCGAGCCGACCGTACTGCATTACGTCGAAGCGTTTGCGCAGCGTCTCGATCCGACTCAGAACGTCTTCTTCATAGCTGCGCTTGCGCGTCTGCCGGGAGCGCCATTCGGCGACCTCCGCCTCGCCCCAGGGACGTCCGGGCGTACCGATCGGATAGCGTGCGGAACTCGTCATCGCGTTGCTCGCTTGGGCGTAGCGTCAGGAGCGCGCACTGTAACACCGGCATGAATAAGGCTCAGCCTCCGGAATTATGTGAAAAAGTCCGAATCGCATCTCGACACATACATCTGCGGCCAAAACGCGAGCGGACCTAGCGCGGGCCCGCCTCCGCTTCGCCTTGCATGAGCGCCCACAAGGCCTCAACGTCGCGGCGTTCCGTCGGCTCGGCGCCTATTGAAACGCGGACGATCTGCCGCCCACCCAGGAGAGTGGGTGTGAGGTAGGCCTTGCCGGAGCGGTTGATGCGTTCCGCCCAGGCGAGATTGTGCGCGTTCGTCTCCTTCTCGTTCATCCCTTGCGGCACGTGCCGCACGCACACGGTCTGGAACGGCACCGGCGCGACCCGCTCCCAGTCTTCGGCGGCGTCCACCTGCTCCGCCAGCCACTGCGCATTGTCGAGATCGCGGCGCAGCCGCGCCTGCAGGCCGGCAACGCCTTCGGCGCGCAGCAGCAACCAGAACTTCAGGGCGCGGAACCGGCGCCCGAGCGGAATGCCCCAATCGCGCAGGTTACGCACCCGGCCGTCCTCCGACGTGCGCAAATAACTCGGGTTCGTGGCCATGACGCGCACAAGCAACGCCGGATCGCGGACGTAATACGCCGAAAGGTCGAAGGTGACGCCGAGCCACTTGTGGGGATTCCACACGATGGAGTCGGCGCGCTCGATGCCTGCGAAAAGCGGCCGGCATTCCGGCAGGATCATGGCGTTGCCCGCCATTGCGGCATCTACGTGCATCCACATCCCGTGTTCGGCGGCGCTATCGGAAATTTCCGCGAGCGGATCCATGGCCGTCGTCGCGGTCGTGCCCGCCGTGGCGATCACCGCGCACGGTTTCACACCCGCTTCGATGTCGCGCGCGATTGCCTCGCGCAGCGCATCGGCGCGCATCGCGTAGTCGGCATCGGTCGCGATCGCACGCACGTTCGCCTGTCCGAAGCCGGCCAGACGCGCCGCCTTGTCCGCAGACGAATGCGCTTGTTCGGATATATAGACTGTGAGCGGCACCTTCGTGCACTGGAACCCGGCCTGCTCCTGCGTGTACCCGGATGCGCGCTCGCGGGCACAGATGAGCGCGACGAGGCTTGCCGTGGAGGCGGCATCCTGGATAACGCCGGTAAACGACGGCGGCAGCCCCGCCATCTGCCGCAGCCACTCCATCATCTTCTCTTCCATCTCGGCGGCCGCGGGGCTCGTCTGCCAGCTCATTGCCTGCGCGCCGATGCCCGCCGCCGCAAACTCGGCCAGAACGGAGGCGAACGACGAATTCGACGGGAAATAGGCGAAGAAAGCGGGATGATTCCAATGGGTAATTCCCGGCATCACCAACTTGTCGAGATCTTCGATCAAGGTCTCGAGACCATCGGATTTATTCGGCGGCGCATCCGGGATGCAATCGCGAATTTCGCCGGGACGAACCGTGGACATCACCGGCAAGTCGGCTATGCCCTCCCGATAATCGGCGATCCAGTTGACGAGCGCGTGGCCGAGACGGCGAAAATCATCGGCGTTCATGGTCCCTCCGGCGCAGTATTGCGCGATTCAGCTCTCAGACGGCAGATTTTTTGTTCAGGCCGTCATGCAGGCGCGGCTGATCCAGTGCCGGCAATCCCTCAAGTACGACCTGCGCGGACACCACGCAATTGCCGCCTCGCCGTTTAGCCTGATAGAGCGCCTGATCAACCCGGTGCAGCAGGCTGGCAAAATTGTCCCCGTCCTGAACGAGCGTGACGCCGAAAGACGCCGTGACTTGCCCGACCAAACCGATGGGCGAGTCGGCGATAGCGGATTGAAAGCGTTTTGCCATCCGCTGCAGACCCAGGCCATCAACGTTCGGCACGACGACCATAAATTCCTCACCGCCCCAGCGTGAAATGCACTCGTGCTCGCGGAGAAGCCCCTTGCAGCGCGTCGCCACTGCCTGCAGCACGCTATCGCCTACCGGATGACCATGAGTGTCATTGATCGCCTTGAACTTGTCCATGTCGAACATGATCACGCCAGCGGGACTCTTTTCGTCGAGTATGCCTTGTAGAATCTTCTCGGTGATACGCCTGTTGCAAATCCGCGTAAGCGGATCCCGGTTGACCATGGTTTGCATCCGGCTCCGTTCCAACGTCAGCAACCTGATCTTGCTCGTGAACCCGCGCTGCAAGGGCACCAGCACAACGGTCATGATGGCGATGGGTCCGTAGGTCATCAGAAAATCCCTGCCCCGCGGCGCATCCATAACGTGCGGATGAAAAAACAGATAGATCAACACCGGTAATGCGATTATGCTCCAGCCGAACAAAGCGATAAGAAACGCCTGCCGGCCCGGAACAAAAATCATCACCAAAACCATCCAGATTACCAACAGTGCGGGTGCGGGTGGAAAAACTTTCACAAATTCCAAGCCGGGATTCATGGCAACCCGCAGAGTAAAACCCCAGCTTGCAGCAGCAAGAGCGAGCGCCAAGATCACCAACACCGTCTGGGTGATACCGAATACCCATTGGGGTCGCCGCATCAGGGCGACGAACAAGCCGACAAATATTAAAAAAATAGCGGACAGAACAATGAGAGTTATCGCTCGATTGACCGGGCTGAACCAATGGATCAGGGCGGCACAAACGGAACCAAACAACGCCAACGAGAGCAAGATCAGTGCCGCGCGACGGACAAAGCGTTCGTCGAAATTCCGTATCGGCACCCTGGGCACCCCTGTAATGCAGGAGTACAAGTGTAACCGCCCCCCGGTCCCCGTGCATGGCCTCCAGAGGCAATGGAACCGCGCGTGCGCCCAGCCACGGCCGATACCGAAGAAGAACAGGCCCCAAGCGCCCGGCGATGAACGCAAGACGCGAACCCCCGCGGGATAACAGGGGAGCCGCGGCCTGCCTCCCTTATAGACCAGAATCCTTCGCTCCAGATGTCGTTCCGCTCTTTCCTGAAGCACAGTGTGCGTCAGCGCACGGAAATTTTCGCCAAATCAATCAAAATATCCAATCGGACTTGCCTTGATTTTGCAACGGCAATTTGATGAAACCCGCAAAAAAATCAGTCTTCGTCAACAGCCTGATCGAAAGACTTCCGCGCAAGGAACGCGAGCGTCTTCTGGGAAGTTGCGAGCCGGTAGAACTCAGGTTCGGCGATCTACTCTGCGAGACTAACCACCCCCTGCGTTACGCCTACTTTCCGCTCGTCGGCTTTATCTCCCTGGTCTTTCCGACAAAAGGACACCGCCCTCTGGAAATGGCACTGATCGGAAACGAGGGAATGCTCGGCGCCAAGCTGGCTTTAGGGATGCGGCTGGCACCTTTGAGCGGAATAGTACAGGGCAGTGGGAGCGCATTGAGAATCAGTGCCTCAAATCTTGGCAAACAATTGCTTGAAAGTCCGGTACTCCTCTCAATACTGCATCGTTACCTGTATATATTGATAAAGCAGCTTTCCCAGAACAACGCCTGCAACCGCTTCCATGAGGTTGCGCCGCGATTGGCACGATGGCTGCTAACGACACAAGACCGCGCGCTGTCTGACGAATTCCATCTGACGCAGCAATTTCTCGCCGACATGCTCGGCGTACGGCGCAGTGCCGTTTCCATCGCCGCAACAGCATTGCAAAAGAAACGGTTTATCAGTTATTCGCGCGGGGATATACGCATCCTCTCCCGAAAAGGCCTCCAGGCGTCAGCCTGCTCCTGTTATTCGGCGCTTTTGTCCGATTATGACCAAATTCTCGGCTGACTGGACAGTTGGATCAGGCGGAAAACAAGACGCGGCCTGTCTCCTGTTATTCCCATACCCACCATGCGGCTTGATAAAATCATTCGCTACGTGATTCGGGAGAAGACCGATGCCATTCAATGTTCGCCGCAGCCTCATCGCGTTCGCCTGTGCGTTGGGAGCCGCCGCCCTGCCGGCGCCGGGCACGTCCGCCGCGGCAACCGAGCAGCCATGGCAAATCCCGATCACCCAAAACAGTCCCGCATACGCCCGCCTCGCACGCGAAGCACAGCGGGTCACGATCACCCGCGACAACTGGGGCATCGCACACGTGTACGGCAAAACCGATGCCGACGCGGTATTCGGTGATATTTACGCGCAATGCGAGGATGACTTCCTTCGCGTCCGGCGCAACTATTTATTGGCGCTCGGCTGGAACGCGCAGTTAAAGGGCGAATCGAGGGTCTGGCAGGATCTGCGCGAACGGCTTTTCATTGACCCGGCGGTGCTGAAGAAAGACTACGCCAAAAGTCCCGGCTGGCTGAAAAAACTCATGGTCGCCTGGGCCGACGGCATGAACTGGTACCTGGCCACGCACCCCGACGTCCACCCCGCGGTCATCAAGCGCTACCAGCCGTGGATGGCGCTGTCCTTCACCGAGGGCAGCATCGGTGGCGACATCACTCGAGTGAAACTCGACAAGCTCGCGGCGTTCTACGGTGCCGACCACGGCACCACAGTGGCGCTGAGCGACACGAAAGCTACCGCCTGGCACGACGTGCTCGGCTCCAACGGCATCGCGATCGCGCCGAAGCTATCCGCCGACGGCCACGCCCTGTTGCTGATCAACCCACACGTCACCTTCAACTTCCGCGACGAGACGCAAATGTCGAGCGATCAGGGACTCGACGCCTACGGCGCCTCGACCTGGGGGCAGTTTTTCATCTACCAGGGTTTCAACCAGCACATCGGCTGGATGCATACCTCGACCGGCGTCGATGCGGTGGACCAGTTCGCCGAAACCATCACCAAGAAGAACGGAAAGTACTTCTATCGCTTCGGCAACAAAGCGCTGCCGGTGAAAACCCGCACGATCACCATTCCCTACCTCGGCAAGGACGGCACGATGAAGTCGCGCACGTTCACGGCGTACTTCACCCAGCACGGGCCGATCGTCGCGAAGGAAAACGGCAAGTGGATCGCCGAGGCGCTGATGAACACCCCGATCCCCGCGCTGGAGCAAAGCTGGCTGCGCACCAAGGCCACCGACCTCGCGAGCTACATGAAGATCGCGGAGCTCAAGGCCAACTCGTCCAACAACACCGTCTTTGCCGACGACAAGGGCGAAATCGCGTTCCTGGTGCCGCAGTTCATCCCCAAACGCAACAACCAGTTCGATTACACCAGGCCCGTGGACGGCAGCAATCCAGAAACAGCATGGCGAGGCCTGACGCCGCTCAAGGACATGCCCAACGTGATCAACCCGCCCAACGGCTGGGTGTTCAACACCAACGACTGGCCGTGGACGGCGGCCGGCAAGGACAGCCCGAAGGCCGCAGACTACCCGCAGTACATGGATACCTTCGGCCCGAACCCGCGCAGCGTGCATGCGCTGCGCATGCTGACCGGCGCGAGCGACTTCAGCAAAGCCAAGCTGATTACCGACGCCTTCGATTCATACCTGCCGGCGTTCGCGCGGCTGATCCCGATCCTCTTGAAGGACTACGACAATCTCCCCGCGAGCGACCCGCTGAAGGCGAAACTCGCCGGCCCGATCGGCGTGCTGCGGCATTGGGACTATCGCTGGGGCATCGCTTCGATCCCGACGTCGGTCGCAGTATTCTGGGGCGACACATTGGGCAACGAGGTTGCCGCCACGGCGCGTGCCAGCGGCCTCGACGCGCATACCACCGACATGCGCGTGTACAACTACATCGCCGAGAAGACCTCACCGAAGGTACGTCTCGAAGCGCTCGCCAAGGCGGTTGATCAACTCAAGACGGATTTCGGAACCTGGGGCGTGCCCTGGGGAGAAATCAACCGCTACCAGCGTCTCGACGATTCGATCCACCCGCATTTCAGCGACGCCAAGCCCAGCATTGCGGTGCCGTTCACCTCTTCACGCTGGGGCTCGCTGGCCTCGTTCGGCGCACACACCTGGCCCGGCACAAAGAAGTATTACGGCAACGACGGCAACAGCTTCGTCGCAGTGATTGATTTCGGACCAAAGGTGAGCGCGCGCGCAATCCATGTCGGCGGCACCAGCGGCAATCCGCAATCCCCGCATTTCACCGACCAGGCCCATCGCTATGCCATGGGAAACCTGCGCACCGTGTACTTCTGGCCCGACCAACTCAAGGACCATACGATCCGCGTGTACCATCCCGGCCAATGACGCGGCGCGCCCCGCTCTTGTTCAATGCGGACGTATAATGCCGGCCAAGAACGAAGCGACCGTCGGAAAGCAAATATGACCATGTCTGGACGACCATTGCGCCGCTCGCGCAGCAACCAGGTGATTGCCGGTGTGATTGGCGGATTGGCCGATTACCTGGGCCTGGATCCGACGCTGTCACGCGTGATCTACGTGCTGGTATCCATTTTCTCGGCCGCATTCCCGGGAATCCTGGTGTACATCCTGCTCTGGATCCTTATCCCGTCCGAAGATTGAGCGGCCGCGCTACTGGTTCAGATCGGGCGTTGCGGAGCAAGCGAGCAGCGCATTCGAAGCCAGCTTGCCGGCAAATGTCGGCCCCACGTTATAGGGGAAATCGCTGGTCAGGACATAGTGATAGCCCCGCCCGTCGCCCGAATCCTGGCCGTTGTGCGCATCCAGGTAATCCCCGCCCTGGGCGGCGCAACTGCTGTCGAAATAATAATCCTCGTAGTACACGCCCGATACGGCATCGATCGGGTTGCCCGAATCCGAATAGACCACCGCACTCGTGCTTGGCCCGGCGCTGGGCGCGGCCACGGTGCCCGCGGCGGGATCCATGTTGTCTTTCAGAAAGCAACTGCGCACCCCGGCGGCCCCGCAACCGGTCGGAGAGTTGACCGTGTCGTAGTCGCGCTTCTTCCAACAGCTTTTCGCCGTGTCGCCGTTGGACTCGTAAGGACCATAGATGGGATACCCGTCCGCGGCATAGCCGTAGATCGGGGAATGCCCGGCACCCGTGTCGTTGATTTCCGCTTGCAGGCAGACCGGGATGCCATGGTGATGATAGGCACCCTGCATCTGGGCGTGGCCGTCGCACAGATCCACGTCATAGTACTCGAACGCGGCAGCTATCTGGTGCCATACGCCCGCGTCGTTGTAGGTATGGCCGTCGTTCCAGTTATAGACGGGCACGCCGTTGCGATACAGGCCGATGCTGCCGACGGTGGTATAGCAGGCCTGCGTCGCCGTGGCGGGCGTGACCGGGAAGAATGCGTCATAGTCCTGGTTGCTGGACAGGTCGGCCCCGGCGGCCACCAGCCTTCGCCGCCCTGGGTGAGATAGCAGTCGCCTCTACTGGCGTAGTTGATGTCGGAGGCCCACGACAATTCTTCGCCCAGCGTCACGTTCGGCCCCGTGCCGCCGCGGAAATCCGTGTTGTAATTGGGGCGCGTATCCAGGAAGTTGATATCGTCCTGGGTCACCATGTGAACGTAATTCGGGATGCCGGTCGCGTGCACTTCATAGTATTGCGCGCCGCCGGTCTCGGTGGTGCCTACGCTCTGCACGTTGACCGGGATGCTGTTGCCGTCCGGATCCTTGAGGTTCGGCGCCACCTCGCCCGTGGGGTTCAACATCCACACGGTCGAGATCGTCACCGTGTCCGCCGCACTCGTCGCCTGGCCGTCATTCACGGTGAGCGAGAAGACGTAGGCACCGTCCACATCCGGCGTAAAGGTGGGCGAGACACTGGACGCATCGGACAGTTGCGCCTGGCTGCCCGGCGGCGCGAACGAGATCGTCCAGGCGTAGCTCAGGCTGAGGCCCTGCGGATCGCTGCTCCCGCTGCCGTCCAACGTAATGGGCATGCCTACCATGCCGTTTTGATCGGGCCCGGCGGAGGCTGTCGGCGGGATGACGCTGCCGCCGCCCCCGCCGCTGATGCTGCCACCTCCGCAAGCGGCCAGCAGGACCGTCATGGACAGCGAAAGCGCGGCCAGGAGGAGAGGACGATTGACGGAGACGAAGCTGTTTTTCATGACCCTGTACCTTCGAGATGCCCCCCGGGCACGTAATCGAAGTATAGCGCCCATCAAGCGAATTCAATAGCTTTTATTGGCCGGCTCTCGAATTCGGGCCGAACCGCGGCAGAGCACTATGTCCCGGACCGGACAGGGTTCCGGCGGCTCACTCCGCCGGCGTAGTCGCCATAACGGGGAACGAATTGCAATACGCAGGTGCCCATGACGGCCTCGCCACCCAGGCCGCGCGCCCCGCACTGCCGTCCGGGACCACCTGTTGCCACCCTCAAAATGCCTGCTATAATTCAAATCAACATCGGCATGGCCGGGGTTTACATAGCCGATGAAGCGTGAGACCAACAAA
>CAWJLN010000011.1:0-70761 GCA_963843735.1 uncultured Gammaproteobacteria bacterium
CGGAGGCGCTGGAACAGATCGCCGCGCGTTCGGCCGGTATCCTCGGCGTACGGCTCGAGGCTGCTGGCGCGCGCGAAGTCGCCCGTCGTGCCCGCGGCACGCCGCGGATTGCGAACCGGCTGCTGCGCCGGGTGCGCGACTATGCCGAGGTGCGTGCCGACGGCGTCGTTACGGAAGCGGTTGCGCGCGATGCGCTGGATTTTCTGGAGGTGGATCGTGAGGGCTTCGATCCGCTGGATCGGCGTCTCCTTTCCGTTATCGTGCGCCATTTCGACGGCGGTCCCGTCGGGGTGGAAAGTCTCGCCGCCGCGATCGGCGAGGAGCGTGGCACGATCGAAGACGTGATCGAACCGTTTTTGATTCAGCAGGGGTTTCTCAAGCGCACCTCGCGCGGCCGGGTCGCCACCGCGCGCGCCTGGCGGCATGTCGGGCTGGCGCCACCGGCGGGCGGCACGGATCTGTTTGCGGAGGGAGGCGATGCCGAGCAATGAGCCGCGGGTATTCGCCTGGCCGGTGCGGGTGTATTACGAGGACACCGACGCCGGCGGTGTCGTTTACCATGCCCAGTATCTGAAGTATCTGGAGCGCGCGCGTACCGAATGGCTGCGCGCGGCGGGGCTGGAACAGGATCGGCTGAGCGCCGAGCACGGCATCGTGTTCGCAGTGACGCATGTGGACCTGCGCTACCGCCGTCCGGCACGTTTCAACGAAGCGCTCACGGTGACGGTCGCCCCCGTCGCCCGCGGTGGCGCGCGCCTGACATTCGAGCAGGAAGTCCTGCGTGCCGATGCGGTCGGTGAACCACTCGTTACCGCGAAGGTCGAAGTGGCGTGTGTGGATTGCACGCGCTTTCGCGCCGCGGCCATTCCGGAATTCGTCATCGAGAAACTGAAACTATGAGTACCGATTTTTCCATCTATCACATGATCGCGAGCGCCGGCGTGGTGGTGCAGATCGTTCTGGCCATTCTGCTGGTCGCATCCATTGCCTCCTGGGCGATGATCTTTCGCAAGGTCGGCGAACTCAAGCGGATCGAGACCGCGACGCAGGCCTTTGAGAGTGACTTCTGGTCGGGCGGCGATCTCGGCGAGTTATATCGCAAGGTGGACGGCGAAAAGGAGCAGGCTGCGCCACTCGCACGGGTGTTCCGCGCGGGCTTCCATGAGTTTGCGCGTCTGGTGCGCCACGGCCGCGAGAGTGGCGCGGCGCTCGCGAGCGCGCAGCGTGCCATGACCGCCGCGCGTTCGCGCGAGATGGACCGGCTCGAAGGCAACATGGGTTATCTCGCGACGGTGGGCTCCACCGCGCCCTACGTCGGATTGTTCGGCACCGTATGGGGCATCATGGCCGCCTTCCAGGGGCTGGGCAACGCCGAGCAGGCGACGCTCGCTCTCGTCGCGCCCGGCATTTCCGAAGCCCTGATCGCGACCGCGATGGGGCTGTTCGCCGCCATCCCCGCGACCATCGCCTACAACCGCTTTGCGCAGCGCGTGGACCGACTGGACGGACGCTTCGAGACCTTCAGCGACGAGTTCAGCAATGTGCTCGAACACCACCAGACGGCCGGGAGCGGAAAGGCCGCATGAGGGACCGCCGCCGTCGCCTGATGTCGCAGATCAACGTCGTACCCTACATAGACGTGACGCTGGTGCTGCTGATCATCTTCATGATCACGGCGCCGCTTCTCACCCGCGGCGTGAAAGTGAATCTGCCCGAGGCGCCGGCTAAGCCGTTGTCGGCGAAGGAATTGGAGCAACACCCGCCGGTTGTGCTCACGGTGGATGAGAAGGGACAGCTTTTTCTCAGCATCGGCGCGCATCCCGATCGAGCGATCGAGGCCAAGCGTGTGGTGGCGTTGGTCAGCGTCGTTTTGCAACGGGTGCCGGAAACTCAAATATTGGTAAAAGGTGATCGCGGCGCGAATTACGCCGACGTGTTGCGCGGCATGACGCTGCTTCAGCTCGCCGGCGCGAAGAGCATCGGCCTGATCACCAAACCTCCTCCCAAGTCGCTGGCCGGGAAAGCGCAACCATGATCGCTGAGGCTGTGGCATGGATCAGAAAGGAGGCCGTTCCGCTCGGTTTCGCCGTGCTGCTGCACGCGGCGCTCGGCGCGCTCCTGATACTGGGCACCGGGCTCAATGCCTCGAGTCCGCACGAGATGCCGGGCCCGGCAACGAGCACCAGCCGATCCAGGCGGTGGCGGTAAGCGAAAAGGATTACCAGGCCGCGCAGGCGGAAATCGCCGGCGTTCAGCGGGCTCGCGAGGAGCACGCGCGGAAATTGCAGCAGGAGGCCGAACAGGCCGAAAGCGCACGCAAGAAGGCGCAGCAGGAATTGGAGAATCTCAAGAAACAGAACGCAAGCGCGGCCGCGCTTGCGGCGAAACAAAAGCAACAGGTGCAGGCGCTTTCGAAGCAGGCCGCGGCGGCCGAACAGACGCGCAAGGAGAACGAGGCCAAGGCCGCGGCGGCCGCACAGGCGCGCAAGCAGGAGGAGGCGCGCCTGGCGAAAGCCAGGGCCGATGCCGCTGCGGCGGCGAAGAAGGCGGCGAAGAAGGCGGCCGCCGAAGCGGCGGCCAAGGCCGACGCGCAACGCAAGGCCCAGATGCAGCAGGAGATGGCGGCCGAAGCCGCGCAGCGTCTTTCCAAGGCGCGTGGCAACTGGGAGGCGGCCATCAAGGCCAAGGTCGAGCAGAACTGGAACCGCCCGCCCTCCACGCCGGCGGGACTGGATTGCTACGTGCAGATCACCCAACTTCCAAATGGTCAGCTGATTAGTGCGAAGATGTTGAAATGCAACGGCGATAGCGCGGTGCAACAATCCGTCATCACCGCGATCTACAAGTCGTCGCCCCTGCCGATCCCCGACGATCCCGATGCCTTCCTGCGTCAGTTCAAGTTCGATTTCGTTCCCAGTCAGAATCCCTGAGGTCACCATGCGCATGCCAAAATCAATTTTTATCGTTCCGCTTGCGGCTGTGTTTCTGATTGCCGCGAGCAGCGCCCGCGCCGATCTCGTGATCAAGATCACCCAGGGCGTGAGCAAACCCAGTCCGATCGCGGTCGTGCCCTTCGCGTGGAAAGGGGCGGGCGAGGCGCCGGTGGACGTCGCCAAGGTCATCGGCGACGATCTCGCGCGCAGCGGTTTGTTCGCGCCGCTGCCGGTCGCGAAGATGCTTGCGCAGCCGACGTCCAGCGCCGATATCCATTTCGAGAACTGGAAGGCGGTGGACGTGAACCATCTCGTGATCGGCTCGATTGCGCCGACGGGCGAAGATGCCGAGTTGCGCTTTCGTCTTTTCAACGTGTACACGAGCCAGCAACTGCTCGGTTACGTGCTTCCGAGCAAGACGGACAACCTGCGTTTTACCGCGCACGTCGTGAGCGACATGGTGTATCAGAAACTCACCGGCACGCCCGGCGCCTTCGCAACCCGGATCGCGTACATCGAGGAGACCGGCAGCGGCAAGAAGGCACGCTGGGAACTCGTCGTTGCCGATGCCGACGGTGCCAATGCGCAGGTCATCGTGAAATCTCCGGGGCTCATCATGTCGCCCAACTGGTCGCCGGACGGAAACAGGCTCGCCTACGTGGAATTCGACGGACAGCAAAGCCACATTTACATCCAGAACGTCATCACCGGCGCGCGCGAAAGCGTGCTCTCGCGCGAAGGCATCAACAGTGCGCCGGTTTTTTCGCCCGATGGCAAGCAACTCGCGGTGGTGTTATCCACCGATCCCGGAAACGCGGACATTTATCTGCTCGATCTCGTGAGCGGCAAGCTGCGGCAGTTGACTTCGAATCCGGCGATAGACACCGAACCCGCATGGATGCCCGGCGGGCGGAGCATCGTCTTCACCTCGGATCGGGGCGGCTCACCGCAGATATACGAGATCGGGATCGGCAGCGGACAGCCGCCCCAGCGCCTGACCTGGGACGGCAGCTATAATGCGCGTCCGACAGTGTCGCCGGACGGCAAGAGCATCGCGCTGGTGCACCGCGAGCACGGCGTCCTCAGGATCGGGGTACTCAATCTTGCGAGCGGCAACCTGCGCTTTCTGACCAACGGTCCGCTGGACCGTTCGCCCAGTTTCGCGCCCAACGGCGCGCTGATTCTCTACGATGCGCTGGACAAGGGCCAGCACGTGCTGGAGACGGTCTCGGTGGACAGCCGGGTCCGCGAAGAATTGACCGGACCCTCCGGTGGCCTTTCGCAACCGACCTGGGGGCCGTTCCCGCCCAAGCCGGTTGCGCGGGCCGCTTCCGGCGGGTTATGAATCTTGTTACCATTGATGACGTACTAGGCCGAGGAGGCTTGCCATGAAACAGTTTTTTGCAGCGATCGCTATTTCGGGATTGATGGTGTTGGCGGGTTGCGCGAGTCAGCCCAAGAGCACGGCGCAGCCGGCGATGACCGCGGGGAGCGCAAGCGCCGCCGCGTCCACTTCGGGTGCAGAGACTACGGGCACGATGGGCGGCACGGCGATGGGCGGCACGGAAGCCCAAAAGGCCGGTCCTGCGAGCACCTATGAGAACCGCGTGGTCTATTTCGATTTCAACCAGTCGGTGGTTAAGCCGGAAGCCTTCCAGACCTTGCGCGATCAGGCCGCTTATCTCACGGCGCATTCCGATGCGCGGGTGTTGCTTGCGGGCTATTGCGACGAACGCGGAACCCGCGAATACAACATCGGCCTCGGCGCGCGCCGCGCCGCAGCCGTGCGCAAGTTCCTGCTGCTGCAGGGGGTGGACGCCGATCAGATTAAAACCATCAGCTACGGCGAGGCCTACCCCGCGGATCCCGGTCACAATGAGGCCGCGTGGGCCAAGAATCGCCGCGTGGTCATCAACTATCAGGCCGGCACCGGGCAATGAAGACGAAAGCGTTTGCCGGTGTCTGTGTGCTTGCGGGTGTAGCGCTGCTCGGCGGCTGTGCCTCGCAGGTCGCGCCGGACGATCCCGTCTATCAGCGCATCGCCGATCTGCAGCATCAGGTGAGTCAACTGCAGAAGGTGGTCAAGGGACAGGGCCTGATGGACGTGGCTTCCAGTCAGCAGCAGATGCAACAGGAACTGGCGACGCTTCAGGGTCAGATCCAGGACTTGCAGCATCAATACCAACAGTCTCTCGCCCGCGAGCAGTCCGTGGATCAGGACTTCGATCGGCGTCTTG
The DNA here is from genome assembly GCA_963843735.1 of uncultured Gammaproteobacteria bacterium. Classification (GTDB taxonomy): domain Bacteria; phylum Pseudomonadota; class Gammaproteobacteria; order JAKDMP01; family JAKDMP01; genus CAWJLN01. The sequence goes on from CAWJLN010000011.1 coordinate 5,171, forward strand.
CGGCTCTCGAACAGGGCGCTTCCGCTGTCGGCATCCAGGCCGGCGGCAACAAGCCTCCGGCGGGCGCGTCCGATGCGTCCGGCGCAATGGCGACAACACCTGGTGCGGGGACCACACAGGGCGGCGGCGCAAGCGGGCAGGGTTCGGACTATGCCGCCTATCAGGCCGCCTTCGCCAAGCTGCGCTCCGGAAACAACGCCGACGCGATTACTGCCTTCACGGGCTTCATCAAGCAGTACCCCGACAGCCGCTTCGTTCCCAACGCCTGGTACTGGATGGCGGAAACCCATTACGTGAACGGCGAATACCAGGATGCGATCGGCGATTTCCAGCAGGTACTCGACAAGTATCCGGATTCGCCGAAGACGGCCGACTCGTATCTGAAGATCGGCTACGCGCAGTATGCGCTCAAGGATTACAGGAGCGCGACCGCCACGTTCAAGGCCGTTATCTCGAAGTATCCCGGAACCACGGTGGCCGATCTCGCGCGGCAGCGTCTGAATCAGATGGGCGCGCAAGGACAATAAGGGCAGGGCGATTTCCCGTGAATGCAGCGCAGTTGCAGTGGATTGCCGACGAAATTTACTCCCCCCTGCGTTGAACCCGATTCCGCGCAAGGCAACTCCAGACTTGAGGTGAGGCGATGAACGGTGCGGCCATCCAATCCGCGTCGGCGCGGCGCGATGAGTTGGCGCACACGGAGCGCCTGCGCCTGACCGAAATTTTTCTCTCCATTCAGGGCGAGTCGGCCAGCGTTGGCTGGCCGACGGTTTTCCTGCGTCTTACCGGCTGTCCGCTGCGCTGCCGCTGGTGCGATACGGCCTATGCCTTCCACGGCGGCGCCTGGTGGAGCTTCGACGAGATCGAAGCGAAGTTAGCCGGCTACGGCGTTCATCATATTTGCATCACCGGTGGCGAGCCGCTGGCGCAGCCGAATTGCCGCGGTCTTGTCGCACGCCTTGCCGCGCGCGGCTACGCGGTCTCCATCGAAACAAGCGGCGCTCTGCCGATCGCGGACATTGATCCGCGCGCGATTGTGGTCATGGACATCAAGGCGCCCGGGTCGGGCGAGAGCGCGCGTAATCGGCTGGAAAATCTGGAGCATTTGCGCGCGCGCGATCAACTGAAGTTTGTGCTTGCCGACCGTGCCGATTACGAATGGGCCTGCGCCTTTCTGCGCGAGCACGATCTTGCCGCGCGCACGGAAGTACTGTTCTCGCCAGTCGCGGACGAACTCGCGCCGCGCGAACTCGCCGAATGGATACTCGCCGACCGGCTTCCCGTGCGCTTCCAGTTGCAACTGCACAAAATCCTCTGGGGCGATGTTCCCGGCCGCTGATGACTGAAACCGACGTTGCAACTCCAGGGCTTGCCGTGGTGCTGGTTTCCGGTGGCCTGGATTCCGCCACCGTGCTTGCCAAGGCGCGCGCCGAGGGCTGGACTTGCCACGCACTTTCCTTCGGATACGGTCAACGCCATCACGCCGAACTCGAAGCGGCGCGGCGGGTGGCGACAGCGCTAGGCGCCGTCGAACATCGCATCGTTCCCGTCGGCCTCGACGTGCTCGGTGGCTCGGCGCTGACGGACGCCGCAATCGCCGTGCCGGAGGCGGGGGGCGCGGGTATTCCCGCGACCTATGTGCCGGCACGCAACACGGTGTTTCTCGCGCTTGCGCTCGCTTACGCCGAAGTTCTCGGCGCCGCCGATATTTTCATCGGTGTGAACGTCGTGGATTACTCGGGTTATCCCGACTGCCGTCCGGCCTTCGTCGAGGCCTTCGAGCGATTGGCGGACGTGGCCACGAAGGCGGGCGTCGAGGGCGTGCGCCATCGCGTGCATGCGCCGCTGATGGCCATGAGCAAGGCGGAGATCGTCCGCCTTGGCATCGGGTTGGACGTGGATTACGCGCTTACCGTTTCCTGCTACCGCGCCGATGCCGATGGGCGCGCCTGCGGGCGTTGCGATTCCTGCCGGCTGCGCCGCGAAGGATTTTGCGCCGCAGGCATTGACGATCCCACCCGTTATCAATCCTGAAGCCGGCATTTCGCGAATCGAAAGCAAGGCGCGGAAAATGCTTTTCGGCGCGGTGTCGGGCGTCGGTTAAAATTACCGCACGAGGGGGGTTAGCTCAGTCGGTAGAGCAGTGGCCTTTTAAGCCATTGGTCCGGGGTTCGAGCCCCCGACCCCCCACCATTTACAGAGTTGTCAGTGCGCGGCGGCGGCGGTGGCGCTCGCCGGTGTGGCAACCGATGCCGGCCTGGGAATGTTCCAGTGAACGATGGCCGTGGACCTCAGTTTTTTGAGATAAAGCTCGGTCATTTTCTGCTGGACTTCTTTTTCCAGGCCGGGTTTCAAGGTGGCAAAATCGGGTGCGGTCACTTTGGTTTTATCATCGAGCCGAATGACTAACCAACCGGAAGTTGTCTTGATCGGCGTTTTGGTATAGCCGCCGGCATCGAGTTTGACGATGGCTTGCAAAACTTCCGGTTCCGATTTTTGCAACGCTTTTTGCTGGAACCATCCGAGTTCGCCACCGCGTTTGGCAGACGAGTCGCTTGAGTATTTTTTTGCCAGTGCGGCGAAGTCACCGCCGCGGTCGAGTCTGGAAACGATCTTGTCGGCTTCCGCCTTGTTCTTGAGCGTGATCCGGCTCAGTTTGTATTCGTTGCCGTTCAGTTCCTTGACCCTTTCCCGGTACTTCTGTTGCAGCACGGCGTCCGGCACTTTGGCCGTATGTTCGAAGTCTTCGGCGGCCTTGCTGGCGATATAGAGCATGCGGTTTACGGCCAGGGCCGCACGGGCTTTGGGTTTTTTCGCCAATCCCAGCTTTTCCGCTTCTTGTGCCGCCACGGTGGCTCGCGTCAATTCCTGCACGAGAAGGTAGCGTTGTTTGTCGGTGAGTCTGTACTTCATCACCGGGTCGCCGCTGGTGGCGACATCAATGTAGGCGCTCAGTTCGTCGGAAGTGATTGCTTGGCCGTTGACGGTTGCGATCACGGTTCCGGCCGACGGCGTGACGGTGATGTTTCCGCCGGATTGATTCGAGCCGTCGCCGCAGCCGGCGAGTGCTCCGGCGAACGCCAGCAGGGCGAACATCTTGATGGCTTTATTCGGCATGATGCAGGACTCCTGTTATTCCGGGCCGAGCAGGAAGCAGGGCTTCACTTAAAAGCGTTCGATGTTCGCCCGGCGCGCGTCGTCGGCATCCCGCGGAGAACGGCGCCCCGAAGGGCGCCGTTCGATGGCGGGATCGTGAATCGCCTTAATGCGTCGCGGGTTGCGGTGCCGTGGCGGCGGTGGAAGCACTGGCCTTGACGGCGGGCTTCGCGGCACTTGCCGGATTCGGAATCATGATGTGCACGTCCGCTTCCTTGCGCAAGGTGTCGAGATAGCTGCGCGCCATCGAGTTTTTGGCCTGCTCCGCGAGCTTCGGCTTGGAGGCGGTGTAGCTCGGCGGCGCGGCGGTGCGCTCCTGCTCGAGCAGAATCACGTGCCAGCCGAACTGGGTCTTGACCGGTGTCTTGGTGTAGTGGCCGGGCTTGAGCGCGACAAGCGCAGCCGCGAAGGGCTTGACCATCGCATCCGCCTTGAACCAGCCGAGTTCGCCGCCTTGTTTGGCGGACGGGCCGGTGGAATCCTTCTTCGCGAGCGCGGCGAAATTCGCACCGTGGTTGAGTTCGTTGATGATTTTCTTGGCTTCGCTTTCGGTCTTTACCAGGATATGCCTGGCCTTGTATTCCTCGCCGGACTGGGATTTGGCCATCGCCTCATACTCGGTCTTGAGTATGGAATCCGGCACCTGGGCGGTAGCCAGATAGTGTTCCATCATTTGATTGGCGAGATAGAGTTTGCGCTCCAGCGCGAGGCCTGCCTGGACGTCGGGCTGCTTGATGAAGTTGTCCTTTTGGGCGGCCTGAACGACGGTCGTGAGTTGCACCAGTTGCTGAGCAACCTGGTAGCGCTGTTCGTCGGTGAGTTCGGATTTCGCGCCACGGGTGCGCAACGCGACGTAGGCGTCAAGTTCGCGCGCGGTGATCGGCTCGCCGTTGACCGTCGCGATAACGGTGCCGGCGGCCGGCGCCATCGTGCTTGTGCTGCTCGGCGACATGGCGCTCGCGCTATTTTGCGCGGACTTGGATCCCGCGCCGCAACCCGCGAGCACAGCGGCGAGCGCGACGAGCGGAAGCATCTTGATCAGTGTTCTGGACATGGGATTCCTCTGCATGATATTGAATGAACGACCGGCGTTTTGGAGTCGGTTGACAGGCCTTGGTTCCCGAACGAAGCGTTCTCCAAGGTCATTTAATAGCATAACCGACTTTGGCCATTGCCTGTGGTGCGCAGCATGATCGGCGCGGCGAAACCGCTTAGCGGGCAGCGGTTTCGCCGGGTGCGAGAGCGCTAATGTTCAGTGCGTGGATCGGTCCCGTCAACTCCTCGGCGAGGGCGTCGTACACGAGCCGATGGCGCGCGACCGGGGTGAGCCCCGCGAAGCGGGGGGAAACGATGTGTAGCCTGAGATGAAGGCGTCCGGCAGCCTGCGGGTGGCCGAGGTGGCGGGCGCTGTCGTCCGTGAGCGTTGCTTCGCTTGCGGCGAGCCGTTCTTTCAATCTGCGCTCGATTTGCTCGATGAATTCCGGCGACGCGGCGGGCGGCATGGGCGGGTTTTCCGGTAGCGGCTCGTTATCATAGGGCACTTCGCGGGAGTGGAGTCGAGCCTTGACGGCAACGCTGATGACCTTGCATCCGGTAACGCCGGAACGGCGCCTGATCGCGCAGGCCGCGGAGACGGTCGCGGCGGGTGCGGTCATCGCCTATCCCACCGATTCCAGCTATGCGCTCGCCTGCCGTCTCGGCGACAAGGCCGCGGCCGAACGCCTGCGGCGACTGCACGGGTCGGATCGTCATCACCCCTTCACCTTGGTCTGCCGCGATCTGTCCGAGATCGCGACCTATGCGCAGGTGGACAATATGGCCTACCGCCTGCTGCGTTCGCTGACGCCGGGCGCCTATACTTTCGTGCTGCCGGCGACCCGCGAGGTGCCACGTCGCCTGATGCACCCGAAACGCAAGACGATCGGCATCCGCGTGCCCGATCATCCGGTCGCCATGGCGCTGCTTGCGGCACTCGACAAGCCGCTGATGAGCACGACGGTACTTGCCGGCGCCGAGCCGTTGGCGGATGCCGAAGCCGTTGCCGAGGCCTTCGGCAACGAAGTGGATTTGATCGTGGACGGCGGCATTACGCCGGGCGAGCCGACCACCGTGCTCGAACTGCGCGATGGACGGATCACGGTGCTGCGCGAAGGCCGCGGACCGATCGGCGATTGGGTCTCCGTATAGAATGAGTCCGGATGGAGCCTATCAACATTGCCCAGAAAATTGCCATCTGGGCCATTCCGGTGATATTCGCGATCACGCTGCATGAGGTGGCACACGGTTTCGTGGCCTGGCGTCTGGGCGATCCGACGGCGAAGATGCTGGGACGCCTGAGCGTGAACCCCCTGCGTCACGTGGATCCGGTCGGCACCGTGCTCGTGCCGCTGGTCATGCTGCTGTTGCCCGGCGGCTTCCTCTTCGGCTGGGCCAAGCCGGTGCCGATCGGCGTGCGCAATCTGAAGAATCAGCGCCGCGACATGGCACTCGTCGGCGTTGCGGGTCCGGCGGCGAATTTTCTGATGGCCGTTTTCTGGGCGTTGATAGTCCGCCTCGGTTACGGTCTGGAAGCCACCGCGCCGTCGCTCGCGTTGCCGATCGCGCTGGCCGGCGTGGCCGGCGTGTTCATCAACTCGATCCTGATGGTGTTCAACCTCGTTCCGTTGCCGCCGCTCGACGGCGGGCGCGTCGCGGCCAGCCTGATGCCGCCGCGTTGGGCGCGCGTTTACGACCGCATCGAACCGTTCGGCTTCATCATCGTGATCGGACTGCTGGTGACCGGAGTGCTCGGCTTCGTGCTCTATCCGGTGCTCAGGGGTTGCTTCGGATTCTTTTCCCTGTTTGCCGGTGTCGCGCCGGGCAATCTCTGGTATCTTCTTGGCCACTTGATCCGATGAATGAAGTGGTGGAACATCCGGCGCAGTCGGGAAGCCAGGGCGAACTTCCGTTCGCCATCGTGCAGGGCGAGCCGCTGACCACGCTGCCGCGCGATCTCTACATCCCGCCCGATGCGCTGGAAGTCATCCTCGAAGCCTTCGAAGGGCCGCTCGATTTGCTGCTCTATCTGATTCGGCGCCAGAATCTCGACGTGCTCGACATTCCCATCGCCGAGATCACCCGCCAGTACATGCACTACATCGAACTCATGCACGGCCTCAGGCTCGATCTCGCCGGCGAGTATCTGCTCATGGCCGCGATGCTTGCGGAAATCAAGTCGCGCATGCTGCTGCCGCGACCCGAGGAAAGCGAGGAGGGCGAAGAGGATCCGCGCGCAGAACTGGTGCGTCGCCTGCAGGAGTACGAGCGCTACAAACAGGCGGCGGAAGACTTCGATGCGCTGCCGCGCGAGGGGCGTGACCGCTTCCCCGTCGTGCTGCGGCTTGCCGGCCGCAAGGTCGTCCGCCTCGCGCCGCAAGTGAGCTTCGAGTCGCTGCTCACGAGCTTCGCCGAGATGATGCGCCGCGCGGCGTTGAACGTCCGCCACCACATCGGCGCGGAGCCGATCTCGATCCGCCAGCGCATGAGCGATCTGCTCGCCCGACTGCGCGACGGTGCGTATGTAACCTTCACCGCGCTCGTCAATCGGAACGAGGGCCGCGACGGCGTCGTCATCAGTTTTCTCGCCCTGCTGGAACTCGCCCGGACCGGCTTTGCGGTGCTCACCCAGGCCGGCGCCTACGGCCCGCTCTACGTGCAGGCGCGTGGTTTGATCGAACTTGCGGGCGAAGACGAACAGCCGTCGTTCGATGCGGAGCAAGGAGAGGCGTCATGAACGAATCCATGCCGGCGCTCGAGGACATACTTCTCGCGGCGCTTTTCGCCGCCGACCGGCCGCTGACACTGGACGAACTCGGCGGCATGTTCGAGCTGAGCGAAGGGCTCGCGCCGCCGCAGGCGAGCGAACTGGAGGCGGCCCTGTCGGCGGCTCACGAGCGGCTCGCCGGTTTGCCGCTGGACATCAAGAAGGTCGCGAGCGGATACCGGATCGAGGTGCCGCCGGACTATGCCGTCTGGGTCAGTCGCCTGTGGGTGGAACGCCCGGCGCGCTACTCGCGGGCGCTGCTGGAGACGCTCGCCCTGATCGCCTACCGGCAACCGATCACGCGTCCGGAAATCGAAGCCGTGCGCGGCGTCGCCGTCAACACCCACATCGTGCGCACGCTGGAGGAGCGCGGCTGGATCCGGGTGGTCGGCCATCGCGACGCGCCGGGCCGCCCGGCGCTCTACGGCACGACTCGCGTTTTCCTCGACTATTTCGGTCTCGCGAGCCTGGAGGAATTGCCGACGCTGGCCGAAATCCGCGATCTTTCCGAGTTCGAACCCGAACTGCCGCTGGAGGAAGACGGCGCCGTCGCCGAAGAATCGGAGATGACGATGACCGCGGAGATCGGCGAGCCGGAACCCGAGGCAGCGGACGATGAAACGGAGGAGGAAGCGCGGGGCGTCGTACGCGGTCCCTGGCCGGATGACGACGAGACCGACTAGCAAACGCAGCCCTGCCGACGTAGCCGGTGAACGCCCCGAGCGTTTGCTGGGCCGTCTGGGCGTGGCGTCACGGCGCGAGGTCGCCCGCTGGCTGGAAGCGGGCCGGCTGGCAAGCGACGGGCATATTCTGAAGGGCGGCGAACGCATCCGCCCCGGTGCGAAACTCACTCTGGACGGACGACCGCTCGCGGTGCCGGAGGAGCGGGCGGCGCGGCGCGTGCTGCTTTATAACAAGCCGATGGGCGAAATTGTCACCCGGCACGATCCCGAGGGGCGTCCCACCGTGTTCGAGACATTGCCGAAACTGGCGGGCGGGCGCTGGGTTGTGGTGGGCAGGCTGGACGTCAATACCGCGGGCCTGCTGTTGTTTACCTCCGACGGCGGGCTCGCGGCCCGGCTCATGCACCCGCGTTACGAGCTGGAGCGCTGCTATCTGGTCCGGGTGCACGGCAGTCCCGCGGACGAGGATTTGCGCCGGCTCGTCCACGGCATTCCGCTTGAGGACGGGCCGGCGCGGCTCATCGCCTGCATTCCGTTCGGACGCCCCGACGGCAGCAACCGCTGGTATCGCGTGAGCCTCGCCGAAGGGCGCAACCGCGAGGTACGGCGCCTGTTCGAGGCAATCGGCTTCGAGGTGAGCCGACTCAAGCGCATCGCCTTCGGCCCGCTGGCGCTGCCGCGCGGCCTCAGGCCCGGCGCCTGGCAGGAGCTGGGCGTGAGCGAGATCGCGGCCCTTGATGCGGCGGTCGCCGGGCCGAAGGGTACGCGATAAGCGAGGGTACAATTGTTTCTCGGTGCCGGCACAGAACTATTGTTCCGCGCGACGATCATAATTCGACATGACGGTGGCATGCTTGGCGACAGATGGGGAAACACGGGCCGAAGCGGACCGACTCCTGGTGGAACGGGTTCAGGCCGGCGATCAGGCGGCCTTCAATGCGCTCGTGCTCAAGTACCAGCGGCGGGTGGTCAAGCTCGTATCACGCTATATCCGCGATCCCGAAGAGGCGCTCGACGTTTCCCAGGAAGTCTTCATCCGCGCCTACCGCGCGATCGGTGGTTTCCGGGGTGACAGTGCCTTCTATACCTGGCTGTACCGGATCGCCGTGAACGCCGCGAAGAACGCGATCAGCGCCGCGACCCGCAACCCGGTCGAGGGCGGACTGGACGTGGACGATCCCGAGCTGAGCGAAGTCATGCTCAAGATGACCGACGTATCCAGCCCCGAGCACATGCTCTATACCGAAGAACTCAAACAGACCATCAACACCGCAATCGAGGAGCTGCCGCCGGAACTTCGGCGTGCAATCGTACTCAGAGAGCTTGAAGGTTTGAGTTACGAGGATATTGCACTGGCCATGGATTGCCCCGTCGGCACCGTGCGTTCCAGGATTTTCCGGGCCCGCGACGCGATCGCGCGGCGTATCAAACCCTTGATGGAGTGAATGGAAAAATGAGCGAACTTTTGCGCGAACAGGTCTCCGCATTCATGGACGGCGAACTGCCGGGCGAGGAATGCGAGCTGCTGCTCAAGCGCGTTGCCGCAAGCCCGGAGCTTGCCGAATGCTGGCACGCCTATCACCTGATCGGCGATGCGCTGCGCGGCGAGATCGCGCCCGAGGGTGCGCAGACGATGGCCGCCCGCGTTGAGCACGCGCTGGAAGGCGGCGCGCCGAGGCGGCTCGCGCGCTGGAACATGCGTCGCAGTGCCACGCTGGCCGCGGGCGTCGCGGTCATCGGACTCGCGGGTCTGGTCGGTGCGCTCGTTTCCCGCCAGGTGGGCGGCGGTCAGGTGCTGGTGCCGGGCGATGTCGGGACGCCCGCGCTGCAACAGGCGCAGACCCAGGTGGATTGGCGCAAGGCGCCCACGCCCGTGCGCGCGGAACTCAATCGCTATCTGCTGATGCATGACCCGTACGGAGCCGATGCAATGACGCTCACGGACGGTGCGGCCCGCGGTAGCGCCGCCGTCACGGGTTCCGCGGCGGTGACCGCCGCCGGCGGTCGTTAGATTTTCGCCTTTCTTCTTTCCTTGAGTCTCTGCCGGACGATTCCATGCTGACAAACCGATCCGCAGGTTCGCGCGCAGGGTTTTTTCTCGCCTGCGCGGCTCTGGCCATGCCGTTGCTGGCCGCCGCAGCCGAACCCGATACAGCCGCGGGCTGGTTTGCGCGCATGCAAGCAGGCGCTGGCCCATCAAAGCTATCGCGGCGTGGTCGTTTACATGGGAAACGGTGCGCCCGAGACCTACCGCTTGATCGTGAGCCGGGGGCAATATGCGCTTATCGGCGCACTGACCGGTCCCGCGCGCCAAATCGTGCGCGGACCGAATGCCGTGGTGCGTCTGCGTCCCGACGGCGCCACGATGACGGTGCGGGGCATGACCGGTGAAACCTCGCCGCTGCCGTTTCCGCCGGCGACCCGGATCAAGGCATCGGTGCTCGCGGCGAATTATCGCTTCCAACTCGGCGGCAGCGGTCGGGTGGCAGGCGAGGCGGCGCAGATACTGGACATCGTCCCCCGCGATCAATGGCGCTACGGCTACCGGGTGTGGATCGGCAGGGATTCCGGATTGCTGCTGCGTTCGCAGCTTGTGAGCAGCGACGGACGGGAGCTGCAACAGTCCTTCTTCACCCAACTGCAACTGATGCAGGCGCCGGCGGCGGAAAGCGCGATCGGCGCCAAGGCGCTGGCCCTCGTCAACGATGCGGTCGCAGACAAGAATGTGAGCGATGGCGCCTGCGCCGGCAACGGAGAGGCCGCAATGACATTCAAGAATCTGCCGCCGGGGTTTCGCGTGCTGAAAGCCGTCTGCGAGAACACGCCGGGCGCAGCCGCGCCCATTACACATGTGCTGATTTCCGACGGACTTGCCACCGTGTCGCTGTTCGTCGCCGTGCACCACGAAGGCGGCGACGCCCTGGTCGGCGTGACCGCGCTGGGCGCCGTGCATGCGGTCGGCCGGCTCCAGGGCAGCTTTGCCATGACGGCCATGGGCGACGCACCGCTTGCCACCATCTCGCGCATTGCGCACAGCCCCGTCACCGCCGGCGGACACTGAGCACCTCTGCCTCTGCTGCGTTTCCGACAGCCCGCTAAAAGCCTTGCATCGCCGCCTTTTCGGACAGAGAAAGGCGATGCCCCGGTATAATTTCTCTTTTCGAGCGCACCTACCGCATGCGGCGGATTCGCAACTTCGCGATCATTGCACACATTGACCACGGCAAATCCACCCTCGCGGACCGGCTGATCGAACGCTGCGGCGGGCTGGCGACCCGCGAGATGGCGGCGCAGGTGCTCGATTCGCTGGCGATCGAGCGCGAGCGCGGCATTACCATCAAGGCGCAGAGCGTGCGTCTTTTCTATACGGCTCTGGATGGGGAGCGCTACCAGTTCAATCTGATTGATACGCCCGGCCACGTGGATTTCGCCTACGAGGTGTCGCGTTCGCTCGCGGCCTGCGAGGGGGCGGTCCTGATCGTGGATGCCTCGCAGGGCGTCGAGGCGCAAAGCCTTGCGAACTGCTACAGCGCCGCCGAGGAAGGCCTGGAAGTGATTCCGGTGCTCAACAAGATTGATCTGCCGGCGGCCGAACCCGAGCGGGTTGCCGCCGAAATCGAGGATCTGATCGGCATCGAGGCGCGCGAGGCGCTGCGCGTGAGCGCGAAGACCGGCGCCGGCGTGGATGCCTTGCTCGAAGCGCTGGTGCAGCGCATCCCGCCGCCGGCGGGCGACGAAGCGGGTGAGTTGCAGGCGCTCATCATAGATTCCTGGTTCGATGCCTACGTCGGCGTGGTTTCGCTGGTGCGCATCAAGTCGGGTTCGCTTGCGCGCGGCGAGCGCATCCGCGTGATGTCCACCGGCGGCCTGTGGCAGGTTGCACGGATCGGCTGTTTCACACCGCGCATGACGGATACCCAGCGGCTCGAATGCGGCGAGGTGGGCTTCGTGATCGCCGGTATCAAGGCCATAGACGGCGCACCGGTCGGCGACACCATTACCGGTGCCGAGCGGCCGGCGGCAAAACCGTTGCCGGGTTTCTCGCCGCTCAAGCCACGGGTGTTCTCCGGGATGTTTCCGGTGGATGCTTCGGCCTTCGAGAGTCTGCGGGAGGCGCTGGGGAAGCTGCGTCTGAACGATGCGGCGCTCGCCTATGAGCCGGAAACCTCGGGGGCGCTGGGTTTCGGCTTCCGCTGCGGATTCCTCGGTCGCCTGCACATGGAGATCGTGCAGGAACGCCTGGAGCGCGAGTACGGACTCGATCTCATTTCCACGGCGCCCTCGGTGGTTTATCGTGTCACCACCACGGCGGGCGAGGTGCGGGAAGTCGAGAATCCGGCGGCGTTACCGGTCCGTGGCGAGATCGAGAAGATAGAAGAACCCGTGATCCGCGCCACTATTCTCACGCCGCACGATTATGTGGGCGCCGTGATCGGACTGTGCGAGGAGAAGCGCGGCATGCAGCATTCTCTTCTCTATTACACCGGGCAGGTGAGTCTCGTTTACGATTTGCCGCTGGCCGAAGTGGTGCTCGATTTTTTCGATCGCCTGAAATCCGTGAGCCGCGGTTTCGCTTCCTTCGATTACGGCCCGGCGCGCTTCGTCGAGGCGCCCTTGCTGCGCCTCGACGTGCTGCTCAATCACGACCGGGTGGATGCGCTGTCGCTGATCGTGCACAAGGATCAGGCCTACGCGCGCGGACGGGAACTTGTGGAGCGTCTGCGCGATCTTATTCCGCGGCAGATGTTCGAGGTCGCGATCCAGGCCACCCTCGGCAGTCAGATCATCGCCCGCGCCAGCGTCAAGGCCCTGCGCAAGAACGTGACCGCCAAGTGTTATGGTGGCGATATCAGCCGCAAGCGCAAGCTGCTGGAAAAGCAGAAGGAAGGCAAGAAACGGATGAAGCGCCTGGGCAAGGTGGAACTGCCGCAGTCGGCGTTTCTCGCCGTGCTCCAGAGTCGGCGCGAGAGTTGAAGAGTAAACTCCTGACAAGGAATTTTTAATGAGCGATCTGTTTTCCGTCATTATCGTCTGCCTGACGGCCGCAACCGGTCTCGTATGGCTGGCGGACGTACTGCACCGCCGGGTACTCGGCCGCGGCAAGCCCGCGGAAGAAAGACAGAAGGGCTGGCGCTGGCTGGCCGAAACCTGTCGCGGCTTCTTCCCGCTGATCCTGATCGTGCTTGTGGTGCGCAGCTTCGTCGCCGAACCGTTTCATATCCCGAGCGGTTCGCTGATGCCGTCGGTGCTGATCGGCGATTTCGTCGTTACCGAAAAATATGCCTACGGCCTGCGCCTGCCGATCACGCATACGAAAATACTCAGTACCGGTGCGCCGCGCCGCGGCGAGATATTCGTGTTCCGCTATCCGCCGAATCCGAAAGTGGATTACATCAAGCGCGTCATCGGCCTGCCCGGCGACCGCATCACCTACACCTGCGACAATCAACTGCTTATCAACGGCAAGCTCGTCAAACGCACGTATGTCGGCATTTATCCCGGCGAAGGCGCGGGGCATATCGCCCAGGGAACGGAGGTTTGGGAGGAGTTTCTGCCGCGCAAGGACGGCACGATCGTCAAGCACAAGATACTGTTGATGCCCGACCGTCCGTCGAAATGCGGTTCCTGGGTCGTGGCGCCGGGAGAATACTTCGCGATGGGCGACAATCGCGATAACTCCGAGGACAGCCGCTACTGGGGCGACGTGCCGAGCGCCAATCTGGTGGGTCAGGCGCGCGTGGTGTTCTTCAACTTCCAGGGCTGGGCGCACTGGCCGTTGTGGGGTCGCATCGGTACGGTGCTCAATTGAGAGAACGTCTTTTCATCGCGAAGATACCGCGCCGCGAGGCGGGGCTGAGTCTGATTTCGTGGCTGTTTATCATCGCGCTCGTGGTGGTGATCCTGTACGCAGCGTTCCGTGTTGTGCCCGCCTATATCGAATGCGCCAGGCTGGGTTCGATCCTGGATTCGATCCGCAACGACGCACGCACAAAGTCCATTCCGCAATTGCGCACCGAGCTTGCGAATCAACTCGTAATCAACAGCTCAAGCGACATAGAATTGGATGATTTCAAGTTTGTCCGCGACGGAGATCGCCTGACGATTTCCATCAACGAGTCGCTCCAGCGCTCCTGGATCGGCAACCTCGGTTTCGTGGTGCATTGCCGCCATTCGATTACGGTGACACGCAAGAATGACGATTGACATCGTCGCCGAACTCGGCAAACGACTCGGATATCGCTTCGACGATCCGGCGCTTGCAACGGCGGCGCTGACGCATCGCAGTGCCGCGGGGGAAAGCAATGAACGCCTCGAATTTCTCGGCGATGCGGTGATCGCGCTCGCCGTTGCCGAGTGGCTGTACGAGAACAAACCCGGCCTGGAAGAGGGCGATTTGACGCGGATGAGGGCGAGTCTCGTCAACCGCGATTCCCTCGCTGCGCGCGCCCGCGAACTCGATCTCGGCGCCTTGCTGGAACTCGGCAGCGGCGAGCGGCGCTCGGGCGGGTTTCAGCGCCGTTCAATTCTCGAAGATGCGTTCGAGGCCGTGATCGGAGCCGTGTTTGTGGACGGCGGCTACACGGATGCGCGCGCGGTCCTGCGTCGGATTTTCGCCGCGCGGTTCGACGCCTTGCCCGATCCCGAGTTGCTCAAGGATCCCAAGACGCGCCTGCAGGAGCGCATGCAGGCACGCGGACTCGCCTTGCCCGATTATGCGGTGATTGCCACCGGCGGTTCGGAGCACGCGCGTCTGTTTGAGGCCGAATGCCGCATCGCCGAACTTTCTCTGATCGGCAGGGGCGGCGGCACGAACAAGCGTCGTGCCGAACAGGCCGCGGCCGCGGCGGCGCTTGCGCAACTCGACGCATGAACGAAACCGCTTCCCTGCGCGCCGGTTTTGTTGCGGTTATCGGGCGACCGAACGTTGGCAAGTCCACGCTGATCAACGCACTCGTCGGCGAACGGGTGGCAATCGTCACGCGGCGTCCCCAGACCACGCGCCGCTTGATCCGCGGCGTCGTCAACCGCGACGGTTGTCAGATCGTGTTCGTGGACAGCCCCGGCCTGCACATGAGTGCCGGTCGGGCGCTTAATCGTGCGCTTAACGCGAGTGCGCGCCAGGCGGCCGCCGAGGCCGATGCGGTGTTGCTGATGGTGGAGGCGGGACACTGGCGGGGAGACGACGAGCGTGCGCTCGCGGTGGTGCGCGAGGCAGCTCGCCCGACCGTATTGGTTTTGAACAAGGTGGACCGCATCCATCCGCGCTCGGCGCTGCTGCCGCTGATCGCCGAAGCCGCGGCGCGGCATGAGTTCGCGGCGGTGGTGCCGGTGGCGGCGCTGCGCAGCGAAAATATCGAAGAGATTCCGGCGGCACTCGCGCCATTGCTTCCGCTTTCTCCCGAGTTGTTTCCGCCCGGCGATATCACGGATCAGACCCTGGTTGAACGCGCGGCGGAAACCGTGCGCGAAGCGCTGGTCGAACGTCTGGGGCAGGAACTGCCCTATGCGACCTACGTCACCATCGAAGGCATGGAAGAGAAGGGACGTTGCCTGCATCTCGACGCCGCGATCTGGGTGGCGCGCACGAGCCAGAAGGGCATCGTCATCGGCGCCGGCGGACGCATGGCGAAGGCGATCGGCACGGCCGCACGCAAGGTGCTGGAGGCCGAACACGGCCGCCCGGTGATGCTGCGTTTGCGGGTGCGGGAGCGTCCCGGCTGGAACGACGATCCGCGCGTCGTGGCCGAACTCGGCCTGGGTCCGCATTGATTTCAAAATGTGCATCAATCGCAAGACGGCGATACGACAAACGCCTGAGAACGCGGAGACTCGCCCCGCCCTGGCGGGCGGGCTTTTGCCCGAGCCGGGCTGCGCGGCTCGGCGCCATCCACGGGAGAAGAAGATCGGGCCGCCCGTGAATTTGACGGATTTGCAATGAACCAACCGCGCCGCGTGGAACTGGCGCCCGCCTGGGTGCTGCATCGCTATCCGTACCGCGAATCGAGCCTGATCGTCGAGGCGCTCACGCGCGATCACGGGCGCGTCGGTATCGTTGCACGCGGCGCCCGCGGCCGGCGCCGGCAGGGTGAAGCGCTCATGCCTTTTGCGCCGCTCGCGATTTCGTTCCGGCAGCGCGGTGAACTCGCCAACCTTACCGGTGCCGAATCCGCAGGATCGGCGCATGCATTCACCGGCAATGTATTTCTCGCCGCCTGCTACGTGAACGAACTGCTGCTGCGCCTGCTGGCCCGCGACGATCCGGCGCCGGAAATCTACAGCCTCTATTCGGAAACGCTGGCCGGATTGGGTGCGGAGCCGGCTCCCGCCGTGCGTCGTTTTGAGGGGCGATTGATTCGTGCGCTCGGGTTCCCGCTGCCATTGACGCATGACGTGAGCGGGAAGCCGCTCGCCGCCGATCTGCGTTATCGTTACGATCCCGAACGCGGGCCGGAAGCGGCATTGGCGAATGCGCCGGGTTACAGCGGTGCGATGCTGGCCGCCGCCGCCGCCGAGCGTTTCGACGATCCCGCCGTGCTTGCGGCGGCGGGAGAGATATTTCGCGGCGTCATCGCCTCGCATCTCGGCGGGCGCCGATTGAAGAGTCTGGATGTAACGCGCGAACTGACTCGCGAATCGAGACAAGGAGTCATGCGATGAGTGCCATCAAGCTGGGTGTGAATGTGGATCACGTGGCGACCCTGCGTCAGGCGCGCGGTACTCTCTATCCCGATCCCGTGCAGGCGGCACTCGATGCGGAGGCGGGCGGCGCCGACGGCATCACGGTGCATCTGCGTGAGGATCGCCGCCATATCCAGGAGCACGACGTGCGGCGCATGCACGAGAAAATTGCGACCAAGCTCAACCTGGAGCTGGCGGTGACGCCCGAGATGCTGGCGATCGCCTGCGCCATCGCACCGCAGGATGTTTGCCTGGTGCCCGAACGGCGGGAAGAGTTGACCACCGAAGGCGGCCTCGACGTGGCCGCCGAACCGCTGCGTTACCGCGAGGCAGTGGCGCGGCTCGCCGAGGCGGGCGTGCGCGTGTCGCTGTTCATAGACCCCGAAGCGGCCCAGATCGAGGCCGCCGCCGCGGTCGGTGCGCAGGTCGTCGAGCTGCATACAGGGCGTTATGCCGATGCCGAAAACGAAGAAGAAATAAATACTGAGATCAATAGATTAGTAGATGCATCTAATCTATCGCTTGAAACAGGGCTGGTCGTCAATGCCGGCCACGGCCTGCACTACGGCAACGTCGCCGGCGTACTTGCACTGCCGGGTCTTGTCGAGCTCAATATCGGCCACGCCATCGTCGCCCGTGCCGTATTCGTCGGCATGCGTGCGGCGGTTGCGGAAATGAAGGCGCTGCTCGGATGAGCGGCATCGGCATTTACGGCATCGGCACCGACGTGGTGGAACTCGCGCGCATGCGCCGGTTGTGGGAGCGTTGGGGCGAGCGCGCGGTGCGCCATATCCTGTGTGCCGGCGAGGCGGAACGCCTCGGGAGCGCACGCGATCCCGCACGTTTTCTTGCCATGCATTTCGCCGCCAAGGAAGCGGTCGCCAAGGCGCTCGGCACGGGTTTCTGTCCGCGCATGACGCTGCACGACATCGAAGTGGTGCCCGATCCGTTGGGTCGTCCCGAGATATTTTTTTCCGCGGCCGGAGCCGCCTTTGTCGCCGAGCGCGGCGGGGGAGAAACCCACGTCAGCCTTACCGACGACGCCGGCATCACCTTTGCCGTCTGCGTCATGCTTCGCGCCTGATTCTTCGCTCCCGCCCCAGTCCGATGTCCTATCCGCGTGTCCGCGGCGCTGGTGCACCGTCCATTCGCCGTCGGGGCTGGGGTTGGGACTCGGGAACGGCGCCGAGGGCGGCGGCGGGGCAATGACCGTCTCCGTGGCGTTGCCGCCCCAGGGGCCGTTGCCCACCGCGTTCTCGCCGCGCACGCGGTAGCGGACATGATGAAGCGCTTGTGATAGGCTGTCATTCATGGTTGATACAGCACTTCTTGGTCAGGTCAAACAGTTGAGCGTCGCCGAACGCATGGAGCTTATCAGCGCCGTGTGGGAAAGTCTCGATCCGAATGAAATCCCGGTGTCGGATTCCGAAAAGGCGCTCTTGGACGCACGGCTGGAAGACCTGAAACAGAACCCACGGGATCAAAGCGCCTGGCCCGAGGTGCGGGAACGCCTCAAACAACGGCTGCGCTGAGTTGAGCTTCAGCATTTACGTCCGCGGCTCCGCGGAACGGGATGTGGCAAATGCTCAGGACTGGTACGAGAGCCAGCGTTCGGGACTGGGCTCGGAGTTTCTCGACGAGTTCGATCACGTATTGGCAAGACTGGAACAATCTCCATTCATCTATCCCGCTCTTTATCGCGACGTTCGCCGTGCCATTCTGCACCGCTTCCCTTTCCTTGTCTGGTATCAAATCGAAGACTCCGACATAACGGTTCTTGCCTGCACCCATGGGAAAAGAAATCCAGCAACCGTTCGTGAGCGCCTGCGATAGAAGGGCTTTGGAAAGCGGAGTGGTTTGAGGTGTCGTCGTAGCTGTAGCTGTGGGCGAGGCTGCCGCCACCGGTGAGCGTGAGCGCGGTGCCGGTGAGGCGGTTGAGCTTGTCGTAGGTCGCGGTCTCGGTGCTCCCGTTCTTCGCATCCTGCCGCGAGGCGAGGTTGCCGACTCCGTCCCAGGTGGTCACCAGATGGGCGATGTCGGTGCCGCGCTTGCTCGTCGCCACGGTGGCGCTTGAAGTCCCATCAAGGCGGAGTAAAATGGGTTTTGTGATTTTTGAAAAGCCTTTCGGCTTACGGAGATGTCCGCTATGAGTGTCACGGCAGAGACAATTCGCGGCAAGGTCCACGCCCTCGCCGATCAATTGCCGGCCCAGGCGTCCTGGGACGACGTGCTCGAAGAGGTGCGCTTCCTCAAGGCCGTGGACGAGGGCATCGCCGCCGCCGATCGGGGAGAGTTTGCAAGCGAGGAGGAAGTCAGGGCGGCTTTCCGCCAACGGGGCGTGACGGTTGCGGATTAGATGGACGCGCCCGGCGCTCGCCGATTTCATCGAGGCCTGCGACTACATCGCGGCCGACAATCCGGCGGCCGCACAACACATCGGGCAGAGACTTTGGGACACAGCACAACGCCTGGCAGATAATCCGAACAGCGGGCGAGGCGGGCGCCGCCCGAACACGCGCGAGTGGATCGTGAGCGGAACACCTTATCTACTTGTTTATCGCGTCCAAAACGACTGCGTGGAGATGCTGCGCGTGTGGCACACAAAGCGCGATCCCCGAGTACTTGAGAATGATACGGATTAGACACAAGGTTGCCTTCCTTCATTAGTGTTGCGTGGCAAGTGTCAAGTAATAACCATCACAGTACATTTCTAAATCGCAGCATCACGGGCAATTACTGAACATGTCTTTAAAAAATCGCCCAGAAATACACGGCCTGAGTGCCGCGGACAGACGGACAGGACACCGCGCTTCTAGCTTGCCAATTTACCGCACAAAACCAAGCATTTTCATCACGCCGTGCATCACAATAGAAGATATAAAGGCTGCCATAATACAAAGCACCGTAATAAGCGCATACGCCCAAGCCTCACGTGCGCGAAGCAAGTAATAAAAGGCCAAATTGCCGTAAGCAACCGCCGGAATTCCAAACAGAATCGTCCCAACGACATAGAATTTCCAACGCGACTCCGCGCCCCATGCCCAAATGCTTTTTTTATCCTGCGCCATTGTCACTGTTCTCCACTCAATGCTATATCTAGAACGCTACGCTATATCTAGAACGCTACTTTGATTACGGCAGAGCATACGATAACGCTATTTCAGTTTTTCTGTACACGAGGTTGGGTTTGCGAGGATTCCACTGCAGCGTATGCGAGTACACCTATCAGGACCGTGGTCCCGAGCAACGCCGCGCCAACGAGACCACCCGTTGCTGCTGCTAGCGCCACCTCCACAGGCAAATCCAATGCCACCAAGACCCCAACGACACCCTCCGATTCAAATGCAGCTGAAATTAATGCTGGAGCTTCCTCGGTCACGATCCTCAGGGCCCATCGCCCAACGATCGCAGCACCAGCTAACCCGCCAGCACCATAAGCCCCTGCCACACCCGCAACTTTTGCATTCGTTCCCCCAGATTTGTGGGGCGCGGGGCCAGCCCCCGTTGCAGTTTTAGGAGGCAGTTCATATGTAACTTTCCCAACTGGCGTTAAAATCACACGACCAGTAGATGTCCCGCCATCATCAGCCTTATCCTTTTGTGACGCACTTTGATTATCTCTTGCCTGCGCATTAGCAGCACCAGTATCGCCCGCTGAATTTCCCTGCTGTGCCGCCGAATGCCCACTCTTCGAGGTCGAATCCCCATCCTTCTTGTCTTTATTTGTAATCCCTGTGTGCTTTTTCGGATCATTATCCGCATTCGGATTCTTCGTGCCGGTCGGCGTCGGCGTCGGATCGGCTGTGGGCTTCTTTTTGCTATTCGAACTCTGCGGGTCATTCCCGGTGTTTTCTCTGCCGATGCTGCCCATGCCTTCGATCGTTACGCCTGAACAGTGGCCTTCTGCAAGGCACTGATCCATCCCCCCGGTGGGATCCACTTTGTTGAGCGGATTGTTCTCGACGTAGCTGTAGGGGTTGATGCCCTGGGTGGACTCGGGGTGGCCGATCAGCGGGTCAACGCTCAGGAACCGCCCGAGCCTGGGATCGTAGAGTCTTGCGTTGTAGTCGTCGAGTTGGACCGCATCGAGCGCCTCCTGGCCGGTGTAGCCGCGATCGGTCTCGGTCTCGTTGATGGTGAGCGCGGCGCTGATCGTCATGTAAGCGGACCAGCCCGCGGTCTTTCTCTGGCCGAACGGGCCGTAGCTCATCTCCCGGGCGAGGGCGCCTGAGCCGTCGCTCATCGCCATCACGCTGCCGAGATGGTCGGTCACGGGGTAGAGCACCTTCGCGCCGTAGCCGCCGGTATCTATGATCGAGACATCGGCGAGGGCGAGGGTGCGCCGGATGCTGGTGTGGTAATTGACCGTCAGCACCTCGGCGGCGCCCAGATAGGTCACCGACTCGGTGGTCAGCCCGCTGACCTTGAGGGTCTTCTGATAGCGGGCATCGTCGGGGCCGTAGGTGAAGCCGATCCGGTTGTTCCCCTTCGTGATCGTCCCGGCCTTGCCGAACGCCGTCCAGCTCAGGCTGCGGTCGGCATCCTGAGTCATCTCGCCGTTGGCGTCATAGGCATAGCCGGTGCTGCTCCCGTCAACACGGGTGACTGCATGCGGGAGCAGGCCGTGGCCCATTCCATAGCCGTCGTAGGCGTAGCTCCAGCTGCCCTTGTCGGGATCGCTGAGCGTGAGCTTGTCGCCGTAGCCGTCGTAGCTTGCGGTGATCGCGTTGCCGCCGGGTCGGTCGCGCGGGTGAGGTTGCCGCCCGCATCGTAGCGATAGGTCGCCGTCAGCCAGGCGCCGTCGTCATTCTGCTGATCCACCTGCACGAGATTGCCGTTGCCCTTGCCAAGGCTGTCGTAGGTGTGGATGTAGTGGTGGTATGCTGTTTGTAGTTTCTCCGCGAGGGGAAGTTTTCGCCTCAGACACCTAGCTCGGTGCCGAGAGCAAGCGGCCCCTCCTAAAGGTTTCGCCCTATGACTACCGTCGAGATCAGCCTGCCCGAACCACTCGCCCGCGAAGCCGCCCAAGCCGGGCTGCTCGCCACCGAGAAGATCGAGGTGCTTTTGCGCGAGCAGTTGCGCACCCAGCGCCTCCAGCGCCTGCACGCCGCCCGCAAGGCACTCGTCGCCCGTCCGCTGCCTCCCATGACGGCCGAGGAAATCCAGGCCGAGATTCGTGCCTATCGCAGCGGCGAGCGGCATGCGACTGGTCCTTGATACCAATACCGTCCTCTCCGCCCTGCTATGGCAAGGCACGCCGGGGCAGCTGCTAGAGGCTGCCGAAGCGGGGCGGATCGAACTAGCTGCAAGCACGGCGTTGCTCGCCGAACTTCAAGGCGTACTCGCCCGGCCCAAGTTTGCCGCACCGCTCGCCGAGCGCGGCGTGCGCGCGAGCGATCTGTTTGACGGCTATGCGGTGCTCATTGTGCACGTAACGCCCGAACAGGTCCCTCGCGTGGTGCCCAACGATCCCGACGACGATCAAGTCCTTGCCTGTGCGCTCGCCGCACAGGCAAACGCTATCGTCTCCGGCGATCACGACCTGCTCGACCTGAAAAACTTCCAGGGCATCCCGATCCTTACCGCCACCCAGGCACTGACCCTGATCGAGCGCGCGCCCTGAAAGGCTTCGCAGGGCAATCCACCTATTCTTGTCCGCCAAGTCGCACAGTCGTCAACGACAAGCTGCGTGAACATCGTCTTGACGTGCTGCGCCTGCGCCGCACCTTGCGTCGGCGAAAGCCCTGCGCTTCGGCCCCCAACCGGGTCTGGGGTCTCGACCTCACCGGCAAGACCGATCGCAGCGGACAATGCCACAACATCCTCGGCCTGATAGATCACGGCACCCGCGCCAATCTGGCCTTGATCGCGCTGCCGGACAAGGCGGTCGTTACACTCTTGCGCGTCCTGCTTACCGCCATCGAGCGCTACGGCAAGCCCCGCTTCATTCGCACCGACAACGAGGCAATATTCACCTCGCGTTTGTTCCGTCTCAGCCTGCGCCTGCTCGGCATCGCCCCGCAGCGCACCGACCGGCACTGCCCGTGGCAGAACGGGCGCATCGAGCGCTTCTTCGGCACGCTCAAAGGCAAGCTGGATCACTTTGCAGTGGACTCGCGCGCCGACCTCAATGGAGCATTGGTGCAGTTCCGTCTTTGGTACAACCACATCCGTCCGCATCAGAGCCTGCAGGGTCGAACGCCGGCCGAGATCTGGGCGGGTCGGGACATCTATAGACGTCCTTCCCGAAAGGCGGTCTGGTTCGACGCCTGGGACGGGCTGTTGACGGGCGAGTATTGGCCGCCGTAGTTCTCAGTGGCGCACGCCACTTGACTTACCAACGGCGCTTGCGCTGCGGAAGCGCTTGGCCAATAAAAGGTTCGTTATCGACTGTCGATGGATTAAACAGCACTTGCGGACTAAACGGCTTCTCTAAATCGCAACATCACGGGCGATCACTGAGCAAATCTTTAAAAAATCGCCCAGAAATACACGGCCTGAGTGCCGCGGACAGACGGACAGGACACCGAAAGCGTCCATGGCGGTGACGATGGCGTCTGGCTACTCACCACTGGATCAAACAATCTCTACCAGCAGGTTTTTTGACGGTCTTCCCGAATCGTTTAAGAAGTTTCTCCCAAAGGTCACCATTTACCGCTCCAATCTCAATGTACTGGTTGTTGTTGTGTATGAACACGCTTGCATAGCCTAAGCGTTGGAGTTTAGGTTCCGTGGCATTAGCTACCCAAATGGTAAGTCCATAGCACTCCATAGTCTGAGCCGCGCTTTCTTTAGGATAAGATTTACCATATCTTTTCAGATAGTCGCGATAAGAGCCTATCGTGATAGACCCCACATTGCGCGAGCTTAAGCCCTCGCGTGTACCAATCAGCGGAATAGCCGGGCTTCTAAATTCAAAATGTGCAGGTGCTTCATGTGGCGTGGGGAAAAATTCATAAGTCGCTGGAATAGGGAAATCACCGCCTAATACGTGCACGTAATATACCGGTCCCACAGACTCAATCGCCTTCATATTTTCTTCCCGCGACGATGCTGGCTGCCCTAAGGCATTCTGTATTGGCAACAGCGCCGACACCATTAACATCAACAACAAAAATAATACGTTCGCTCGACTCGGCTTCCTCATATGCACCTCTCTATTCACGTCCTAGTTAGAAATACCGCACCCGTCAAGACGACAGGTAATAATGGGGCCAATCTTTCTGCTTTTCACATTCTGCATTTCTTTAATGGCTTGGCGCGCTAATTCACTTGCAGTCATTCCCGCCTCAAACGCCTTGCCCAGTCCTCTACCCAATACAAACTCAGACGAAATTTCTGCCGCTTTCCCGGTGTCAATCAAGAATACTTTACTCATCGCAGAAAACATAATGGCATTAAGGCTTGTCGTTATTAGAGCAAGATCCTGCCTTACCTGATCCCAAGAAACATTGGACCTAATGTTGAAGTACAAGCGGAAATCGTGATTACTTAAACCAACAAGGAACTGTAATTCCTCACGCGCAGCACTGGCAATTTGTCCCCATTCCTTGCTCGTTCCCTCACGTTTCCCGTTATTAATATCCTGCCAATAATGACCAGTGGCATTTGACTGTTTGATTGACTTTATAAGCCCAAATCTTAAAGCTTTTCCGAAACCATTGTCATCTTGGGTTTTATTATTCGGCGAAACCCCACCCGCCGAATCCGGCGTATCGCCGTTAATCGTGACGGCATTATTGACATTGTTCGTGGAATCCTTCGCATTCACGCCCTCCAACGCGTTACTCCATGCCTGCATGCTAGTAATATTCCCCGGCCCGTTGGTTCCGGTGAATTTGAGACCGCCGTTGCCATCGCTGCTGACGTTCCAGTCAATCCCGCTGATACTGTTGTGAACGTCATTCCAACTGTTGCCCGAGGCCGTGTCGCCCGCACTCGCCATCATCCCGTCCCAGCCGAAGGGCATCTCCTTCGTCTCTCCCGTCGGATCAGTGGCATTCAATGGGTTATTGGCCACATAGCTGTAGGGGTTGATGCCCTGGGTGGACTCGGGGTGGCCGATCAGCGGGTCAACGCTCAGGAACCGCCCGAGCCTGGGATCGTAGAGGCGGGCGTTGTAGTCGTCGAGGGCGACCGCATCGAGCGCCTCCTGGCCGGTGTAGCCGCGGTCGGTCTCGGTCTGGTTGATGGTGAGCGCGGCGCTGATCGTCATGTAGGCGGACCAGCCCGCGGTCTTGCGCTGGCCGAACGGGCCGTAGCTCATCTCCCGGGCGAGGGCGCCCGAGCTGTCGCTCATCGCCATCACGCTGCCGAGATGGTCGCTCACCGGGTAGAGCACCTTCGCCCCGTAGCCGCCGGCATCAATGATCGAGACATCGGCGAGGGCGAGGGTGCGCCGGATGCTGGTGTGGCGGTTGACCGTCAGCACCTCGGCGGCGCCCAGATAGGTCACCGTCTCGTTGGGGACGCCACCGATGGTGAGGGTCTTCTGATAGCGGGCATTGTCGGGGCCGTAGGTGAAGCCGATCCGGTTGTTCCCCTGGGTGATCGTCTCGGCCTTGCCGAATGCCGTCCAGCTCAGGCTGCGGTCGGCATCCTGAGTCATCTCGCCGTTGGCGTCGTAAGCATAGCCGGTGCTGCTCCCGTCGACACGGGTGACTGCATGCGGGAGCAGGCCGTGGCCCGCGCCGTAGCCGTAAGTCGTGCAACTACTGTTCTCGCAGGCCTCGGTGCGGTTGCCGGTGTCATCGTAGCTGTAGCTGTGGGCGAGGCTGCCCCCGCCGGTGAGGTGGTAGGTCAGATTCGTCGTCTGGAGACGGTTCAGATGATCGTAGGTCGCGGTCTCGGTGCTGCCGTTCTTCGCATCATCGCGCTCGGCGAGGTTGCCGAACCCGTCCCAGGTGGTGGTGAGGTGGGCGATGGTGCCGGCGTGCCCGCTCGCCACCGTGGAGAGCGCAAGTCCGGTGGCATCATCGTAGCCGCGGATCAGGGTCACCCCGTTACCTTCAGCCACCTGCGTCGCATGTCCCCAGGCGTCCATGGCGGTTATCGTCGCATAGGTGGCGCCGCTGCGGGTGAGCTGTTGCGGATAGCCGTTCGCGGTGTAGGCGGTGGTCACGGTGAGCTCGCCCGTGCCCGCGGGGACGACCGTGTCGGGCGAGACCGTGAGGTGCGGGCTCGGGGCGCTCGCACCGGGCACACCTGCGCCGGGTGCCGCCCCGCCCGTGGCGGTGGGCGTCTTTCCCTGCGCAATCTGGCAGTTGTACTGGCAGGCGGGCGCCACATAGACGTGGACCTGCGCGCTCCAGTCGCTGCACCCGCCCGCGCCGCAGGCGCGTACTTGCCAGTACTCGTCCGCATCGCCCCCGGCGGGCGCGGTCTCGTTCTGGCTGGTGGCGGAAATCCCTGTCTGGGTCGGAGTGGTGCCGTTCAAGGCGAGATCGTAGCTCGTTGCATGCGCGCTCGCGTCCCAGGCCAGCGTGTAGACATTGCCCGCGGGCACGATGATCGGCGGGGTCACGTGATGAAAGTTCGTCGGCGTCGCCGGCAGCCAGTCGCCGCTATTCGCAAACGCTATTCCGTCCATGGTGCCGATGCACTCAACGAAGTTCAAGTATACTGATTCCCGGAGATTTTTCTTTATAAAGGGCCTCAGGAGGAACGGTTATGCAGCCGCACGAACAGGTTGATCAGATGCTCACGAAGTTGAAGTGTCTGCCGCCCGAGCAGCTACGCGAGGTCGAGGACTTCGTCGATTTCCTGCGCAGTCACGATCATCAGGACAGCGCGCTCACGCGGGTGGCGGCGCAGGCAAGCGAGCCGGTGCTCGATCAGCTCTGGGACAATCCCGAGGATGCCGCCTACGATGCCTTGTGAACCCGGCGAGGTGGTGCTCATCCGTTTTCCGTTCACAAACCAACAAGCTGCCAAGCAGCGCCCCGCCGTCGTGGTGAGCAGCACTGCCTATAACACCCGCCGACCCGATGCGGTCTTGCTCGCCGTTACCAGCCGAATGCGCCCCTCGCTCGGCTTCGCTGAGGCGCCAATCGTCGGCTGGCAGACGGCGGGGCTGCTCAGGCCCTCGGTGCTCAAGCCCCTTCTCTTCACCGTCGAGCAAACGCTGATCCGCAAGACGCTCGGACGACTCGACACGCACGACCGTAGCTCGCTCCTCCGGGTGCTCCGAGAGATGTTGCTACAGCCGGGCGGTTAAGAACAATCCGAAGACCGAAAACCCCAATCGGTCTCCCCAATTATCTCGCCTGGCCGCGGTATTAATTCGGACCCGTGAGAAGCACATCGGGGCTCAGCGATCGCTCTGATATGCCTTTACCATATGCTGGGTCTTTCGCTCTTGCTGGAATTGGGCTGGTTCCTCACTCGCCGCCGAGCGCGACGACACTGCGGGCGGCGTCGCGTGCTCCCCGAGTCAGAGCATGGCTTTCGGGCTCCCAAACCCGCCTGGGTGCGTGAGGAGATCATCCGCCTCAAGGCTCAAGGCCCGCAACTGGGCTGCCGGCACATCGCCATGATTTTCAATCGTCGCCATGCTGCTCGGGGCATGAGCGTCGGCAAGACCTTCGTGAGCACCGTGATCTGCCGGCACAATTACGAAATCCAGTTGGCACGGCGCGCACTGCGGCGCCGGAAACTCCGCGCCGGCCCCAGGAACCGCGTCTGGGGTCTTGACCTGACCGGCAAGACCGATGAACAAGGCCGCCTGCATTCCATCCTCGGGATTCTCGACCACGGCTCTCGCGCAAGCATGATACTCACGGCGCTTCCGAACAAATCAACCGCCACACTCCTGCGGGCCATCGCCGCTTGCGTGGAGCGCTTCGGCCGACCTCGCGTCCTGCGCACCGACAACGAAGCGATGTTTCGCTCGTGGCTATTTCGATGGGCGCTCGGGCTCGCAGGCATCCGCCACCAACGCATAGAACCGCACTGCCCGTGGCAGAACGGGCGCATCGAGCGCTTCTTCGGCACGCTCAAAGGCAAGCTGGATCACTTTGCAGTGGACTCGCGCGCCGACCTCAATGGAGCATTGGTGCAGTTCCGCCTCTGGTACAACCACATCCGTCCGCATCAGAGCCTGCAGGGTCGAACGCCGGCCGAGATCTGGGCGGGTCGGGACATCTATAGACGTCCTTCCCGAAAGGCGGTCTGGTTCGACGCCTGGGACGGGCTGTTGACGGGCGAGTATTGGCCGCCGTAGTTCTCAGTGGCGCACGCCACTTGACTTACCAACGGCGCTTGCGCTGCGGAAGCGCTTGGCCAATAAAAGGTTCGTTATCGACTGTCGATGGATTAAACAGCACTTGCGGACTAAACGGCTTCTCTAAATCGCAACATCACGGGCGATCACTGAACATGTCTTTAAAAAATCGCCCAGAAATACACGGCCTGAGTGCCGCGGACAGACGGACAGGACACCACTTTCAATTTGGTTGCTGGTTGTCGGGCGGCTGTTTAGGATCATTGTCATTCCAAAAATTATGCTGCTTCAAAAAACCAATAATACGCTCACGCCAGAGAGGCTGATAGTCGGCACGCGAACGTCTGATCCAGTATCGAACATCGTGTCCATTGACATCTTTCAGCTTGTAGTTAGCGCCCGCCACGAGCAATTCGTACACAACATTGAAGTGTCCTACGCTGGCGGCATCCATCATCGCCGTTTTCATCAGTGGTTTCCTTTGATGATTTAGGTTGCCCCCCGCCTTGATCAGGATAGGAACGTTAACATTACCGTCCAAAAACTGCGCGGCTGGGAACAAGGGCGTCTCACCCAACCTCGGCGCTACAAGATTAGGGTTTGCTCCGTATTTCAGCGCCAATTTGAGGAAATAGGGATCCGATGCTCCGGCTATCTCGTTTAACAGGGTATGGCCGTCGGCCGATATATTATTCGGGTCGGCGCCATGATCCAGCAACGCCTCAAATCCCTTTTTGTTGCGAGCCTGCCAAGCTGAAAAGAGCGGAGTAATGCCGTATCTTCCCCGCCCGTTGACATCAACGCCCTGTGCGATCAGGGTATCAATCTTCTTGACGTTGCCGTGCTGCGCAGCCATCGCAAGCATTCGAAGCTGTAGATTCGGGAACAGGTCGGACGGCGTCATCAGAAGAATTGGCTTCTCTGGTTTCGGTCCATCATGTGCGGACGTGTTGACCATTACGGCTCCCGCGGTGATCCCGCTGATTACCAAGATTGAACTGACAAGTATTACCAAACTCTTGATCATATTGTGGCACTCCGGTGCATCAACATTGAGTGCCGAGCGATTGACAGACACTCGAAATACTATGACCCGAATGGAAGAAACCGTTCCAAAGATTCACCGACCGCCCTGGCACGTGCAGACCCAAGGATGGATTGACCAATCGCGTGACAGGGTCCAAAGCCGTATGATACGCAGTAATATAGGAATTGGCGCCGAAATAGGCTCCCCAGAGATGATTGTTTGTTAACGTTGCTCCACTGAGCCCTTCCGCATTGAAGGTGAGAGTGGGAATGCCAATGCCATACTGATGATAAAAAGCCAGCGCGCTGAAAGAAGCCAATGTGCCTCCCATAGAGTGACCGGTCAGCGTCAGGTTACCGGCAACTCCCGGAGAATCCCAAACATCTTGGGTTAAAAGCGAAGCCTCCGAAAACTGTTTTGATCTGAATCCAGCGATCTGCTCCGCGCTGGCCAAACCATCTCGCCCCCACAATGAGTCTGTTCCGGAAAACGCCAAGGCATACCGATTTCCATTCTGGAAGAGTGCGGCCTTGAATCCGGAATGATTGTCCTGGAATTCCTGAGCGCTAACTCCATTCCTCGTGCGATGCCAATCTCCCATCTCCTTGCAACTCGAACTGTAAGAGCAGGCACTTAGAGCCGCCATATCAGCGGCTTTCTGCTTGGCGGGAGATATCTGCGTATGATCCATCGCCGCATTCGTATCCAGCCCCGTAATCATCTTTGAGAGATTGCCGAAATTTACGCTGGAGGTGCCGAACGACTTCGAACTCGCTATTCCCAACGCCATGCCGGCCACGGCATCGGCGCTGATCGCCCCCGCTGAGCTGCTCATGGTTGCGCCGTTGGTCAGAGTGGCCGTGACCGATCCGTCCGTGTTGATCGAGAGCGACTGTAGGTTCGAGGTTGGAATCTGATCAAGCGAACACCTCTCAGTCTCGCCGCCACCGGTGCAGTCCGTCTCTCCCGTCGGATCAGTGGCATTCAATGGGTTATTGGCCACATAGCTGTAGGGGTTGATGCCCTGGGTGGACTCGGGGTGCCCGATCAGCGGGTCAACGCTCAGGAACCGCCCGAGCCTGGGATCGTAGAGGCGGGCGTTGTAGTCGTCGAGTTGCACCGCATCGAGCGCCTCCTGTCCCGTGTAGCCGCGATCGGTCTCGGTCTGGTTGATGGTGAGCGCGGCGCTGATCGTCATGTAGGCGGACCAGCCCGCGGTCTTTCGCTGGCCGAACGGGCCGTAGCTCATCTCCCGGGCGAGGGCGCCTGAGCCGTCGCTCATCGCCATCACGCTCCCGAGATGGTCGGTCACGGGGTAGAGCAGCTTCGCACCGTAGCCGCCGGTATCAATGATCGCGACATCGGCGAGGGCGAGGGTGCGCCGGATGCTGGTGTGGCGGTTGACCGTCAGCACCTCGGCGGCGCCCAGATAGGTCACCGTCTCGTTGGGAACGCCACCGATGGTGAGGGTCTTCTGGTAACGGGCATTGTCCGGGCCGTAGGTGAAGCCGATCCGGTTGTTGCCCTTCGTGATCGTCTCGGCCTTGCCGAACGCCGTCCAGCTCAGGCTGCGGTCGGCATCCTGAGTCATCTCACCGTTGCCGTCGTAAGCATAGCCGGTGCTGCTCCCGTCGACACGGGTGACTGCATGCGGGAGCAGGCCGTGGCCCGCGCCGTAGCCGTAAGTCGTGCAACTACTGTTCTCGCAGGCCTCGGTACGGTTGCCGGTGTCGTCGTAGCTGTAGCTGTGGGCGAGGCTGCCCCCGCCGGTGAGGTGGTAGGTCAGATTCGTCGTCTGGAGACGGTTCAGATGATCGTAGGTCGCGGTCTCGGTGCTGCCGTTCTTCGCATCGTCGCGCTCGGCGAGGTTGCCGAACCCGTCCCAGGTGGTGGTGAGGTGGGCGATGGTGCCGGCGTGCCCGCTCGCCACCGTGGAGAGCGCAAGTCCGGTGGCATCATCGTAGCCGCGGATCAGGGTCACCCCGTTACCTTCAGCCACCTGCGTCGCATGTCCCCAGGCGTCCATGGCGGTTATCGTCGCATAGGTGGCGCCGCTGCGGGTGAGCTGTTGCGGATAGCCGTTCGCGGTGTAGGCGGTGGTCACGGTGAGCTCGCCCGTGCCCGCGGGGACGACCGTGTCGGGCGAGACCGTGAGGTGCGGGCTCGGGGCGCTCGCACCGGGCACACCTGCGCCGGGTGCCGCCCCGCCCGTGGCGGTGGGCGTCTTTCCCTGCACAATCTGGCAGTTGTACTGGCAGGCGGGCGCCACATAGACGTGGACCTGCGCGCTCCAGTCGCTGCACCCGCCCGCGCCGCAGGCGCGTACTTGCCAGTACTCGTCCGCATCGCCCCCGGCGGGCGCGGTCTCGTTCTGGCTGGTGGCGGAAATCCCCGTCTGGGTCGGAGTGGTGCCGTTCAAGGCGAGATCGTAGCTCGTCGCATGCGCGCTTGCGTCCCAGGCCAGCGTGTAGACATTGCCCGCGGGCACGATGATCGGCGGGGTCACGTGATGGAAGTTCGTCGGCGTCGCCGGCAGCCAGGCCGAGGTCTCGGTGGCCGTCGCACTCCAGCTCCCGCAGCCGGTGGTCGCGTTGCAGCTGCGCGCGCGATAGTAATACGTCCCGTCATCGCGTCCGCTGGTACTCCAGCTGAGGCCGCTGCCGTTCTGCACCGTGTGCCAGGATCCGCCCGGCGCCTTCTCCTGCAGCATGTAGGTGCTGGCTCCGCTGACCGTGCCCCATTGCACCGTCCAGGTGCCGTTGGGGCTGGGGTTGGGGCTTACGAGCGGCGCCGAGGGCGGTGGTGGCGCGACCACCGTTTCGGTGGCATTGCCGCCCCAGGGACCGTTGCCCACCGCGTTCTCGCCGCGCACGCGGTAGCGGTAACTGCCCGCGCCGCGTCCGCTCGCGCTGAAGCTGGTGGCGCCGCTGTTGGACACGGGGGTCCAGGCGGCGGAGTTTTTGGATTCCTCAAGCCGGTAGGTGGCGGCGCCGGCGATTGCGTTCCAGGCGACGCTGAAGGCACCCGTGTAACTGGTCGTCGGGTCCACGCTCGGCGTTGCGCTCGCTGTGGGCGGGCTCTCGGCCTGGACGGTGACGCTCGCCTGGGCGTCGAGCTGACCGTCGCTCACCGTGACGGTGAAGTGATACGTCGCCGCCTGGGTGAGCGTGACGCTCGCCTGCGCGGTGTTGCCGTGGCCGATCGCGACCTGCACGGGATCGCCCGTGGCCTGCGTCCAGTGGTACGTCAGCGGGTCGTTGTCGGGATCGCTTGCCGTGGCGTCGAGACTGACTGCGGTGCCCAGCGCCACCGGACCCGGCGGGTTCGCCTGCGCGCTCGCCGTGGGCGGGCTGTCGGCGCCGCCATTCATCGCCGGGTAGGTCGCGGTGTTCGGTCGCCCGTAGCCGTCGTAGCCGACGCCGGCGTGATAAGTCAGGCCGCTGGTCGCGACATCGGTGCCGCTCGCGCGCCCGTAGAGATCGTATTCGTAGCTGCGGTTGTAGGTCTCGCTGCCGTTGACCGTCACC
This sequence comes from uncultured Gammaproteobacteria bacterium, assembly GCA_963843735.1. Classification (GTDB taxonomy): domain Bacteria; phylum Pseudomonadota; class Gammaproteobacteria; order JAKDMP01; family JAKDMP01; genus CAWJLN01. The sequence goes on from CAWJLN010000011.1 coordinate 37,266, forward strand.
GTCTCGCTCGCGAGCGCGCCGATGCCGTACGTGGCGGTGTCGTAGTGCCAGGCGATTTCGCGCTGGTCGCCGGGATCGTGCTCTGCGGTCTTGCGCCCGAGCATGTCGTAGTCGGTGGTGATGGTGTGGCGCATGGCGTCGGTCGCGCTCGTCTGCTCCCCGTAGCCGTCGTAACCGTAGCGCCAACTGCCCTTGTCGGGATCGCTGAGCGTGAGCTTGTCGCCGAAGCCGTCGTAGCTCGCGGTGATCGCGTTGCCCAGCGGATCGGTCGCGCGCATCAGGTTGCCGCCCGCGTCGTAGCGATAAGTGGCATGAATCCAGCCGTTGTTGTCGTTCTCCTGGTCCACTTGCACCAGGTTGCCGTTGCCCTTGCCGAGGCCATCGTAATAATGCACGTAGTCGTGCTCGGCATGGGTGACGGGATCGGTTGCGACGTAGTGGATGGTCAGGCCCGCGTAGGTCATGGCGACGGTGAGCCCGTTCGGCTGCGTCACCAACGCCGGGCGGTCGAGTACGTCGTAGTCGGCTTCGTTGTACTGGGTGTAGGGAGGCTGGGCGACTGTCGAGTAATGCGGCACGGTCTGGGTGAGCACTCGCCCGAGTTCGTCGTAGGTACTGTCCACATAGATCCAGTCGCTGGCGGCAAAGCCCTGCGTCGCCGTGCGCAGCTTGTTGCCGAAGGCATCGAGGCAGCTGTAGCTCGTCGGGTAGCCGAGTTGCGTTTGCGCGATGACGTAGGTGGCAAGTGCGGAGGGGCAGGCATAGCCACCGCCCGGATCGAGATAGCTGATGGTCACCGGCGACTCGCCTTCCTTCTGGCCGCCCTGCTTGCGCCCGAAGGCGTCGAAGGCGTACTTGACCCACACGCCGTTCGCATCGGTCGCCTGGGTCTTGTTGCCGGTCGCGGTCGCGTAGATGAAGGTAGCCGTCTGGCTGAGCGCGTTGGTGACCGTGCCGGGGAAGTAGCCGTCATAAGCACTGTAATCGCTCGTGGTCGTGCGGCTCGTGCCGTCGGCGCTTTGCGTGACGCTGGTCTGGTTGCCGTAGGCGTCGTAGCCGTAGCTCCAAGAGCGCGTGTCGGTGTTTCCGTTGTGTGTGGCGCTCACGTCCTTGTTGGTGAGGTGCGCCTTGCCGTCGTAGCCGTAGCTGGTCGTTACCGTGAGCGTGTCGCTTGTCGCCGGCGTGGCGTTTGCCGCTACAGCCGCATAATCGAGCGTCGCGGTCTCGGTTTGCGTGTGCACCGTATCCTGCCAGCAGGCGTCAGGGTCGCCGCCGTTGTAGCTGGTCGCGGTTGTGGTGGTCTGTGTCGCCTGCTGGGTGGTCGTCGTCTGCGTGCTGTTCGCGGCATTGCCGCAGGCATCGGGTGGACTCTGCGTGGAGGCAGAGGTCGTGATCACTGCGTAGCCGTTGAGTTCCTTGGTCGTCGTGGTCTGCTGGTCCGCGTATACCACTGGATAGGTCGCGCCTGATGGCGTGAGCGATTGCCAGTCGGTGATGCTCTGCGAGAGCCAGTTGCCGGTGCCTTGGTTGGCGACCGTGGAGGTGGTGGTGCTCGTCACCCGCCCGATGTAGGGGAAGTCCTGATCGTATTTGGTCACCGTCACGGTGCCACGGCGCTGGTTCGTCGTGTCCACTTCGCCGAAGCCTTCAAAGCCGCGCCCGGCGACGTTGTAGCGCCCGTCCTGGTAGTAGTAGCTGTTCGTATTGGTGCCGCCGACGGGATTGGTCTCCGTCATGGAAGCCACCACCTGCATGGTGCTCTGGAAGAGCATGTCGGGATAGGTGGTGGAGCCGTTCGGTGCGCGCAGGTACACGTCGGGATTTGAGATCGGCTGGTAGTTGAAGTTCGCCGTGACGCCGAAGCCGTTGTCGGAGGCGGACATGAGGTCAGGCATCGAACTGCGCACACCGACGTTGCCGCCGTCGAAGGAGAACTGCCAGGCCTTGATCGAACGGGATACCGTGCTCGGCGACGCCGCCACGGTGACGCCGACGATGTCCGCCAGGCCGTCGTGGTTGAAGTCGAGAAGTGCACTCGGCCCCACGTTTTGCGCTACCACGCCCTTGTCGGCGAAGCCGAAACCAGAACCGCTTGCGCGGTACAGGCGCCAGTCGTAGCCATCCGTTTTGTTGGGCGCCCGGTTGGTGCGAAAATCGTAGCCGCCGCAAGGCCCGACCTGCTCCCAGTAACGGGTGCCGCATTGATGGCCGTCGCCGCCCTGGCAAAAGGGGTAGAGTTCGTAGGCGTACCAGCTGCGCGCCGTGGGCATCAGCAGATCGTCGCGTCCGCTCGGATCATGCACCGCCTGCACGAAATCGTACAGGTAGTATCGCGTCCCCAATCCGTGATCGCCGTCGTTGGTGGTGGAGGCGACCGCGATGCCGGTATCAATCATTGCGCCGAACTGGCCGTCCGCCGTACCCTTGTTGGGATAGATCACCCAATGCCACACGCCGCTCACTTTCTTGGCCTCCACAATATCGGGCAGGGAATCGCCGTTCACGTCGGCGAGCGTGACCGGAACCACGGTGTTTGTGTTGTTGGTATTGGTAACCGTGGGCACGTTGGTCTGGATATCCTCGAACTGATCGCCGGTCGAGAGCAGAAGCCGGTAATATGCCCCGCCGTGGTAGTGGAACAGGATGTCGGTCTTGCCGTCGGCGTTGTAGTCGAACGGCTGCTCGGAGGCGATCTGCGTGGAACTCGAAAAGGTGACAGTTCCGGCCGTGTAGAGCGGGGTCTCGTCCAGCGGATGCTCGAAATAGGGACGGATGTGATAGCCGCCCGCATCGTCGTGCCAGGAAAGGATGAGATCGGGACGACCGTCGCCGTTCACGTCTCCAACCACGAGCGGCTGCAAGCCGTTATCCTGGTTAGGCGGAGGCGCGGCAGTGGTCGCGGGCCTCTGGATTCCCGCATCCTGTTGCTGCCACTGGGCGCCGCCGTCGGTGGTGTAGGTAAAGTAGATTTCGTTAACGTTCGTGGAATTACCTGATATGAAATCGGTGCGCCCGTCGAGATTGAAGTCTATCGCCCCTCCCGTGGCGTAGAGCGCCGAACTCAGCGGCGCGGGTGCCGCGAAGAAGCCCGGCGAGAATTTGCCGTTCTGGATAAAAAAGTCAACGTCTCCCGAGCGGCCCGGCTTTACGTATCGGCTCACCAGATCCGCCAGCCCGTCGCCGGTCACATCGTAGGCCGCGCCTAACGGGGAACTCGCTGCGATCACACAATGGTTCCCCAACGGAAACGGACTCTGAATGGAGACGCTCAGGCTGGCGCTGGGCGGGGCGAACTGCGGCGCATTCTGGCCCTGGTAGCTGAAGGTGGCGGGGTTGAAGCAATGCTCGTTGCTGCCGTCGAAGGCGCATGTCTGCACGGCGTCGAGGAGCGGCCGGTCGGTGGCGGCGCTCTTCGCGTAATCGAGCGTGTAGTCGCGCACCTGGGCGGCGCCGACGAAAGTCTGGATGTTCGTAAGCAGTTTGGTGGTCTGCAATGTCATGCCGGAGAGGTAGTGCACGATATTGGTAACGCCCGTGATACTCGTGCGGTTCTCCCACTGGAACTTCACCTTGCGCTCGGCGCCGCTGCCGCCGTTGCCGAGCGTGTAGTCAATCTCGCTCGGATAGTATTCGCCACCCGCGTTGCTGTAGTGGTAGTCCACCTCGTTGCCGTCAAGGTCCACGCTCTTTGTAAGCGCCCAGGTGAAAACGGCGCCGCCGGGACTCACGAGTTTGGAATCCGTGCTCGAACCATAGGTGAGCGTGTTGCCGTTGGCGGCGGTGACGGTGAAGGATGCCGGGCCGGTGTTGCCCGCGGTCTGGCCCACGGCGGTGATCTTGGCAAAGCCGTTGACTTCGGCGTGATAGACGGAGCCCGCCGCGCCGTAAGTGCCCATGGAGACCATGAGTTTGCTGCCGTCGAGGCAGAAGCGATCACTTGAGCTGAAGGTTGTGCCGCGGCTGACCCCGTCGCTCGCTTCGGTTGCGGGGCAACGGTAGATGGCGGAAAAGCCGCCGAGTGACCAGCCCACGCCCTCGTGACCGTCGCCGCCGTTGCTTGCGTAGGAGAGCGAGAGCTGCGGCGCCATGCCCGCGCGCCCCGGCGGCAACGCGATCGGGATCGAGTAGCCCGCTGTGCCGTTCGCGACCTGGGCGCCGCCCGCCATCGCGCCGACGGTGTCGCCGTTAACAACTGCATTCGGCTTGACGCCGCCGACGATGTCGGGCGCGGCGGCATCCGCTCCGCCTGGATCGTTGCCCGCTACTGCTGCGAGCGCGTCGGCGGGCGGCGAGTCGAGCGTCGCCACGCTCTGCAAATGACCTTGGGCGTCGAAGCTCGCGCGCAGGTAAGGAAGGCCCGCCTGCTGCGGGATCATGGCGAGCGTCGCACCCTGGCCGGGCGCGGCATTTTCGGGCACGAGCAGATAACTCTCGGCCGACCAGTCCACGCCGTCGCGTTCGCTCGGCCACTGGTCGGCAATGGCGCTGAAGCGACCGCCCTTGCCCGCGAGCAGAACGTAGAGATCGCCCCCGGGCGTGCGCGGCTGCACGATGAGGTCTGCGCGCCCGTCGCCGTTCATGTCGGCGGCGATGACGAGATCGGTTGTCGGTCGCCAGTCTATGCCGAGCCAGTTTGCGTTCCAACTCTGGCGCACTCGTTGCGGCTGCATTCGGGTGTCGAGCGCGACGATGCGGCAACAGACATCGGCGCCGGCGGCGACGGTGGAACGCACCAGAAGATCGGTGCGGCCGTCACCGTCGAAGTCGCCGGCGGCGAGCGCCGCGCGATCCGCCGACCAGCCAAGTCCGAGCGTGCCGTCGTTCCAACTCGAAGCGAGTGCGGTAAAGGTGCCATCCTGCCCGGCAAGCGCGACGGCGTCGGTGCCGACGAAAGTATTGGCCTGGAGCAGAAGATCGGCGCGCCCGTCGCCGTTGAAATCGCCGACGACAAGGCCGTGGTTCGCTTGCGAGGGATCGAGTCCGCCGAGCGTCGCGGGCAAGGTGCGTGTGAGTCGCGGGAAACTGCCATCGGCGGCGGCGAGATATTGCTGGCTCGCCAGCCCCGCCGCGCCTTGAAGGATCAGATCGTCGCGCCCGTCGCCGTTGTAGTCGCCGACCACAATGCGGTGCGCGCCGGCGTTCCAGTCGGTGCCGCGACTCTGATCGGGCCAGGTGCCGAGCGGCGCGCCGAAGTTGCCGTCGCTGTAGGTGATGAACTCGCCCGTGCCGCTGTAGCCGGGCAGCGGCTGGAGGATGAAGTCGGTCCAGCCGTCACCGTTGAAGTCGCCGGGGACAACCCGGTGGCCGGCGTAGCCGCCGCCGGCGCTCGCCGCGTAGGCCGGCAGTGCCCCCAGAAGTACGCCAAGAACAAGCGCGAACAGACGCGCCGTGAAAAAATTCCGCTGCCCCATCTTTCCCTCCCTGCCGGGCGTGCCCCAGGCAGGCTGCCGAAAAACTACGGCACTTGGCCCCATCAAACGTGGCGGTGCTCATTTGTTGTGCTCGTTACGGGAATTGCGAGTGGGCTCGCTTCTCCTCCAGCGTTCAAACCGCCATCGTTCGCTACGTTTATCAGCAGTCTGTCAAAGCACCCCCGGATTTGCCAATCTTCGATGACAAATAAAAACCTATCGGGCGGATTTGTCAAGAACCTTTTTCCGAAGCCCCACGGGGCGCGGTTTCGCACACCGCCGCGCTGGCCCACCCGTCACGATCCGCGCGCGGCAAGCGGCAGGACAAAGTCGCCGCGCATCTCGGCCATAATCTCTCGGGTGACCGCGCGGGGTAATGCAAAAGGGAAGCTCTGAAAAATTCCATTCGTGCTGGGCCAGTCGAAGTACGGATGGAATTTTTCTCCACGTTATCAAGGCATTGTCGCTCACCCTTCGACGGGTTCAGGGCGAACGGTGAATCAAGCGGGGCTTTCATAGGTTTTATACTGCAAGCTGCTGAGTTGAAGCGTTGCCATGAACGTGCTTGCGTTCGATATAGAAACCGTCCCGGACGTGGATTCGGGGCGTCTGTTGTACGGACTCGACGGCCTCGCGGACGGCGACGTGATGAGCGCCATGCGCCAGTTGCGCCGCCAGAAGACGGGCAACGATTTCGTCGCCCTGCATTTGCAGCGCATCGTCGCCGTCGCCTGCGTGCTGGAGGCCGAGGACGGCGTGCGCGTATGGTCGCTCGGCCAGAGCGATTCGGGCGAAGCGGAATTGATCGAACGCTTCTTCGAGGGGATCAAGCGCTACCGGCCCACGCTCGTTTCCTGGAACGGCGGCGGCTTCGATCTGCCCGTGCTCGCGTACCGCGCGTTGCTGCACGGCGTTGACGCCGGGATGTACTGGGAACTTGGCGACAGTGATCGCGAATATCGCTACAACAATTACATCTCGCGTTTTCACTGGCGCCACGTGGACCTGATGGACGTGCTGTCCCACTTCCAGCTTCGCGGCGCGGCGCCGCTGGATGAACTGGCGCGGATGCTCGGATTGCCCGGGAAATCCGGCATGCACGGCTCGGAAGTCGCCGATGCCTGGCTCGCCGGCGAAATCGAGGCGATTCGCGGTTATTGCGAAACCGATGCCCTGAATACCTATCTCGTCTGGCTGCGTTTCGAGTGCGTACGCGGACGCATGGACAAGGCCGAATACCGGAAGCGGACGATCGCGCTCCGCGACATGCTCGCCGCCGACGAAACGCGCCCGCATCTCGCCGAGTTCGCGGCGCAATGGAATCCGGATGATGCCGCGGAGAAGCCTGCGTGAATGTGGCCGTGATGGATGATACCGTCTGCATCACGGGACTTTCGCACGACGGGCGCGGCGTCGCCCGCAGCGACGGCAAGGTGCTGTTCGTGCCCGGTGCGCTGCCTGGCGAAACGGTGCGTCTCGGTGCGCGCCGTCGCCACCGCCGCCACGACGAGGCGGCACTCGCCGAGATTGTCGTGCCCTCGACGGAACGGGTCGAGCCGGCCTGTCCCCATTTCGGCGTCTGCGGCGGATGCAGTCTTCAGCACCTGACGCCTGCGGCGCAACTTGCGGTCAAGCAGGACATGCTGCTCGAAACGCTTGCGCGTCTCGGCCGGGTGCATCCGGAAGAACTCTGGCCGCCGATTCCCGGACCGGCCTACGGCTATCGGCGGCGCGCGCGCTTCGGCGTCCGCTATGTGCGCAAGAAGGAGCGCGTGCTGGTCGGGTTCCGCGAATCGAACGGGCGTTACGTGACCGATGCACGGGTCTGTCCCGTGATGACGACGCCCGGCGACGAGTTGCCGGGCGCGCTCGCCGAACTCATCGGCACGCTCGACTTGCGCGAGCAGATTCCGCAGGTGGAATTTGCCGCCGGCGATGTCGGTGCGGCGCTGGTGTTTCGCGTGCTCGGCAAACTCGCGGTGGCGGACGCAAGCCGACTCATCGCTTTCGGTCGCACGCGAAACATCGCAATCTGGGTGCAGACCGGCGGACCCGATTCGCTGCGTCTTCTGCACGGTGCGCCGCTTCTCGCCTATGCGCTTCCCGAATTCGCGGTGACGCTGCATTTCATGCCTGACGATTTCGTGCAGATCAACGCGCCGGTCAACCGTGCGCTGGTCGCCGCCGCCGTGGAACGGCTCGCGCTCGGCGCGAACGATCGGGTACTCGAACTTTTCAGCGGCATCGGCAACTTCAGCCTCGCACTTGCACGCCATGCGCGCGAGGTCGTCGCCGTCGAAGGAAACGCCGCTCTCGTCAATCGCGCGCGCGCCAACGCGAACGCGAACGGTCTTCTGAACATCGTGCAGCATTGCGGCGATCTTGCCGAACCCGCGCCGGACGCGCCCTGGCTGAACGGTTCCTATGCCGCGGCATTGCTGGACCCGCCGCGCAGCGGTGCGCAGGCGCTGCTGCCGGCACTGCGCCGCCTCGGTCCCGAACGCGTGCTCTACGTTTCCTGTCATCCCGCCACGCTCGCGCGCGATGCGGCCCTGTTTGTGCAAAACGGCTATCGGTTTGCCGCCGCCGGCGTCGCCGACATGTTTCCCGGCACCGCCCACGTCGAAGCGATGGCGCTGTTCGTGCGAAGCTGAAATGGCCGTCGAGATCGAGCGCAAGTTTCTGGTCGCGGACGACGCCTGGCGCGATGGCGTGAAATGCGCACCCGTTTATTATCGGCAGGCTTATCTTGCCCTCGGCGAGAAAGCGGTGCTGCGCGTGCGTCTTGGCGAAGACAAGGCCTGGATTTGCGTAAAGGAACGCAAGGTCGGCGTCGCGCGCGGCGAGTACGAATATCCGATTCCCGTGGGCGATGCTCGCGAATTGCTCGATCTGGCCGTGGGAACGGTGATCGAAAAGCGACGCCATATCGTAAGTTGCGGCGGTCACGAATGGGAGGTGGATGAATTTCTCGGCGCGAACGCCGGTCTGGTTGTCGCCGAGATCGAACTTGCGAGCGAGGAGGAGGCATTCGAGCGTCCGGCCTGGCTCGGCAGGGAAGTCAGTGCCGATCCGCGCTATTACAATGCTGCCTTGGCGCTCAATCCCTGGCGTGAATGGAGCGAACATTGAGGCTGCGAATGCGTTTTGATCCCGGGTTCCCGTGGATGGCGCCGAGCCGCGGGAAACGTCCGAGAACGCGGGGACTCGCCCCCGCACGGCGAGTTACTTTCCTTGTGCGAACAAGGAAAGTAACCAAAGGAAGTCGCCCGGGGATGGCGCGCTTGACTGAAATCGAATCGAAGACGATTCAATTTCAGTCGCGTTCCCTCGCTGCTCGCCCGCCTCGGAGCCGCGCACACGGGCCATCCATGGCCCGATGCGCGGGCTCGCCATCCCTGGCTCGCCCCGCCCTGGCGGGCGGGCTTTTATCCGAGCCGGGCTGCGCGGCTCGGCGCCATACACGGGAACAGGAATCAGAACGACGTAATCGAACTGTTCGATTACGTCGCACCGGGTACGCCGGTGCTGATTGAAGAACAGGGGAGGGCACATGCTCGGTCCGTTGATCGTTGACATAGCGGGTGTGAATCTCGATGCCTCGGACCGCGAACTGCTTGCGCATCCGCTGATCGGCGGCGTCATTCTCTTCGCGCGCAACGCGCCCGATGCCGCCAGCGTTGCCGCGCTCGCTGCCGAGATTCATGCGCTGCGTATGCCCTCACTCCTGGTGACGATGGATCAGGAGGGCGGCCGGGTGCAGCGCCTGCACGAAGGCGTGACGCGGCTGCCGCCGGCGGCGCGCTTCGGCGAATTGTGGGACGAGAATCCCGCGGCGGGGCGAGCGCTTGCACGCGACACCGGTTGGTTGATGGCCGCCGAGTTGCTGGCGCTGGGCGTGGATCTCAGTTTCGCGCCGGTGGTGGATCTCGGCGGACGCTCGCGCGTTATCGGTGATCGCGCTTTTCATCGCGATGCGGATGCGGTCGCCGAACTCGGGCTCGCCTGGATGCGGGGCATGGCCGATGCCGGCATGCGTGCCGTCGCCAAGCATTTTCCCGGTCACGGCGGCGTTGCCGGCGACACGCATGTCGAACGGCCGGTGGATCGTCGGCGCTACGCCGATCTTGCGTTGGCTGATCTGAAACCTTTTGAACGCTTGATCGCCAACGGGCTCGCCGGCGTGATGACGAGTCACGTCATTTATCCCGAGGTGGCGCCCGAACCGGCGAGTTTGTCGCGGCGCTGGGTGCATGAATTGCTGCGCGTGGAAATGGGCTTTCAGGGCGCGATCGTCGCGGACGATCTCAGCATGGACGCCGCCGGCGCCGGGGGGAGATGCCTTGGCGCGCGTGCACGCCGCGTTGGCGGCGGGTTGCGACTTTGCGCCGCTCTGCAACGATCGCGCAGCGGTGAAATCCGTGCTCGCCGCCGCGGAAACGCTTCCGCTCGCGCCGGCCGCGGGTCTGCGCCGTGTCCGGCTTGCTCCGCAGGCCCGGCCCGAGGCGGCGGCTCTCGCCGCCGATCCGCGGCGCAAGACGACGCGCGCCGCGCTCGCCCGTCTTGTCGGCGGCGAAACATTCCGACTCGAGGGTTGAACATGCACGATCGGGGTACGGCTTATGTGCCGCCGGGCGAACTGATTCACGATGCCGAGACGGTGCGCTCGGCGATCGCCCGTCAGGCGGATGCCTTGCGTCCGCAACTCGAGGGCGAAAATCCACTGGTGCTGGTGTTGATGCAGGGTGCACTTTATTACGCCGCCTGGCTCACGCTTGCCCTTGCGATTCCGCTCGAACTCGACTACGTTCACGTGAGTCGTTACCGGGATCAAAAAACGGGCGGCGAACTCGTCTGGCAGCGCGCGCCGGGCGCGAGCATTGCGGGACGCAGCGTGCTTGTCGTGGACGATATTTTCGACGAGGGGGCGACGCTCGCCGCCGTGCGTGTCGCCTGCATCGAGGCCGGTGCGCGCGAGTTGCACACCGCCGTGATGACGCGCAAGCTGCACGACCGTGCGCAGGCGCCGCTTCCCGAATCCATCGCACTCGACGTGCCTGATCGTTTCGTGGTCGGTTGCGGGCTCGATTACGCCGGATGCTGGCGCAACCTGCCGGCCATTTATGCGCTCGACGACGATGCTCTTGTTTGATTCACCGCAGAGCACACAGAGATCGCGGAGGATTTTGTGCAATTTTCCCAAAGAACTTCTGATTTATAGTCTCGCTGGGGGTTGGGTGAAAATCCTCGCTTTCAGGCGGAGATGGTCTTTTGTTCCCTCTCCCCTTGTGGGAGAGGGCAAGGGTGAGGGGTGCGCCGCGAAGCGGCGTGTGTTGTATTTCACCCTCACCCCAACCCTCTCCCATCGAGGGAGAGGGAGTGTGAAGTCGAGGCGTCGTCTTAAGGCGATGGTTGTTCACTAATCATTGGTTCTTGTCTCTGTGTTCTCTGCGGTTAAGATTCTTGATGTGACTTTGCAAGGGGTTTCCAGATGACTGACATCGCGATCATCGGCGGTACCGGGCTGACCCGCCTGGAAAGGCTGGAGATAACCCGCCAGGAAGTGGTGTACACGCCCTATGGCGAACCGTCCGGGCCGCTCACCTACGGGATATTTGCCGGTTGCGAGGCGGTGTTTTTTCCGCGTCACGGGGGCGGGTACAAATTCCCGCCGCACCGCGTGAACTATCGCGCCAACCTGTGGGCACTCAAGAGCATCGGCATCAAAAGGGTGATCGCGGTCACCACGGTCGGCGGCATCCGCGAAGATTCCTGCCCGCCGCACTGGTCGTGCCGAATCAGATTGTGGACTATACCAGCGGGCGCGAGAACAGCTATTTCAACGAGGATCGCGTGGTGCACGTGGATTTCACCGAGCCCTACGATCGGGAACTGCGTGAGCTATTGCTCGCCGCCGGCAAGAGCGCCGGGCTGGAAGTCGCCGACGGCGGCGTCTATGCCGCGACGCAGGGACCGCGCCTGGAAACGGCGGCGGAGATCAATCGTCTGGAGCGCGACGGCTGCGACATGGTGGGGATGACGGGCATGCCCGAGGCCGCGTTGGCGCGCGAGCTTGAATTGCCTTATGCCGCCTGCGCCGTGGTGCTCAACCGTGCCGCGGGGCGCGGTTCGGGCGAGGACATACACGCTGAAATCAGGGCGACCCTGGAACGGGGGATTGCCCGGGTGAACTCGCTGCTGGAGGCGTTGCTGTCGGATTTGTCGGCGGCGTAATTGTCTGCACAAAAACCAGCGCGCCGAAGATCGGATCGTCGAAGTATTCGAATTGCCCCGGCGTGACCTCGCGGCTCTCGTTCAAGGCAAAGCACGACGTGCCGGATTGCAGGGTCGAAAGATCTTGCGCGGCGTTTTCGTCCGGCGCGGGAAATGCCGGCGTCGCTTCGCCCGTCGCGGTTGCCGGATTCGCCGCTCTCACCACAATGCCGGGCGGTGCGGGTTCGCACAGGCGCAGGTTCAACGCGACATAGGTGTGCGCGCCCGATAACTGCAAACGCGCCGTCCCGTCCAACTTGACGCGTGTAGCGGCCTGGGAGATTGCCGCGTTTGCCGACGCAGGCATGGGGGCGATGCTGACCATTTGCGCGGAATCGGCGGGTTGGCGCCAGCCGGTTTCGGCGACGACCTCGTAGATTCCCGCCGCTTCCAGACGGCGTTCGGTCGTGACGATGGCGGCGGAGCGTGTGCCGGGCGCGGAATACGCACCGGTCGCCGCGGCCGCCGGATACACCGCATGGGCCAGCGAGGGCGCAGGCACCGAGGCGGGCCAGGTCTCGTTCCCGCTCGTGACGGGCTGGACATAGCGAAACACCAGCACCTCGACCGAGTACCACGGCGTGACGGTTTGGCTAGCCGCCGGCGCCGCGTGCGCGGCACCGAACAGGCAGCACAAGCCGAGCAGGGAAAAGCGAATTGGCACCGGATGTCTTCCAAGAGGATCGGCTCATTCTAATCGAGCCGCGCACAAGTCATGCAGTATTGCCGATCCACATGGATTGTGCTATTTTCGCTTCTCAAATCTCAACAGGATTAACGGCAATGGCCAGATTTGCTCTTGCGCCGGGGCTCTTTGTCGCCATGTCGGCAGGTTTCCTTTCTCTGGCGGGATGCGGAGGGTCGTCCATATCGAATGGAAGTACGCCTCCGCCGCAAACCATCATTCAGGCCGTTGCGATCAGTTCGAGTCCGAGTCCAGCCGAACTTAAACAGGCGCGTATAGCCTATCGTCAGGGTGAAATCATCGAAGTGGACGGCGGCGGCATAGATCGCATAAACGGTCTGTTCGGCATCAATGTTCCCCGTCTGACGCCGGTAGAAGGCTCGGCTGCGACGCCCGGCAAGTTGCAGGCGATTGCATTCCGCGCCGCCCCGAACGGCGCATTGCACAGTTTTCAATACTATGCCAGCGCACTCGCCTCCAGCGTTTCTCCAACGCGCGCCGCGCTTTCGGATTGGGAGACGCGCGAAGTGGAGGACGGCAACCAATTGTTCGGCGCTGGACCGCCGAGCGATGCCTGGACCGAATTGCAGACCTACACTTCCTCGGGCGAGGATAAACACGACAACAGCGCTTCCGCCACCTACAGCATCTACCGGCTGAATACGAACAACACCGCCAACGACTACTACCTGTACGTTCAGCAACCGCAGGAACATCCGGATTTTCATGCGACCGGCTGCCATTACCTCGAGGACTGCGGCTGGTATACGTACACGCGCTCCCTGCTGATAGGCGGAATCGGCAATCTGTGGGAGTACAAACCAACGGGAACGATTACCAGTTCGACGGCGGGCTTTTCGATCGGCGGGGGCTTGTCCGGAGATACGCCGACCGGCGATGCATCCTACAGCGAGAGCTGGTCGCAACCCTCGGTGACCACCACCGATGAAACCGTGGTTTCCCAGCAGGTAGCGCAATGGATGGAATCCTTTACCGGGCAAGGTAACCCCGCCTTGGAGCCGCCCGATACCAGCACCGGTTCCTTCTACAGCGTGCAGGCGGCGATTTTCCAGATGCCTTCGGGCATTCCTTCGTTCGCTGGTCCCATGTTCGGCGCTTTGACTACCTGGGAGTTTGTAAACTCGGACACGACCCAGGATTTTTCTTCGGTCAAGGTGGGCGGGCAGATCGGAACCGTCAACGCGCCGGTGCTGACCGTTTCCACCAACGCGTTGCGGATTTCTACGGGGGATGCAGGCGCGCGCACCATACAGATCAACGCGGAGATTCCCGATTCCACCCAGGGATTGAACTGGGCAATCACCAACATTCCGACCTGGTTGAACGCCAGCGTATCCTCCGGCAGCGGGCCGGCCACGGTCACGCTGACCGTGGTTCCGGACACGCCGCAAGGCACCGTCGGCACGCTCAATATTGACACCAACCCCTCCAACGGCGCGCCGTCAGTCATCACCGGACCGCTTACCGTGAATCTCACCGTGGTGGCGCCGTTCTACGGCGTGTTGATCACTGGCGGCGATGATCCCGAAGGGGGCAACGCCTTGCAGACGGCTGAAGTCTACGAACCGTCTTCGCAGGGTTTCACGTCCACGATCGGCCAGATGGTTTCGCCCCGCGCGGATCAGACGGAAACGCCGCTTCCGGACGGAAAGGTTTTAATTGCCGGTGGCGATACGCTCTCCGACGGTTATTCACCGACCGCCACGGCCGAACTCTTCGATCAGTCAAGCGGAAGCTTTACCGCAACCGGCAGCATGAGCGTGGCGCGCTCGAGCGCGGTTGCCGTCCTGCTTCCCAGCGGGCTGGTGCTGGTCGCGGGCGGGGAGAGTTTTGGCAGCGATAATTCGGAAGTCGTTACCGCCTCGGCCGATTTGTACAATTCCGCCACGGGAAGTTTCACGGCCACCGGCAACATGACTGCAGCGCGTTTTCAGGCTACGGCCACGTTGCTCGCCGACGGCCGCGTTCTGATCGCGGGCGGGCTGGGTGGCGATGGCAACCCGCTGTCGAGCGCAGAGATTTACGATCCCAACACCGGCGTCTTTACTGCGGTTTCCGATATGACGACGGCACGAGCCGGCGCCGCGGCCGCGCGGCTTCCCAACGGGCAGGTGCTGATTGCCGGAGGCTACGACAACAGTCAGTATCTGGATTCGGCGGAATTGTTCAATCCCGCCACCGGCAAGTTCACCACTACCGGTTCGATGGCAAGCGCGGAAGGCGGTTTGACCGCCACGGCGCTGAACAATGGCAAGGTGCTGGTGGCGGGGGGATTCAATGCTACGAGCGAGGCCCTGTCCAGTGCGGAATTATATGATCCCGACAGCGGCACCTTCGGCGCCACTTTGGCCCCGATGTCCACGCCACGCGCCGGTCAGACAGCCACCCTGATGACCTTCGGACAGCAGGCGGGCGAGGTGCTTATCGCGGGCGGTACCGACAACAACGGGAACGCGCTGGCGAGCGCCGAGCTATATGATCCGACGAGCGGTTACTTCACGCTTATCAACAGCATGTCAACGCCGCGAACGGCTGCGGGGGCCGGCGAATTGCAATAGACCATCCAGAAAATTCCGTTCGCGCCGGCCTGCCAAAACGCGAACGGGATTCCCGAGCGGCCTTCCGGCGCGTCATTGTTTTTCCTGGCCCGCCGGAGACATAAGGAGTCTTCGATGATTCGATATCCTGCATTCGCCTGCGTTGGTCTGGTGACGGCCGTTTTAGCCTTGCCGGGCGGGGCAGCGGCCGCCGGAAAGACGGCGCCGACCATGCAGCAGGTTCTGGCCGCGTCCAAGCCTTCCGATTGGCGGCCTCTCGATCCGAACGACACCTTGTACATGGACTTGCCACAAGGCCGTGTGGTGATTGAACTCGATCCCGCCTATGCGCCGCTGCACGCACAGAACATCCGCACGCTCGCGCACGAGCACTACTGGGACGATCTGGCGATCGTGCGCGTGCAGGACGACTTCGTCACGCAATGGGCCGATCCGCAGGCCGAGGCCGATCATCCGACGCACGTGCGTTCGCTCGGAAAGGCGAAAGCCACGCTGCCGCCGGAATTCGAGCGAAGCCTTAGTGCATCGCTGCCGTTCACCCGGTTGCCCGACGGCGACGTGTACGCGCCGGAAGTAGGCTTCAGCGGCGGGTTCCCGGTCGCACGCGATCCGAAAAGCGGCAAGACCTGGCTCGTGCATTGCTACGGCATGGTCGGCGCCGGGCGGGACAATGCGCCCGACAGCGGACCCGGCACGGAACTCTACGCCGTGATCGGTCAGGCACCGCGCCAGCTCGATCGCAATATCGCGTTGGTCGGCCGTGTCGTGCAGGGCATGCAATACCTCTCGGCGCTGCCGCGCGGCACCGGTCCGCTCGGATTTTACGAGACGGCCTCGCAGCGCACGCCGATTCTGCGCGTGCGCCTCGCTTCCGACCTGCCGCCTTCGCAACGCATGCATCTGGAAACGCTGCGCACCGACACTGCGACGTTTGCTGCGCTGGTCGAATCGCGTCGCAACCGCTCGGATGCGTGGTATCACTACAAGGTCGGAAAAATCAGCATCTGCAACGTGCCGCTTCCGGTGCGTGAAATCCCGGCTTCCGGGTAAATTAGGCTGAGCGCAGTCGCGAAAGATGCAATAGAATAGGAACCCATGAGTTTTATAGGATTTTTACAAGGAGTGCCGGCTCCAGCATGGGGTTTGGCCGGTGCGATTGTGGGTGTTCTAGGAACGCTTGTCGCTACCAAAATTTCAAATAACAGCAATGACAGGCGGTTTGAAAATCAACTCAAACATGATGCTGAGCAGAAGTCGAAAGATCGTGCCGCCCAGTTGCGTCGTAGTGTTTACCTAAAGGCAGTGGCGGAACTTGTTGGGATAAATGCGTTTCTCGGACAGCTTGCGGCTGCTGATCCGACTGACACGAATAGCATAACAAAAGGCGCTACCGGATTTTTCAAGGCTATGGGACGAGTGTCTTTAGTAGCCAGTGAGAGGACAAGGGAGAAGGTGACAGATCTCTCCGGCGCTTATGGTGAATTATTTATGGAACTAATGGCAGACGCAAGCGTAGCGCATCAATTGAAGATCGATATAAATTTGAATAGACAAATTTATGAAAACCTTAATATGGAACGTATACGCATTATCTCCGCAATGCGTGAAGTAAACGAAAGTAACGACACGAAATACAAGTTTGAGTCTTTGTCCAATTCATTTGAAAGTACCATACAGCCGATTGGAGAAATTTCCGAAGAATTTAAGGAACTGAGCAACAGACATCAAGATTCCTTGGCAAGTTATGGGACTTCTGCGACAAAAAAGATATCTAGGCTTTCCAATCTGCACGCTGAAGTATCCGTTTTGCTTAGAGAAGAGTTAGATTTGGATACTGATATTGAACGAATGAAAAGTCAATTGCGCGAACAAGCCAGCAAGATGGCCAAAACGTTAGAAATGTATTACGCCAGATTGAGGGAGGCATGGGGTGGTGGATCAGCACCAGATGATTGAATCCGGCCTCGTTAATTTAGTTGGCCTAACCTGTATGCGGCCAACCGCTCGTAATGTGGCCGGCATTTATTTAGAAGGCTGCGCTGGAATGCGGTGAGTCGAGGTTCTTTTGGGATGTACGGTTCAAAGCCGGTGGATCGTTCCACCGTTCGATACCAGTGTTTGGCCCAGACGCCGTCGCTCGTTCGGGAGCCGGCGGGCCAGTGAAGCATGCGCTCGCTGAAGGCGACGCCGAGGCGTTCGCACAGCGCACGTAACAGGGTCTCGGGGTTCTTCAATACATCGGCTGCATCGAGTACGGGCGGGGCGGCACCGAGCTGATCGCAGACATGATCGAACAGACGGGCCTGCTGTTCGAATCCGAGCTCCCATAGCGCTGCGTCCGGGCGGTTTTGGGTGAAGGAGGCGACGACTTCCCCGGGACTGCGGATCAGGAAGCAGTTGTTCAGTCCGGCGAGCCAGTCGAGCGGATCCTCCGGCAGGATATGCTGGGTCATGTGCTTCTGATACCAGATCGGCTTTCCGTCCGGGATCGGACCGGTGAGCATTTCCGCGACGTTTGCATAATCCGCACTTTGCGAGGCAATGATTGCCTTGCGCCCCGGATGTGCCGCAGCGGTTTCGACCAGGTAATGCGCGTAGAAAGGTTCGTCTATGGCGGCCGTATCGCTGCGGTTTTCCCAGGCGCGCATCATGGCCGTGGAAATGTTGCGCGGCCCCGACCACATGGCGACGCGCAGCCCTGCGCTCATACCTGCGGGCCCGATCGGCTCTCCCGTTTCACCCGTGCCATGTAAAGATTTTGCAGGCGCTTGATCATCGGGCCGCGCTTGCCGTCGCCAATCATGCGGCCATCAATTTCATGCACCGGGACGACGCCGGCGAAGGTGCCGGTGACGCAGGCTTCCTCGGCGCCATAGACGTCGGTCAGGCTGAAGTCCTTCTCGAAAACCGGGATGTCGTTTTCGCGGCACAGGCGGATCACGTTCGCGCGCGTGATGCCGCCGAGGCAATACTTTACGGTCGAAGTCCACACCTCGCCCTTGCGCACGATAAAGAAATGCGTGGAGTTGCAGGTCGCGACGAACCCCTGCGGATCGAGCATCAGCGCCTCGTCGTAACCGGCCTTGGTCGCCTGAATGCAGGCGAGGACGCAGTTCAGTTTGGAATGGCTGTTCAGCTTCGGGTCCTGCACGTCGGGCGCGCCGCGGCGCACGTGGACCGTGAACAGCCGGATTCCGTTTTCCACCGTGGCCGGTAGCGGCTGCTTGTATTCGGGAATGATGACGACGGTGGCGGGGCCGATGACGAAACGCGGATCCTGGTGCGGCGTCGCCTTGACGCCGCGGGTCACCATGAGCCGGATGTGCACGTCGTCGTGCATGCGATTCGCGCGTAGCAGCTCGAGAATACGCTGCGTCAATTCCTTCCGCGCGAGACCGACGTCGAGATCGAGCGCCTTTGCGCCCTCGTAAAGCCGGTCGAGATGCGCATCCAGGAAGGGCAGGCCGCCGTCGTGCAGGCGCAGCCCTTCCCATACGCCGTCGCCGAGCACGAAGCCGCTGTCGAAGACGGAAACCTTCGCCTCGTCGCGCGGGTAAAGCTCGCCGTTGACGCTGATTTTTATGTCCGCATTGCGCGGATCGTCCCGGTAATCGTGCGTGCCTTTGGCCATGATCTGTTCCGTGTATGCGCCTCAACCGCGCGACGGCTTCGGGTAGGGTGCGCCGTCGCGGTGCACGTATCCGTCTGCGCGATTGCCGATGCGCAGGTCAATGTCAGGATAGTTGCAAACGTCTTCTCCGCTGCGGCTGCCGACTTCGAGACAGACCACCGTTGCATCCGACCGGTTGACGAGGTGATGACCGTTCGCCGCACCTTTCGGAAACGCCGCGCATTCGCCGGCGCGCAAACTCTCTTCGCCATCATCGCTTATCAACGTTACTTCTCCCGACAGCACGTAAACGAATTCGTCTTCGGTGGAATGCCAATGCCTCTGGCTGGACCACGCGCCGGGCGACAGTTCCAGCAGGTTGGCGCCGAAATCCGTCAGGCCCCCGGCATCGCCGAGTGCGCGGCGGACACGGCCCGCGCAGGGTTTGTCGAACGGCGCCGGATAGGACGAGCCGGTGCGGCGCGAGATGGAACCGGAATCGAGTTTCGGCATGGTTTTCTCCTTGCATGTTTCTGCAGCAATCCGCTTTCGCGGGGGCAACCCCAACCCTCTCCCGTCAAGGGAGAGGGAGTTCAGATAAGTTTGTCTATCCCGATTAGCGGGATGAGTCTCAACAGAACGTCCTTCATTACGCCGGGCTCCGCCGTTGCGTGCTTTCTCGCCTTGCGTCGTTTCCAGTCCAGCGTAGTGACCAGGTTGGATGCGACGACGCTGGGTTTGTCCAGATTTGCCAGGGCGACTTCGGTCTTTGAGCCGCGTACGCTGGTGCTGATCGGGCAGCAGATCAGAAGCCCCGTCGCCTTGTTGTAGGGCTTTCCGGACAGCACGAGCGCGGGGCGGTATTTGCCGATTTCTTTTCCCCGCGTGGGCTCAAAATCCAGCCATACGATGTCGTTGCGCTCCGGCACATACGGCGCCACCTTACTTCCCCAACTCCGAGGCCAACGGCATGGGCAACTCGTCCGCGTGCGCCTTGGAAGCGGTCAATCCCTTGATCAGTTCCTCCTCCGTAAATGGAAGTTTGAATCGCTTTTTCGAGGGGGTTTGAGGTTTCACCAGAAGGCCTTCCTCCAATACCTCGATGCTTACCTTCGAGCCTTTCTTGAGGCGGGCCATATCGCCCAGAGGACGGGTAATCCTCAGCCCGAGGCTGTTTCCCCAAGGCTGAATCGTGGTCATGAACTTCGCTTGCAGAGGCACGGTTATGTCTTCCAGATGTGGTAACGATGTAGTGCCATTGTATATATTTTGTAGTAACGGCGTCAATCCCCTGTCAAGAGCGTGTTAGGAACACGTGTGGGGGACGCTCCTTGACGACTCTGCTATGCTTCAGTATAGAAGGTACCTCGGAGCACGATCCTGAAGGCGTCATCCGTCTTCTCCAGCCGATGCGGCGTGCTGCTTCCCCGCAGGGGGCTGCGTTTCCGTCGCCGCGTGATCCTCGCGGCGGCGCTGTGCTTCCTGGTCTTCACCTGCGCCGAATCCGCCCATCATCACAAGAGCGAACGGGCGCAACTGCTCTGTCCGGTTTGCCATGTCGTCGGCAACGGCCAGATGGTCGTGTCGACGCCCGTCGCGGCGCCGGCTCCTCCCGTGTCCGTCGGGCTGTACGTCGGCGTATTCACTCTCAGCAGGATATATTTTCGGCAAGCCCCGCGCCTGAGGCCGCCCACGCGCGCACCTCCCGCTTCCATTTCCTGAACAACTCTTAAAAGCTGCCTCGCCGCAAGGCGGGGCGTTTCCGTCGTTTCGTTCTTCATGGCCGCAGTGCGTATGCGGCCGGGAAACGGCGCGACAGAACCTATTCAGGAAACGAGATCATGTATCGCATATTTTTTATTTCCGCTCTTGCAGCGGGTTCTCTGCTGCCTGTCCTTGCTGCGCCAGCGAATGCGGCCGCCGTGTCACCCCCGCGTCAGGCGCCGCACGCATCGTCGAAGACGCAGGCCGAGGCTGCTGCCACGACGCTTTCGCCGATCGTCATCGAGTCCTCGCGACTGAACCTGGCCCGCGATTCCCTTAATCCGACGACCGGCACGAGCAGCTATCAGATCACCTCCAAACTCATTCTCGCCATGCCGCGCGGTATGGACGTTCCGCTGCAGAAATTGCTTTTGCAGGCGCCGGGCGTCGCGCAGGATTCGTTCGGTCAGGTCCACGTGCGCGGGGATCACGCCGACGTGCAATACCGCATCAACGGCATCATCGTGCCCGAGTTCATCAGCGGTTTCGGCGAAACGCTGGGCACCCACTTCATCAGGGACGTGGATTTCCTGACCGGCGCGCTTCCGGCCGAGTACGGCTACCGCACGGCGGGCGTCGTCGACATCACGACGAAGAAGGAAGCCGCAAACGGCGGCTCGGCGGATTTGTACGGCGGAAGCCACGATACGATCCAGCCTAGCCTGGAGTACGGCGGTTCGAGCGGGCGCTGGAATTACTACGCAACCGGAAGCTATCTGCAGAGCGATCTCGGCATTGAGTCGCCGACGCCCGGCTCCAATCCGATTCACGATCACACCGAACAGAATCGTGCTTTTGGTTATCTCTCCTATCTTCTGTCCGACAACGCCCAGGTCGGGGCCATGCTGGGCCATTACCTCGGAAACTTCCAGATTCCGAACACTCCCGGCCAGAAGGCGCAATACAGCTACAAAGGCTACACGCCGGAACAGATGACCGCTCTGAATCCTTCCGCCGACCTGAATGAGACGCAGCGCGAGATCGGCGACTACGGGATCGCGTTTTTGCAGGGCTATGCGGGCCGGCTGAACTATCAGGTGGCGCTCTTCGGCAGCTATTCGAGCGTCAAGTACAATCCTGATCCGATCGGAGATCTCGTCTACAACGGCGTCGCCGCGCAGGTGTTCCGCCGCAGCATCGCAACCGGTCTGCAGGAGGATACGAGCTACGAGCTCAATGCCGCGCATACGCTGCGTTGGGGCCTGTTCGCCGAGCGCGAGCGCACGACGAGCGACAACACCTCCGCCGTCTTTCCGGCCGACTCCAACGGCAAACAGACGAGCGACGTGCCGGAAACGATCGTGGACAATGGCGGCGTAACCGGCGAGCTGTACGGCGTCTATCTGCAGGACCAGTGGCAGGCGACGCCTTCTTTCACGCTCAACTACGGCTTGCGCTACGATGTCTCCAGCGGCTACGTGCGCGAGGAGCAGTTGAGTCCGCGGCTCAATTTCGTGTGGCACGTGACGGACTCGACCGCAATCCACGGCGGCTACTCACGCTACTTCACGCCGCCGACGCTGGAACTGATCACGCCGACTGACATTGCGAAGTTCAAGAACACCACCAACCAGCTTCCGTCCGACGTGAACACCAACGTGTCGGCCGAGCGCGACGACTATTACGACATCGGGATCACGCAGTCCTTCGGCAGGCGCTGGAAACTCGGCCTCGACGGCTACTACAAGGAGGCGACCGATCTGCTCGATGAAGGCCAATTCGGCCAGGCGCTCGTTTTTTCCCCGTTCAATTACGCGAAGGGTCGCGTCTGGGGCATCGAGCTCTCGACGAGCTATGAGGGCGATTCCGTTTCCGCCTATTTCAACGTCGCCTACAGTCGCGCGCTCGGACGCGAAGTCGTATCCGGCCAGTACAACTTCAATCCCGACGAACTCGCCTACATCGCGACCCACTGGGTGCATCTCGATCATGACCAGACATGGACGGCATCCGGCGGTTTGGACTACGACCTGCGCGGTACGCATCTCACTCTGGACGGAATCTTCGGCAGCGGTCTGCGCAGCGGATTCGCGAATACCCAAAGCCTCCCGTCCTACGCGAGCTTCAATCTCGGGGTGTGGCGGCAGTTCGACGTGCCGGGAATCGGAGCGTTGCGCACACGCTTCGTGATCGTGAATGCGCTCGATCGCGTGTATCAGATCCGCGACGGTTCCGGCATCGGCGTCGGCGCGCCGCAGTACGGCGAGCGCCGCGGCTTCTACCTCGGCTTTACCAAGTCGTTCTGACCGAAAAATCGGAAAATTTGAGGATACGACATGTTTATATTCATACCATTTCAGCTGACTGAAGCCTGGAAAGAAACGCTGCCTTGCCTAAGGCGCGCGTTAACGAGATATTTCCAGCAACATGGCTGCGCCAGCAACAATCGTTGCTTTACTCCGAGCCGGCTTCTGCCGACAAGGCGTTTTCCCACGGCGAGCGGAAAGGCTTTTCCCGTTCTCGCGCTTTCGGCGTGTCTGTTTGTCACTATCTTTGCAAACGCCGTCGCTAAATCCGCACCGATTACGACTCATGCCGCAAATAGTCACGCAAAAAAATCTTCAGGCGCGCCACCGGCGGCGTCCGCAGCCAAGGTGACGCAACTCAGTCCGATTACGGTTTTAGCGAAGTTCAATAGCAGCCGTCAGTTTCTCTTTCCGAGCATCGGCAGCAGCATCTATGCCTTTACGCCGGAGGCTCTGAAGATGCTTCCGCTCGGGCACAACACTTCCATACAGCAACTCCTGACCCAGGCGCCCGGCGTCAATCAGGACTCGTTCGATCAGATCCATATCCGCGGCAACATGGCAAACGTGCAGTACCGCCTCAATGGGATCTATCTGCCGGCTGAGCTTACCGGATTCGGCAGTGCACTTTCACCGCTATTCGCCAGGGACGTGACCCTGCTCACCGGAGCGCTTCCCGCCGAGTACGGCTTCGACACTTCCGCTATCGTCAATATTACAACGCCGAACGGTGCCGAGGCGCCCGGCGGCTCGGTAAGCCTGCGCGGGGGAAGCCACAACACCTGGCAGCCGAGCCTTGACTGGGGAGGATCCGCGGGCCGCTTCAGCTGGTACGTGACCGGAAGCTACCTGCGCACGGATCTAGGCATCAGTTCGCCGACAACTGCCTCTACGCCATTGCACGACTTCAGCCATCAGGCGAACGGGTTCGGCTATTTCTCCTACATTCTCAACGACGACCAGCGTCTTATATTCACGTTCGGAGATTCCGTCAACCATTTCCAGATACCCAACAATCCTGGCCAGCCGGCGCAGTACGGCTATGAAGGGTACACGCCGGAGCAGCTCACCATGCTTTATCCCTCTGCCGACCTCAACGAGAATCAGCGCGAGGCGAACCGCTTCGGATTACTCGCCCTACAAGGCGATCATGGAGCGCTGAGTTACCAGTTCTCGTTCTTTAACCGGTTCTCGAACGTGACTTACTATCCGGACCCGATCGGCGATCTCGTCTACAGCGGAATCTCTCCCAACATCTATCGCAGCAGCATGGAGAATGGGCTGCAGGCCGATTTTGGTGACGTGCTGAACAGCGCACACACGCTGAGGTTCGGCTTTATCGCAAGCCGCCAGCACGCGGCAAACGACAACACGGCTGCCGTCTTTCCCGCCGATTCGGAGGGCAATCAGACCAGCGACATCCCGTTTTCGATCACGGACAACTACAGCAACCTTGGCTGGCTCTATGGCGTCTACGTGCAGGACGAGTGGTCGCTTACTCCGGCGTTGACGCTCAATTACGGCGCACGTGCCGATGAGATGGACTATTTTGGAAAACACGGCCAGATCAGCCCGCGCATCAACGCCGTCTATAAACTTGGCGATGCCACCACCTTCCACGCCGGTTACGCTCGCTACTTCACGCCGCCGTCGCTGGATACCATCTCGCAGTCCAATATCGAGGCCTTCGAGAATACAACTGGTGCCCTGCCTACCAACGTGAATACGATTCCGCTGCCGCAACGGGCGAATTATTTCGATGCCGGTGTGCAGCAGCGCTTCGGCGCGCATTGGACAGCAGGACTTGACGCCTATTACGAAACGCTGACCGACGTGCTCGATCTTGGTCAGTTCGGTGAAGCTCTGGTCTACTCGGACTTCAACTACGCCAAGGGACGCATTCACGGGCTGGAGTTGACCGGCAACTTCAGCAACGGGAACTGGAGTGTCTACGGGAATCTGAGCTATATCAGCGCAGAGGCCAAAGACGTCGTCACTGGTCAGTACAACTTTGAGCCCGACGAACTCGCCTACATCCAGGATCATTACATCCGCGTCGATCACGCCCAGCAGTGGACGCTCACGACCGGCGCGAGCTATCGGTGGAATGACACCCTGTTGAGCACTACTGTGATCTACGGCAGCGGCTATCCGACGGGGTTTGCCAATCTTCAAACGCTGCCCGGTTATATCACCTTGAATGCGGCGATCAGCCACACCTGGAATTTTCCCGGGATCGGAACGATCAATACGCGCTTTTCCGTGATCAACGTATTCGATCGTGTCTATGAAATCCGCGACGGATCCGGCGTTGGGGCAGGCGCTCCCCAATACCTTCCGCGCCGCGGTTTTTATCTTACCGTCGGTAAATCGTTCTGATTGTAGAACGGGAAATCAGGAGAAATGAACATGACTCTACGCATGCATTCATACATTGCCGCTTGCGCGGCCGTTCTGGTTCTCGGCGGCTGCTCGTCGGATCCCCATCCGTTGAGTGTCGGTGCATACGGCGTGGTTCTCGGCTATCGCGACGTGTCCTACAATCCGCGTCATCCATTTGCGATCATCATGTGGATAGACAGCGCGGACGGGAAACGCACCGGCTCGCGCGACGTTCCGATCCGCTTGCCACCCGGCAGCCACCGCCTCGTCGTCGCCTGTTCTTATAAATGGCTTGGCATCATGGCCAACGGAACGCAGCGAAATCTCACGCTTGACGTGGAAGCGGGGCATATCTACAGACTGCGCCCGATCGTGAAAGACCGGGGTAGAACATGTCAAATTAAAGTCAGCGAATAGCGGGTGTAAGGACGTCCAATACCCACGTAATCGTTTCGACGCGGCGGGCGAAGTCGGGAAGCTCGCACCTCAGACTCAATCGCTTTTCACCCTGCAGACGGTAGATTTTGGGTTCGGTCTGGACGAGACGCACGAGGGCGGTGGCATCAATCACGGGCTCGGGGCCGAAGTCAAGGCGCGCGCCGTCGGGACCGGCGTGGATGCGTTCGATGCCGAGCGCACGCGCACGTTGTTTGACGCGCGCGATTGCAATCAATCGTTGCGCGGGTTCCGGCAGCGTGCCGAAGCGGTCCATGATTTCGGCAGCGAGCGCGTCGAGCGCTTCGTCGTTTTGGGCGCTCGCGATGCGCTTGTAGAGTACGAGACGAAGATGAATGTTCGGCAGGTAATCGGCGGGCAGAAGCGCGGCCGTGCCGAGATCCACTTCGCAGCCGGCGTCGAGCCCGGCCTCCGCCTCCACTTCACCGCCCGCCTTGAGCGTTGCTACGGCGCGCGCGAGCAGGCGATTGTAGAGTTCGAGGCCGACTTCCTCGATCTGTCCGCTCTGGTCTTCGCCGAGGAGTGCGCCCGCGCCGCGGATTTCCATGTCTTGCGTCGCGAGAAAGAATCCGGCGCCCAACTCTTCCATGCTGGCCACCGCATCGAGCCTTGCGCGTGCCTCGCGTCCGAGCAGTTCCAGCGGCGGCGTGACGAGATAGGCGTAGGCCTGATGATGCGAGCGCCCGACGCGGCCGCGAAGCTGGTGCAGTTGCGCAAGGCCGAAGCGGTGCGCGTTGTGGATGATGATGGTGTTCGCGGTGGGGATGTCTATGCCGCTTTCGATGATGGTGGTGGAGACGAGCACGTCGAAGCGGCGATGATAGAAATCCACCATCAGCGCTTCGAGTTCGCGCTCGGGCATCTGGCCGTGCGCGACGCGCACCGAAGCCTGCGGCACGAGGCGGCGGATGCGGTCGGCGACTCGCCGATGCCGCGCACTTCGTTGTGGACCACGAAGACCTGTCCGCCGCGTCTGGCCTCGCGCAGCAGCGCATCGCGGATTTGCGCATCCTGCCACTGGCTTACCACGGTCTTGATCGGCAGCCGTTCTTCGGGCGGCGTCGAGATGATGGAAAGTTCGCGGATGCCCGCGATCGTCATCGAGAGCGTGCGCGGGATCGGTGTCGCGGTCAGCGTGAGTATGTCCACCTCGGCGCGCAGCGCCTTCAGGCGTTCCTTGTGGCGCACACCGAAGCGGTGTTCTTCGTCCACGATGACGAGGCCGAGCGATTTGAAGCGGATGCCGCGTCCGAGTAGCGCGTGCGTGCCGATGACGATGTCCGCGCGTCCGTCGGCGAGCGCCTCGCGCACGGCGGCCTGCTGCTTCGCGTTTCTGAAGCGCGAGAGCAGCTCGACGCGCACCGGCCAGTCGGCAAAGCGATCGGAGAAGCTGCGGTAGTGCTGATCGGCGAGCAGCGTCGTCGGCACCAGCACCGCGACCTGGCGTCCCGGCCTGGACGGCGATGAAGGCGGCGCGGAGCGCCACCTCGGTCTTGCCGAAGCCGACGTCGCCGCAGACGAGCCGATCCATCGGCCGCTCGCTCTTGAGATCGTCCACGACTTCGGCGATGGCGCGTTCCTGATCCGGGGTTTCGTCGAAGGGGAAGGCCTGAACGAAGCGCTCCCATTCCTAGGCTTCCAGCGCGTAAGGCGTGGCCGGGTCGGGCGGCGCGGCGCGCATAGAGATCGAGCAGTTCCGCGGCGGCATCGCGCGCGCGTTCCGCCGCGCGGCGCCGGGCGCGATCCCACTGGCCGCTGCCGAGCCGGGTGAGTGGCGCGTGGTCGGCATCCGCGCCGAGATAGCGCGACAGACGATCGAGCGACGCGACCGGCATGTACAGCTTGTCGCTGCCGGCGTATTCGAGCAGCACGAATTCGATGACGTTGCCGTCCACCTCGCGGGTGACGAGTCCCCGAAAGCGACCGACGCCGTGATCCTGATGCACGACCGGCGCACCTTCCGTGAGATCGGTGAGGTCGCGGATAATGGATGCGGGATCGCGTGCGGCGCGTTTCCTGCGTCGGGTCGCCGCGGCGCGCGTGCCGAAGACGGCCGCGTCCGGTACCACGGCGAGATTCGCTTCGGGCAGCACGAAGCCGCCTTCGAGTTCGGCAACGGCGAGCGCAAGGCGCGGGCGCCGATCCCGAAACGCCTGCCAGCTCCCGATCAATTCGGGCTCGAGTCCGCGCCGGGCGAGCACTTCGCGCACGGTTTCACGCCGACCCGGCGATTCGGCGGCGAGAAGCAGTGATGCCGTGCCGCCGGCGAATTCCATGAACCGGGCGAGCGGTTCGTCGCGCGCCGGTTCGAGTGCGAGTTCGGGCAATGCGCCGACATGCTGCGCCGCTTCGTCGGCTGTCTTCTTTTGTTCCCTCGCTCCTTGCGGGAGAGGGTCAGGGTGAGGGGGACAGTGCGAAGCGCTGCCACTTGTTTGTCACCCTCACCCCAACCCTCTCCCGTCGAGGGAGAGGGGGATTGAAGGCCGGAAGAGGGTTCGCCGATGAGGATGCGTGCGTATCCCGTTAGCGCCTTGCGTACCCTGCGGCGCAAGGAAGGCTTCGTCGGGCGTGAGCAGGGGGCGGGCGATGTCGTGGCGAGCGGCCTCGTAACGGCTTTCGATCTGGGCGCGGGTTGCCGTCGAGCGCTGTGTCGAAAGCCCGGGAGTTCCACCAACGTCGCGGTCGGCGGCAGATAGTCGGCAAGTTCGTCGGTGGCTTCGAAAAGCAGCGGCAGCCAGCTTCTCGATGCCCGGGCGGAACGCGCTCTTCGCTGACCGCGCAGTAGATTTCGCTCGTCATCGGATCGCCCGCAAAGCGCGCGCGCCAGGTTTGGCGAAAGTGTTTGATGCCCTCGGCATTGAAGGGAAACTCCCAGGCCGGGAGCAAGGCGATGCGATTCGAGGCGTGCCGCCGGAAAGCTGGGTGTCGGGATCGAAGTGGCGGAGCGTCTCGATCGCATCGTCGAACAAATCCATGCGCACCGGCGTGTCGGCGCCGCTGGGGAAAACGTCTATCAGTCCGCCGCGCAAAGCAAACTCGCCCGGTTCGCGCACCTCGCCCACGGCGGCGTAGCCGGCGGCAACGAGTTCGGCGCGGAAGGCTTCGACGTCCAGTCTTTGGCCGACGGCGTAGTCGAAGCTTGCGGCGGTGAGCCAGCGGCCGCGGCGGCAGACGTTCGAGTGCGAGATCGCCGGTTGCGAGCACGATGCCGCGCGCAAGCGTGGACAGCCGCGCGAGCGCCCGCAAGCGTTCAGAGGTAAGGGCGCGGGCGGGCGAGACGATGTCGTAGGGCAGCATCTCGCGCTCGGGAATGGAGAAGACCGGCAGGTCTTCGGGCGCGAAGAAGGCAAGCGCCGCGGCGAGCGCATCGCTTGCGCGCGCGTCGGGTACGAGAACGACCAGCGGTCCGGGCGAGTCCGCGGCTTTTTCGGCGAGGGCCAGGGCCAGCGCCGCGCCGGCAAGGCGCGGCCAACACACGGGCTCGTCCGCCGCGCGCGGCGCGGGCAGGTTGCGGAACAGGAAGGAATCGGAAGCCGTCATTGCGCGCCTATTGTAGGTGCCGCACTCAGCTCGGCCCCGGTTTGGTGATGAGTGAAAGCTTCGTCTTAAGCGTCATGCCGGCGCACGCCGGAGCGACGGGGCTTCGTGTGGGAAAGATTCCGGGGGGGCGGAATGACGAATGAAATTGTAGGAGCGGGCCATGCCCGCGATTCCTTTTGGCACGGTGAAAATTAATGGATTCGCGGTTGAAGCCGCTCCCAGCTCGAATCATGGCCGAATCGCGACGGGGACCGTCGCTCCTACAAGGGCAAGGGAAATGGTAGGAGCGGTCGTCCCGGCCGCGATTGCGGCGACGGGGTTTTGTGCTGGATCGCGGGTGTGACCCGCTCCTGCGGGGGGCGAGGTTATGGGTAGGAGCGAGCTTGCTCGCGATGCTTGTTTGCGGCGGGGCCTACGGTCGGCAGCTCAACATCAGGGTTGTTGCGGCGGGCCGATGAGAGGAGTTTTTACCGGGGCAGCAATGCCGACGAATTCGACGACGCTGTTGGTGGCGTAGTTGGTGACCCACAGGTTGCCGCTTGCGTCCACCGCCAGGCCGTATGGCAGGAGCAGATTGCCGTCGGCCTTGTAGCCGGAATCCGGCGACAGCGGCACGCCCGTATGGTCGAACTCGCTCACGCTGCCGGCGAGATAGTTGCTGAACCAGATATACCCGGCGCCGTCCACGGCGACAGCGGCGGGCGAGAGCAGGCCGCCACCGGTAAAGCCGCCGGGCGGGCTGAACGGGCAACCCGTGTCGCCGCTCACGGGCGTGGCCGGACAAGACCCCGGCGGGGTGTTGCCGCCGAAAAGGCCGGCGATGCCGGACAAGTGATTGGCGACCCAAACGTTGTCGTCCTGATCCACCGCGATGGCCTCGGGTCCGGAAATGCCGCCGCCGGTATAGCCGCTGCTGGGGGAAAGCGCGTTGCCGTCGGGATCGAACTCGCTTACGCGATCGCCGCCCTGGTCGGCGACCCAGACGTCGCCGAGGCTGTCCGTCGCCAGGCTGATCGGAAAGGCCAGACCGCCTTCCTGGCTGACGACGAGATCGGGCGTTCCGCTTGCGTCCAGCCTGACCAGACTGCTGTTGCCGGAATTCGCAACCCAGATTTTGCCCGTTGCGGTGACGGCGAACGCGGCCGGCCCAAGGATGTCTTGCGTGTAGCCGTTGGGACCGGAGATTGGGTTGCCGTCGTTGTCCAGCTCCGTAACCGCCTTGCCGCCGCCCTGCGAAAAGTTGGCGACCCAGACGTTGTTCTGCTCATCCACGGCGATGCCGATGGGACCGGCCATGCTGGCGTCGGTGAAGCCGCCGGCGGGCGAGAGCGGCTCTCCGGTGGGCGAGAACTCGGTGACCGAGCCGGTGTTTCCGTCGGTGATGTTGTTTGCGACCCAGACGTTGCCGTCGCTGTCCACGGCGGCGGCGGTCGGCGCATCGAGTCCGCCGCCGGCGTGAATGAGCACAAGCGTCCAGTCCGCGGGTGCGGCGCCGAGGACCGGCATGTAAACCGCTTGGGGGGCACCGAGACCGTACAGACCGGCGCCGTCGTTGCGCACCGCGGCCTCGGTGGCGAGATGGAGTACCGCCGAGAATGTGTCCGACGCCGATGTCTGCTGCAACAGGCCGGTGCAGGCATCGGAGCTTGCGCCGGAGGAATCCACGCAGGCAGCGACGAAATTGGCGAGCGTGTTCATCTTGCGCAAGGCGCCGCAATCGGCCGGCTCGCCGCTGCCGGTACAGCTCGTTCCGTCCACGAATATCGTCGTGCCGCTTGCTGCATCCACCAGGCTCGCGAAGGTGAGCGCCGCATTCGGCAGGCCCGGCGAAGCTCCCGACACGTTCACGCCGCCGCCGTTGTCGGTGGTGAACGCGGCGAGCGTGTAGGCGGTATAGACGGTGGTCAGTTCGTTCATGGTGACGTTTGCGGGAAAGGTGCAGCCGCTGTCCGTGCAATAGGTACCCGCGACCGTCGCAAGCGCGATGGCGTTGTTCTTCCCTGCGCCGGCGTCGCCGCCCGCGGACGTCACGTAAATCAATTCGCCGTCGCCGGGTTTGGACGAGGAATCCACGCTGAATTTACCGCTGTCGTCGCTCGTCGCCTGGCCGAGTTTCGTCGCCGACGCGCCCGGCGTCGGATTCGCCGCCCAGGCCGTCACCGTAGCGCCGACGATCGGTTGATCGCCGCTCGTGACCGTACCCGAGATCACGTGGTAACTCGGCGGCGGGGGAGGTGGAGGCGTCGGACTGCTACCGCCCCCGCCGCCGCCGCAACCGGCGAGTGCGACGATGAACGAGGCGCCGACGAGGGCGCCGAAGCGTTTGCAAAATGTGGAATTCATTATCTGCATCGTAGCATTCCTCGAATCAGGGGCCGGTGGCGACGGAGGCGGGACCGGCGCCCGCGGGAAACGGCGAGGAGGCGCTTATGGGTGCCAGCGCGCCGGGTACGCCTGCATCCGTCTGGGCAATCGTAAAGGCCGAGACGGTATTGGCGGAATGGTTCGCCGTATAGACGTATCGGCCCGTCGGGTCCGCCGCTATGGCCAGCGGTTCGTTGTCTGCGGCGAAGGGGGAGCCGGTGATTTCCGTCAGCGCGCCGGTAATCGGGTCAATGGTGAAAGCCGATACGTCGTCTCCGGTATGGTTGGCGACGTAGAGGTAGCTTCCGGTCGGATTGAACGGCGAGCGAGCGCGGGCGCTTGCCGGCGCCGACGTCGAAGGGCGACCCCGCAATCTGCGTCAGAACACCTGGGGCGGGTGCACCAGTCTGGGCGATCTCGTATGCGGACAGGGTGTCGTCGGCGAAGTTGACGGCGTAGGCGAAGCGGCTCGACGGATCCACCGCCACCCAGTCGGTGCTCGCGCCGGCGGGGAATGGCGAGCTTGCGCTCACGGGGGTCAGCGCGCCGTTGGTATCGAGCGTGTAGCCCGATATGTCGCTGCTCGTGTGATTGGCGACGTAAGCGAATTTTCCGTTGGCGGTAAGTGTCACCGAAAGCGGGCCGCTGCCGGTGGCAAATGTGCCGATTCCCGCCAGGTACCGTCCGAACCGATGTCGTAAGCCGAAAGGCCGACGGCAGAGGTGGCGTCGAAATTGGTGACGTAGAGGAACTTGCCGCCGGGGTCGGTCGCAACCTAGTACGGGCCCGGTGCCGGTGGAATAGGTGCCTATCGTCGTCAGCGCGCCCGTCGTCGAATCCACGCGATAAGCCTGAACGTCGTTGTCGTTGGGTTCGACGTAAAGGAATTGCCCCGTCGGTTCCATTGCCGTCAATTCGGGGAACTCCGGCGGCAAACGGCGAGCCGGCAATCGCAATCAATC
Source organism: uncultured Gammaproteobacteria bacterium (assembly GCA_963843735.1). GTDB lineage: Bacteria > Pseudomonadota > Gammaproteobacteria > JAKDMP01 > JAKDMP01 > CAWJLN01. The sequence goes on from CAWJLN010000011.1 coordinate 69,538, forward strand.
GCCGCTGTCTCCGTCAATGCGCCAGGCCGAAACGGAACCCGAGGTGCCGCTGCAGGGAACGTCGGGATCGTGGCAATTGGAATCGACCGCATAGAGAAATCGTCCGCTCGGATTCCGCGGTTTCCGCGTCGGTGTAATTGCCGGCGGCAAACAGCGTTGCAGCGTGCACCGGCGTAAGTGAACCGTCGCCCTGGATTGCATAGGCCGAACACTATCGTCGCCCTGATTGGCGACGTAAACGATTTTCCGTCGGCGGATACCGCTGCAGCATATGCACCGTTGCCGGCGTCGGCGCTCGCGGTCTGGACGAGTGCGCCGGCATTCGAGCCGGACTGGGTGATGGTATAGGTGTAGATATTACCCGGCTGGGTGCAATTCGGATCGTTGCCGCAATGGTTGACGACATAGGCGAAATGCCCGGAGGGGTCCACGGTGACGGCGTAGGGATCGCTTCCGGTATCTACCGTTCCGATCGCAGTCAGCGCGCCGGGCGTGCTTGCACTGGAAGACGCAATGGTGAAGGCCGTGACGTTGCCATAAAAATTGTTGCAGCTCGAGTCGCTGCCGCAGATGTTGACGGCGTAGGCGAAGCGGCCGGACGGATCCACCGCAACGGAAAGCGGGCGCACACCGTTGGTGCCTGCCGTGCCCATGGCTGTCAAAGCGCCGGTGCTCGGTGCTGACTGGATGATGTCATAAACCGAAATGGTGTTGTCTCCCGCGTTGGCGACATAAAGGAATTGTCCCGAAGGGTCCACCGTAGGGAGTCCGAATTGATGCCGGCGGCAAAACAGTTGTCGGGGTCGGGCGAAATGCCGCAACTGCCGCGCCGCCGGTGGTGATGGGCGTGAGTGTTCCGGTTGTGGCGTCAATGGTATAGGCGGAGATATTGCCGGCATCGTTGGCGACATAGACGAAGCGTTCTTCAGGATCCGTTACGACCGTCTTCGGACCGCGCCGGTACTGAAAGGCGAACCGCTGATCGCCGTCAACGCGCCGGTGGCGGATCGACGGCGTAGCCCGCGAGCGTGTCATCGCCATTGGCGACGTAGACGAAGCGTCCCGACGGACTTAGCGTGACCACTTCGGGAACTGGAAGACCGGTGAGAAGCGATTGCCGGGATCGGGCGAGGTGCCGCAACTGCCGGCGCCGCCCGTGGTTACGGGAATCATCGCAGCAGTGAGTGGGCTCAGCCGCCAGGCGGATACGTCGTCGCCGTTGTT
>CAWJLN010000012.1:0-54201 GCA_963843735.1 uncultured Gammaproteobacteria bacterium
CGGCGAGGTCAACCAGGGCGTGTATGTCTTGATGCGCGGCCTCGACGCCGAGCGCCTCGTGCTCGCCGGCGGTCCGGTCGGCCTGATGGCGGCGGCGCTGGATGTTGCACTGCCCTACGCGCGCGAGCGCAAACAGTTCGGCCGCGCGATCGGCGAGTTCGGTCTGATGCAAGGCAAGCTCACCGACATGTACATCGGGCTGGAGACCGCCCGCGCCTACACCTACGCCGTCGCGCGCCGCTTCGATGCCGGCGAACCGGCACGCAAGGAAGCGGCGGCGGCACTGCTTTATGCTTCCGAACAGGCCGTGCGCGTCGCGCTGGAGGCAATCCAGACACTCGGCGGCAACGGCTACATCAACGAGTATCCGACCGGACGGCTGCTGCGCGACGCCAAGCTGTACGAGATCGGTGCCGGCACCAACGAAATCCGCCGCATGCTGGTCGGCCGCGAACTCTTCAACGACGCGTAAGAGCAGCTTTCGCCGGAATGACGAAACGGGTGTAGGAGCGAGCTTGCTCGCGATCCGTTCTGCGATTCCTTTTATGTAGGAGCGGGCCATGCCCGCGATTCTTGTCTTTTACGGAGTAACCCATGTCCAGCGATCCCATCGTCATCGTCTCGGCCCGCCGCACCGCCATCGGTTCGATGCTGGGCCAGTTCGCCTCGGTGAAATCCCAGGAACTGGGCGCCGCCGCGATCAAGGCCGCGGTCGCCGATGCCGGCGTCAAACCGGAGGAGATCAGCGAAGTTATCATGGGCTGCGTGCTGCCCGCCGGGCTTGGCCAGGCGCCTGCGCGTCAGGCCGCGCTCGGCGCCGGAATCCCCGCATCGGTCGGCTGCACCACGATCAACAAGGTCTGCGGCTCGGGCATGAAGGCGATCATGCTCGCGCACGATCTGATTAGCGCCGGCTCGGCCGACATCGTCGTCGCCGGCGGCATGGAATCCATGACCAACGCCCCGCACATGGTCAACGCCCGCGCCGGCATCCGCTACGGCGACGCCAAACTGGTGGATCACATGGCCTGGGACGGACTCACCAATCCGTATGACCATCAGTCCATGGGCGTCTTCGGTGAAATGTGCGCCGATAAGTATCATTTCAGCCGCGAGCAGCAGGACGCCTTCGCGGCGGAATCGGTCAAGCGCTCGCAGCACGCGATCCAGGACTGCCTTCAAGACCGAGATCACGCCGGTCACGGTGAAAACGCGCAAGGGCGACGTCACGGTGGATACCGACGAAGAGCCGGGGCGCTCCAAAATCGAGAAGATTCCCACCCTCAAGCCCGCGTTCAAGAAAGACGGCACCGTCACCGCCGCCAGCTCCGCCTCGATTTCCGACGGCGCCGCGGCACTGGTGCTGATGCGCGAATCGGAAGCGAAAAAGCGCGGCCTCAAACCGCTGGCGCGCATCATCGGCCATGCGAGTTACGCGCAGGAACCGGCCTGGTTCACGACCGCGCCCGTCGGCGCAATAGACAAGCTGCAAAAGAAACTCGGCTGGTCCGAAAAGGACATTGATCTCTACGAAATCAACGAGGCCTTCGCCGTCGTCACCATGGCCGCGATGCACGACCTCAAGCTGCCGCACGAGAAGGTGAACGTGAACGGCGGCGCCTGCGCCCTGGGCCATCCCATCGGCTGCACCGGCGCGCGCATTACCGTGACCCTGCTGCATGCGCTCAAGGCCCGCGGCGGCAAGCGCGGCATCGCGGCGCTCTGCATCGGCGGCGGCGAGGCCACCGCGATCGGCGTGGAAATGCTCTAAATCAGCATCGTCATTCCGGGCCTGACCCGGAATCCAGCGAACCCATGGATCCCGGCCCTCGGCCGGGATTCTTTTTAATTAGCTCTCTCGCAACAACGCCAAGACCGCAAAGCGGTCACGAAATGTCTCCCCCCTTTGCTCGCGCAGCGGGGAAGGGGGAGCCGGAGGGCGCACTGAGAAGCGCCGCTGACGAAGAGGGTGCGCTTTGCCATTGTGGATGTCCCCTTTTCCTCGCTACGGGCTCCGAATATCGAATGGAGCGCCCGGCCGGACGTAGCACGTCAGAGTTGCGCCAGGCCGCCATCGACGGCGACCTCGCTGGCGGTCATGAAGCTGCTGTCCGATGACGCGAGAAAGGCGGCCGCCGCCCCGATCTCCACAGGTTCGGCCATGCGTTGGAGCGGGTTCATCGAGGCGAAGACCTTCATGCCCTCCTCGCCCACCGCTTCCTTCGCCAGTTCGGTCGCGGTCGGTCCGGGCGACAGCACGTTGACCCGGATGCCGGTGCCCTTCAGGTCCTCCGCCCAGGTCCGCGCGAGGTTGCGCACTGCCGCCTTGCTGGCGCTGTAGATGCTGAAGGCCAGGGCGCCGGTGGTGCCGGCGCTCGATCCGGTGAGGATGATCGAACCGCCCTCGCCCATCAGCGGCAGCGCCTTCTGAACCGTGAAGGTCGTACCTTTCACATTGGTGTCGAAGGTTTCGTCAATATGCTCGGCGGTGATCTCGCCGAGCGCAAGCAGGCTTCCCGTCCCGGCATTGGCGAAGACGATGTCCAGGGTTCCGCGCTCGGCCTTCACCGCCGCGTAGAGTCGGTCGAGGTCGGCCAGGTTGGAGACAGAGCCCCGCACCGCGCGCGCGTTGGGCCCGAGGTCGGCCACGGCGGCGTTGATCACGTGCTGCCGGCGGCCGAAGATGAAGACGAAGGCGCCCTCCTCGATGAAGCGCTTTGCTGCGGCACGGCCGATGCCGGTAGCGCCACCGGTGATCACGGCGGTCTTTCCATTCAGTCTGTTCATGTCATGCATCCTTCGTTGGAGTTGTACGGAAGCAGGGAACTGCTTACTTGAGGACAAGTTTGCGCACACATTCGTCAGCGTGCCGTCATTCCACCATCGACACCGTAATTCACGCCGGTCAGGAACTTCCCGCGACCGGACACGAGCAGTGCGACGACCTCGGCGATGTCTTCGGTGGCGCCGATGCGACCCAGCGGAATATTCCGGAGCCAATCATCAGAGGAAAATCCTGGAGTCGTCTTGGCAAACTCGTCGGAACCTGGCGTCGAGATGACGCCGGGCGACACGACGTTCACACGGATGCCGCTCGGCGCGAGTTCCATCGCGAGTGTGCGCGAGTAGTAGTTGAGCGCCGCTTTTGCGGCGCCGTAGTGCGCGACGGGACCAAACGGCATCGTTGCTGCCGCCGAAGAGATGTTCACGACGGCTGCGGCCTTCGACGCACGGAGCGCCGGAAGGACCGCGTTCGTGAGGCGGATCGCGGCGAAGAAGTTGAGCGCGAAGCTGTCATGCCACTCCTTGTCGGGGATCGTCCAGGACCCTTCCAGAGACGCGCGCCCACCGCCCGCGTTGTTCACGAGAATGTCGAGGCCGCCGAGCGCCGCGAGCGCCTTCGTCGCGACCGCCTCCACGCCTTCGCTCGTGGCGACGTCACCGGAGACGAACGTTGCCGCCGCGGGTGCATCGTTGTCAGGTGTACGCGCAGCGACTACAACTCTGGCGCCGGCATCGAGAAGGCGCTGCGCGATGGCCGCGCCGATGCCACGCGAGCCTCCGGTGACCAGAGCACGGCGGCCGATGAGTTCTTTCGAGAGATCGAGTTTGTTGGACATGAGATGTTTCCTCGCAGATGGGTTAATGTTTCCGGAGCAGTGATCCAGGCTGTAGGGTGATCACGATCTTGCCGTGATGGTCGTACGTCGCTCACGGCTCCTGCTTGAACAGGTCCTGGAAGATCAAAGGCCCCCAGCTCTTGTCCTCGCGTGCCTGCACAAGCGCACCACCCTCCTCGAGCTTCCCGAGATTGACGGGCGCGAAACCGAGTTGTTCGGCGAGCGTCGCCACCAGCGCTGCAGCACCTTCTTCGTCGCTCGACAGAAATACCACCCGGCGATCGCCCTTGACGTTCGGATCGGCGGCCAGGGTGCCCGCGGGCAGGTGATTGAAGCCCTTTACGAACTTGGCATCGGGGAAGGCCTTGGCAACGACGGCAGAGGAGACGCCAAACCCGTTCATCGCATCAATGATCGTCTTGCCCTGCCAACTCGCCAGAGTTTTGGCGACCTCTCGATGCTCCCCGAACGGAACCGCGAGAATAATCGTGTCCGCCTTGATTGCTTCCCGCAGTGTCTTGGGGACGACCGTGGACCCAATCGCCTGCGCCTGCGGCGCCAGCGCTTCGGGCGGCCGCCGGCTGGCGACGGCGACTTCGATGTTTTTGCGAGCAAAGGCGCGGGCGAGAGCCTGGCCCACTGCGCCAAAACCGATGATTGCATAGCTCATGGAAATTCTCCTTTTCAGTGCTGGGACTGGGTTGGGTACGGCACTCATGTTGAGGCCTTTCATTCGATTCGGGAAGACGATAAAATGAGATTTGATCTATCTGCATTTGAGATGGATACCGATGCTGGACGGTGTTTCGTTGGATCAACTCAGGGCCTTCATCACAGCGGTCGATGAAGGCAGCTTCTCGGCCGCGGCCCGCAAGGTCTATCGCGTGCAATCGGCGATAAGCGGCTGGGTCAGTGGCCTTGAGGGTCAGCTTGGTGTTGTGCTCTTCGATCGCACGGGCCGATTCCCCAAGCTCACCCCCGAGGGAGTGTTGCTACTCGAAGACGCACGCAACGTTATTTCCGATGTCGATGCGATGAAGGCGCGCGCCAAACTCATGGCCGGCGGACTCGAAGCCGAATTGTCGGTCGTCGTCGATGTGTTCTTCCCGACAACCACAATCTCGGCGGCGGCGAAGGCGTTCGCGGAACGGTTTCCGCTGACACCGCTACGGCTCTTTGTGGAAGGATTGGGAGCGGCGTACCAACCCGTGTTGGACGGACGCTGCACCTTGGGCATCCTGGCGTCGTTGCCGGTGGAATTTCCATCGCTGGTCAGCGAACACGTGGCCGAAATTCCCTTGGTCTGGGTGGCGGCGCCGAATCATCCACTTGCCGGTTTTCGTGGCCGGATTCCAAAACGCGAGCTGGCAAAACATGTGCAGCTCGTGCTCACCGACCGGTCAAATCTGATGGCTGGCAGGGACTATGGCGTCTTTTCCAAATCGCCTTGGCGCTTGGCCGATCTTTCGACCAAGTACGCGTTTCTCAAGGACGGCGTTGGGTGGGGCAGCATGCCGCGTCACATGGTGGACTCAGACCTCGCTGCAGGAAGCTTGGTGCTCCTCGATGCGCGAGAGGACTTCACGTTGACCATGTCCAGCTGTTATCAGGCATCGGCACCGCCCGGGCCTGCGGGCAGATGGTTCATCGACCACTTGAAGGCTTTGTCTGGTGACTCTCGGGGGAGCGATAAACTCCGATGACGTTCAGGCTTCCCGTTAGAGGTTGTGCGCGCATCGGAATAGTCATCACCGTTGCATCCTCAAAATGGACGGCCGCAGTCATGAAGCGATGCCGTCCAGTCTCTCGAGTTCGGTCGTGGATAGCGCCAACGTGGTACTCGCGAGGTTCTCGCGCAGATGCGCAACGGACGAAGTGCCGGGAATCAGCAGGATGTTCGGGGAACGCCGGAGCAGCCAGGCAAGCGCGACCTGCATCGGTGTGGCACCGAGGCGCGCGGCGACCGAGTTCAGCGTCTCGGACTGCAACGGCGTGAACCCGCCGAGCGGAAAGAACGGCACATAGGCGATCCCCTGCGCGGCAAGAGAGTTGATCAAGTCATCGTCGCTTCGGTGGGCAATGTTGTAGAAGTTCTGCACGCACACGATCGGTGCGATGGATTGCGCTTCGAGGACCTGTTCGGCGGTGACGTTGCTCACGCCGAGATGCCTGATCAATCCCTCCTGCTGCATTTCGGCGAGCGCGGTAAATGGTTCGGCAATCGTGCCCGCTTCCGGGCGGTCGAATCCGCCGACACGCAGGTTGACGACATCGAGCGCGTCAAGGTTGAGGTTGCGCAGATTGTCATGTACGGCCTGGCGCAACTGTTCGGGAGAACGCGCATGGGGCCAGCCACCCTCGGCGTCCCGCGAAGCGCCAACCTTGGTAACGATGTGCAGTCCGTCCGGATAAGGATGCAGGGCTTCCCTGATGATCTGGTTGGTAATGTGTGGGCCGTAAAAGTCGCTGGTATCAATGTGGTTGATGCCGCGTTCAACCGCCTCGCGCAGAACGGCTACGGCGGCGTCGCGGTCTTTCGGCGGCCCGAAGACGCCGGGACCGGCGAGTTGCATGGCGCCGTAGCCCACGCGCTTCAAGGAAATGGATGCGTCCGGCAGCCTGAATTCGCCACCGAGATTGCTTTGTTCAGTCATAACATAAACTCCTATCTGTTGGTGAGCGTCTACAATCCAGCCTCAATCGTCACCACGCGAACCACACAATGAACCACAGAAGCGTTCTATGAGCAGGACCAGTTCATCAGCCGACTCCAGCATCAACAAATGCCCTGTACCAGGCAGCACATGCATAACGGCTTGCGGCACGCGGGAAAGTAATTCTGCCTGCAACAGCTCGGGGGTATCTACGCGATCCAGTTCGCCGGCGATGACAATGGTGGGCACGGAGATGGCACCGACCTGCTCCGTAATGTCCTCCAGGCTGGCGGCTGTCGGCCACGCGAGCTACGCGCAGGAACCGGCCTGGTTCACGACCGCGCCCGTCGGTGCCATTGACCGGCTGCAAAAGAAACTCGGCTGGTCCGAAAAGGACATTGATCTCTACGAAATCAACGAGGCCTTCGCCGTCGTCACCATGGCCGCGATGCACGACCTCAAGCTGCCGCACGAGAAGGTGAACGTGAACGGCGGCGCCTGCGCCCTGGGCCATCCCATCGGCTGCACCGGCGCGCGCATTACCGTGACCCTGCTGCATGCGCTCAAGGCCCGCGGCGGCAAGCGCGGCATCGCGGCATCGCGGCGCTCTGCATCGGCGGCGGCGAGGCCACCGCCATCGGCGTGGAAATGCTCTAGGCCGGGCAACCTCACTGCACCCTCCCCCCCTTTGCTCGCGCAGCAAGGAAGGGGAAGCCGGAGGGGGATTCGAAAGATAATCGCGGAGGGGACCGCTGCTACTACCCGTCTTGGCAGCTCTCCCGCAGGGTCATCGTGACCCGTTGCAGTTCGGTTGCCTGGGGGGCTATACTCTTTGGCAGTTCTTGCCAAAGGGTGCCTTATGCCGACCACAATGAACATTTCCCTGTCCGAACCGCTCAGGCATTTTGTGGATGAGCAGGTGAATGAAGGCGGATATTCCAGCACCTCGGACTATGTCCGCGCCCTGATTCGCGATCAGCGCAAACGCGCTGCGGAAGACAAGTTGCGCTCGTTGATCGCCGAAGGTCTCGCTTCGGGTCCAGCGGTAGCGCCCGACTGGACGGCACGACGCAAGCGCTTGCACGAATGAGCAAACCGATCCTGGAGCGCCCGCAGGCGGCTCAGGATATTGAAAGCATTGCCGATTTCCTCCACGCCGACTCCCCGCCCGTGGCGACGAAGTTTCTTGATGCCATCGAAGCCGCCTATGCGCTGCTGTCCGCGCACCCGGCCAGCGGCTCCACACGGCATACGTATCTCTTTCCGGAATTGCCGTCACCGCTGCGGTTCCATGTACTCCAAGGCTTCCCGTGCATTCTGCTCTATTATCTGGATCGCTCCGACGCAGTAGAGATAATTCGTGCTTGGGATGCCGCACGTGGGCTGGCTGCGTTGTTGGAAGCGGAGCAGCCGAAATGACGCGACCGGCTACACTTATCCGAACCTGCACGCGAGGCTAATCATGCCGATCATCAAATCCGCAATAGACAGAAACGGCAAGGAATTCGCCGCCAACCGCACGCATATGGAAGGGCTGGTGGCGGATCTGCGCGAGCAACAGGCGCAGGCGGCACTCGGCGGCGGCGAGAAGTCGCGCAAGAAACACAGCGACCGCGGCAAGCTCCTGCCGCGCGACCGTATCGAGGCATTGCTCGATCCCGGGTCGCCGTTTCTCGAACTCTCCGCGCTTGCCGCGCACGGGATGTACGACGACAACGCTCCCTGCGCCGGGCTCGTCACCGGCATCGGCCGCGTGCAGGGCCGCGAGGTGATGGTGGTTGCGAACGATGCCACCGTGAAAGGCGGCACTTACTATCCGATCACCGTCAAGAAGCATTTGCGTGCGCAGGAAATCGCGCTGGAAAACCGCCTGCCCTGCATTTATCTGGTGGACTCCGGCGGCGCCTTCCTGCCGCTGCAGGACGAGGTGTTCCCGGACAAGGAACATTTCGGCCGCATCTTCTACAACCAGGCGCGTCTCTCGCGCGAGCGCATTCCGCAGATCGCCGTCGTGATGGGTTCCTGCACCGCGGGCGGCGCCTACGTGCCGGCGATGTGCGACGAGGCGATCATCGTGCGCAATCAGGGCACGATCTTTCTCGGCGGCCCGCCGCTGGTGAAGGCCGCGACCGGCGAAGTCGTGGATGCGGAAACGCTGGGCGGCGGCGATGTGCACAGCAAAATTTCCGGCGTCACCGATCATCTCGCCGACAGCGACGCGCACGCCTTGCAGATCGCGCGCGACATCGTCGCGCATCTCAACTACCGGCGCCCGAACTGGCTGGCAAAAAACGAACCCGTCGAACCACGCTACGCGGCGGACGAACTCTACGGCATCGTGCCGCAGGAAACGCGCTTCCCCTACGACGTGCACGAAGTCATTGCGCGGCTCACGGACGGTTCGGAATTCCAGGAATTCAAGGCCAACTACGGCAAGACACTGATCACCGGTTTCGCGCATCTGTACGGCTACCCGGTCGGCATCATCGCCAACAACGGCATCCTGTTCTCGGAATCCGCGCTCAAGGGCACGCACTTCATCGAACTCTGCGAGCAGCGCCGAATCCCGCTGGTGTTTCTGCAGAACATCACCGGCTTCATGGTCGGCGCCAAATACGAACAGGGCGGCATCGCGAAAGACGGCGCGAAGATGGTAACGGCCGTCGCCTGCGCGACGGTGCCCAAGTTCACCGTCATCATCGGCGGCAGTTTCGGCGCCGGCAATTACGCCATGTGCGGCCGCGCCTACGGCGGACGCATGCTGTGGATGTGGCCCAACGCCCGCATTAGCGTCATGGGCGGCGAACAGGCCGCGAGCGTGCTCGCCACCGTCAAGCGCGACGGCATCGAAGCGAAAGGCGGCCAGTGGAGCGAGAAAGAAGAAGAGGAATTCAAGCAACCGTTGCGCGACCAATACGAGACGCAGGGCCATCCCTACTACGCCACGGCGCGCCTGTGGGACGACGGCATCATTGATCCCGCCGACACCCGCCGCGTGCTCGGCATCGCGCTCGCCGCCGCCGAAAACGCACCGCTCGAACCCGGCAGCCGCTACGGCGTCTTCCGCATGTAGGGCCCTCAAGTGGCCTTGTAATCATCCCGGGTTTGTTTTAGTATTACCGTATTACGTTATTACATGGTTTGGCCATGACTGAGCAAATCACAACCAGCAGGATGACCAGCAAGCATCAGGCCACCATCCCGGTACCCGTACGCAAGGCGCTGGGGCTCAAGGCCGGCGATGCCGTGGCGTTCGAGATCGAATCCGGGCAGGTGCGCTTGCGCAAGGCCGGCCCGCTGGACATGAACTTCGCCCGCGCAGTCGAGGGAACACTGGCCTCGGAGTGGCTGTCGTCGGGCGACGAAGAGGCTTATCGTGACCTTTGATCCATGGGACGTGGTCGTCGTGCCCTTCCCATTCACGGACAAAAAAACCGCCAAACGCCGGCCCGCATTGGTGCTGTCCGCAAGACGGCATTTCGATACCGGACATTCCGTACTCGCCATGATTACGAGCCGGAGCAATGCCAACTGGCCGCTGGACGTCCCCATTACGGACGGCGCCGCTGCCGGTCTGCCAGCGCCATCGGTAGCGCGCATGAAACTCTTCACGCTCGACAATCGTCTGATTCTCCGCAAAGCCGGCGCGCTCTCCGGAAAAGACGCGAAAGCCGTCGCCGGCAATTTGAAAAAACTGCTCAACAAGAGCTTGTAATCCCATGACAAGCGCAGAGCAACATTCGACCGATGCCAGCGCGGACGTTCGCCTTGGCAATACACGCAGACTCGGTTAATCTTGCCGGGTTGCGCACAGGGGATCGCGCCTTGCCGATAACGCCCGAACAACTCGCCCGCCGGCAGATAGACGCCCAGCTCGTCGCCTGCGGCTGGGTCGTGCAGGTCTACGCGGCAATGGATTTCGGCGCCGGCCGCGGCATCGCGCTGCGTGAAGTGCCGCTCAAGACCGGCCCTTGCGACTACCTGCTGCTGGTGGATCGCAAGGCGGTCGGCATCGTCGAAGCGAAGAAGCGAGGCAGCACGCTGTCCGGCGTCGCCGATCAGGCGGCAAACTACGCTTCCAGTCTTCCCGTGTTCCTCGCTGCCGGTCTCGATGACCCGTTGCCGTTTCTCTACGAATCAACCGGCGTCGAAACCCTGTTCCGCGACCAGCGCGATCCCGATTCGCGCTCGCGTCGGGTGTTCACCTTCCACCGCCCCGACACCCTCGCCGAATGGGCTGCCGAACCCGACACGCTGCGCGCGCGCCTGAAGACAATGCCGGTCGCGCATCCGCTCGTAACGACGAACATGCGCGATTGTCAGATCGAGGCCATCGCCGGACTCGAAACCTCGCTCGCCGAAAATCGCTCCCGCGCCCTGATCCACATGGCCACCGGCGCAGGCAAAACCTACACCGCCTGCGCCGCCTCGTACCGACTTATCAAATACGCAAAGGCACGGCGCATCCTCTTTCTGGTGGATCGCTCCAGTCTCGGCGAGCAGGCACGCGACGAATTCCACCGCTTTCGCACGCCCGACGCGGACCGCCTGTTCACCGAGCTGTACAACGTCCAGTACCTCACCTCGCCGCATATAGACGACGTGTGCAAGGTGACGATCTGCACCATCCAGCGCCTCTATTCGATCCTGCGCGGCGAGGAACTGACGGAGGACGCCGACGAATTATCCGGCGCGGAACTCGCCGCCGCGCTCGGCAGCACACGCACGCGTGATATCGCCTACAACCCGACCGTGCCGATCGAGGAATTCGACTTCATCGTCACCGACGAATGCCACCGCTCCATCTACAACCTGTGGCGGCAGGTGCTGGAATACTTCGACGCCTTCCTGATCGGCCTCACCGCCACGCCCGCGCCGCAGACTATCGCCTACTTCCACCAGAACCGCGTCGCGGAATACAATCACGAACGCGCGGTCGCCGACGGCGTCAACGTCGGCTACGACGTCTATCGCATCAAGACCCGCGTCAGCGAAGAAGGCGGCAAGGTCGAAAAGGGCTTCCTGATAGACCACCGTAGCAAGGCCACCCGCGCTGCGCGCCAGGCCGTACTGGAAGACGACCTCGACTACACGCCGACCGATCTCGACCGCTCCGTGGTCGTGCCCGACCAGATCCGCACCGTGCTGGATGCCTACCGCAAGGTCGTGTTCACCGAGCTGTTCCCCGATCGTACCCTGCTGCCAAAGACGCTGATCTTCGCCAAGGACGATTCGCACGCCGAGGACATCGTCCACATCTGCCGCGAGGTCTTCGACAAGGGCGACGACTTCTGCAAGAAAATCACCTACCGGGCGCGGCACCCCGTCACCGGCAAGCCAGCCAACTCGCGCGAACTCATCAAGCGAATTCTGCCTGTCGCCGACGCTGCGCATCGCCGTCACCGTGGACATGATCGCCACCGGCACCGACGTCAAGCCGCTGGAAGTGCTGATCTTCCTGCGTGACGTGCGCAGCCGCGTTTACTTCGAGCAGATGAAGGGCCGCGGCACGCGGGTGCTCACGCCCACCGACCTGCAATCCGTCTCCGGCGAGGACGCGCGCGCCAAGACCCGCTTCGTCATCGTGGATGCCGTCGGCGTGTGCGAAAGCGACAAGACCGAATCGCGCCCGCTCGATCGCCAACCGACCGTGCCGCTGAAGACGCTCTTGCGGCGCGTGCAGTTTCCCGCCGGCCGCGACGAGGACACGTTGACCACGCTGGCCGCGCGCCTCGCCCGGCTCGACCGCGAACTCGACGACGACCAGCGCGCACAGATCGCTCAGGTATCCGACGGACAAACACCTGCCACGCTCGCCGGTGCGCTGCTGCGCGCCAACGATCCCGACGCCATCGCCGAACACGCCACCGGTCAACCGGATACCGATGCGGAAAGCGTCGCGCCGGAACAATATCAGGCCGCACGCGCACAACTTATCGCCACCGCCTGCGCGCCGTTCGACAAACCCGCGCTGCGCCAGACGCTCGAAACCCTCAAGCGCGAAACCGAGCAGGCGCTGGACATCTACACGCCCGACGAAGTGACCAGTCAGGGTTTCGACGAAGCTGCCAAGGCCAAAGCCGCCGGACTGGTGCAGGAATTCCGCGACTACCTCGCGCAGAACCAGTCGCAGATAGACGCACTGCAAATCCTCTATAGCCGCCCGTACCAGCAACGCCTCACCGAAGCAATGCTCAAGGAACTGGAGGCAAAGCTGCGCGACAACCACGCCACCTGGACCGAGGACCGCATCTGGGATGCGTTCGCCGTCACTGCGCCGGCCAAGGTCAAGGGCCGCACCCAGGCCGGCCGCTTCGCCGATCTCGTTTCGCTGGTGCGTTTCGCGCTGCAACAACAGCCCGTGCTTGCGCCGTTCGCTGACTCCGTCGCCGAGCGCTTCGACCAATGGCTCAAGGCCAAGTCCGACGCCGGCACGTCATTCACCGCCGAACAAACCATTTGGCTGGAACTGATCCGCGACCACATCGCCACCAGCCTCAGCATCGAACCGGAGGACTTCGACTACTCGCCATTCCGCCAGCGCGGCGGCCTCGGCAAGGTGCACCAGTTGTTCGGCGAGCAGTTGCCGGGACTGCTGGATGAACTCAATGAGGCGCTGGCAGCATAATGCGATGCATGAACAGGCTCAGGGCTTACTCGTCATTCCGGACGCCGCGCAGCGGCGATCCGGAATCCAGTGTCTTTATGTCAGTAAGGTGTGAGTAGCGTGAGATCATCAGTGGCACAACCAACTGTAGCGTGGAAGCTCAGCCGACTTGATGAAGTGGCGGATGTGATCCTTGGTCAGTCTCCCCCAGGAGCTACTTATAACGATGCTGGCAATGGTCTGCCGTTCTTCCAGGGGAAAGCCGAGTTTGGCGATCTTTACCCGAAGACCGTGAAGTGGTGTTCCGCGCCGACCAAGGTCGCGGAGCAGGAGGACGTGTTGATCTCTGTTCGGGCGCCCGTAGGGCCGACCAATCTTTGCCCATCCAAAGCGTGCATCGGGCGTGGGCTTGCTGCGATTCGCCCGAAGAATGGGATGCCGTCGCGATACATGCTTTACGCGCTGCGATCCACTGTGCGCACGTTGGCCGAAAAAGCTACCGGAACCACGTTTCAAGCGATAAGCGGGAAAACTCTGCGAGAGCACAGGGTTCCTCTGGCGCCACCTGAGCAGCAGCGGCAGATCGTTGCCGAAATCGAAAAGCAATTCACGCGACTCGACGCCGGCGTGACGGCCTTGCGGCGCGTGCAGGCCAGCCTCAAGCGCTACCGCGCCGCCGTCCTCAAGGCCGCCTGCGAAGGCCGCCTCGTCCCCACCGAAGCCTCACTCGCCAAGGCCGAAGGCCGCACCTACGAAACCGGCCAACAACTCCTCACCCGCATCCTCGCCGACCGCCGCAAGCACTGGCAAGGCCGCGGCAAATACAAAGAACCCGCCGCCCCCGACACTGCAAACCTTCCTCTGCTTCCCGAAGGATGGGTGTGGTGCAGCTCAGATGCGGTCTTCTCATTTGTCACGAGCGGTTCTCGTGGTTGGGCTAAGTACTACTCGGAAACCGGACCGATCTTTCTCCGCATAGGGAATCTCAATCACGAGAATATTCGACTTGACTTGCGTGAACTGCAACACGTTGAACCTCCTAAGGGCGCCGAGGGAACGCGCACGATAGTTCAACCCAACGACTTCCTTATCTCAATCACGGCTGACATCGGAATGGTGGGACTCGTTCCCGAAGGTCTCGGAGAAGCTTATATCAATCAGCACGTTGCACTCGCACGGCCACTTCGGTCTATCTCTTCGAAATATGTCGCTTACTTCTTATCCGCATCCGAAGGCGGTTGGAGGCACCTCAAGAAACTCCAGCGTGGCGCTACAAAAGCTGGGCTAGGACTTGACGATATTCGAGCTGTGCCAGTTCCACTCCCGCCCCTAGAAGAGCAAACCCGCGTCATCGCCGAAGTTGAGCGCAGGCTCAGCGTGATCGAAGAACTCGAAACCGCTGTCGCCGCCAACCTCCAGCGAGCCACTCGACTGCGCCAGTCGGTTCTTGCACGTGCTTTTGCGAGATAATACCGTCCATGCCAAGTCCAATCGCTATCCCGATCAATCCGCAACTGCTCTCTTGGACACGAGAGGAGAGCGGCTTTGATGTGTATCGGGTAGCCAAACGCCTCAATGTCAAGCAAGAGAGGGTGCAGGCTTGGGAAGCGGGCGAGCGCCAGCCAACATTCCGGCAAGTCGAGCAACTTGCCCGCTTTTTCCACCGGCCGCTGAGCATCTTCTTTTTGCCCAAACCGCCGCGGTTGCCGCCGCTGGCGGCCGAATATCGCCGTCTGCCGGGTGTGATTCCGGGCCACGAATCGCCCGAGTTTCGACTTGCGCTGCGGCAGATGCTCACGCGGCGGGAGAACGCACTCAATCTGCTGGGCGAACTGGGCGAGCCGGTTCCAGAGTTTTCGCTAAGCGCACGGCTAAACGAATCGCCCGTGCAGGTTGGCGAGAGGCTTCGTGCGGCGTCCGGCATTTCGACCGATGAACAACGGTCATGGCAGAACGAATGGCGTGCCTGGGCGGCGTGGCGCGCGGCAGTCGAGGATCTTGGAGCACTCGTTTTTCAGTTCAGCAAGGTAGCGCTCGGCGAAGTCAGAGGATTGGCGTTGCTGCGGACACCGCTGCCCGTTGTTGGGGTCAATAGCAAGGAAATTCCGGAAGCCAAATGCTTTACTGTCCTGCACGAGGTCGTACATCTGATGTTGGCTGCGGGACACGAGGAAAGGTCCGCGATTCAGGAAGAAGGGTCGGGACGCGATTGGGACGACATTGAACGCTTCGCGGAGGTTGCCGCAAGCCATGCGCTCGTCCCCGAAGTGTTGCTGCAATCGGAAATCGAGCACCTCGGTCTGACCGGATCGGATTGGGACATCGAATCAGTGCGCAGGCTGGCGCGAAAGTTCCGCATTACGCCTCTGGCGACGGCGACCCGTCTGCGCGAATCCGGTTTCATGAACTGGTCGCGCTATCGCGCATGGAGACAGGAGTGGGATGTCTATGTTGCAAGTTTGCCCGACCGCGGCGGCGGGTTTGCCACGCCGACGACCAAGGCGCTTGGACGGAACGGCCGCCTGTTCACGCAACTTGTGCTGGAGGCACTTTCGGCAAACCGCGTCACGCCGGTCACCGCGGCGCGTTACCTCGGTCTGAAGTTTGAGCACTTCGACAAATTGCGGAGCAAGGTTCATGAGGGAAGTATGGAGGCTCCGATAGATGGTTGAGCAGGTGTCCTCTGCCATCTACAGCGTGGACACCAGTTCTTTCATGGATTGGCAAGCGCGATTTTATCCTCTTGACGTTTTTCCCAGCATCATGGGTCGGGTTGATCAGTTGATCGCGGTGAACCGCTTGCTGTCACCTGCTTTGGTGCGTGAAGAACTCGGAGCCGTCGGCACCGGTGAACTCATTGCTTGGGCCGAAGCGCACAAGAGCATCTTTGTGCCGACCGGTGAATTGCTGGCTGAGGTTCAGTCCATCCAAAACCGCTTCCCCGGTTTGCGTGATCCAAAGGCGGAGTATGAAGAGGCGGATGCTTACGTGATCGCGCTTGCGAGACTGCGCAGCGGAACCGTAGTTACACAGGAAACTCCAGCATCCGAAAAGCGCAATCCAAAACGCACACATTTCATTCCCGACGTGTGCCGGGAAATGGGGATTCCGTGTTTCAACCTGCTGGGGCTGATGCGACGAGAGGGTTGGAAATTGTGAATTCTTCAACCCTCGTCCAGCAACTCTGGAATTACTGCAACATCTTGCGTAACGGCGACTCCTCAGCCTTCGCTCTGCGTTGCGGTTGCGTCATATACAATCAGGGCTAGCCATAAATCGTATATTTGCATAAAGCTGAACTTCGGGCTGGCGTTTGGTTTTATTTTATGCTTAAATGTAACTTATGAATAGCCGTGAAAGCATGAAAATAAACCGCCTGCTCCAGGTTTGGCCTCGGGGCACGGTGGCTTTGCATGCGTTTTTCTCGCAGCATGGCGTGTCGCGGAAGCTGGCCGAGCAATACCGCAAGGGCGGTTGGATGAGATCCGTAGGCGTGGGCGCCTTCGTACGGCGCGGCGACAAGGTCGGCTGGGAAGGCGCGCTGTACGCCCTGCAGCAGCATGCCGGCAAAACCATCCATCCGGGTGGGCGCACGGCGCTGGAATTGTCCGGTCTGGCCCATTATCTGCGGCTTGGGCCGCGCCGTCGCGTGAATTTGTACGGCCCGCCGGGCGGCCGCCTGCCGCGTTGGCTGACACAGCATGATTGGGCGGTGGAATTGCGCTACTTCGGCACTTCGTTGTTTGCCGCTGCTGTCGGAATGACCACACGGGATTTCGGCGAATTCGCGCTCGCGATCTCCGCGCCCGAACGCGCCATCCTGGAAGCTCTGGAGGGCGTGCCCGGCGTCACCGCATTTGCGGAAGCGCAGCAGTTGATGGAGGCACTGCCAACGCTGCGACCGGGGCTGATGCAGCAGTTGCTGGAAGCCTGTACGTCGGTGAAGGTGAAGCGGCTGTGCCTGTATCTGGCCGACGCAACCCGGATGCCGTGGCGCAGTGCGCTTGACGACGCGCGGATCGAACTCGGTTCCGGGAAACGCCAGGTCGTTGCCGGCGGGCAGTGGAATGCGCGTTACGGCATCACCGTGCCGCGCGAATCGCAACCGTGATGGACCCACGCTATTTGGAGCAAGCGCGGCTGTTGTTAAGGCCAATAAGTAACTTTTATGTTACTATAAACCCATGCTGATCCGCATCGAGGAGTATCAGCGGGCCAACGGTTCCTGTCCGTTCCGGCAATGGTTCGATCGGCTGCCGGCACAAGCTGCCGCCAAGGTGGCCACTTACCTGCTGCGGGTCGAGCATGGCAACACTGGCGCCATCAAATGGTTTTCCGGCATCGGCGAGGTCCGGATCAACTGGGGTCCGGGTTATCGCGTGTACTTGGCCAGAGACGGTGATTCGCTGATTGTGCTTTTGGGCGGCGGGACCAAGGCTGGGCAGTCGAAGGACATTGCCAAGACGCTAGTGTTGCTTGATGAATACAAGGTGCGTAAGCGGTCTGCAAGCCGTAGCGGACATGCGAAGAGAAAGAGGTGAACTATGAGTCTCAGTCGTAATTTCAAACATACCATTGCTGATCGTGTCGAGCGCGATCCGGCGTTTGCCAGGGCGATGCTCGATGAAGCGGCGACGCTGTTCCTGAATGGCGAGCCCGAGGTGGCGCGCGCTATCCTGCGCGACCTGGTCAATGCGACGGTCGGTTTCGAAGCACTGGCGCGCAAGACGCGGACGCCGAGCAAGAGCCTGCATCGCATGCTTTCTGCTTCCGGCAACCCCACCATGGACAACCTGGCGACAATCTTTGGCGCGGTTCGCAAGTCGCTCAATGTCGAACTTCATGTCCGCGCCACTCGTGCGGCGTAATCCGCGCTTGATTCGCGGGATTGTACCTATGTGTCCATTCGTGAAGGGGATCTGATGTGAATAGCGCCACTCTGGTTCAGAAACTCTGGAACTACTGCAACATCCTGCGCGACGACGGCCTGTCGTATGGCGACTACGTCGAGCAGTTGACGTTTCTGCTGTTCCTGAAGATGGCGGACGAGCAGTCCAAGCCACCGCTCGGCAAACCCTCCCCAATCCCGAAGGGCTTTGGCTGGCCGGTGCTGCTGAAGCTGGAAGGCGACGACCTTGAGACCCACTACCGCCACACGCTGGAGGAACTCGGCAAGTGCGGTGGCATGCTCGGCACGATCTTCCGCAAGGCGCAGAACAAGATTCAGGACCCGGCCAAGCTGCGCCGACTGATCGTGGACCTGATCGACAAGGAGCAATGGTCCAGCCTCGGCGCGGACGTGAAAGGCGATGCCTACGAGGGCCTGCTCCAAAAGAACGCCGAGGACGTGAAGGGCGGCGCGGGGCAATACTTCACGCCGCGACCTCTGATTGCGGCGATGGTCGAGGCGATCGCGCCGAAGCCGGGGCAGACGATCTGCGATCCAGCCTGCGGCACCGGCGGCTTTCTACTGGCGGCGCATGACTACCTCGCCAGGCATTACAAACTGGACCGCGAACAGAAGAAGAAGCTCCGAAGCGGCACGCTGTTCGGCGTCGAACTGGTTGACGGCGTCACGCGCCTGTGCGCAATGAACATGCTGCTGCATGGCATCGGCGACGAATCCGACGAGGTATTGCCAGTCGTCACCAATGATGCGCTGGCCGGCAAGCATGGCGAGTACGACATCGTATTGGCCAATCCGCCGTTCGGCAAGAAGAGCAGTGTCACCATCGTCAACGAGGCAGGCGAGACGTCCAGGGAATCGCTGATCATCAATCGCGACGATTTCTGGGCGAGCACGAGCAACAAGCAGCTCAACTTCCTGCAGCACATCTTCACGATCCTGAAACAGCACGGCCGCGCGGCGATGGTGGTGCCGGACAACGTATTGTTCGAGGGCGGTGCCGGAGAAACCGTGCGCCGCGAACTGCTCAAACAGGCTGACGTACACACGCTGCTCCGCCTGCCAACCGGCATCTTCTACGCGCAGGGCGTGAAGGCGAACGTGCTGTTTTTCGACCGCAAGCCGGCGCAGGAAAAGCCGTGGACGCAGAAGCTGTGGATCTACGACCTGCGCACCAACATGCACTTCACGTTGAAGGAAAACACGCTCAAGCGCAGCGATCTGGACGATTTCGTCAAGTGCTTCCATCGCAAGAACCGCAACGAACGCAAGGAGAGCGAGCGCTTCAAGTGCTTCGACTACGACGAACTCATCAAGCGCGACAAGCTCAACCTCGACATCTTCTGGCTGAAGGACGAGGCGCTGGAGGAATCCGCCAACCTGCCGCCGCCAGAAGTCATCGCGGCCGACATCGCCGCCGATCTGGAATCCGCGCTGGAGCAGTTCGCCACGATCGCGCAGGACTTGAAGTAGGCAGGCTGGTAGCATAAGCGGTGATACTCAGCGCGATTCCTGTTATCGCGGCCGGAGCGGCCGCTCCTGCAAAAGGAACCGATATGACTGAACATGTGTTGTTACAAACAGATGCCCTCGGCGTGGCGACGCTGACGCTTAATCGCCCGGAGAAGCACAACGCCTTCGACGACGTGCTGATCGCTGAATTGACGCAGAAACTGACGCAGCTTAACGACGATGCAAACGTGCGCGTCGTCATGCTTACCGGCGCCGGAAAATCCTTTTCGGCGGGCGCGGATCTGAACTGGATGCGCTCGATGGCGGGCTATGGTGAGAAGGAGAACCTGGAAGACGCGCTCGCGCTTGCCGAACTCATGGCCGTGCTCGACACCTTGTCCAAACCGACCATCGCGCGCGTCAACGGCGCCGTGTTCGGTGGCGGCGTGGGTCTGATCGCCTGCTGCGACATCGCCGTCGGTACGCCGCGCGCGAAAATGGCGCTCAGCGAAGTGAAACTCGGCCTGGTGCCGGCGGTGATCGCGCCCTACGTCGTGCACGCCATCGGCCCGCGTCAGGCGCGGCGCTGGTTCCAGACCGCCGAAGTCATGGACGCCGCAACGGCGCAGGCGCTCGGCCTGCTGCATGAAGTTGTCGCCGAGGACCAATTGAATGCACGCGTTGCCGCTTTCGTTGACTCACTGCTCGCCGCCGGTCCCCAGGCGCTTGCCGCGTCCAAGCAACTGGTGGCGATGACGAGCGAGGCGGACGCATCCGCCGCCGGGAACCTGAAGCGCCGCACCGCCGAGTTGATCGCGCAACTGCGCGTCTCCGAAGAAGGCCAGGAGGGCCTCGCCGCGTTCCTGGAAAAGCGTCTGCCAAAATGGGCCAAAAAATGAACCATCCGATTCTTAATATCGCCAACGTGGAACTGCAAGGCAGGCCGCCGGAAAGATCGCCCAAGGGCGCATCGGCCGAAAAATACGACATCCGCTGGGGCGAAATCGCGAGCCGCATCGGCGCGCGCAAACTCGGCTACAACCTGACCGTCGTGGCGCCGGGCAAGCGCAACTGTCCCTTCCACAGCCATCGGGCGGAAGAGGAAATGTTCTTCATCCTCGAAGGAACGGGCGAACTGCGCTACGGCGACAAAACCTGCCCGATCAAGCCCGGCGACATCATCGCCTGCCCGACCGGCGGACCGGAAACCGCGCACCAGATCATCAACACCGGAACGGTCGAAATGCGCTACCTGGCCGTGAGCACGCTGGCCGAGGTGGAAATCTGCGACTATCCCGATTCGGACAAGTTCGGCGTCTACGCGGAACTGCCGCCGGACGCCGCCGGCGCGCCGCAACGATTCCGTCATCTCGCGCGCCGCGAAGACGCCCGCGACTACTGGGAAGGCGAATAGATTTCACAAACCGCCAAGCGTCGCTGCCGGAGCGGCACGGGCGGATTTCGTGCTATCATGCGGCATGAATCGGAAGCGATGAGATTCGACCATGTACAGCGCTATTAAAACCGTCGGCCGCAGCGGTCAAATTTCGCTCGGCAAGCAATACGCGGGGCGCCAGATCAGGGTCGAAGAGGCGCGTCCCGGCGTCTGGACGCTGACGCTCGGCGTGTTCGTTCCCGAAAACGAGCATTGGCTGCACGAACCTGCGGTTGCCGAGTCGCTGCAGCGGGCTGTCAAGTGGGCGGAGACCCATCCGCCGGCAGAAAGCGATCTGGAACAAATAAAACGCAGCATCGAAGCCGAGTGAATCGGCATGTCCCGCGTGCGGCTGGATCTCAATAATCCGGAACTTCAGCAACAACTCTTCGGACTCGAGAAAAAGGATCAACTGGCGGTCTTGCGTGGATTGAAGAAAATCTCGCCCATGCAATGGGACCAGATTCATCGGGATCATGGCCTTAAATGGGAAGCGATAGTGTCTGCTACGGCCCCGCACGGCGGTAAACTCTATACATTCCGGCTGAGCGGAAAGTTCCGGGTTCTCGCCTACCGGGAAAACGATTGCTTGCGGCTGCTTGCCCTCCATCCCGATCACGATTCGGCCTATAAATAATGTTCAACAAAATCCTCATTGCCAATCGCGGGGAAATCGCCTGCCGCGTGATCGAGACTTGCAAGCGCCTGGGGATCGCCACGGTTGCGGTGTATTCCGATGCGGACCGCCATGCGCTGCACGTGCAATCGGCGGACGAAGCGGTACCTATCGGGCCGGCACCGGCATCCGACTCCTATCTCGACATGGATCGCATTCTCGCGGCGGCGAAGCAAACCGGTGCCGAGGCGATTCACCCCGGCTACGGTTTCCTTTCGGAGAACAGTCAATTCGCGCGCCGCTGCGAAAAGGCCGGCGTGGTTTTCATCGGACCCTCTCCCGACAGCATGGACGCGATGGCGTCCAAGAGTGCCGCGAAGGCGCTGATGGAAAAGGCCGGCGTACCGGTGGTGCCCGGTTATCACGACGCGGATCAAAGCTTGAAGCGGCTCGAAGACGAAGCGAAACGCATCGGCTTTCCGCTGATGATCAAGGCCACGGCAGGCGGCGGCGGCAAGGGCATGCGCGTGGTGCATGCGGCAAAGGACTTCAGGGATGCGCTGGACGGCGCGAAACGCGAAGCGAAGGGCGCCTTCGGCGACGATACGGTTCTGCTCGAAAAATATATCGAGCAGCCGCGGCATATCGAATTCCAGATATTCGGCGACACACACGGCAACGCCGTTCATCTTTTCGAACGCGAATGCACCTTGCAGCGACGCTTTCAGAAAGTCGTCGAGGAAACGCCCTCCCCGTTCCTTGACGAGGCCATGCGCAAGAAGATGGGCGAGGCGGCGGTGGCGGCAGCGCGGGCCGTGAACTATGTCAACGCCGGCACCATCGAGTTCATCGTCGGCGCGGACAAGGCATTCCACTTCATGGAAATGAACACGCGCCTGCAAGTCGAGCATCCGATTACGGAAGAAACGACCGGCCTCGATCTGGTGGAATGGCAGTTGCGCGTCGCCAACGGCGAGAAGCTTCCGCTCGCACAGAAACAGATCGAGCAGCACGGACACGCCATCGAGGTGCGTCTGTACGCGGAAAACGCGGACAAGGAATTCCTGCCGGTCACCGGACGCATCGAAGCATTCGAAACGCCGGATGCCGATTTCGTGCGCGTTGATACCGGCGTGCGCGGCGGCGATGAAATCAGCATCTTCTACGATCCGATGATCGCCAAGATCAGCGTGCGCGGCAAGGATCGCGCCGAGGCCGTGCGGCGGTTGCGCACGGCGTTGGCGCAGACGGCCGTGTTCGACCTGGTCACCAACCTGCCGCTCTTGCGCGGCATCGCGCGGCACCCGCAGTTCGCCGAAGGCGCATTCGACACCGGTTTCATCGAACGCGAACTGGGCAAGCTGCTTGCGCGGCCCCCTCTTGCGGCACCCGTGCTTGCCGCCGCCATGGCCGACAAGCTCTCCCGGTTTGCGGACGCCAATGTGCAAACGCCGTGGCAGGCGGACGGCTGGCGGCTGGGCGCCGAGCCCGGCTGGCGCCTGGTGGCGCGCGATGCATCCGGTACGGAGCACGAGGTTCGCGTAGCCGGTACGGCGCGCGAATTCACTCTGAAATGGGATGACTCCGATCATGCGGTAACGGCTGTCCAAAAAAGCGAATCAAATTGGGCAATGACGCTCGACGGAAAATCGTACGGGGCTTGCGTGCTGCACCACGGCACGGACTATCAGCTTGCGCTGAATGGTGAAGCCTTTGTCTTCACGCTCGCCTCGCCGTTCGCGCCGCGCGGCACGGCCGTGGCCGATACCGCCACTCATCCCGTGAGCCCCATGCCGGGGCGCGTGGTCGCGGTGCACGTGAAGGCCGGCGACAAGGTGGAACCCGGTCAAGCGCTCATGGTGATGGAAGGCATGAAGATGGAATACACCGTCAAGGCCGGCGTCGCCGGTCGCATCGAGGAAGTGCTTTACGCCGAAAGGCGATCTGGTGGACGCCGAGGCGCCACTGGTGAACATTGAGGCCGAGACATGACCAGTTATCCAAAAGCCGTGAAGATCGTCGAGGTCGGCCCGCGCGACGGCCTGCAGAACGAGAAGCAGATCGTTCCCGCGGCAACCAAGATCGAATTCATCAACCGCCTGTCGCAGACGGGTCTGCAGACCATAGAGGCGACGAGCTTCGTGAGTCCGAAATGGATTCCGCAGCTTGCCGACGCGAAAGAGGTTTTCGCGGGCATCGAAAAACGCTCCGGCGTCTCCTATCCGGTGCTGGTGCCGAACGAAAAGGGCATGCAGCGCGCATTGGACGCCGGCGCGAAGGAAGTTTCCATCTTTACCGCCGCCTCGGAAAGTTTCAACCGCAAGAACATCAATGCTTCCATCGCCGAATCCATCGAACGCTTCAAACCGGTGATGGCGCTGGCGGCAAAGCACGGCATCCGCGTGCGCGGCTACATCTCGACCGTGATCGGCTGCCCCTACGAAGGCGCCATCGCGCCGGAAGCGGTGGCGCGGACCGCGAAAGAACTCGCCGCGATCGGCTGCTACGAGATTTCGCTCGGCGACACCATCGGCGTTGGTACGCCGCTGAAAGCGCAGAAAATGCTTGCGGCCGCGGCAGCCGAAGTGCCGATGGAACGGCTTGCCGTACATTTCCACGACACCTACGGCCAGGCACTCGCCAATATCCTCGCCTGCCTGGAAATGGGCGTGACGGTGGTGGATTCCTCCGTCTCGGGGCTGGGCGGCTGTCCGTATGCAAAGGGCGCAACCGGCAACGTGGCGACCGAAGACGTGCTCTATATGCTCTCGGGCATGGGCATCGAAACGGGCGTGGACATGGACAGACTGCTGGCGGCGGGAGCGTTCATTGCGCAAGCCATCGCCAGGAGCCCGGAAAGCAGACTGGGACGCATCCCCGCAGACAGCCGGCGTAATCCGTGAGAAAATAGCTGTCTTCGGCAAAAGAAGACGGCATGAAGAAACATAGAATCCGGCGTATGGCGTTCTCTCTCTCTGCTGTTGGTCGCCGCATTGGTCGCGCCGGGATTCGCGCACGCCTTCGACTTCAATGACGTCGCCGCCAAGGCCAAGGCCTTAGCCGCCAAGGCCTATGTGCCGCCGAAGCAGACGCCGGATTTTCTGGCCAAACTCGACTCGACACTTATCAGAACATCCGCTTCCTCCCCGAGCGCAGCCTGTGGCGGAAAAGTCATTCACGCTTTCAGGTGATGTTCGTGCCGCCCGGGGAGTACTTCCGCCACATCGTACACATTTACATGGCAAATGCAGAAGGCGTGCACGAGGTGCCGTTCAACAAGGACGATTTCTCGTGGCCGAGTGAAGCGTTCGAGAAAAAAGTTCCCGACGATCTCGGCTACGTCGGCTTCAAGCTTGCCTATCCCATCAACCGGCCGGGCGTCGAGGATCAGTTCCTCGTCTTCGCCGGCGTCAGCTATTTTCGCGGCGTCGCCCGCGGAGATAATTTCGGACTGTCGGCCCGCGGCGTCGCGATAAACACCGGCCTTCCCGGCGGCGAGGAATTCCCGGATTTCACCGATTTCTGGCTCGTGCGTCCGCGTCCCGATGCGCACGCACTCAGGTTCTTCGCGCTGCTCGACGGCCCCAGCCTCACCGGCGCCTACCGCTTCGTGGTTTATCCGGGCGCGCCGACGCGCATCGAGATAAAGACCGCGCTCTTCCTGCGCAAGGACGTCAAACTGCTCGGACTGGCGCCACTCACCAGCATGTTCTACTACAGCCAGAATACGCCGCGGCCGGTCGGCGAGTGGCGCGGCGCGGTACACGATTCGGACGGCCTGCTGATCCATTCCAACACCGGCGAGTGGCTCTGGCGTCCGTTGATCAATCCGATAAAGCTGCAAATGAACTACTTCGAGGCCGACTCCCCGCAGGGCTTCGGCCTCTTGCAGGCTCGCCGCAACCGCCATTTCCGCGATTACCAGGACGCGGGAGCCCGCTACGACCTGCGTCCCAGCACCTGGATAGCACCGCATCAGGACTGGGGCAAGGGACACATTGTGCTGGTGGAAATCCCGACGAATTCCGAGACCAACGACAACATCGTCGCCTTCTGGAACCCGGACAAGGCGACGCAGGGCGGCGGCCGCTACGATCTCGATTACACGCTGTATTTCGGCGCCCCGGATGTTCCCGACGAGCCGCTCGCAACGGCGCAGGCCACATTTGTCGGCAGAGACGACGCATCCAAGGCGGGAGACAGCTATCGGATCATCGTGGATTTCGGCGGCGGGCCTCTGGATCACCTTTCGCCCAAGACCCCCATCCAGGCGATCGTGACCGGCCTGGACGACAGCAGCATCCTGCAGCAAAGCGTCGAGTGGATACAGCCGCTCGGCCAGTGGCGGCTGTCGTTCCTGGCCCGGGCGGCGTCGGGCAAGGAACTCAATCTGCGCGCCTTCCTCAAGTCCGGCAAGAAAACCCTTTCCGAAACCTGGACCTACGAGCTTCCGTCGATCAATCGCTTCGGTGCCAATGGCGGCTGAAAACACGGAAACTTTCCCGCTCCAACCGGCGCCGCCTGTCGCTCGCAGCAGCATGCGTTATACGCACCGCCGCACCGCAGCCCGCCCCCGGCGTCCGGCCTGGCGCTGGGCCGCGCATCTGCGGCGTCTGGTATTTGCCTCGCTGCTCCTCGTGCAGACGCTGTTTGCCTGCTACTACATGCTCGCGATCCTGCCGTATCACGGCGCAACGGCGCTGGAAATTGCGCTCACGATCGCTTTCGCCGCAAGCTTCGGCTGGGTTTCGCTCGGCGCCTGGCTCGCGCTCACCGGCTTTTTATTCCGACGTCGGGGCGGCGATCCGTGGGGGCTTCTCGCGCGCACCAATGCGCATCGTCTGACGCGGACTTCACTCGCGCCGACGGCGATCCTCATGCCGCTTTATCACGAGTCGGTAGCGCACAGCCTCGCCGGATTGGGCGCGGTGTACCGCTCGCTCGAACGGACCGGAGCACTCGCGCACTTCGAATTCTTCATTCTTTCCGACAGCCGCGATCCGGAAATCTGGCTGGCGGAACAGGCGGGCTGGATGGAGCTCGTGCAGGAACTCGGCGCCGCGGGGCGCATCCATTACCGTCGGCGGCGCGTCAATATGCGCCACAAAAGCGGCAACATCGCCGATTTCCTGCGCCGCTGGGGGCGCAACTACGAATACTTCGTGGTGCTCGACGCCGACAGTCTGATGCAGGGCGAAACCATTACGCGCATGGTCCAGCTCATGGAACTGCACCATGAAGTCGGCATCCTCCAGGCGCCGCCCACCATCATCGGTGCACGTTCGCTGTTCGCGCGCATCCAGCAGTTCGCCAACTGTCTCTACGGCCCGCTGTTCTCGGCCGGACTCGCCGCGATCCAGCTCGGCGACGGCACCTACTGGGGCCACAATGCGATCATCCGCACGCATGCATTCATGCGCCACTGCGCCATCTCGGGACTGCGCGGCGCGGGGCTTTTTCGCGGTTCAATCCTCAGCCACGATTTCGTCGAGGCCGCCTACATGCGTCGCGGCGGCTACGAGGTCTGGCTCGAGCCCGCACTCGATGGCAGCTACGAAGAATCGCCGCCGACGCTGGTGGACGAACTTGCGCGCGACCGGCGCTGGGTGAAGGGAAACCTCCAGCATCTCGCCCTCATGTTCAGCGGACGCGGACTCGCCCTCGTCCACCGCTTCACCTTTCTGAACGGCGTGCTCGCCTACGCCGCCTCGCCTCTGTGGTTGCTGTTCCTCGCGCTGAGCGCGGCCGAGGTCGCCCAGTTCACGCTGTGGCCGATCAATTATTTTCCCGGCGGACATCATTTGATTCCGGTATGGCCCGAATGGCATCCGGACTGGGCGATCCGTCTGGTGGCGAGCACCGCCTTCGTGCTCTTTCTGCCTAAGCTCCTGGCTTTCGCCGATGCGCTTTTCTCCCGTCGCCGGCAAGACTTCGGAGGCGCTGCACGTCTGGCCGCCGGGATCGTGCTGGAAAGTCTCGCCTCGATATTGCTCGCGCCCATCCGCATGCTCGCGCACAGCCGCTTCGTCGCCGAGGCGCTCATGAATCTGCGCGTGCGCTGGGCCGGACAGAACCGGCGTGGCGAACTGGGTTGGTGGGCGGCGCTGCGCATGCACGGTTCCGGACTCGTGCTCGGCATCGGCTGGTCCTGCTTTGCCTGGTGGCTGCGTCCGCTTTTCCTCTACTGGTCGCTGCCGATCACCCTGCCCTTGATACTCGCTCCCGTCGTTTCGGTACTCATGAGCCGACAGCGTCCCGGCGATTGGCTGTCCCGTCGCGGCCTGCTCTCGACGCCTGAAGAACAACCGATTCCCGAGGTGTTACGCGAACGCGGCAGCTTGCCGCAGAACCTCGGCGATCCGGGTCCGGCCGGTGCCTTCGCCCGCAGCCTGATAGATCCCTTTTGGAACCTGGCCGCCCGCCTCTGCGCCGATCGCCGCAAACCCGCGGAAACGCTCATCGCACTGGCGATCGAGAAAGGGGTCGGCGCACTCGCAACGTTCGAGAAAATCAGGCTGGCGGGAAACGAGACGAGTCTCTCAAGGCTGCACGACGCGATTCATGCTCAGCCCTCGCCGCAGGCCTGGCATGCCGCTTCGGCCAGAGTTCAGAGCACGCGCGCGAAAGTGAAACAAAGAGCGGCGCACACCGACACCTGCTAACGGCGCAACGAATAAATTCAGGGCGCCGGGCTTCGCTCCCTCTCCCATCGCGTAGGAGCGGGCCATGCCCGCAACAATTCTGGCTGAAGGAAATTGCCGCATGGCGGCAAAGCAGTTTGTCTCACCCTCACCCCAACCCTCCCCCATCCAGGGAGAAGCCGCGTAAATCGTTCAGTGAATGTCGCTGATGGCGTCGCAGAAACAATACGCATAGACGCCGTGGGGATCACGCAGTGCAAGCGTATGCGCAAAACCCTCGACCAGGGGACGGATGGCCGCCATCAACGAATCCTCTCCGCCACCGAAAAAATGCGTCGCGACGCTTTGCGCGTCGGTGTTGCCGGAGAGGTTGACAATGAACTGTTGCGCGGAAGAAAGTTTCGGCGCGATATAGGTCACGCCGTACTGCGCCACCTTCGCCAGTTTGGCGGCGGCCTTGACCGCCGTCTGCAGATCGCCGAAATCGTCAATCAGACCGATGCGTTTCGCATCATCGCCCGTCCACACGCGCCCCTGGGCGATTGCCTGCACATGGCTGAGCGGTAGATCGCGGTAATGGGCGACATTGCCGGTGAACTCGGCGTAGCCGTGATTGATGATGAGTTGAAACACCTTGGCATCGTCGGCGCCGAGCGCGCGCATGGGATCGCCGAAGTCCGCGAGCGGCGAGGTTTCCACCCCGTCGCGATGCACGCCCGCCCAGTCCATCGTGCGCTCGAAGGTGGGAAACATGCCGAAGATGCCGATCGAACCCGTGATCGTCGCCGGCGAGGCATAGATGCGGTCGCCCGCCATCGAAATCCAGTAGCCGCCCGAGGCCGCGACCCCGGACATGGAAATGACCAGCGGCTTGCCCGTCTGCTTGAGGGCGAGTTCGGCGTGAAGAATCTCGTCGGAAGCGAGCGCGCTGCCGCCCGGGCTGTTCACATCGAGCACCACGGCCTTCACGCGATCGTCGCGGGCCGCGCGTTCGAGAAGTTTGGAAAGCGTCGCGGAACCGATGCTGCCCTGCGGCGCCGAACCGGGCACGATGTCGCCCTCGGCGACAATGATCGCGACCTGATCGAAGGCACGGTTGGCAATCCGCGCAGCGGGATTGCGCGCGGTCAGATAGGCCTTCATGCCGATATGGCGGTAGCTGCCGGTATCCGGATCGGTGCCGGCAAGATCGGCGAACTCGCCGCGCAATTCGGGCAGTGACTTGATGCCGTCAATGAGGCCCGCCTGCGCGGCCGCTTCGGCCGCGTTGCCCTGGGTATCGGCAAGCACATCGGGCAGATGATTCACGAGACCGGTCACATCCGCCGGCTCCTTGCCCCGGTCTTCGGCCACTGCGCCGATGTAGCGCTGCCACAGCGCGTCGAGCAGATTGTTGTTTTCCTCTTTGGCGGCCGGCGACATGTCGTTACGGGTGAACGGCTCCACATAGGACTTGTACTTGCCGACGCGAAACACATGCCATTCGACCCTGAGCTTGTCAATCAGATCCTTGTAGTAATTGGTGTAGGCGGAAAGACCCAGCACACCGACGATGCCCTGGTTCGTCGTAAGCCAGGCCTTGCTCGCGGCGGCGGCGAGATAGTAGGAACCCTGCGAATAGTTTGCGGCGTAGGCGATCACCGGCTTGCCGCTTTTTTCGAAACGCTTGAGCGCATCCGCCACCCGTTCGAGCTGGGCGAGACTGCCGCCCGCAAAATCG
Organism: uncultured Gammaproteobacteria bacterium; assembly: GCA_963843735.1. GTDB lineage: Bacteria > Pseudomonadota > Gammaproteobacteria > JAKDMP01 > JAKDMP01 > CAWJLN01. Next base: position 29,652 of record CAWJLN010000012.1, read on the forward strand.
TCGAGATCGAGCACCACGACTTTGATGTGCGCATCTCCCGCCGCGGTATCGAGCGCAAAAACCAGATCACGCACGCGCGTCACCGGCGGAGGATTCTGTCCAATCAGGCGCTGCTGGGCGCGGCGCACGGGGTCCGGCGTCTCTTCCACCAGCGAGCCGGCCGGATCGAGCAGGAGTGCCGCGGTGGCGGGAACCACCGGGCTGCTCGGCTTGAAGATGAGGATCAGCACGATCACGACGATCGCCAGAAAAATCAGGTCAATGACAACGCGTCGGGTGATGTCTATCCCCTTGAGCGTGCCGCCCATAAAGCGGGCGAACCCGCTACGCGATTTGGCCATTCGTATTCCTGCCCTCTCGATGTGGTTTCATATTAGCAGGCGGGACGGATAAGCGGCGTTTCAAGCGGATTTCGGCGCAAGCGTCACCCGTTCGCGACGGAAGCCGAGACCGAAGATGCGGGCCGGAATGCGGCGCACGAAGCGGAAGCGAAACAGAAACCGGGCGAACGGTCCGATACGCATGGCACCCGCATCTGGCTTGAGTGCACGTGACACCACGCGATTCTGGAGCACGATCTGGACGCGCTGCATGATCCGCACCGGCCATTCGCGCCGCCTTTGTACACGCGCCAGATCCGCCTCCTCGAGACGCCGGCCGGAAAGGAATGCCGGTCCCAGAATATTCGCCGCGGCAACGGCATCCTGGATTGCCACGTTGATGCCTACTCCGCCCACCGGCGACATGGCGTGAGCAGCATCGCCAATCAGGAGGAGTCCCGGACGATACCAGCGCTTGATACGATCCACCTGCACCACGAGCAGGCTGAGCGCGTCCCATGATTGGATTTCCTGCACACGATCGGCGATAAACGGCGCAAGCGACGTCAATTGGGAACGGAAGGCATCGAGCGAACCGGCGCGCAGGGTTTCCGCACCACCTTTCGCGATCACGTAACCGATCTGCCAGTACGTCCCGCGGTTGAGCATCACCATAAACTGCCCCTTGCCAAGGAAACCGCCGGTCGTCTCCGGATCCTCCTCGCGGCGGGAAAGCTGGAACCACAGCACGTCCATCGGCGCACCCAATTCGTGCGGCTCGAATCCGGCCGCGGCACGCATGGTCGAATGCCGTCCGTCGGTGCCCACCACCAGATCAGCGCGGATTTCGACCGGACCGTCCGGACCCACGGCACGCACGCCGGCAACGTGACCGCCTTCCTCGATCAACTCGCGCCCCTCGGTACGCATCAGAAGCTGGTAGTCGGGATGACGCTGTCCCTCCTCGGCGAGCAGGTTCAACAAATCCCACTGCGGTACCAGCCCAAGGTACGGGAACGGTTTGAGGCCGCGGTAATCTCCGATGACAAATGCCCCGTTCGCGGCACCCGCCGTGAGGGTTTCGGCCCGTTGCACGGGAAGTTGCATGAATCGCTCGAGAAGATTGAGGTCGTCGAGTACCGAAAGCGTGGATGGCTGCGCCGTGTCGCCGCGGAAATCGCGCAGAAAATCGCCGTGCTTTTCAAGTACCGTGACGGAGATACCGGCGCGGGCGAGAATCAGGCCGAGCACCATGCCGGCGGGTCCGCCGCCGACGATGCAGCATTGCGTGTTAATCATTTCGATGCCTCCTGTTTACAACAGGAGTTTAAACCGTCGCGGCCCGCGGATGCTGGGGAACCCCTGATTTATTATCTTCATCGGCCATGCGCTACGCGCATGTTGTCTCCGGCCTGTGCCGATATGGCGGAATAAATCAGAGTCTCCTTGGGCCGTTCCCCGTTCGCGGTCAAGGGCTACAGGCTGCTTCCTGTGCTCGGCAAGGCGAGTGCGAAGCGCCGCCCGAAGGCATCGTACCGCACCTTCGCTTTGTCCACAATGGCCTCGAATCGGAGATTTTTCCGCAGCGAGGCAAAGACCGGATCGCTCTGCATATAGCGCAGGTTGAAAAAGCCCTGCCCGACGGCACGCTCCAGTTGATCGAGCGCCGTATCCGTCCGGCCCGCCAGTACGTAAAGCTGTGCAATCTTGTAGGTAATCTCGCCATCGCTAAGGCCGAGCCGCGTGCGATCCAGGACGAGATCGTTCAGCCGCACCAGCGCGGTGGACTTGTCTCCCGCAAGGATCGCGACCAGCGCCGCGGACAGGCGGGCAAACACGTCGTTCGGATTGTGCGTGAAGGCGGGCCGCAGCACGCGCACGGCCTCCTGCGGTTTGCCCTGCAAGAATTTCACAAGACCGCGGTAATAAAGAAACACCGGCGAATCCGCCTCGGGCAAGCGATCGAGAAAGGCGGCGAGGCGATTCCGATAAAGCAAGGTGTTCGGCGTCCAGCCTTCCACGCTCAGATAAACGGGGTCGCGCGCGAGCAGCGTATCGAGCCTCTTTGCCGCGCGGTCGAGAAACCCGGCGTAGCGCAACACATAAACGCCCTGGTATTCGATATCCGGGTTCCACGGCAGCCTGCGCCTCGCCTCCGCCAGCAAGACATAGGCGTCTTCGTCCTTTCCCGTTTCGACCAGGATCGCGGCCTTCAATGCAATGGAACGGGCCAGATCGGGCGCCAGCGCGAGCGCATGGTCGGCGCTGCGCAAGGCCTCGGCGTAATGGCTCGCCGGCTCTCCGCAAAAGGACACGAGATTGTATTGCGCCCAGCCCAGCGCATCCCAGGCGGGCGCAAAACCGGGATCGAGTTCCAGCGACGATTGCAGCCGGGCCTCGGCCTCCGGCCCGGAGCACGACGCAGTGCGTACATCGTGCAGCGCCAGCAGATACAGGCGATAGGCCTCGGCGTTGTGCGGCGTCGTCGCGCTCGACATCCGCCGGCGCAACCCCGGCCGGACCGTCGGCACAAGCTGTTGCAGCAAATCCTCGACAATCCGTTTGCGGATGGCCACGAACCGTTCCATGTCCGAGCCGTTGCCGAGAAACGGAATGTCGTAGGACTGCAAGGGAATTCTGCGCAGCCCGCCCGATTCGCCGACGTCGTAGCGCGTGATGGCGAGACGCGCCCGATGCGGATCGGTGCCGCGGCGCAAATTGCCGCCGACAAGATACTTCAACCTCGCCTCGCGGGCGAACGCACCCAGTGCCGCCGGCGTGGAGGTACTTTGCAGGCCGGCGGTCGGGCGCACCAGCAGTAGCCCGGGCTGCGTGCCGAGGCGCGTGACCAGCAAATCGTTCATGGACACGGCGAGCAAACGCAATTCGCCGTCGGAACCCGCGGTGGAAAACGGCAGGACGGTCAGGCGTACGGGCGTCGGCGCGCCCTGCCGGCGCGAGCGTGCCTGCCCACCCCAGGGCGAGAGCCACCACGCCAGGGCGAGCGCGGCGGCCAGCAACACGAGCGCGCCCGCGGCCTTGAGCCCGGGATGCATTCTCCGCGGCGCCATGGCCTCGGCGGCGCCCGCGGATGGTGCCGGCAAATCCCCGTCGCCGGCAGGTTCTTGCACCGGCGCGACGAAACGGTAGCCGCGCCGCGCCACCGTCTGAATGTAGCGCGGCGTCTCCGGATGGTCCCCGAGCGCCTTGCGCAGCACGAAAATCGTCTGCGTCAGGTTCGCTTCTTCGACGATCCGGTCCGGCCACAGCCGTTCCATCAACCGCTCCTTGGCCACCGTCTCGCCCCGGTGCTCGATGAGCACCCGCAGCAACTCGAAGGCCATGCGGCTCAGGGGGACGGACTGCGCACCACGAAACAACATGCAGCGCCGCGTATCGGCCCGAAACGGCCCGAATTGGTACACGCGGTCGTCGGCTTCCATCACCAATCCCCCCTGTCGCGGTCTTGCCCCAGGTTCCCGGTTGCATTCCGGGTCGCGCTTGACAGTCATTCCAATCATACACCGGGACAGCACGGGCCGCACTGAGGATTTTCGATGATTTTTGATCGCTTTTTGAGGACTTCCGCCGCTCGCCCGGCAGATTATCCGTTCAAAGGATGATGACCGTGCCATCGGGCACGGAAACCGCAACCGCGGCGCGCGACGCCGCCACCCCAAGGAGAACGTGATGAACCGTAACGCAAACCGCATTTTTACCGGGATCGGATTCTCGGGCACGCTGCTCGCCATGACGCTGCTCGCCGGCTGTCCCTGGGACTCCTCGAGCAGCTCCACGCCGGCGGCACCGACGCTGAGCGGCCTTGCCAACGTGACGGTGGCCGCGGGCGCGAGCGGCACCGCTTCCTTCACCCTCTCCGGCGCCGGCACGCTGAGCGTGACGGCAAGCTCCTCCAACCAGACGCTGCTGCCCGACAGCGGGATCACCGGCCAGGGCGCCTGCACGGCGGCGGGAAGCTGCACGCTCACGCTGCAACCGGCGGCGGGCCAGTCCGGCGGCGCCACGGTGACTGTGGCCGTCACCGACAGCCGCGGGCGCAGCGCCACGGGCAGCTTCGTGTTCACGGTGAATCCGCCGCCGCAGGCGCAGGGCACGGTAGGCCCGGCCGGCGGCGAGGTCGGCTTCGACGACGGACGCTTCAAGCTCACCATTCCGCCCGGCGCGCTCACTGAAGACACCGACATCGTCATCACCGAACTCAGCGGCAACGACATCCCGCCCGAGCTGCAAGACCCCTCGGTGCAGAAGGTGTACCGGCTCGAACCGGATGGTTTGCAGTTCGCGGTGCCGGCGACGGCGACGATCCACACCATGGGCAGCGCCGCGCCGCCCGACGGGACGCCGGTCATCGGGCTGGTGAGCGACAGTGAGGGCACGCTCGAGCTGCTGAATCCGCTGTCGAACACCGTGGACGACACCGGCCTGACGGCCAGCGCGCCGATCAGCCACTTCTCGAGCGTTGCACAGGTCGAGTCCAAGGGCTTCGTCCTAACTGGGGCAGTATCACCCGCTTCCGTGCCCGTCGGAGGTGGATTCAAAGTGACGGTGACGCTCAAGCAGGCGCCGGACAGTAATGCCAATGGATCCGGCTTTTTCGGCGACGATTTTACCGGGCCTATCTACGGAAGCTCCTTCGATCCGCCGGAATGGACGATCATGCCCGCCACGGGCGAAGCGGAAACCACCACGACGGCGACCGGCACCTGCAGCGACGTCGGTACTGGAGTCATCTTTGTGCGGGTCGGCTCCAACGGTGTCTCAGGGCTGTTTCTGGCTGCCATAGTGGGGTCTAGTAGCGTATTGGATTTCGCGTTAAAAGTCTCAGTCGAGTGCACAACGCCGCCCCCGCCACCGCCGGCCGTGGAGCCCGGCCTCTTTGACACACCCGGCGGGCTTACCGACGCCGAGGCGATCGCGTTGATTGAGAATCTCGCCAACCTCTCCGGCCAGAAATTGGCCGTGTTCACCGGCGCCGAAGGCTACGTCGTCAGCGACCTGGTCACGCACGAGGTCAAGCGCACCAAGATGAGCGCCGCGCCACTGTTCGGCGTGGCGGCGATCTCGCAGGACCCGCCGGGACCGGACAGCGATGCCGCGCTCTTCGCATTCGGTCAAGACAGCAGCTTTGTGGACGAATACAGTGCGACGAACGGCGCGTTCAGCGGCTTCGTGCTGACCATCCAGGGCACCGTCACCGACGCCTTCCCGGCCGGCGGCACGCCGAATGGCGGCGAAATACCCTACGTCAACGAGTTCGGTGTGAATTTCCTCGCCTTCAACGACCAGTTCGGCGACTACGAGCCGACCGAGGAGGTCATCCCGGTCAGCGGCGCGGTTTCGGCCTTCGAGCAGGTTGCGGGCGGACCCGTGCTGGTGGTGACGCGCGACCCGACGCAAGGCGAGCTGTTTTTCGCCCCGCGCGACGGCTCACCGCCGCTGGGCATCGGCCCCATCGGCGCCGACTCCCGGCGCATTCGCTGCTCGGTGCCGGTTTGCGCGGTCACCAACTTCGCTGGCGACACCCTCACCATCGTGCTGTGGGACGGCATGAACATGCCCACCCTCATCGGCACCGTCGCGGTCGGCGACGGCCCGGTGGACCTCGGGCTGGTGCAGCTCGGCAATGGCGACGTGGGGATCGTCAGCACCGGCTTCAACGACAACACCTATACGGAAACCGAAGTCGCGCCCGACGGCAGCGTGGTCTCCAACACCACCACCCCGGCGCCGGACGGCTGCACCCAGCCGGCCCACGCCGAATATCTCACCGACAGCGAGGGCCTGAAGGTGATCGCCACCTGCTTCGACAGCGCCAACTACTTCGTCGCATTATCGACCCTGGGCGGAGGCTAGGCGAATGTCGGCACTCGAAATGAATCGAAACTGTTCCACGACAGGAGGATTACGCTGATGAACCACAGTGCAAGACACGTTTTCACGGGCATCGGATTCTCGGGCACTCTGCTCGCCATGACGCTGCTCGCCGGCTGTCCCTGGGACTCCTCGAGCAGCTCCACGCCGGCGGCACCGACGCTGAGCGGCCTTGCCAACGTGACGGTGGCCGCGGGCGCAAGCGGCACCGCGACCTTCACCCTCTCCGGCGCCGGCACGCTGAGCGTGACGGCAAGCTCCTCCAACCAGACGCTGCTGCCCGACAGCGGCATCACCGGCCAAAGCACGTGCACGGCGGCGGGAAGCTGCACGCTCACACTGCAACCGGTGGCGGGCCAGTCCGGCAGCGCCACGGTGACTGTGGCCGTCACCGACAGCCGCGGGCGCAGCGCCACGGGCAACTTCGTGTTCACGGTCTCGCCGCCGCCGATCCAGACCGTCACGGTCCACAAGCAGGTTGTAGATACCGACGGAGTGCCGCTGCAGGGCCTGACTGTCACCTTCGGCAGCGCGACCAGTGCCGCCGCCGCCAAAGCAACTTCGGCAACCGACGACGATTCGGTGACTACCGATGACGACGGGTATTTCACTGTCGTGGTAATACCCGGTGAGCAGAGCCTGGCGATCGTTCAGGTCTATGCCGAACTGCTGAATACTACCGTGAACGTGGACCAGGACGGAAACATTGCCGAATATCCCGACGCCATTGAAGTACAGCTGCCTGACGATCCGGTGGAGACAAAGACGGAATACATCCAGCCCCGGGCACCGTTGCACGTGGACCCGGTGTACCCGGCCAGCCAGCAAACCGTTACCGTGGCCTTTGCGGCCACGGGCGCAACGGGAATTTCGATGACCTACCAGGGCGCCGGTTGCGGCGCCCTGACTTCCGAAAGCGTCAGCGGATCGTCCTACGAACGCAGCGCCGCCGCGGGCGCGGCCGGCAGCTGCGGAATCACGGCGGTGGCCCAGCCTTCGGGCGACACGCAGACCACCAGCTTCACGGTGGTGACGACGGACGTCATCCAGCCCGCCCTTGCATTCGCGGGCGGTGATTTCATTCCCGGCGACGATCTGCCGCCCGCTTCGAGCGACAGCAGCACGCCGCAGGTGACCGGAATTGACGGATCGACCAGTCTGATAAACGGCGGCACGGCACGAATTTATCTCGAAATCAGTGCGCCCAACGGACTCGACTCCATCCGGCGCGTGCAGATCGCCGTGGAAGGCATCCATGGCTACTTCTTCGTGCCGGCCCAGATTGACGACCAGACCGGCCAGGTCTATGTGGACATCACCCTGGACCCGGACTATTTCGAGACGGCCGCGACTGTCTCGCCTAGGCGACGCGCGATGGCGACAGCGGCCGGGGCAAAAGGACTACTCACTCCCATGGGGCGAATTGGCGCGGCGGCAGCCGGCTCGAACCTGTCGCTCGACGTCCAGGTCGTGGACCTGCAGGGCAACGCCGGCAATCCCTTCGCCCAACCGTTCCAGGTAACGCAGGTGCCTACCGCTTCGCTGACGTTCGCCCTCTCCTGGGATACGCCGACCGACGTGGACCTGCACGTGGTGGAGCCGAGCGGCGAGGAAATCTACTACGGCCACACGGTCTCGGCCACCGGCGGCGAGCTGGATCTGGACTCCAACGCCGGCTGCACGATAGACAACATAGACAACGAACACGTTACCTGGCCCGCTTCGCCGCCGCCCGACGGCCACTACACGGTCCGCGTGGACTACTGGAGTTCCTGCGGCGGACAGTCGGCAAACTACACGGTCACCGTGAACCGCTGCGGCGACGTCTCGACCTACAACGGCTTTTTCGGCCCGGGCGACGAGGACTTCGGCGGCGCCGGTTCGGGACGCCTAATCACGGACTTCGACTATGCCTCCTGCTCGCAGTCCCACGTGGCCGGGCGCGCGGTGTACGACAAGTACGTGCCCACCGCGGCCGGACTCTCGGCGAACCCGACGGTCACCCCGATCGCCGACGCCAGGGTGGAAGTGCTGCGCGCCTCCGACGATTCGGTGCTGGCTCACGACACAACGAATTCCGACGGCCACTTCAGCCTGTTTTTCGACAACGAGGGGAAGGACTATTACGTCAAGGTGTCGGCCCAACAGGACTCGGCAACGCTCAAGCAGAAAGTCGTGAACCAGGCCGGCAAAATCTACAACGTGAAGTCGGAGACCTTCAGCGGCGGCGGGGACCCGGAGCATCTGGGGCTCGATCTGCACGCCAAGCGCGGGGATTCGGCGCCGGCGTTCAACCTCTTCAACGACGGCCGATTCGGCGCGCGGATCGTGCGCCAGATCGCAGGCAAGACGCCGCCCATGCTGACGTGGCTCTGGCCGAAAGCGAATGCGGATTGCAATGGCGGCGCGGTGAGTTGCTACTCGCACGGTGACGACACCATCTACGTGTTGAATACCGCCACGGACACCGACGAGTACGACGATGCCGTGGTGCTCCACGAATACGGCCACTTCTTCCAGTTTCATTTTTCCAAGGACAACAGCCACGGCGGACAGCATTTCCTCAGCCACCAGTACGCGCCCACGCTGGCCTGGAGCGAGGGTAGCGCCACTTTCTTCGGCAATCTCGCAATCGGAAGCCCGATCTATCTCGATACGACCCCGGCCGGGCTGGGCCTGCGCATCAATCTGGAGACGCTGCCGGCCAACATACCGCTGGGCACTAAGGACGGCAAGCAGACCGGGTTCTTGTCGGAAGCGCTGGTGTATTCGATGCTGTGGGATCTCGCCGATACGCATAACGAAATTCCGCACGGCAACGACAAGCCGCACGACACGGTCTCGTCGAAAGACCATGTAATTGACTCGATGCTGGCCTTGCATACGGCGAATATCAATCAGCCGGCGGCCCGGGATTACGCGGGCGCGGACTTCGTTGACTTTCTGGACCAGTGGTTCTGCAAGGGCCACGATACGCGCGGCGACGCCAACACCGGCGTACAGGGCATCGTCAACGGCATGGCGCAATTCAATTACGACTACGTCAACGCCTGCCCGTGACGCATAACGAACTATTTCGCCGCATTCCCGGCCCTGGGTGGAGGTTGAACGATGCGATTGAGTGCGGAGTATTCACTTCGTATCGTTCGGCTTGAGGTCTTTTCCGGCGCGGTTGGCGAGCGTGCGTACGGCGGCGAGGCGTTGCTTGATGAGCGCCTGTTCGACTGGATCGGACGTGGCGTTCAACAGCCCCGCGTAAATGCGGCGCGCATCGCCGTAGAGCCCGGCACGGGTCAGCGCCGCCGCCGCGGAAAAGCGCGCGGTCTTCGCCCATTGATCCATCGCGGCGGGGCTCTCAAAAACCGCCGATTCGAGATAGGCGCGGGCGGCATTCAGGGGCGAGTCGAGGCCGGAATACGCCTTGCCGATCCAGTACAGCAGATGCCGGGCCATGTCGGGTGCAGGATGCGCGCCGAGCATCGCTTCGAGAATTTTTAACGCTTCCGCATCATGGCCGAGAGTTTCCAGATCGAGCACCACCGGCAGTAACTTGTCGGCCGCGATCGGCGGCTTGCCATGGGCCAGTTGTTCCAGCAGGGCGACGGCCGGTACCGTTGAACCGCCGAGCAGGAAGAGACGCGCGCGCTGGAGTTGCCATTCGCCGGCGTCCACGCCGGATGGCGGCACTTCGAGACCAGCCAGCAGTCCCGAGGCGAATGCTGTCTTGCCGGCCGCAATCGCCGGCTCGACGAGGCGATAGCGAACGGCGGCCGGGATCGCCGCCGGACGTGCGAAGCGGGCGGCGGCGTCAAACAACGCGAGCAGCAAGGCATCGCCATGCGGCTGCGCGGCCAGATCGTCGGCAAAGGCGGTCAGCGCCTGCATCCGGCCCGGCGCATCCGCACCCTTCAGTCCGACCGCGGCCAACAACGCCAGCGCCTGCATCGGCCGGCCGGCCGTGCGCTGCGCCGCGGCTTCCGCCAGCCACGGCCGCGCGTCGCCGACCAGCAGTTGGCGCGCGTTGCCGAGTTCGAGCCCGGTTTGCACCAGCGTGTTCCAGACTTCATCGGCGGTAACCTCGAACGGCGCATCGTCGTTCGGATCGAGGCGCAAGGCGGCCAGCAGCGCGGCAAGTTGTGTTCCCGCATCGCGGGCGCGCGCCGCCGCACGGGCGGCGATGAATTCATAACGGCCCGCCGTCCGCAAGTCGTGATTTTTCTCCGCATTCGCGCCGGCACGCCGCGCCCGCGTCAGAACTTGCGCGGGCGTGAGATCGCCCGCCTCGAATCGCGCCAGCAAACTCAACGGCCGCAACTGCCCTCGATCGGAGTTTGCGAGCGCCGCAACCGCCGCCCGGGCATCGCCGCGGGCGAGCGCGACTTCAGCGATCAACTCGCGCGTGCGCGGATCGCCGGCCTGGCCGCTGCGTTCGAGGTAATTCAATGCACGCGCGGCGTCATCCAGGTCGCCGCCGATGATGTAGCTGCGGATGACGAGTTGTCGATACGCCGCCAGTGCCGCCGATGCAGGCGCGGGTGCGATCCAGATCAGGCTGCGCAACCAGGCACGGGCGCGGCGGGCATCGTGATCGCCAAGCGCCGCCCTGGCCCCGTTTCGAGCGCATAGCCGCGAAGTGCCGCCGGTGCCGCCGGTGCCGCCGCCGGCAAGGCGGCGATGCGCGCAAACAATGGCTGATATTCGCCGGCGCCGGAAAGCACGTCCAGGCGCATGTGTTCTCACACCGCCCAAGCCGCAGGCGCGCTTGCAAAATCGGGCTGGGAAGTCGCGACGAGTTTGAGTGCGAGTTCGGGAGCCCCGGCCGCGGCGAGCGCCTCGGCCTCGCCGCTCGCCGCCCGCGCCGCGGATGCCGCCGCGACCGCGGGAGCCGTCGCCGGTTTACCGGCGGTCTGCGGTGCGGTCGCCGTGACCGCCCCGGCCGCGAGCACGACGAAGAGCAAGGCTCCGATCATTTGTGCGCCCGATGCAGAATTAAAGGTTACGAGGATAACCCAGCCCGTGGGCTTGCCTCAAAGCGGAGAAGAAACCCCCTCCAACTCCCCCTTCCCGCCTGCGGCGGCAATGGGGAGAGATCATTCACTTCCCCCTTCCGCAGGAAGGGGGATTGAGGGTGATGTCTCCTTCCCGAGTACTGAAGGCGTTAGACTTTTTCCTTGATGCGGGCGGACTTGCCGCGGCGCGCACGCAAATAGTAAAGCTTGGCGCGGCTCACGTCGCCCTTGCGCTTGACGCTGACGCTCGCGATCGCAGCACTGTGCATCATGAATACACGCTCTACACCCTCGCCGTGCGACATTTTGCGGACGGTGAAGGAACTGCTCACACCGCGGTTGCGCCGCGCGATCACCACGCCTTCGAAGGCCTGCAAGCGTTCGCGCCCGCCCTCGCTCACCTTGACCTGCACCACCACCGTATCGCCGGGTGCGAACGCGGGGATATCGTCCCGCAACTGTTCACGTTCCAGCTCCTGAATTATCTGACTCATCGCTGTTCTCCTGTCTGGCTCTGAATCGCGAGCAAGCTCGCTCCTACAACAAATCTTCTCGCCGCTCGCGCGTGCGTCGTTCGGCCTCGGCCCGCCGCCAACGGCGGATGGCCGCATGATCTCCCGAGAGCAATACCTCGGGAACCCGGCGGCCTTCGATCTGTTCGGGCCGCGTGTAATGGGGGCAATCGAGCAGCCCCGCCGCAAAAGAATCCTCGGCCGCAGAATCCGCATCGCCGAGCACTCCCGGCACGAAACGGAACACCGCGTCCATCACCACCAGCGCCGCCGGCTCGCCGCCGGAGAGTACATAATCGCCGATCGAGAGTTCGCTGTCCACGCACTCCTCGATGAAGCGCTCATCCACCCCTTCGTAGCGACCGCAGACGAGTATCGTCCCCGGCCCTTGCGCCAGCCGTTCCGCGTGCCCGGCATCGAAACGCTCGCCCTGCGGACTGAGATACACCACCTCGGCCGCGTCTCCGCGCGCCGCCTGCGCCGCCTGCACCGCCGCCGCCAGCGGAGCGTAGCGCATCACCATGCCCGGACCGCCACCGTAGGGACGATCGTCCACGCTGCGATGCACGTCCTCGGTATAGTCGCGCGGATTCCAGGTCTCCACGCGTACCAGCCCCGCTGCAAGTGCCCGCGACGCGACTCCGTAGCCGAGCGCTCCCGCAACCATCTCCGGGAAGAGGGTCACCACATCGAAGCGCGGTCCGGCATGTCCCATCGCGGATCAATCCTCGGGATCCCAGTCCACTACCATCCGTCCGTCGTCGAGCGCAACTTCGTCCACATACACGCCGGGCGCATAGGGAATCAGACGTTCGCGCGCTCCATCCTTCACCACGATTACGTCGTGGCCGCCGGTCTCGATACAACCGGCGATACGGCCCAGCGCCACACCTTCCCGATTCTCCACCGCCAGACCGATCAGATCGGCCCAGTAGTAACCCTCGATCGGCGCCAATTCGCTGCGCGGAACCACAATCTCCGCGTCCAGCCAGGCACGTGCGGCGTCGCGATCGTCTATCCCCGCAAGCTTCGCCGCCACGCCGTTGCGATGCTGTCGGCCCTCGATCAGTTCGCACTCGCGGCGCGATTCGCCCGCGGCCAGCCACCAGCGCGGATAATCGAGAATGCCCGCGCGCGGTTCGGTATGGGAGGCGATCCGCAGCCAGCCGCGCACGCCGTAGGCCCCTGCAATGCGCCCGAGCGTGATCCACGCTTGAAGCGGCGCGCCTTCTTCCGGCATTTACGTCTGAGCGTCGGCCTCGGGCCTGGGCTCCTCGGCCTTCGCTGCCTCTGCTTCGGAAGCCTCGGATTTGATCTCCACCCGGGCTTCTTCGATCTTCGGATCGGAAACTTCGGTTTCGGCCTCTGCCGCGGACGCTTCTGCCTTCGGCTCTTCAGCCTTGACTTCCGGCTTCGGCTCCTCGGCCCTGGCTTCCACCTTCGGCGCTTCGGGTTTCGATTCAGGCTTCTCCGCCTTTACCTTCGCCGCGGGCTGCACAGCCTCGGGCGCCACCGGTTCCCGCCCGGCTTCCACGATCAACGCAGCGACGCGATCCGACGGACGCGCGCCCTTGCCGATCCACCAGTTTGCGCGCTCCGTATTGAACGAAAGCCGCTGTCCCTGGCCGCTCGCGATCGGGTCGAAGTAACCGAGCCGCTCGATAAAGCGGCTGTCGCGCGCCCGGCGGCTGTCCGCCACCACGATGTGATAGAAGGGCCGCTTCTTCGCGCCGCCGCGGGAAAGTCGAATTGTCACCATTGCGCCTGCTCCGCGCTCGTTGTCGTGAATAGAACGGGATATTGTACGCGAAAAGCCCGGGTTTACACCAGTCTTGCGGTCAGTCGAGGGACATGGTGGTGTAGCGTTTGGCGAGCCGCTCAAACTCCGCGTTGCCGCGCAGCGGCCGATAGACCGGGTTGATCGCGAGATCGGCACAACCGAAGGGGCTCGCGGCGCAATTGCTCGCGAGCAGTCGCAGGGCGTCGTCCGTGCGTCCCAATGCCAGTTGCATCTGGATGACGTGGCTTTGCTGGTCGGGACTGAGCGTTTTTATCGGCAGACTGGCAATGGCAGCGAGCGCCTGTTTGCCAAGATCGGGTTTAAGCAAGGATCGGTAGGCCAATCTTCCGGCCGCCACCAGTTGCCGATCAAGATCGTTGTCGGGGCGAACGCGATCGAATGCGCCCACCATCTGCGCGTCCTGATGCAGTTGTTGATGCACGAAGGCGAGATTGAACGCGGTGCCGACCAGATTCGGTGCGAGCCGCACCACAGCCTGCAAGGGTGCGATGGCCTGCGCATATTGATCGAGGTCCACATAGATCGTCGCAAGATTGTTCTGGGCCACAGCGCTCCCCGGATTCAGCCGCACGGCAGCCCGCGTCTGCGCCAACGACTGTTTGAGCGGCAGGATCAGCCCGTAGTCGGCATGCGCCGCCGCGTCGCTGGGATCGAGTTCCAGCGCACGCCGATACGCGGCCTGCGCCTCGTCAATCCGGTCCATGAGGGCATAAACCGTACCCTGCGCCACCAGGGCCGGGACGTTGTCGGGATCGAGCGCGAGCGCCTTATCCGCCGCTTCGCTGGCGCGCGCGAGCGCTGTCTTGAGCGGCAGCGTGGACGAGTCGCTGAGAACGATATAGGTGTGGGCCAGCCAGCCATAGGCGTCGGCATAGGCGGGATCGAGTGCGGCGGCCTGGGTAAAGTATTGCTGCGCCTCTTCGTAGGCATCCGTAGAACCGCGATTCATCGCAGCGAGACCCTTGAGCACGAGTTCGTGCGCCTGCGGATTCGCGGTCGCGGCCGCCTTGCGCAAGCCGGAAAACTTGATCTGCAAGGCGCCGGCAATGGCGCTGGAAATCCTGTCCTGCACCGAAAAGAGATCTTTCAGTTCGGCATCGTAATGCGCCGACCACAGCTGATAGCCGGTGACGGCGTTCACCAGTTCCGCCGTGACCCGCACGCGGTCGCCCTGGCGCCACACGCTCCCGTGCAGCAGCGAGGCCACATTGAGCGCCTTGCCGATTTCGCCCACCGCCTGCTTCGAATCGCGATAGCCGGAGGCCGTGCCCCAGGCGATGACTTGCAGCGCCGGAATCTTCCCCAGCGCATTGGTCAATTCTTCGGTGATGCCGTCGCTGAAATACTGTTGTTCGGGATCGCCGCCGAGATTGGCGAAGGGCAGCACGGCGATGGAATCGGGCGCAGGCCGGAAGGCCGGCGCCGCCGTTTGCTGCGCGACCGCAGACTCCGCGTTGACGGCCGGCTCCTCCGCGCTCCAGATATACCAACCGGAAAGCACTACCAGCACCAGCACCGTGAGCGAAATCAGAGCGCCAAACTTCCAGTGCAGACGCTGCCAACGCCCGCGCTTGCGCGAATCGGCGGGCGCGATAAACAACCAGGCCGCGACCAGCACCACCGGAAACAGCAGCGCCAAAACCAGAATGAGGAGGCGCACGGCGGCATTCGGCAGACCAAAGCTCGGAAATACGATGCTCGCCGCCTGGACAATCACCCAGGCGATAACCGCATAGACGGCTACCGTACGGTAGATGTGGTGCTGCTTGAGGCGCGCAAACAGGCTCTGTTCGTCGTCGTGCGTCACAAGCCTCTTTCCGGTGCATGGCTATCCCTGATTATGCACACTTTGTCCGCCAAATTCCGCCCGTGGCCCGATTATTCGTCGCGCCCAGTGTTCTAACCGGTTTTCTACAAGGCACCGAGTCCGCGTTGCAGTCCACCCTTCTTGAATCTTTTCATCATCTTCTGCGCCTGCTGGAACTGGCGCAGCATACGGTTTACATCCTGTACCTCGGTTCCCGAACCCGTGGCGATGCGCCGGCGGCGCGAACCGTCTATCAGCGCCGGATGCCGACGTTCGCGCGGCGTCATCGAATTGACGATCGCAATCTGGTGGCGCAGCGAGCGCTCGTCGAAACCCGCGGCAGCCGCGGCCGGAAGCTTGCGCGCGCCGGGCAGTTTCTCAAGTATCGCCTGCGCGCCGCCCATCTTGAGCATCTGCTCGATCTGGTCGCGGAAATCCTCGAGGTTGAAGCCCTTGCCGCGACTGAGTTTCTTCGCAAGCTTTTCGGCCTGCGCCTGATCGGCCTTTTCGGCGACGGACTCGGCCAGGCCGACGATGTCGCCCATCCCGAGAATGCGCCCCGCCATGCGCCTGGGGTCGAAGGACTCCAGCGCATCGGTTTTCTCGCCGCTGCCGATGAACTTGATCGGCCGTCCCGTGATCTGCGCTATGGAAAGCGCGGCGCCGCCGCGCGCGTCGCCGTCGGTCTTGGTCAGAATCACGCCGGTAAGCGGCAGCGTTTCGCCGAAGGCGGCCGCCGAACGCACTGCATCCTGGCCGGTCATGGCATCGGCGACGAACAACGTTTCCGCCGGAGAAAGCAGCGCGGCGAGTTCGCGCACCTCGTTCATCAGCGCTTCGTCCACGTGCAGCCGACCCGCCGTGTCCACGATCAACACATCGCTCAATTCCGCGCGCGCACGTTCCAGTGCGCGCCGGGCAATTGACAACGGCGACTCGTCCGCCGCCGGCACGAAGCCGACACCGATTTCGCGGGCAAGCGTTTCGAGCTGCTCAATCGCCGCCGGCCGCGCAACGTCGGTGGAGACAAGAAGCACCCGCTTGCGTTCGCGCTTGAGCCGCGCGGCAAGCTTGGCCGCGGTCGTCGTCTTGCCCGCACCCTGCAAGCCGGCAAGCAGAATGACCGCGGGCGGGCGGACGCGCAGATTGAGTTCGGGATTGCCTTCCGTGAGCGTCGCCGCGAGTTCATCGTGCACGATCCGGACAAAGGCCTCGCCGGGCGAAAGGCTCTTCGCAACCTCGGCGCCCAGCGCGCGTTCCTTGACGGCCGCAATGAAGTCTTTTACGACCGGAAGGGCCACGTCGGCTTCGAGCAACGCGATGCGCACCTCGCGCAAGGTCTCCTCGATATTCGCTTCGCTAATGCGCCCGCGTCCGGTCAGACGCTGAACCGCGCCGCCGAGCCGGCCACCGAGTTCGCCGAATAAGGCCATTAAGCGGCGCGGATGACGGGGCCGCGCTCGGACTTGACCCGATTCTCCTCGTCGAGGATCAGCACCCGCGGCTTGAAGCGCACGGCCGCCTCGGCCTCCATCGCGGCGTAGCTGCAGATGATGACGCGATCGCCCCTGCGCATGTGATGCGCGGCAGCGCCGTTCGCGCAAATCTCGCGCGAACCCGCGGGCGCGTGAATGGCATAGGTCACCAGGCGCTCGCCGTTGGTGATGTTGTAAAGGTGTATCTGTTCGTACTCGAGTATGCCCGCACGCACGAGCAACTCCGCGTCTATGGCGCAGGAACCCTCGTAATCAAAATCGGCGCCCGTAATCATCGCCTGGTGCAATTTGGATTTCAGTAGCGTGAGCTGCAATTAATTTCTCCGCTCCGCCGCGGAACCTCCGGCGGCAGCCGGAAAGATACGCAACGGGAGACTGTGACTAGACCCGTATATTATCTATCAAACGGGTGTCGCCTAGCCAGGCGGCCGCCAAAACGACGCGTTCGCGTCCGGATGCGGACGCCGCGAGCGTCGCCGCATCGCGCACCGCAAAATAATCGGTCCGGAAGCCCGCGGCGTGCAACGCCGCCGCACCCTCGGCCTCGACCGCGACGGACTCGGCGCCCGCAGTCAGCGCCTTCGCGGCCGCCACGAGCGCCCGATACAGCGCCGGCGCCTGCTCGCGCTCAGCGGGCGCGAGGTACTGATTGCGCGAACTCAGGGCAAGTCCGTCGCTCTCGCGCACGGTCGGCACGCCGATGATTACTATCGGGAAGAAAAGCCCCGCAGTCATGCGTCGAATCACCAGCAACTGCTGGTAATCCTTTTCGCCGAACAGCGCGTATTCCGGTCCGACGAGGTTGAACAACCGTGCGACCACGCCCGCCACGCCACGAAAATGCCCGGGCCGCGAGGCCCCGCACAGCACATCGGAAATTCCCGGCACCTCGACCGCAACCGCATCGCCGCTGCCCTGCGGATACATCTCGCCGGGCGTGGGTGCAAACACGGCATCGGCCTCGTGCACACCCGCCAGTTCGCGGTCGCGTGCCAGCGTGCGCGGATATTTCTCGTAGTCTTCGCCAGGCACGAATTGCGTCGGATTGACGAATACCGACACGATGACAAAATCGGCCGTCTCGCGCGCACGATCAATGAGTGTGGCGTGGCCGACGTGAAGATTGCCCATGGTCGGCACCAGGGCGACGGTCGCGCCCGCGCGTAAGCGCATGGCACGCCAGGCACGCACGGCGGCTGCCGTGGAAAGCAGCGCCGGACTACTCAAAACTGTGTTCCGGCGCCGGATAGCTGCGGTCCTTGACCGCCTGCACATAGTTTTCCAGCGCGGCCTGGATGCTCTCGGCGCCCTGCATGAAATTCTTTGCGAAACTCGGCCTGCGTCCCAAGGTAATATCGAGGATGTCGTAAAGCACCAGAATCTGTCCGTCCACGTCCGGCCCTGCACCGATGCCGATCACCGGCACCGACACGGCCTCGTGGATGTGCTTCGCAAGCTCGCGCGGAATGCACTCCAGAAGAATGATGTCGGCGCCTGCCTGCTCCAGTTTGCGTGCGTCCTCGATGATCCGTTTCGCCGCTTCGGGCTCGCGGCCCTGGATGTGAAAGCCGCTCAGTTTTTCCACCGCCTGCGGGCGCAAACCGATGTGTGCGCATACCGGAATGCCGTTCGCGGCAAGCGCCGCCACGATCTCGGCCTGCGCGCCGGTGCCTTCGAGCTTGACCATGCGCGCACCGCCTTCCTGCATCAACCGTCCCGCGTTGCGTACTGCCGTAGGCACATCTACGTAGCTCAGAAACGGCATGTCGCCGACCAGATAGGCGCGCTTGAGTCCGCGTGCAACCAGGCGCGTGTGATAGACCATGTCGTCCATGGTCACCGGCACCGTGCTCGCCTGACCCTGCACCACCATGCCGAGCGTATCGCCTACCAGCACCAGGTCCACGTCCGCGGCATCCAGAAGTCGCGCGAAGCTCGCGTCGTAGCCGGTGAGGCAGGCGATCGGCTCGCCCTCGGCACGCATCTTTTTGAGTGCCGACAAGCGCAACGGTTTGGCATCCCCACTGTCTCTCCGTACACCATCACAAGCGCCTCCGGATTGAAATACGTGCGCGCACCGCGACCCTCGCGGATTTCGGTGAGCAAGCGCTTGTAGTCGCCGTCGCCGTGCACGAGATCAACAGCCGCCGCGTTCACGATCAGCAAACGGGAGCGATTGTAATGATGGAAGAAGCGCGTGTAGGCGTCGTTGACCCGTTCAAGGTATTCGCGCAAGATCGGGCGCTCGTAGTCGCGGCCGCGCGCAGCGATGCGCTTCGCCAACACCTCCGAGGGCGCCTGCAGATAAACGACCAGGTCCGGGGTCGGCGCCTGCGGCGTGACGCGTTGATACACCTCGTGATAGAGCGCGAGTTCGTCGTCGTCGAGCGTGAGTTCCGCGAACAGCAGATCCTTTTCCAGAATGAAGTCGGCGACGCCTGCGGAATGAAACAAATCCGACTGCGCCAGCGCCTCGAGCTTGCGCGCGCGCTGGAACAGGAAGGAAAGCTGCGTCGGCAATGCCGCTTCGCGCGGTTCGCTGTAAAAACGCGGAAGAAACGGATTCTCCTCGGCCTCCTCGAACACGGCCCTCGGCACCGAAAGTTTCGGCCAGGCGGTGCGCGAGACTGGTCTTGCCGACGCCGATCGGCCCCTCGACCGCGATGTAGCCGGGGTGAACTCACGCCGCCGCCAGCCGGATAACTCCGCCCGCCTCCACGCGGGAGAGCAATTCCGTCACCACGCCCGCGCCCGGTACCTGCAAGTCCGGCGCCAGCTCGGCGAGCGGCGCAAGCACGAAGGCGCGCTCGGCAAGCCGCGGGTGCGGTACACGAAGACGTGGCGTTGCAATCGTCTCATTGCCGTAGAGCAAAAGATCGAGATCGAGCGTGCGCGGCCCCCAGCGCTCGCCGTGTTTGCGTCCGTGGTGCAATTCGATCGCCTGCAATTCGTCCAGCAACGCTTCGGGCGCCAGCGCGGTTTCAAGCGCGGCAACGGCATTCACGAAATCGGCCTGCGGCACCGGCCCCCAGGGCTTCGTGCGGTAAAGGCAGGAACGTCCCTGCAATTCGCTCGCGGGCAATTCTCCAAGCTCCGTAAAGGCGCGCTCGATTTCGTCCCGCGAATCGCCGATATTGCCGCCGAGTCCGATCCAGGCTACGGTCATGTGGGTTTGCGCCGCCGCCCGCCGCTGGGAGTGAGCAGCCGGCGCCGTTCCTCGCCACCCGCCGCCTGCACGCGCGTCCAGAATTCGAGTTGCGCGGGATCCGCTTCGCCGACCGCGACGCGCAGCTTGAGGAAATCCCTGGCAGCGCGAAAACGCGGATGCGCAAGCAGCGCTTCGGCGCGCTTGCCGTGATGGTAGCGAAAGCGCGTCTGCAGCTGGAGAATTTCGCGCAGCGGCAGTGCGAAACGTCGCGGGATGCTTACCCGCCTCGCACTTTCATCGAGCACCACCGAAACCGCGCGCTGAATAGCGGTCGCTTCGCCCATGCCCTCGCGCTGCAACCAATCCGCGTAGCGGGCGACGGGCGGCCACAGGAAG
This sequence comes from uncultured Gammaproteobacteria bacterium, assembly GCA_963843735.1. Lineage (GTDB taxonomy): Bacteria > Pseudomonadota > Gammaproteobacteria > JAKDMP01 > JAKDMP01 > CAWJLN01. Next base: position 50,033 of record CAWJLN010000012.1, read on the forward strand.
GCCGCGAGCAGAAACGCCGGAGTGACCGGTTCGGAAGCGGCGACGCGCTCGTCGGTATTCGCAAGCGCCGCTTCCACGAAGCGTGCATAGTTTCTCGCCGGGCTGCGCCGCGAGCACTTCGTCGGCCAGCGGGAAAAGCTGGGCGAAAAGCCCATAGCGGGCGAGCAACCGATAAGACTGCAAGGCCTTCCCGGTGAGAAACAACTTGTTGAACTCCTCGAACAGGCGCGCCGGCGGAATGTCCGCGAGCAACGGCGCCAGTTCCCTGAGCGGTGCCTCGGTCGCGTGATCGAGGGTGAAGCCGAGTTTGGCGGCGAAACGCAAGGCGCGCAACATGCGCACCGGATCTTCGCGGTAGCGCGTGGCCGGATCGCCGATCAGTCGAATCAGACGGTCGCGAATATCGTCGAGCCCGTCGGTAAAATCGAGCACCCGCTGCCCGCCGAGATCGTAGTAAAGCGCATTGACGGTGAAGTCCCGGCGCAGGGCATCTTCGGCCAGCGTACCGTAGCTCGAATCGCGCAGAATGCGCCCGGACTCGTGCATCAGGCGTTCTTCGCTTTCGAGCGCCCGGAAGGTGGTGACTTCGACGAAGTCGCGGCCAACCAACACGTGCACGATGGGAAAGCGGCGCCCGATCAGGCGCGCACGGCGAAAGCACTTGCGCACCTCGCCCGGTTCAGCGCTGGTGGCAACATCGAAATCCTTGGGCCGCGCGCCGATCAGAAGGTCGCGAATGCCGCCGCCGACCACATAGGCCTCGTGGCCCGCCGCGGTCAGGGTTTCGACGATGCCGAGCGCGTGCGCGTCCATGCGCCTCGCGTCAAGCCCGAGTTCTTTTTCGGACACGGCCCTGGGGGCTTTCAATGCGGTTTGATCCCGTTCATACAACCGCGGCATGTTATCATTCGCGCCGCCGCACGAGCTGCCGCGCTCCCATCGTCTAGCGGCCCAGGACGTCGCCCTCTCACGGCGAAAACCGGGGTTCGAGTCCCCGTGGGAGCGCCATTTTTCACAGAGTCCGGCTTCCCGGCGCAATTTCTCCGGAATTGACGTTTTCGCGATGCGATAAGCTGGCGGCCGAAATGCACCCCAGGATCGGATGTCCGTGCGAACTCTGAAATTTGTCCTTATTGCGGCCAGCCTCGCCTTGCCGCTTTTCGCCACCACGGCCTGCAACGCATCTGCTCCCGCAAAGGCGCCGGCGGTGACGAAGGCGCCGACAGCGGCCACTCAACCCGCCGCGCTTGCTTATCTGCTCGGCCAGGGCCTCACGGTACAGGAACGTTTCAGCACCCCCGGCGGCCTCACCGGCTACATCGGCACGGCGCCGGGCGGCAAGCAAATTGTTTTCTACATCCCCGCCGACGGCTCGGTCGCCATCTTCGGTCTCATGCTGGACTCGCACGGACACAATCTGACCCAGTCCTTTCTGCGCCGATATCTGCAAGGCCCGGCGGCAAAGAAAAGCTACCAGGAACTGGAGAAACAAAACTGGATTGCCGAAGGCGACCCCCATCCGCGGCGCATCGTCTATGCCTTCCTCGATCCGAACTGCCCCTACTGCTGGGAATTCTGGCAGGCCGCGCGCAAGTTCTACGACAAGGGCGTGCAGGTGCGCTACCTGATGGTCGCCATTCTCGGCGGCTCCAGCGTGGGCAAGGCAGCGGCCATCCTCGCGGCCAAAAACCCGCAGCAGGCGCTGGACGAAAACGAGCGCGGATTCGCCCATCACTCGGACGCGATAAAGCCGCTCGCGACAATTCCCGACGCCGTGCACAAGGAACTCGCGGACAACACCGCGCTCATGCAGCGCTTCGGCTTCGACGGTACGCCCGGTCTGGTGTGGCTGACGTACGCAGGCGAAATCAAGACCTCCAACGGACTGCCGCCCGATGAGGAACTCGCACACGTCTTCGGCACCGCGAAAGGAAAGACCCCGTGAACGACAAGGTGAAAGGGTACGGGAAAACGCTGCACGCGCTGGATATAGAACTCGTCAAGCTGCAGCGGGAGTTCATCTCGAAAGGCGAGCGCATCCTCGTCATTCTGGAAGGACGCGACGGCGCCGGCAAGGACGGCGCCATCAAGCGCATCATCGAACACCTCAGTCCGCGCGAAACGCGCGTGGTCGCGCTCGGCAAGCCCTCGGACCGCGAACGCGGCAGTTGGTATTTCCAGCGTTACGTAGCGGAACTCCCGGGACCGTCGGAGCTCGCCCTGTTCAATCGCAGTTGGTATAACCGCGCCGGCGTAGAGCCTGTCATGGGATTCTGCACCGCCGAAGAACACGAGGAATTCCTGGAAACCGTAACTCTTTTCGAAGCCATGCTCGTGCGCTCCGGCATCAAACTGTTCAAGTACTATCTGGACATAGACCGCGAGGAACAGAAACGCCGACTTGCGGCGCGGCACAAGGACCCGCTCAAACAGTGGAAAATCAGCCCGGTGGACGAACAGGCGCAGAAACTCTGGGATGCCTACTCGCAGGCGCGCGACGAGATGTTCGTGCGCACGCACCACGCCACCGGCCCCTGGTTCGTCGTGCGCGCCGACGACAAGAAGGCGGCGCGCATCAATCTGATCCGCAACCTGCTCTCGCGCCTCGACTATCCGGGAAAGGACGAATCCGTGCTGCTCGCCGACCCGATGGTGGTCTTCTCCTTCGAACGCGAGCAACTCGACAACGGCATGATTCCACGCTGAACGGAAAGACATCGGCACCAACGATGTACACGCCGCAAGCATTCAAAATGGACGAGCCCGCGCAGCTGCATGCGCTCATGCGCGCGTGGCCGTTCGCGTTGCTGATGACGGCACGGGAAAACCGGATCGAGGCGACGCACCTGCCCTTCATGCTCGATGCCGACCGCGGAACACAGGGAACGCTGATCGCTCACATGGCGCGCGCAAATCCGCACTGGCAATACTTCGACGGTGAGTGCGAATCCCTCGCGATTTTCACCGGTCCGCATGCCTATGTCTCGCCGTCCTGGTACGAAAAACCGACGGAAGTGCCGACCTGGAATTACGCCGTGGCGCACGCGTACGGCCGTCCCGCAATCGTCGGCGACAAAGCGCGCGTGCGCGCCATCCTGGAACGGTTGGTGGCCGAACACGAGAAGCGCGTGCATCCGCCCTGGAACACGGCGCTGGCGGGCGAAGATTACCTGGATCGGCAGATGGACCACATCGTCGCCTTCGAAATGCCGATAGATCGCCTCGAAGGCAAGTTCAAGCTCAGCCAGAACCGTACGCCGGCGGATCGCACCGGCGTCATCAACGCCCTCGACGCCAGCGATCGCGATCTCGATCGCGAAACGGCCGCCCTGATGCGGCGCATGGATTCTTCCGAAAACGTTTAGCGCATAAAAAACCCGCCACCGGGCGGGTTTTTGAAACGTGGCTGGGGGACTAGGATTCGAACCTAGGTTGACGGAGTCAGAGTCCGTAGTCCTACCGCTAGACGATCCCCCAGAAGCGCGTCGGATCGGCCGACCCGATCAGCGCTTGCTGTACTGCGGCGCGCGGCGGGCCTTGTGCAGACCGACTTTCTTGCGTTCCACCGCGCGGGCATCGCGGGTGATGAAGCCGGCCTGGCGCAGCGGCAGCGCAGGGTCTCGTCGTAATCGATCAGGGCACGGGCGATGCCGTGGCGGATGGCGCCCGCCTGGCCGGTGACGCCGCCGCCGGCGACCGTCACAAAAATATCGAAGCGATCCTCGATGTCTACCGCCTTGAGCGGCTGGCGCACGATCATGCGGGAGGTTTCGCGCCCGAAGTATTCGTCGAGCGGGCGGCGGTTGACCAGGATCCGTCCGCTGCCCGGCGTAGAAACACCCGCGCGGCGGCCGTCTTGCGCCTGCCGGTACCGTAATCCTGTTCGCTGGAGGTCGTCATCTGTCGTCCTTGCTTAAAGCTTGAGTTCTTCGGGCTGCTGGGAGACGTGCGGATGCTCGGCACCGTTGTAAACGCGGAGCTTCTTCAGCATCGCGCGCCCGAGCGGCCCCCGCGGCAGCATACCGCGCACGGCGAGCTCGATAACCCGGCGCGCATCCTTCTCGATCTGCTTGTCGAAGGTGATCGCCTTCATGTTGCCGATATAGCCGGTATGGTGATAGTAGGTCTTCTGCTTGCGCTTGCGGCCGGTCACGCGAATCTTCTCGGCA
>CAWJLN010000013.1:0-31785 GCA_963843735.1 uncultured Gammaproteobacteria bacterium
GGATCACCGGAAACATTCAGAAAACCGATTTCAGTTCGAATTCCGGCACCTGGATCATAAATGGACAGATAAATATAGACGATCAACAACCTCTTACGGTAAAGGAAAGCTACGATTACCGTACAAGCTTTGGTGCCGTCGATGCGTGCCGCGAAGCAGCGCAAGCCTATGAATCCGCGGTGCAGGACTTTATTTCCAAGATAATAGCAAGCCCGCAATTCGAAGCCGCACTCAAGGCACATAGCCCCACGTAGCGAAAGTTCGGCATGGAAACCGGCCTTGTCCTGCCGGGAAGGGGACAGATGCGATTTGACCGATCTTCAAAAATTAGATTTGACTTAGCGCCCCGACGCGCCGAACTTGGTCAGTCTGGTGCGAAGGCCTCAATTCAACTCAGCACAGTCGCTCACCCGTAGCGAATCAGATTCGCCAAAGCGGCCAATATCACCGCACGCCCAATGCCAAGCAGCTACTGCCAGGGCATTGCTGCTCCGTCCGCCAGCTTCTCCTCCGGCCCTGCCTTACAGCCACGGTTTGCCCGACAGGTGACAAATTATTTCTATACATCGTATAATATTATATGGCGTATGGCAGGAGTTGGCGGCATGAAGGATGCAGTCACGGCGCGGCCAGATCATGGTCGCCGCGAGCGCAAGCGGCAAAGAATGGCGTCCCATCTGGCCGCGACGGCCTTCGATCTGTTTGAGACACAGGGCTACGAGGCCGTGACGATGGAGCAGATCGCCGCCGAGGCAGACGTGGCTAAGGCAACCCTTTACAACTACTTTCCCGTGAAGGAGGCGCTGGTCGCACATCGGTTCAGAGAGGAAATCACCGAAGGCATGGCACAGCTCGCCGGGGAACTCGCCGCCCACAAGACCTTTGTATCGCGGATGCAATTTCTGCTGCGCGCATCCGCCGCGTGGCATGCCTCAAAACGAACCTACCTGCCACACTACATTCGTTACCTCAATAGCAAGGCCAGCTATGACGAGGCGAAACCCGACACTCGCACGGCTGGCAGCGTAACCCAGAACATTTTGGCCGACATGTTCCGTGCGGCACAGCAGACGGGCGAGATCACACGGAAAGTTCCGCCGGAAAAGCTGGCCTGGTCGTTTGAGTTCTTGCTCTTCGGCGCTCTCACGACATGGTTGACTGATCCCCGCTCTGACCTTGCCGAGGAGTTCTTGCTGGTATTTGAACTGCTGCTGAACGGCATGGCGATCACGCAGCCCATGCGGCCTCGCAGGAAAAAGGGAACTGCCACCAACCCAACCGCTCGCCGCCAAGCCAAATGAGCCTTTCGCGAGCCTTGACTTTACCCGGAGTCTCCACATGACGCACGCTTCGCCCCTCGACCGCTCCGCCATCAAGTCGTGGCCCTTGGGTCTTCCGCTGCTGCGCGCCATTCAGCGGGATCCTCTCGGCGCAGCCCGGCGCCTGCAGGCACAACACGGCGATATCGCGGCCCTTAAGATTCTCTTTACACGCATCTACTACCTGTTTCGCCCGGAAGCCGCGCGCCAAGTCCTGGTGGACCATCAAGAGAACTTTGTCAAAGACGAACGTCTGCTAAAGACTTTTCAGTCGGTGCATGGCGCCAATGCGATCACCACGGAGGGTCGCGTATGGGAGCGTCAACGCCGAATACTTGCACCTGCCTTTGCCCCGAAGCGGATCGCCGCCTACACAGACCTCATGGCGGCAGCAGCAGACGAAGGCATTCGCCGGGAGCTGCCCGCCGAGGCCGGTGACAGCGCGGTTATAGACGTCGATCGGTGGACGACGCGAATCACCATGGATGTGATTCTGCGAGCCCTGTTTACGTACCGGGGAAGTCGCGAGGAGACAGACGCCGTTTCCCGCGCCATGCGCGCATTGACCCGACAAATCATGCGGGAACTCTTCTGGCCGCTGAGGCCGACCGCGTGGCTGCCGTATCCCGGCCGATCGGACAAGATCAAGAACCTGGCGGTCGTTCGCAATCTTGTATGGTCACAAGTAAAAGCGCGCAGAAGCGGTGCGGTCACCAACCCCGGTGCGAGTTCCGACATTCTGGATCTTCTCCTTGCCGCCCGCGACGATCAGACCCAGTCACCCGACGCATCGCTGACCGACGAGGAGATTCACGACAACTGTATCGGCCTGTTCGGAGCCGGCCATGACACGTCGGCCACGGCGCTGACCTGGTGGATCGGTTTGATGGCGGCGCACCCCGACGTCGCCCGGCAGGTACGCGAGGAGTTGCGCGGGTCGTCGGCAGACGAATTGCCGACCGCCAGTGAGATGACAGGCCTCACGTTTCTGAACGCAACGATCAAAGAGGCCATGCGCCTGTACCCGCCGGCGACTGCGACGTTTTCGAGAATGGCGTTACGCGACGTTCGGGTGGGTGACCTGATAATTGCCAAGGGTTCTCTTGTCGTGATTCCCATCTGGAGCATCCATCACGACAAGCGCTGGTTTCCCAATCCCGACGAGTTCCGACCGGACCGATTCATGCCCGGAGCACCAGGCATCCCGCGCAGCGCGTTCATGCCCTTTGGCGTCGGTCCGCACTTTTGCCTGGGGCAACATTTTGCGATGGTCGAAATGGCATTGATCGCAGCCAAACTGATCCGTCTCTACGACCTTTCGATTGATGGCGGCACGACCCTGCCCGAACCCGTGGTTGACCTGGTACTCAAGCCGAAATCACGACTGCAAGTGCGATTTACGCGGCGCGAGTAAAAAGACCGCAGCATGCCGAAATGCCAGTTGACTAATCGCTTCGGTAACGGAGCACGATCAATCGGGCCTGAGCCACGGCTAAAAGGGTAACGTCCCCTCCTGCACCCGCGCAATCCCTATGTGCCGATCTCATATTTCAACCTGCGCTTTCTGGTCGCCAAAAAGTCCGGTGCAGCACCAGTATGGTGGTTCGGTGGCGGCTTCGCCCGCGTCTTCGCCTTCGCGCGCAGCGTCGGTGAGCATTACTCCAAGGCCTATCTCCCCATCCTCGTCTCGCTTCCGCCCGAGGTCCGCTTCCGCTACGACTGGCACCCCGAGCCGGACACGCCCGAGGCGCGCCTCACCGAGTACTTCCTCAAGCCGCGCAACTGGCTGAAAGACGCACGATCTACTGGCTAGAATAAGCTCTATTGCCGCCCGAGATATGTTTCGATCACAGAGACTATATCGTTGTTCCCTTGCGCTTTAGCGATATCGAGTGCTGTCTTTCCTTCGCTGTTTCTAATGTTGGCGTCTGCGCCACGTTTAAGCAACAAATTAACTACATCAACAGCATCATAATACGCCGCTGTCATCAACGGAGTTGTCCCCCTGTCGTCTGCAGCATTGACCGCCGCTCCGTGATCAATAAGCACCTTTACAATCTCTAATCGCGGGTATGACGCAGCGATTATAAGTGCCGTCTTGCCATCGAATCCTTTAGCGCCTAACTTCGCTCCACTGTTGACAAGCAAACTCACGACATCGGCATGCCCGGAATCCGCCGCTTCCATCAACGCCGTCCATCCGTCAAGGTCCGCAGCGTTAATGTCGGCACCGTGATTAAGTAAAGCCTTAGCCGCATATTCGTTGCCAAACATTGCGGCACGTATAAGAGGTGTTTGGCCATCCGTGTCCTTGGAGTTGACATCAGCTCCGAAGTTTAATAGTTTATCCAAAAGGCCCAAAATCAGATTCTCGGTTGCATAACTCAGTGCCGTATACCCTTGGTAAGACGCGGCGTTTATGTTCGCACCATGCGCAGACAAAACCCTGGCTACCTCATAGTGTCCTGCTTGCAAAGCCCAAACAATTGCCGGCCAATTTCCGTCAAACCATGGCCTGCACTCCTCTCCCTCACACTCGTAATTACGGTCAACGTCCGCGCCATGATCGAGCAGTAGGCCGACCGTGCTGGGATGATCTGACAACGCCGCCGCAAGCAGCGCCGCAACGCCGTCCTTGCTGGAAATCCGCACGTCAGCCTTATGTCGGAGCAAAAGCCGCACAACATCGTCTTGCCCGGTCGCAGCAGCGGCTATCAAGGATGTCCATCCGTACCTGTCCCGTGCATTGACATCAGCACCATGACTCAACAGATATGCGGCCGTGGTAGTTCGGCCTGCGCAAGCGGCCCATTCCAATGCGCCTCTGCCGTCATTATCCATGATTGAAAGACTTGCCCCATGCCGGCGCAGGACTTTTAGCGCGTCTGTCGCTCCGTTGATAGCCGCCGAAATAACGGCAGTGGCTCCCAAACTGTCCCTCGCTTCAATGTCAGCACCTTCGGCAAGAAGAAATGTCACCGCATTCGGCTTATTAGCCGCTGCGGCGTACATCAAGGCTGTTCCGCCATCTCCGGTAACGCCGTTCAAATTAACGCCATCGTCCATCATGGTACGAAGCAAATTGACATCCCCAACGGTAGCGGCACCAAACAAAGCAAAACTTTGAGTGCGCACATTTGTAATAGCCGAGACGGCGCGAGCAGGACCAGCTTCACCGATAATAAGACTCGAGACGGGCTTATCAAGTTTAGAACACGATACACTTGGCCCAAAGAATTTGGGGTTAGCGTCAACTGCAGGACTTCCGCTCAGGTTGGCCGCGTCTGTTCCCGCACCCCGTTCGAGTAGAAATTTGACTTCCCACACTTCGTCTCTCTCCACTGCGCTATCCAACATTTGTGTCGCGTTCTGATTATTTTTGACCAGGCTGCATATAGTATTCACTAACGTGCTTTCATCGATATTTACCCTGGAATCGTCGGAATCGCGTATGATCTCGCAGTTATCCATGTCAACGTGAATGCCCATCCAATAGACATGGGTATTTCCGGGTTCGAGATGGCCAAAATCCCGATCCAGATCAGGATCGACTGCCTCAGAATCCGTCAAATCGAGCAGCCAAGCACTATTATTATCGCCATGATTAACATAAAGCCCGAAGCGCACACCAGGGATACTCGCCAAACCCTCCCGAAAGGCCTGCTCTGCCTGATGTTCACACTGCGTTTGATTCGTCCCCCGTGAACAGGCCTGCAGAGATACTGCTCGATGCTCAAGTTGGTTTGACTCTGCCGCTCTAGCCTGGGTGGCAAGATCTGGATTGTCGGGAAGACGGTACCCTATTGCCAACTCGTACTGAGGCTCCTGCGCGTTGGCCAGTTCTGGCGCAATTAAAACAGATGCTACCAAGCCTAACGCTGCCGACATAATAATGACACGTTTTGGCATTTTCGACACCCTCAGTAAACGATACAGCGCTGGTTCACGCGCCCCCCAGAGGCAAGACACCCAGACATGCGCCATCCTCTAATTACTCTTTGATAGGTCGAAAAATGGTGCCTAAAAAATAAACTCCCATCCCCTTTGCCTGGATATGTAAGTTCGTGAATCTGCACGCGGTCATCAGGATTGAACCGCGGTCGGTCAACCAATCCGAGGAACTGGTACAGAGGATTGTTCCGTCTTTTGCGAAAGCTCTCTAGCGGATGGTCAATTTTGCGCATCAAATCCGCGATTTTCCAGCCTTCATCGAGAATAGGCACCGGATCGCCAGCAATAACGTTAACGGAAATCTCCTGCAGTCCGACGCGCTCCGCGAGTTCTTTCAGGTAAGTCAGCTGATAAAAGGACGTATCCCCTCCAAGCATCTGCAGCCTTTTGGCCTTGAGTTGTCCGCTCGCTATAAGGACTTCCGCGATGATGCAGCCGTTGCTGTGACAGACTACTTCGTCGGCACTGGCGTCTTTTAGTTTCGCGAGCTGAGCTGAAGTTGCAGGGCTAAGACGGTCGAAAGTGCTCAGTATATGATCGAGCGCAACTCGAACCGGTTCGGATTCCGAGTCTTTTGATCCGAACGCGAACACTTTGTTCCAGACTTTCCCCGTAAACGGATCTTTTTTTCCGGAATAACGTTTCACATCTTTCTGCGTCGCCCACATCCCCAAGATCAAGATCCGATGATAGTGCGGCGGTTGTGAAGGCAGCGGAACGTTTGCATGATCTACGGCATACATCAGACGTTCGCGATAGGAGGGCAAGGCAGCCCCGTATTCGTTCCCGGCCCGTGCGACCTGCTTTTCCAGATCAAGTACCTGCTGGATGTCTGCCATTCTCTGATTTGTATTCGGCTCGTCACGTTCAAGACGCTGCAATACGTCAAGATCTGCTTGTATTGCCTGAATATCCCCAAGTGCCCTCTTGCGTTCGATCTCAACCTGCAGACGATGCGCTTCAGCCCGCTCTTGCGCCTGCCGTACCTGGTCACGATACCGTTGCTGCAGGAAACTCTGTATCGAAGAAGATCCAGTGGATCTGGAATGATAAAAACTCGGACCGTCGGAGCTGGGTCGAACAAAATCTACGCTGAAGCTGGCACCAGTACCGGTACCGTCAAAATCCAGCGAAAATGATTCACCATTGGCTTGTGGTGCACCTAGCAGCACTACGAGAAGAGCGCCCACGGCACAAAGACGAATCGCAATCTTCATACAGAACCTTCCTTCAGTGTGGCGTCTCGATAAGGATGAATTCGATTGAACCTAGTCCGCAACCGCTCGCCATTTAGCGTATATCTAACAATGCCCCTTAGCACATTTCTTCCCCCCCGCCCCCGAATGAAATATAGCAGAATTTTTAGGAAAATGATCCGTTGCAGGAGAAACGGGTGTCAATCCACTTGCCGCTACTCGACGGTGACGGATTTGGCAAGGTTGCGGGGCTGGTCCACGTCGGTGCCGCGAAGCACCGCGACGTGATAGGCGAGCAATTGCAGCGGAATGGTGTAGGTCACCGGGTCCAGGAACAGACCGCGCTGGGCGGAGAAGCGGATGACGGTGATGCCGGGCGCCGATTCGAATTTTGCCGCCTCGTCGGTGAAGACGATCAGCTCGCCGCCGCGAGCACGCACTTCGGCGAGGTTCGATTTCAGTTTCTCCAGCGTGTCGTCGTTCGGCGCCACCACGACGACCGGCATGTCTTCGTCCACCAGTGCGAGCGGCCCGTGCTTGAGTTCGCCGGCCGGGTAGGCTTCGGCGTGGATGTAGGAGATTTCCTTGAGCTTGAGCGCACCCTCGAGCGCGATCGGCCAACAGGCGCCGCGACCGAGAAAGAGCGCGTGCTCCTTGTCCGCAAACCGTTCGGCGAGGCGGACGATTTCGGCATCGGCCGCGAGCGCGCGCTCGACGCTTGCGGGCAATGCGGCGAGTTCGTGTACGAGTTCGGCCTCGCGCTCGGCACCGAGGCCGTGCCGGCGCGCAAGCACAACCACCAGCAGCATCAGCGCGGCGAGCTGGGTGGTGAATGCCTTGGTCGAGGCGACGCCGATCTCGGGGCCGGCACGGGTCATCAATACCAGTTCGGATTCGCGCACCAGCGAGGATTCCGGCACATTGCAGATGGAAAGCGCGCCCGCGTAGCCGAGCGTCTTCGCCATGCGCAGCGCCGCCAGCGTGTCGGCGGTTTCGCCCGACTGGGAAATCGTGACGAAGAGCGTGCCTTCGGCAACGGCCGGGCGCCGATAGCGGTATTCGCTCGCGACCTCGACCGCGACCGGAATGCCGGCAAAGGTTTCGATCAGGTAGCGCGCCACGAGTCCCGCGTGATAGCTCGTTCCACAGGCGACGATCTGCACGGCGCGGACGCGATCGAACAGTTGCGCCGCCTGCGGCCCGAAGGCGGCTTCGAGCACGCGCCCACCCGCAATGCGTTCCTCCAGCGTTTCGCTGATGGCCCGCGGCTGCTCGAAAATTTCCTTCGCCATGAAGTGGCGATACTCGCCGCGATCAGAGGCATCGGCGCTCAGTTCGCTCGTCTTCACCGGGCGTTCGACAGCTTTTCCATCCGCCGCCTGCACGAGAACTTCATCGCGGGTAAGCGTGGCGATGTCGCCGTCCTCCAGAAACTGGAAGCGGCGCGTGACCGGCAGCAATGCCGTCACGTCGGAGGCGACGAAGTTTTCACCGATGCCGCGTCCGATCACCACCGGACAACCCATGCGCGCGGCGACAAGCGTTTCGGGATTCTTGCCGTGCATCACGACCATGGCATAGGCGCCTTCGAGGCGGTTCGCAACCGTGCGTACGGCCTCGGCAAGCGAGGCGCCGGCCTGCAACTCGTGGTGGATGCAATGGGCGACGACTTCGGTATCGGTGTCCGATTCGAAGCGGTAGCCGTCCCGGACGAGTTCGGCGCGCAAGGTCTCGTGATTTTCGATGATGCCGTTGTGGACGAGCGCCACCTCGTCGCGGGAAATGTGCGGATGCGCGTTCTTCTCGTGCGGCGCGCCGTGCGTCGCCCAGCGCGTGTGCGCCATGCCGAGGCGCCCGGCCAGCGGACTCTTGTCCAGTTGTTCTTCCAGCATGCGCACCTTGCCGACCGCGCGCCGACGTTCGAAACACGCGGCGTCTGCAAGCACGACGATGCCCGCGGAATCGTAGCCGCGATATTCGAGGCGCCTGAGTCCCTCCATGAGGATGGGCACCAGGTCGCGTTCCGCCACGCCGCCGACTATTCCGCACATTACGCTTTACTCCTTGCGAGACCCGCAAAGATTGGCGGGAGCACAATCTTACTGCGCGATGACTTTATCGCGGGCGCTCCGCCCCGCACCCCGGATCCCTTTCTTTGCCTGTCCAAAGAAAGGGATGAAAGAAAAGACACTCCGAAGTCCGCGCCGATCCTGCGCTTCGCGGCTTTGGGACCCACGCCAGTCAACGCGCCATCCATGGCGCGACGGCTGGAGGCGAACGTCCTGTTCGCCTCCCTTTCGGGCGCAAGCCCAAAGCCTTGCGATGCTCGGGCGCTCCCTGCGGAGAGTCGAAAAAAGAATAGGAACGTGGCGTCGCGACTCAATTTTCTCTCACTTCTCAATCCTCTCCCCTCACTTCTTCTTCGGGCGTTCCCAATCTTCCACGATCGTCTGGCGCGCGCGGCCGAGTGCGAGCGTGCCGGCGGGCACATCCTCGGTGATGGTCGAGCCGGCGCCGACGGTTGCGCCCGCGCCGATCCTGACGGGTGCGACCAGCGGGCAGTCCGAACCGATGAAAGCGTCGTCGCCGATCACGGTCTTGTGCTTTTCGGCGCCGTCGTAGTTGCAGGTGATAACGCCCGCGCCCACGTTCACGCGCTCGCCGATTTCAGCGTCGCCGAGATAAGCGAGATGGTTCGCCTTGCTGCCGCGCCCTAGTGTCGTATTCTTGACTTCGACGAAGTTCCCGACGTGAGATTCGTCGCCAAGATCGCTGCCCGGGCGCAGACGCGCGAAGGGCCCGACCACGGCGCCGGCGCCGATGCGCGCGCCTTCGATAACGCTGTATGCCCTGACCTGCACCCCCGGACCGATCACCGAATCGCGCACGACGACGCCCGGTCCGAGCCGCACGCCGTCGCCGAGTTCCACGCCGCCCTCGAAGATGCAGTTGACGTCAATCACCACGTTCCGCGCGCATGCCAGGTTTCCGCGCACGTCGATGCGCTCCGGATCCACGAGCGTCACACCGGCGGCCAGCAGCGCGTGCGCGCGCCGGCGGCGCAGCTCCGCTTCGGCGGCCGCGAGCTGAAAGCGATCATTAACGCCGCAGGTTGCGGCCGCATCCGCGGTTTCGATGGCGCGCACCGGCACCCCATCGGCCACGGCAAGTGCCACAGCGTCGGTCAGGTAGAACTCGCCCTGCGCATTGCTGTTCCCGATCCGCGGCAGCCATTCCCGCAGCCGCGGTGCGGCAGCGGCCATGACGCCGGTATTGATCTCGGTTATGGCGCGTTCTTCGGCGTCGGCGTCGCGCTCCTCGACGATGCGAGACAGGTTGCCATGTGGGTCACGCACGACGCGTCCATAGCCCCTCGGATCGTCGAGACGTGCGGTAAGAAGTGCCAGCGCATCCTCGCCGGCCGCCGCCACGAGCGGTGCGAGGATGTCCGCAGGGAGAAGCGGAACGTCGCCGTAGAGAACGAGCACGGTGCCCTCTTGCGGCACCTCGGGCATGGCCGCGGCAAGCGCGTGCGCGGTGCCGCGTTGGTCGCGCTGCTCAACCCAGGCCAGATCCGACTCGGGAAACGCCGCCTTTACGTCCTCCCCACCGTGGCCGTGGACGATCACCAAGCGGTCGGGGTTCAGGTTGCGCGCCGCGTCGAGGACGTGTCCCAGCAGGGGACGGCCCGCCAGCGGGGCCAGAACCTTCGGCACGGGTGAATGCATCCGCTTGCCCTCGCCCGCCGCCAGGATCACGATGCTTAAAGCCATAGGTTGCTTCGGCAAATTCGAGTCAACAAGATAACGCATTCCACGGGCGCGTTACCTCAAAGACCCTGTTTTATCGGGTCTTCCGCGCCGAGAGACGTCAGGAGCCGCGGCGATCGCGGCGCAGATCCTGGATCATGCGCAACTGCGCCTCGGCCTGGATCAGTTCCTCGCGGGCGCGATCGAGATCAATCTCCCCGTGTTTGCCGGCGAGGCTTTCTTCCGCCCGCGCCTTGGCTTCGAGCGCGGCCTGTTCGTCGAGATCGTGGGCGCGCATCAGTGTATCGGCAAGCACCGAGACCACGTGTGGCTGCACTTCGAGGAGACCGCCGGTGACGAAGAACTCGCGCTCCTCGCCGCCTTCCAGACGCACCCGCACCGCGCCCGGTTTGAGCCGGGTCAGGAGCGGTGTGTGCTGCGGCAGAATGCCGACCTCACCCATTTCCGCCGGCGCAAAGACCATCTCGGCGTCGCCGTCGAAAATGGCCTCGGTGGCACTGACGATGTTGACGTGAATTGTTGACACTTACGCGGCTTCCTTCGCCTTCGCGACCGCTTCGTCAATGGTGCCGACCATGTAGAAGGCCTGCTCCGGCAGCGAATCGAACTCGCCCTCGACGATGCCCTTGAAGCCGCGGATGGTCTCGGCGAGCGGCACGTACTTGCCGGGCGAGCCGGTGAACACCTCGGCGACGAAGAAGGGCTGCGAGAGAAAGCGCGAAATTTTGCGCGCGCGCGCAACGATCAGTTTGTCTTCCTCGGACAGTTCGTCCATGCCGAGGATCGCGATGATGTCGCGCAGTTCCTTGTAGCGCTGAAGCGTGTTCTGCACCGCCCGCGCGGTGTCGTAATGTTCCTGGCCGATCACGTTCGGGTCGAGCTGGCGGCTGGTGGAATCGAGCGGATCCACCGCCGGGTAGATGCCCTGCTCGGCGATCTGGCGCGAGAGCACGACGGTCGCGTCCAGATGCGCGAAGGTGGTTGCCGGCGAGGGATCGGTCAGGTCGTCCGCGGGCACGTACACCGCCTGCACGGAAGTGATCGAACCCTTCTTGGTCGAGGTGATGCGTTCCTGAAGCTGGCCCATTTCCTCGGCGAGCGTCGGCTGGTAGCCCACCGCCGAGGGCATGCGCCCGAGCAGCGCCGAAACTTCGACGCCGGCGAGCGTGTAGCGGTAGATGTTGTCGATGAACATCAGCACGTCGCGGCCCTCGTCGCGGAAGTACTCCGCCAGCGTGAGACCGGTGAGCGCGACGCGCAGGCGGTTGCCGGGCGGCTCGTTCATCTGGCCGTACACCATCGCCACCTTGTCGAGCACGTTCGAGTCTTTCATCTCGTGATAGAAGTCGTTGCCCTCGCGGGTGCGCTCGCCGACGCCGGCGAACACCGACAGACCGGAATGCTCGGTGGCGATGTTGCGGATGAGTTCGAGCATGTTGACGGTCTTGCCGACGCCCGCGCCGCCGAACAGCCCGACCTTGCCGCCCTTGGCGAACGGACCAGCAGATCGATGACCTTGATGCCGGTTTCGAGCAGTTCCTGGCTGCCGGCCTGCTCTTCGAAACTCGGCGGGTCGCGATGGATGGACCAGTGTTCCTCGGCCTCGACGGGACCGGCATCGTCCACCGGCTCGCCGAGCACGTTCATGATGCGCCCCAGCGTCGCCTTGCCGACCGGCACGCTGATGGGCTTTTTGGTGTCGGTGACTTCGAGACCGCGCTCGAGTCCTTCCGAAACACCCATCGCGATCGCGCGCACAACGCCGTCGCCGAGCTGCTGCTGGACTTCGAGCGTGAGCCCCGCCTTGTCGACCTTGAGCGCGCTGTAAATCTGCGGCACGGCCTCGCGCGGAAATTCCACGTCGATCACCGCGCCGATGATCTGCACGATTGTTCCTTTGCTCGTCTTTTCCTTACTCAAAGTCATTCTCCAAGTTCTCACTGTGCAATAATTGCTCTAAACAGCCGCCGCGCCGCCGACGATTTCCGCGATCTCCTGCGTAATCGCCGCCTGCCGCGCCTTGTTGTAGGCGAGCTGCAGCTCCTCGATCAACTCGCCCGCGTTGTCCCGAGGCGCTCTTCATCGCCACCATGCGCGCCGCCATCTCGCAGGCGACGTTCTCCACCACGCCTGGAAAATCTGCGACTCGATGTAGCGGCGCAGCACGAAATCGAGCACTTCGCGCGCCTCGGGTTCGTAGATGTAATCCCAGTGACCGTCGCTCATGGCTTTGTCCGACGGCGGGATCGGCAGCAGCTGCTCGACACGCGGCTGCTGACTCATGGTGTTCACGAACTGGTTCTCGACGATCAGCAGCCGGTCTATCCTGCCCTCGTCGATAGGCCGAGATCATCGCGCTCATGAGGCCGACGAGCTGCTCCATGCCGGGACGGTCGCCGAGCTTGTCCGCCTGGGCGGCACGTCGCCGCCGACGTGACGGAAGAAGGCGCGCCGCCTTGGTGCCGACAAGGCCGAAGCTCAGCCCGGCGCCCTTCTCCTTCCATTCCCTCGCGAGATGCAGCGTGCGCCGGAACAGGTTTGACGTTCAGCCCGCCGCAGAGACCGCGATCGGTCGTGATCACGATGATGCCGACGTTCTTCGCCTCGCGCTCGACGAGAAACGGATGGCGATATTCGGGATGGCGTGCGCAATGTGGCTTGCCACCACGCGCGGATCCGCTCGGCATAGGGGCGCGCGGCGGCCATGCGCTCCTGCGCACGCCGCATCTTGCTCGCCGCCACCATCTCCATCGCCCGGGTGATCTTCTGGGTGTTCTGGATGCTGGCGATCTTGGTGCGGATTTCCTTGCCCGCTGCCATGCGTTCTCCTACCAGGCCCCGTGGGTTTTGAAGTGCTCCATCACCTTGCGCATCTCGGCGGCGATCTCGTCGTTGTAGTCGCCGCTTCGCGTTGATCTTCGCGAGCAGGTCCTTCTGTTCGGAACGCAGATAATCGTGAAGCGCGGCCTCGAAGCTGCCGATCTTCTCGATCTCCACCTCGTCGAGAAAGCCCTCGTTCACGGCAAACAGCGAAAAGGCCATTTCCGGCGACCGAAAGCGGCGAGTACTGTTTCTGCTTCATCAGCTCCGTGACCCGCTGGCCGCGTTCGAGCTGCCGGCGTGTGGCCTCGTCGAGATCGGAGGCGAACTGCGCGAAGGCCGCAAGCTCGCGGTACTGCGCGAGCGCGAGACGCACGCCGCCGCCGAGCTTCTTGATGATCTTGGTCTGCGCCGCACCGCCGACGCGCGATACCGAAAGGCCGGCGTTGATCGCAGGGCGGATGCCGGCGTTGAACAGATCCGATTCGAGGAAAATCTGTCCGTCGGTAATCGAGATCACGTTGGTCGGCACGAAGGCGGAGACGTCGCCCGCCTGGGTCTCGATGATCGGCAGCGCCGTGAGCGATCCGGTCTTGCCCTTGACCTTGCCGTCGGTGAACTTCTCGACGTACTCGGCATTCACGCGCGCCGCGCGCTCGAGCAGGCGCTGAATGCAGATAGAACACGTCGCCGGGATACGCCTCGCGACCCGGCGGGCGGCGCAGCAGCAGCGAAATCTGCCGATAGGCCCAGGCCTGCTTGGTGAGATCGTCGTAGATGATCAGCGCATCCTCGCCGTGATCGCGGAAATACTCGCCCATGGCGCAGCCGGCAGTAGGGCGCGATGTACTGCAGCGCCGCCGATTCCGCCGCCGAGGCGACGACCACGATGGTGTGCGCCATCGCGCCGTGTCTCTTCCAGCTTCGCGCACCACGCTCGCGACCGAAGAGGCCTTCTGGCCGATCGCGACATAAATGCACTTGATGTCGGTGCCGCGCTGGTTGATGATGGTGTCCACGGCGACGGCGGTCTTGCCGGTCTGGCGATCGCCGATAATCAGCTCGCGCTGGCCGCGGCCGACGGGCACCATCGCGTCCACCGATTTGAGACCCGTCTGCACCGGCTGGGACACGGACTGGCGGGAAATCACGCCCGGCGCGACCTGCTCGATCGGATAGGTTTCCTCGGCCTTGATCGGACCCTTGCCGTCGAGCGGACGCCCGAGCGAGTCCACCACGCGGCCGAGGAGCGCCTCGCCTACCGGCACTTCGAGGATGCGCCCGGTGGTCTTCACCGTGCTGCCCTCGGTGATGCCGACGTATTCGCCCAGCGCCACGGCGCCGACCGAATCCCGCTCCAGATTGAGCGCGAGGCCGTACACCTCGTCCGCGAACTCGATCATTTCGCCGTACTGCACGTCGCCGAGTCCGTGGATGCGCACGATGCCGTCGGAGACGGCCACCACCGTGCCGACGTTGCGCTCTTCCGTCGCGGGTTTGAAATGTTCGATGCGCTCCTTGATGAGCGCGGTGATTTCCGAAGGGTTGAGTTGATCCATGACTGAGTGGTTCCTTTGAAATTCCTTTAGCCGGCCATGGCGCTCGCAAGCCGCCGCAGACGGGTGGCGAGCGACGCATCCATGACGTGATCGCCGATGCGCATCACGACGCCGCCGATGATTTCGGGCACAACCTCGAAGTTTGCCTCGATCTTGCGCCCAAGTCGTTTGCCAAGCGCCTCGACGCAGACGTTCGGATGCTTGCTTTTCCAGCGGCACCGCGGTTTCGATCGCGACCTTGACCGTGGTTTCGGCCTCGGCCGCAAGACGCGCGAATTCCGCGGCCACGGCGGGCAAGCGCTTCGAGCCGGCCGTTCTCGGCCATCAGGCGCAGCAGGTTGGCGCCGCCCTCGGGCAGGTGCTTCGGCGGCCATCTCGCCGATGAGCTCCGCGCGTTCGTCGCGCCCCGACCTCGGGACTGGTGATGAGATCGCGCACTGGCGCAAGCGCGACCAGCTCGGCAAGGTGACCGAGAAAATTCTGCCAGCGCGCGAGCGCATCTTCCTCGTGCGCATACTCGAAAGCGGCGCGCGCGTAGGGCCGGGCGAGCGTTGCGTAATCAGCCATTGAAAAGTTTTTCCGCGAATTCGTCCACCAGCGATGCGTGCTTCTTCTCGTCGAGCTCGCACTCGAGAATGCGTCGCGGCAGCGGCGGCGGAGACGCGGGCGAAACTCGCCACGCAGGCTTTCGCGTGCCTGACGCGCGGACTGTTCGATCTCGTGCGCGCACGCTCGAGTTCGCGCGTACGTTCGCCTTCCGCCTCGATGCGTGCCGCATCGACGATTTCCCGTGCCCGGCGGTTGGAATTGTCGATGATCTCGGTCGCCCGGCGGCGGGCTTCCTCGATCGCTTCCGCGACGCGCTCTTCGGCTTCCTCGAGTTCCCACTGGCCCTGCTCGGCGGCCGCAATGCCGTCGGCGATGCGCTTCTTGCGCGCATCCATCACGCTCATCAGCGGCCCCCAAAGCTGGCCTTGAGAAACCAGATCAGAAGCAGGAAAACGATGATCTGGACAATCAGCGTTCCGGTAATGGCTACCATGGCATTCCTCCCGTCGATTCCGTCGGGAACGCTTAGTGCCCCGCGCCGGCGGCGGTGCTGACAAACTTGGTGAAAGGCGCTCACGAACGGGTTCGCGAACAGGAACCACATCGCCACGCCAAACAGGATGAACGGGAAGGACTCCATCAGTCCGGCGAAGATGAACATGTTCACCATCAGCGGGCCGCTTCATCTCCGGCTGGCGCGCGATGCCCTCCAGGGTCTTGGAACAGATCAGGCCCCAGCCGATGGCCGAACCCAGGCCCGCCGCGGCGAACATGGCGCCGACGCCGATGGCCGTGCCGGTAACGATTTCTGCGATTAAAGCTGGATTCACGTTGCTCTACTCCTCAAAAAACCAACATTAAAATCCAGCTAATCCGTTCGGCCGCCCCGGCGAAAGCCCACGGTCCGACGCACACTAGTGCTCCGCCGTCTGCTGGGCCATGCCCAGGTAGACGATCGCGAGCACGCCGAAAATAAACGCTTGCAGTGTCGCAATCAAGAGATCGAATACGCTCCAGGCGAAACCCGTCGCGAGATGCGTCGGGGCCCAAATGGCCACGCTCCAACTCGGCGGCGAGAGCGCACCAAGCGTCAGCAGCGCGAGCAGGGCGAAGATCAATTCGCCGGCGAACATGTTGCCGAACAGTCGCAGCGCCAGACTCACCGGCTTCGCCAGATCGTCTATCAGCGTCGTCACCAGGTTGGCCGGCGCGCCGAACTTTCCGTAGGGATGGACCAGAAAACGCTTGAAGTAGCCCACGACACCGTTGGCCCTGAACTGATAGAAGACCATCAACACGAAGATCACGATCGCCATTGCAAACGGCGTGTCGAGCGAAGCCGTCGGCACATCGCGGAAATACACGGGAGGTTGGGCGCCGACTACATGCCCGACCCCGGCCGCGATCGACGGAATCAGATCAATCGGGATCAGATCCATCGCGTTCATCAGAAACACCCAGGTGAAGATCGTGAGCGCCATCGCGCCCACGTAGTTGTTCGCCTTCGGGAAAACCTCGCGGATCTGATCGCCGATGTATTCCACGATGGATTCCATCGCGATCTGGAAGCGTCCCGGATTGTCCACGCTCCAGCGTCGGCTCATGAACCAGGCAATGGCGATCAAGCCAATTGCGCACAACAGCGAAATCAGGATGAGATCGAGATTGAAGGCGCCGAAATCCACCAGTCCGTTCGGCTGGTGCGTCTGCGGATTGCAGCCGAGACACCAGTCGGTCAGATGGTGCGTAATGTATTCGCCAGCGCTTTCGCCGCCCTTGACCGCCATCAAATCCCCCAGTCCTTGTTCAAGTGCGGCGCCGGAACAGGCCGGCCGCAACGTAGTAGGCGAGTTCGGCGCCCACAAAACCCACAATCAGCGCGAGCGGCGCAAGCTTCAGGACCGCAAGCGCCAATACGAAGGCCGCGGCCACGAATACCATGCGCTCCAGCGCTCCCAGATACAGGCCCGTGAAGCCCGCTCCCGGGCGCGAAGCCCGCCGCATCCGCCAGGCGAGGAGCGCCGAGAGCACCATCGCGGTCGCACCTCCGTAGAGCGCCGCCGCCGCTACACCCAGCTTGCTAAAAGCGACATAAAAGCCGATCGCGATAGCCAGCGTCGTTAACGCCTGAATCGCGAGCAGGCTGATCAGAACTTTTTGCATCCGCGCCGATGGGCGCGACGCCGCGCCAACGTTCTAGATATCCGGGTTATTTTAACCGGAGGTGTAAAGGACTTCAACGGTTGCGACGTGCGCGCAACCGGAAAGCCGGCGAGCGTCGTTTCAGTGCGCCGGCTTTTCCCGCGGTTTATGGCAGCTGAAGTTCTGCCCGCCGACTGCGGCCGACGCCAGCAATCCCCTTTTGGGCGAGATGAATACCGCTACGCCGTGGCTGTAGGCAGCATCCGCCGCCGCGCCCGCCGTGATGGCGATCGCCGAAACTCCGGCTGAAAAGGTGAAATGCCCGCTCACGAACTGGTCGAAGTACGGGCGGGATTGAAAAAAAATGACCTCGCTGTAGGTCTCTCCCCCGATCTGGGCGCCGATCGAGCCCTTCGCGATGCTGCATTTCGCCACCATTTGCCCGCCCTGGAATGCCGCCCCCTCGCCATAGGAGCCGCCGACGATCAACGCTCCCTTGCTCACGGTCGGGAACACGGCATAACCGTAGGCATTGTCAATGAAGCGCCGCAGGCTGGAATCCGTCGTCGTCATGCGATCCAGTGTTTGCTGCGCAAGCGGATAAGGTCCGCTCGGCGCCGGGGCGGGCTGGGGAGTCTTCCCGCCATTCCAGCCGCTGCCCGAGGAGGCACAGGCCGCGAGACCGGCAGCCGCCATCGCCAGAACCGTAATCACCGCATATTGTCTGATGTGCATGGGAAATTCTCCTGATGCTTGAGCTTGGGACCGCATAAGCCGCGGCAGGTCCTGCAGCTTACTCCAGCCACGGCGCGTAAGGTGGCGGCGCGAGGCCATGGGCAGCCGCCGCCGCGGGAGCCAGACTCGCAACCGAGGCCAGCTCGTTGCGTAAATAGACCGCGAGCGCGGCACGATTGCCCCAGCCGGGCGCAGGCGCGGAAAGCTGCGAGCGCCGGTAATCCCCGCCATGCCGTTCGAGCAGCCCGGCGCGCTCGAACCAGGCAAAACGCCGTTCGGGCTCGGCGGCGGCATCCGGCGCAACGTGCAAGCCGGACGCGGCAAGCGCGGCGCCGAAGCTCCCGTTCAAGGTCTCCAGCGACGCCGGTCCCACTGTCTCTCCGGCGCCGGCGCGCAGCACCAGATGAGCGGCGAGATGCGACCCCGTGACCGGGGTGGCCCGCAGAATGGCAGCGGCGACGGCGGCGTCGAAATCGCGGCGGCGTGGATAGTCTCCGGCCTTGAAGGCTTCCCCGGCATGCACGAATACGCGCATCCGCCCGCCCCCGATACTCGGATCGTAGGCAAGCCCGACCGGCAGCACCGGCAATGCCGGCCCCGCATCATGCGCGATTCGCCAGGCACCGGCGCGCGGACGCTGGAAATGCCCGTCGGGCGAATTGGCGCCTTCGGGAGCCAGCATCACCGTCTCGCCGCCCACGAGCACCTCGGTGAAAACGGCCAGATGGGCCGCAATGCGAGCGCGCTCGATGGGCTTGAGCCGGCGGAAGATCTCGCGATTGAGGCGCCGATGTCCCCAGCCACCACCGATCAGCGGCTCGAATTCGCGCGCCCGACGAAGCAGCCGGGCAATCGGCTGCGACAAATCTGCGCCGGCTGCTTCGAGCCGCGCCGCCCAGCGCCGGTTAAGCACTTCGCCGAGGCGATGCTCGCCGAGATGGCGGCGAATGTCGCCGAGCACGACGGCGAGACTTTGCTCCGGGATGCGGTGGATCGGATGCGCCTTGAACACCTTGAGAATGCGCGCAAGCGGAATCGCCGGCGAGACCAGCCGCGCCGGCACCAGCCAGGGCGAACGCCAGTAGTTCCACAGGAAGTCGGGATCGAACAAATCCTCGCGCGCAACGAAATGCGGCAGGACGCCGGTGATGCGGCCCCCGCGCGCGCGGCCGAGGAATGCGCCGAGTATGGGAATATCGGCGTCGCGGCGATGATTGGCGACGATCATGCAACGCCCGGGCACCCGCGCGGGCAAGCCGCTTTCCTCGATGCGGAAAAGCGCGCGCACCACGCGATCGAAAGCGAGCAGGAAGGCCCGCGGCGCGAGCCCCGGCTGCGCCGGCAGGGCGGAGGATTCTTCGCTCATCGGCCCGCAGCCAAAAACTTGCCGCATAGCTTACCGGCTCGTTTACCATGACCGCATGAACGAACGGATTCCCGACACCCTCGTCAAGGGCCGCGGCGCGGTGACGCGCCCCGAAGGGCGCTTCGAATCGCTTGCGCGCGAGCGCGAGGACGACGGCTGGTTCCCGCCCACGGAAGAAGGCAAGCCGCGCACCACACTGAGTGTGGATCGCGCGCGGCGCGTGCTCACCGACAACGACTCGCCCGACGTCGGCTTCTCGCGTTCGATCAACCCCTACCGGGGCTGCGAACACGGCTGCTCCTACTGTTTCGCCCGACCGACGCACAGTTATCTGGGACTTTCACCGGGGCTCGACTTCGAAACCAGACTCTTTTACAAACCCGATGCGCCGGAACTGCTCGCGCGCGAACTCGCGGCACCAAATTACCAGCCGACACCGATCGCACTCGGCATCAACACCGACGCCTACCAACCGGTGGAGCGCAGGACACGGCTCACGCGCCGCATCCTCGAAGTACTCGCGGCGCACAAACATCCGGTCGGCATCGTCACCAAGTCGGCGCTGGTCGAACGGGATCTCGATCTGCTCGCGCCGATGGCCGCCGATGGACTCGTCACGGTGAGCTTTTCGGTGACGACGCTCGATCGCGAACTCGCGCGACGCATGGAACCGCGCGCCACCGCTCCGCGCCGGCGTTTGGAGGCAATGCGCCGTCTCGCCGCCGCAGGCGTGCCGGTCGGCGTGTTGGTCGCGCCGGTCATCCCCGCCATCAACGATGCCGAAATCGAACGCATTATCGAAGCCGCGGCCAACGCCGGTGCCCACTCCGCCGGCTACGTGGTGCTGCGCCTGCCGCACGAACTTGCCGAACTCTTTCCCGCCTGGCTGCGCGCACACTATCCCGAACGCGCCGCGAAAGTGCTCGCCATCCTCAGCGAACTGCACGGCGGCAAACTCTACGACTCGCATTTCGGCACGCGCATGCGCGGCCAAGGCCAGTGGGCGGCGCTCATCGCCCAGCGCTTCGCGCTTGCCGTCCGCCGCCACGGTCTCGTTCGCAAAGGCGTGGAACTGCGCAGGGATCGCTTCCGCGTGCCCGGCCGCGCCGAACAACTGGGGCTTGCGCTGTGAGCGACCGCATTGGACTGATCCTGATCGGCGACGAACTGCTTTCGGGCAAACGTCGCGACGCGCATCTCGCCAATGCTTCGCGCCTGCTCGGCGAGCGCGGACTCGGCGTGGACTGGGTGCGCATCGAGCACGACGATCTCGACGTCCTGACGCGGGTGTTCCGCGAAACGCTTGCCGCGGGCGATCTCGCCTTCAGCTATGGCGGCATCGGCGCCACGCCCGACGACGTCACCCGGCCCGCGGCCGCCGCCGCCGCGGATGTGCCGCTGATCCGTCATGCGGACATCGTGAAACTGCTCGAGGATCGCTTCGGCGAAAACGCCTATCCCAACCGCATCCGCATGGCGGAGGTTCCGCAGGGCGCCGCGCTCATCCCCAACCCGCCGGGACTGATTCCCGGCTTCAGCCTCGGCGATCTTCACTTCCTGCCCGGCTTCCCGGACATGTCGGCGCGCATGCTGACCTGGGTGCTCGACGAACGCTATCGCGAACGTCGGCGCGAACGCAGCATCGAACAACTGATCGAGGTGCAGGACACGCCGGAAAGCGAACTCGTGCCACTAATGGATTGCCTGCTTGCCGCTCACCCCGACGTGCGCCTTTCGAGTCTGCCCGCCGGCGGCAAGCCATGGCGCGTGGAGATCGGCCTCAAGGGTTTGCCGCCCGCGGTGGATGCGGCAACAGCCTGGCTCACCACCGAACTCGATGCGGCCGCCATCCCCTGGCAACGCGGGCAAAAACTGTAGTCCCACGATCGGCGCGCAGGTCTTCCTTCACTTTTTCTGCTTGATCTCGCGGACGCTGACGAGGTCGCCGTTCTTGAACACGTACTCGGCGACCACCTTGCCGTGATCCGTTACCCGCAGCGTGTAACTCGAATTCGCCGGCGGCAATTTCTTGAGCAATTCGAGCAGCGCGCCGCGATTGATGGGATGCTGGTCGGTAAAGTTGACGACGGTCATGGCCATTTGGCCGGGCGTGCCGACCACGTCGGGCGCATTGCCGCCAGAGCCGCAGATCTGGTGACTGATGTGAAAGCCCTGTACGGCCTCGGACTGGATGAGACGCTGACAATTGGTTCGGCAATCCAGCGTCTGGAAATGGGTGCCGGTGATACCGGTAAATTGGCACACCATCTTGTCGAGATTTTCATGCCGGAAATTGACGTGACGCTTGAGCGCCTTCTTGATCATCTGGAGCGCAACCGGAAGATAGAGTTTGTGGCCCGTCACCACCAGTGGACTCAAATTCGTCACCGCCGGGCCGTTAACCGAAGCAAGCGGCACCGCATGGGTTTGCGCGGCTTGTGATTGCGCGAAGACGAGAGCGGGCGAAAGCATCGTCAAGGCCGACGCCGCAACGAACGCAAGAAATCGAAAAACCAAGGGGCGCATATCTTTAGTCGCCTCCGCTCAAGGGCCTCCCGACCCTTCGCTTCCTCCCACGCGGCCGACATTGGAATTACCCGGCACGTCGTTGAAGGTACGATAACGTAACCGCTTTGCGGTCTGCTGGCAAGGTTTGGCCCACATTGAGGTTGTGGTCGCCGGTGCTTCCGTCGGCGGCTCCCAGATGGCCAAGACTTTGAACGCCGGACCATGCCGAATAGGTCCCCACGTTTCGGCGGTGCTGATTGGTGTCAGCAGCAAGCCGTTGGCGCCGAAACCGGCGGCCTGCCGGCGCAGCTCGCCGATCCAGCGCATATTGAATTCGTAGGAGGAGAAATTACCGAGTTTGCTGGCATCCAGTTTCGCCACCACTTCGTAGTGCGGCGGCTTGCATTGCGGCACGTACAATCGCACGGCGTGAAAATCAATCGGTGCTCGTATCCGGCCCACCACCTGCGGCGGCTGCGGACCCAAACTGCACCCTGCGAGCGCAAATAACAACAGCAGCAATAAATGGCGAGATTTCATGGGTTACCCCCCCGTTCATCATCAGCCGGCGCAAGGCCACCGGGCGCCTCCCCCAAGTGCTGTGGCGCAATATAGGCGTACGCAATCGGCAAGCCCTGTTTGGGTAAATACACAATCCAGGTCGGGGTAAGCGTTCCGCGATGTACTTCGTTGAAATTTCCCCACCAACAATGAACTGCAATAACCCCCTCCATGCTCGCTTCTACGGTGGTCACGAATCTCAGCCTGAAGGCTGTGGCCTTTCCATTGATTACTAAAGGCTCAAAGCGCCAGCCGCCTTCCATCGCCTTGCGTAAGCTATCCTCTGATGTTCCCTGGATCATCGCAGCGCTCGTGACGTTCACGTCTTTTACACGGCCATTGCTTGTCACTAATGCCGAAACAAATGCCGTCATCTCCCTCGACTTTCTACTTAACGGCACATGGTTGCATGTATAACGAAGTTGGTGTACACGTATTCCGCTGTCCGGCAAGTAAAAGAGGCCACTCCCGGCTCCTACCCATTTTCGATGGCCGTGACCTCGTCCTCTAAGTCCTAGAAAACCCACGGTTGCAGTAGCAACCAGCTTATCCAACTTGTTGGGATCAGAAAACCGCATCGGTACTCGTGATTCCACGTTGGATACTCCGGAGGCCGGCAAGAGCAAACTCGGAGAAAGCATTGGCGGTGGCGCCCGTAGCAAAGATCCACGCGCGCCTATTCTCGCCATGCCTCTCGCTGCCTTATGAGAACCCGCCTTGCCTCCCGCTACGGCACGTAGTGGGACATGTTGCAGCAAAGTCACCTTCTGCGGCACCGGCGGCGCCGCAGAAGGTGCGCGTTGTTGCACGAGTAAGGCTGTCACAAGAAAGAGTCCAAATGCCACTACCGCCGCAAGCGGTACTACAACCGCCAAACGGTAGCGAGGCGAATCCGGAAGCAACCTCATGACTTGCCAATCTCAGCTTCCGTGGATATGAGTACAACCGTCTTCCATGCAGTAGATCACACCATTAACCCACATCGCGAGCCCAAAAATATCGACGCCGTAACCTCCGCCCTCTGAATGCGGATCAACCAGAGGAGGGTTGTTTGGCGTGATAATTGTTGCTGGCGGTGACGCCATTGTCACTGGCTGAGCATTATCGTCCAATGGATAACCGGCGGAGTCGTGACCGCTCGACGATACCATCGTCCAATCGGAAGTTGCCGCATCAGTAAGTTGATACACCGCACTTGTGTAGTCGGCGAATACCGCCAATGTCGTCATGCCCTGCACCGGATTGGAGTCGGCGAAGTAATCGGCCAGATAAGGCCCAACAACAGTCTGCTGACCAGATCCGGTAAAGGTACTCGCGACACCGGCAGGAATGTAGGTGATACCGAAATCCGGAAATGCAACCCTATATGTTTGCTGCATATCTCCTATAGTCCCAGTCAATGCAGTAACGTGCGTGGTGAGTCTCCGGGTTTCGTAGTCATAGAACCGCGTTACTATGACCTGTCCCAACAAGTTATCGGCTAGGTTGAAAATTACAAAGTAGTAGCGATTTAATCCGAGTTCAGGCGGATCAACGTTCGTTATCACGTAATTTTCCGCGGTTACCGAGAAATCGTTAACCCTCGTGCAAGTGTCGCAACGGAGTATGCCGCGACCACCAGCAAAGGCTGGAGTAGAAAAAAGGGAGGCCAGGAGTAGAAGCGCTACCCCCCCCCCCGATAATTTTGAAACGTAGCATGGCTGAACCCTCCATATGGGTAGTTAAAATCGGGTCCGCTGCTACAGCTACTAGTTGGGCCAGCAGGCCCAAGTGCCATTTAACACCCCTACCCCCTCGATTGCAAGGGGGGATCAGCCTATAATTGAAGGAAACTCAGTAGTCGAAACGCCGCTAACGGTCGGTTTGGCAATTCTCGCGCGGGCTCACGTAACTGCAGAAGAGCTTCCAGATGCGGCGGTATTCGTCAAGCCAGGCGCTCGGCGCCTCGAAGCCGTGATGCTCCAGCGGGAAGAAAGCGACCTGGAAGTGCGGGTTCTTCAACTCGATGAGCTTCTGCACCGTGTGCACGGTGTCCTGGAAGAAGACGTTGTTGTCTTCAATGCCCTGCTCGATCAGCAACTCGCCTTTCAGATTCTGCGCGAAGTGAATCGGCGAGCTGATCTCGTAGGCTTCGGGGTCCATCGCCGGGCGGTTGAGGATGTCGGAGGTGTAGAGGTCGTTGTAATTGGCCCAATCGGCGACCGGGCGCAGCGCAGCCCCCGCCTGGAAGAGACCCGGCGCACGAAACATCATCATGTAGGTCATGAAGCCGCCGTAAGAGCCGCCGTACACGCCGAGCCGCTGCGGATCGACGTTGTATTTCTGCTCCAGCCAATGCATGGCGTCGGTAATGTCCTCGACCTCGGGATGTCCCATGTGCCGATAGATCGCCGCGCGCCAGTCGCGCCCGTAGCCCTTGGAGCCGCGGTAATCCACGTCCACCACGACGTAGCCGTGCTGGGCGAGGAAGTTGTTGAACATCATTTCATGGAAGTAGTAGGACCATCCGCTATGGGCGTCCTGCAAGTAGCCCGCGCCGTGAATGAAGGCGACGCCGGCGTAGCGCTTGTTCGGATCGTAGTTATGCGGAAGATACACGCGCGCCCGCAGCGTGCCCTTGAAATGCGCCGAGGGAATGTTCACGATTTTCGGAACGATCCAGTTGACGGCGGCAAACGCGGGCTTGATCGTGTGCGTGAGCCGCTCGTCTTTGGCGCCGGGTGTCGTCGAAACCGCGTAGAGTTCCGGCGGGCGCAGCATGGTCGAACCATAGAACAAAATCCTGTCGCCCTGCGGCGAAAGCGCAAAGCTTGTATCCGTCTCCATGGAAGGCTGCATGCCGCTCATGCCGTCAAGCTGCGTCAGTGCCTCGCTCTTGCCGCTCGCGACGTCGAGCCGGTAGATGTTGTAAATACCCGGATCGCCTCTGTTCGCGCGATAGTAGATGTAGCGATCGTCACGGCTCGCCACCGGATGACTGACTTCGAAGCGCCCGCGCGTCATCTGGCGCGTCTTTCCGCTCGCGACGTTTTCGATGTAGAGCTGCGAGTATCCGCTTTGCTCCGACAGATACCACAAGCTGGCGTTGTCGTGCAGCCAGCCGAAACTGTTGTAGTCCCAGTTGATCCAGGCCGGATCGGTCAACCGGTTGCGGGTGACGAGTTTCATGTCGTGGGCAAAGTCCACCGTCGCGATCCAGCGGTCCTTGTTGTCTATGCTGCGGAACATGATCGCGAGCCGCGCGCCGTCGTCGCTCCAGGCGATGCCCCAGATCTGCAGCGGACGAATCTTCGGTGCCTTCACCGAAGCCTCCGCCTTCGCGCGCGAAATGCCGTGCTTCACGTCCCAGGCGACCGCCTGTTTGCGCAGCTTCGCGAGCGGATCTTTCCCGACTCCCGGCAGTTGCGTCGAATCAAGCTGGTACTGCTTGTGATGCGCGAGATCGAGCAGCATCGCCCGCTGGGGCGCCGGATCGTTCCAGCCCACGCGGCGATGCACCGGCTCCATCGCGATGCGCCCGCTCGGCGTTACGTAATTCGGCATGTTGCCGTGCGGCCCGGCATCGTAGTTCGCAGGTATCGTGATGAGCAACATCCACTTGCCGTCGGGAGAAAGCGAACGCCGGATGACTTTGACGTCGGCGCCGATATAGAACGGTTCGGCGCCCGCGTCGCCCGAAGCCGCCGCCAGGGCCTGCGCATGCCTAAGCGCGGCCTGCGCGTCGGTCTTGTCCTTTTGCAGCGCCTTGAACAGGCGCAGTTGCTCGGCGCTGTAGTACTGATAAGGACCTTGTTCCCGGTCGGGCGGCGCCTGGGTCTTCACGATTGCCGCGCGGCGGACGAGTCCGCTCGCGAGGTCGCGCACCATGATGTCGCCGTTCACAAGATAGGAAACCGCCTGACCGTCTGCCATGAACTGCGGCTCGCTCACCGGGATGCCTCGCGTGAGCTGCGTTACCCGGTCCGTGGCGACGTTCTTGATATACAGATTGCCTTGCGAGACGTATACCTCGCGCGTGCGGTTACGGTCGTAATCGGATTCGGACGAACCGCTTGTCGCGACATCCTTGTCGGCGACCCGATGCGTATCGCCGGAGCCGATGTTCACGGCATAAAGCGTCGCGACCGGCGCGCCATGAGGGCGCTCGGAATAGTAAACCGTCTTGCCGTTCGCGCCCCAATAGGGGTTCTCCGGCGGTACCGAAATCCAGTCCGGATTCGCCATGATTTGCGTCAGCGTGAGCGCCCCCGAGGCCGTAGCCGACGGCGCAGGCGGCGTCGCCGCCAAGGCCGTCGAAGCCACGCAAATCAAGATGCTTAAAAACGTAAAACGCATGATGGGCCTCCCGAGACTACCGACACAGATTGGCCAAAGTGTACACGCTACCGCCCACCACCGACGTTAAATCTCCTTGCAGGTCACTGAGAGCGTAGCGAGCGAAGGCATCTTGAGCGCGGCCGGAGCGCAGGCACCGCAGTTTACAGACGGGTAAATGAGGATGCCGAGCACCGCCCGCGCTCAAGATGCCGAGCGCAGTAGCTCTCAGTGGCCTGCTAGTGCGCTTCGTCCCAGTTAGCGCCTTGCCCGATATCCACGACGAGCGGCACCGAAAGTTCGGCCGCGCCCTGCATGTATTCGCGAATCTTCGCAGTCGCTTCCCCAAGGAAATCCGCGGCGACTTCGAACACCAGCTCGTCGTGCACCTGCATGATGAGATGCACCGGCACACTCTGCACGCCGCACCAGGCGTGAATCGTGATCATCGCGCGCTTGATGATGTCCGCGGCCGTGCCCTGCATCGGCGCATTGATCGCGGCGCGCTCAGCAGCCTGCCGGCGCTGGCCGTTGCGGCTCGCGATCTCCGGCACATACATGCGTCGGCCGAAGAGCGTTTCGACGTAGCCGTTCTTTTTCGCATTCTTGCGCGTTTCGTCCATGTATTCGCGCACACCGGGATAGCGCTCGAAGTAGCGCTCGATGTACACGCCCGCTTCCTCGCGGGGAATGTCGAGCTGGCGCGCGAGCCCGAAGGCGGACATGCCGTAGATGAGCCCGAAGTTGATCGCCTTGGCGGCGCGGCGCTCGTTTGCATCTACTTCGTCGAGCGATTTTCCGAATACCTCGGCGGCGGTCGCGCGATGAATGTCCTTGTCTTCGGCAAAGGCGCGGCGCAGCCCCTCGTCGCCCGAGAGATGCGCCATGATGCGCAGCTCGATCTGCGAATAGTCGGCGGCGACGAGCATCGAACCTTCCGGCGCAATGAAGGCCTGACGAATGCGCCGCCCTTCTTCGGTGCGCACGGGAATGTTCTGCAGGTTGGGGTCGGAAGAGGACAGCCTTCCGGTCGAAGTGCCGGTCTGATTGTAGGAAGTATGCACGCGACCGGTCGCGGGATTGACGCTTGCCGGAAGCTTTTCGGTGTAGGTGGAGCGGAGCTTCGCGAGCGCGCGATAGTCGAGCACGATGCGCGGCAAGGCGTGTTCGTCCGCGAGTTCGGCGAGCGCCGATTCCGCCGTCGAAGGCTGGCCCTTGGGCGTCTTGTGCCGCGCCGGCAAGCCCAGAAGCTGATACAGCACCTCGCCGAGCTGCGCCGGGGAATCGAGATTGAACTGCGTGCCGGCGGCGGCGTAGGCCTCCTCCTTGAGTCGCATCATCGAGCGTGCGAGTTCGCCGCTTTGTTTTGCGAGCAAATCGCGGTCTATCAGCACGCCGCGGCGCTCCATCGCGAACAGCACCGGCACCAGCGGCATCTCGATCGCTTCATACACCGCGCGCAGACGACCGGTCTCGCAAAGCTTCGGCCACAGCACCTCGTGCAGGCGCAACGTCACGTCGGCATCTTCCGCCGCATAGGGCGCCGCAGTCGCGATCGGCACGTCGGCAAAGCCGATCTGCTTTTTGCCCTTGCCGGCCACCGATTCGTAGGAGATGGTCTGCTCGTCGAGCACGCGCGCGGCCAGCGAATCCATATCGTGACGCCCGGCGGTCGGATCGAGCACGTAGGATTCGAGCAGGGTATCGTGGCGCATGCCGGCAAGCGCGATACCGTGATTCGCAAGCGCGTGCGCATCGTATTTCAGATGATGTCCGACCTTGCTGCGTGCGGAGTCTTCGAGAATCGGCTTCAGGCGCGCGAGCACGGCGTCGCGCGCAAAGGGTTCGGCCTCGCTGTGTGCGAGCGGAATATAGGCGGCATCACCGGGGGCGAGCGCGAAGGAAACGCCAACGATGCGTGCATCGAGATAATTCAGGCTGGTGGTTTCGGTATCGAAGGCGAACAAATCGGCCTTGTCAATTTTCTCGAGCCACTCGTCAAGGGCTTTTTCGTCGGCGACGAGCGCGTAATCCCGCGTCACCAGAGCTGGTGCGGACGTCAATTCCGCAAGCCAGCCCTTGAATTCGAGATCGCCGTAAAGTTTGCGCAGGCTGTCGGTATCGGGTTCGCCGGGCAAAAGATCGCCGGGGCCGACATCCAGCGCAAGATCCGTCTTCACCGTGGCCAGTTCATGCGACAAGTCCAGCGCATCGAGATGTGCGCGCAGCGTTTCTCCCACCTTGCCGCCGATGTCTTCGGCATGCGCGCGCACGCCGTCGAGATCGCCGTACTCGACAAGCCACTTGGCCGCCGTCTTCGGACCCACGCCGGGAATGCCCGGAATGTTGTCTGAAGTATCTCCCATCAGTGCGAGCAAATCCACGATGCGCTCGGGCGGCACTCCGAATTTCGCCTCGACGCCCGCGCGATCGAGCCGCGTGCCGCGCATGGTATCCACCAGGGTGACGTGCGGTCCGACGAGCTGCGCCATGTCCTTGTCGCCGGTTGCAATCTCGACCTCGTAGCCATCGGCCACGGCGCGACTTGCCAGCGTCGCGATCACATCATCGGCCTCGACGCCCGACTCGCGGATCAAACGAAGTCCCAGCGCTTTAATTACCGCGAGCAGAGGTTCGATCTGCGCGCGCATGTCGTCGGGCATCGGCGGGCGATTGGCCTTGTAGGCCGCGAACAGTTCGTCGCGGAAGGTCGGCCCCGGCGCGTCGAACACGACCGCGACGTGCGTCGGCGCGTCCTCGCGCAGCATCTTCTTGAGCATGTTCACGACGCCATAGACGGCGCCGGTGGCACGCCCGTCGGCGGTGGCGAGCGGCGGCAAGGCATGAAAGGCGCGGTACAGATACGCCGTGCCGTCCACCAGGACCAGACGAGGCGAACTCACCGTGTCGCCGGCGCAGGTGAAGTTGCAGCCTGCGCGGCAGTCGTCGGCACGGAGGCGTGTTTCGCCTTGGGCGACGGCAGATACAGCGCTCCGCTCTGCCCGCAGCCGCCGAGTGCGAAGGCGCCCAGGACGAGGATGGTGCGGAAGCCGACGCGAATCGGGTGGCGGCAGCGACGGGACATGGCGGTTCCTTGGCGCAAGGGCGGTTAATGATTATAGTGAGTGTAGTCCGCGCGCAGGAAATGCCGATGAGGGCACTGGCAGACTGGCTCAGCGAGTACGGCGAAAGCCACCGCAATCACGCCAACAAGATCATCCACTGGATCTGCGTCCCGCTGATCATGCTGGCGCTGGTGGCCCTGTTTGCCGCGATTCCGCGCCCGGCGGTCTTCG
This sequence comes from uncultured Gammaproteobacteria bacterium, assembly GCA_963843735.1. Lineage (GTDB taxonomy): Bacteria > Pseudomonadota > Gammaproteobacteria > JAKDMP01 > JAKDMP01 > CAWJLN01. Next base: position 30,087 of record CAWJLN010000013.1, read on the forward strand.
CGGTCTCGCCCTGGCTGCACTGGGGAACGGTGCTGATCGTGTTGGCGCTGGTCTACTATTTCGCGCTCTCCCCCAGCTCGCGCTCGGCTTCACGGTGGTCGGCGCGGCGCTCGTTTTCGCGACCTGGGGGCTTGCGCAATTGCCATGGCCGATCGCGATCAGCGGCGCGGTGATTTTCGTCGCCGCCTGGATCGGCCAGTTCGTCGGCCATTACATCGTGAAGGGTGGCGCTGTTGAGGTGTGGTGGAGCGTGCTGGTGCCTGGTCCTGGAGGCCGTGGGCGGGCGCTGGTGGCCGTCGTTTCGTCGGGGCGTGCTTCGGCATGAACGCCTACCTGGTGATGGCGTGGCCCTGGACCTCGTAGCCTGCCTGTCATTGCAATGCCTGATCTGCGCCAGCATGCTGGCTGATGAACGTGGAAATGGGGGTCATCTCGACAGCCACAGCAGCCACCTGTTCTTCATCGTCTCCTCCTGGTAGTGTTATGTCGTGATACCGGCCTGCATGCGGTAGCGGTGTGACCTTGTAATTGAACGCGATTGCTCATCAATTATGACACAAATCTCGATGATCACTAATCTACTACTGATGATGTTGACTATGATGGGCATGTCGTCCATGATGTCGCTGCTGGTCCTGCTGGCCGTAGTCGCCGTGGCGGCAAAGTGGCGCTGATGCTGGTTGTGGACCGTCGAGCAGGCCCTGCCACCGTGGTTGTCGTTGGAGTTCGCCGTTGATGTTGAGCAGGCCCTCTTCCTGACGATGTCCTCCAGCTTCGCATTCTCGAACTCCGTGCCCTTGATGCCGGCATTGAGCTTGTCTATGTAGCCCTTGTGATGCTTGCCGTAGTGGTACTCAAGCGTTTCCTCCGAAATGTGCGGCGCCAGCGCGCTCATGTCGTAGGGCAACGGGGGTAATTCGTGCGTCATGACCAACCTCCTGATATCGCTGAAAATGATGCGTCCGGTCCGTGCCGACCGCTTGCATCCATTGTAACGCGGGCTTATCCCGGCACGGAGTCCGCCTGGCAACCATGAAGCCACGCTTGGCTTCCTGTGCAGTGCGCAGTAGTATAGTGAAGACTTGCTTTCACCCCTTCAATTTGCACGCTGTATGACTGACGGCTGATGACCACACAACCCGATAAAAACGCCGGAGAGCGGCCGCTGGACATTCTGGGTATAAGCCGTGAAGAAGAAGACACCTACCGCTGGTTGCTGACACATCCCGATGCATTCGCGGCCGAGATTGCGCGGGCAATGGCATTGCCCCACGGCAAAGTCCAGCGACTGCTTGATACGATCGAAGCGAAGGGATTGGTCACGCACACACTGGAAAGGCCCCGTCGCTACATTGCGGCCTCCCCGGATATCGCCCTGGAAGCACTGGCCCTCAAACGGCAGGAAATGCTACAGCGCGCGCGCGGCACAATCAACGATTTGCAGCAACACACGGCAACCCGACAGCGCAACGATAGCAAGAGGATAGTCGAGCTGATTACCAGCCATGAAGCCGAGCGTCAGATCTTCGGCGACTTGCACCGCACTGCTCGGAATGAAATCATCACTCTGACCTGCCCACCGCTCAGAGTCACCCGGTTGGATGAACCGACCGGAGAGGAGAACCGCCTGCAAAGAGAAGCCTGGACACGCGGTGTACGCTACCGGAGCATAGTTGACTCGACATTTCTCTCCCTGCCT